>JAICHV010000022.1 GCA_025924715.1 Alphaproteobacteria bacterium
CGGCGTCTGCCTGACCTATTTCGGCGACGGCGCCGCCAACCAGGGCCAGGTCTATGAAAGCTTCAACATGGCCGAGCTGTGGAAGCTGCCGGTGGTCTACATCATCGAGAACAACCAATATGCCATGGGCACCAGCGTGGCGCGCTCCAGCGCCGAGACCGATTTTTCCAAGCGCGGCGTCTCGTTCAACATTCCCGGCCGCCAGGTCGACGGCATGGATGTCGAGGCGGTGGCCGCCGCCGGCGCCGAGGCCATCGACTATTGCCGCAAAGGCAATGGCCCGATCATCCTGGAAATGAAGACCTATCGCTATCGCGGCCACTCGATGTCCGACCCGGCCAAATACCGTACCCGCGAGGAAGTCACCGAAGTGCGTGAGAAGCGCGATCCGATCGAGCATTTCGGCAAGAAGCTGATCGAGCGCGGCGTCGTCAACGAAGAGGACCTCAAGGCGATGGACGGTGAAATCAAGGCCATAGTCGCCACCGCGGCCGAATTCGCCACCGAAAGTCCCGAGCCCGGTCTTGCCGAACTCTACACCGACATCACGGCCTGACATGTCCACAGAGATCCTGATGCCCGCGCTGTCGCCCACCATGGAAGAGGGCAAGCTGTCCAAATGGCTGGTCAAGGAAGGCGATACCGTCAAATCCGGCGACATCCTGGCCGAAATCGAAACCGACAAGGCGACGATGGAATTCGAAGCCGTCGATGAGGGGAAAATCGGCAAGCTCCTGGTCGCCGAAGGCACCGAAGGGGTGAAGGTCAATTCCCCCATTGCCACGCTTCTGGGCGAAGGCGAGAAGGCCGGTGCGGCGCCTGCGCCGAAGAAAGCAGCGAAGGCACCCCAAAGCGGCGAGGATGCAAAGAGCGCCGCCGCCCCCAAGACGGGAGCGGATAAGCGTGAGGGGGCCGCGCCGCCCCCTAAAGTTGCGGTCGCCCCCGAACAGGATGTGCCCGAAGGCACGCAGATGGTCACCATCACGGTGCGCGATGCCTTGCGCGACGCCATGGCCGAAGAAATGCGCCGCGACGCCGATGTTTTCCTGATGGGCGAGGAAGTGGCGCAGTACCAGGGCGCCTACAAGATCAGCCAAGGCCTGCTGGACGAATTCGGCGACAAGCGGGTGATCGACACCCCCATTACCGAACATGGCTTTGCGGGCCTCGGCATCGGCGCGGCTTTTGACGGCCTCAAACCCATCGTCGAATTCATGACCTGGAATTTCGCCATGCAGGCGATGGACCAGATCATCAATTCCGCCGCCAAGACCCGCTATATGTCGGGCGGCCAGATGAGCTGCCCGATCGTATTCCGCGGCCCCAATGGCGCCGCCGCCCGGGTCGGCGCCCAGCACAGCCAGGATTATTCCGCCTGGTATGCCTCGGTGCCGGGCGTGAAGGTGATCGCCCCCTATTTCGCCGCCGACGCCAAAGGCTTGCTCAAAGCCGCCATCCGCGATCCCAATCCGGTGATCTTCCTGGAAAACGAAATCGTCTATGGCCGTTCCTTCCCGGTGCCCAAGCTCGACGACTATGTGCTTCCCATCGGCAAGGCGCGGGTGGTGAAGCAGGGCGCTGACGTCACCATCGTCAGCTATTCGATCTGCGTGGGCCTTGCGCTGGACGCCGCCGAGAAGCTGGCGGCGGAGGGCATCGATGCCGAAATCGTCGATCTGCGCACCCTGCGCCCGCTCGACATCGACACGGTGCTGGAGTCGGTGAAGAAGACCAATCGCATCGTCACCGTCGAACAGGCATGGCCGGTCTGCTCCGTCGGTTCGGAAATTGCCGCCCGCGTGGCGCTGGATGCTTTCGATTACCTCGATGCGCCGCCCACCAAGGTGACGGGCAAGGATGTGCCGATGCCTTATGCCGCCAATCTGGAAAAACTGGCGCTGCCCACCCTCGATGACGTGATCCAGGCGGTGAAAGCCGTTTGCTACCGGTGACGAGATGTTGAGACCGATAACGCTCGATGATTACAAGCAGTATCGGGAACGCCAATCTAGACAAACATATCTGGTATCCCTCGTCCTGTCTTATGCGGTGCTTTGTTTCATGGCGAAAACGCTTTTGTTTGTGCTGCCCGGGAGTTGGAATTGGAGACTGTTTGGGCTGCTGTTTTTTTGTGAAATCCTCGTGTTAGCGGTCGTGATGAATCTTCAGTTTTTGGTTGGCCTCTGGTTGGGGCGTCTTTCTCTGGCAATTCCGCGCTTTGCGCTGGATGAGCGGCAGGAACATCCCAAGGCGCTCGCAGTTTTGATGATGAGTTTCTGGCAAAATGAGCGCATTCTTCAAATATTTTCTGTCGTAACCACTGTTACCGGCGTCGTCTGGAGCTATCGTTCTCTCGCCCCAATAGTTGAGGGCCTGTAATATGGCGACCAACATTCTGATGCCCGCTTTGTCGCCCACCATGGAAGAGGGCAAGCTGGCCAAATGGCTGGTCAAGGAAGGCCAGACGGTGAAGTCCGGCGACATTCTGGCCGAGATCGAAACCGACAAGGCGACGATGGAATTCGAAGCCGTCGACGAGGGCAAGATCGGAAAGATTCTGGTCCCCGAAGGCACCGAAGGCGTCAAGGTCAACGCCCCCATCGCCACGCTACTGGAAGAGGGCGAAAAACCCGACGCTGTCGACATTCCTGCGGTGATGAAAGATATCAAGGCAGCGGTGAAGGCTGAAGTGCCCGCGCAAAAACAAGTCCCCCTCACCCCAAGCGGTGCAGGTGGAAAGAGTGCCGCCTCTGGTCCTCTCCCCCCCGAGGGGGGAAAGGGTGGCGCAGCGAAGGCTGCGTCGGATGAGGGGGCGTCTTTTAAGAGCGCATCTGCTCCCAAAGCGGAAGGTCGCATCTTCGCCTCGCCGCTGGCCCGGCGCATCGCCGCCGGCAAGGGAATCGATCTTGCCGCACTATCGGGCTCCGGTCCGCGCGGCCGCATCGTCAAGGCCGATGTGGAGAACGCGAAACCTGGTGCCAAGCCTGGTGCGGCTCCCACGGGCGGCGCGGCTGCCGTTCCGGGTATTGCCCCGCTGCCCGACGCGCGGCTGCTTTATCCGGCGGGCTCTTACGAAGAAATTCCGCACGACTCCATGCGCAAGGCCATCGCCAAGCGCCTGACCAGCGCCAAGACGTTGATCCCGCATTACTACATGAGCGTCGACTGCAATCTGGATGCGCTGATGGCGGTACGCGAGCGGATGAATGCGGCGGCGCCCAAAAAAGACGGCAAGCCCGCCTACAAACTCTCGATCAATGATTTCATCGTCAAGGCGTCGGCAATGGCGCTGGTCAAGCATCCCGATGTCAATGCCAGTTGGACCGACACCGCCATCCTGCGTCATCACCACGCCGATGTCGGCGTGGCTGTGGCGCTGGATTTTGGCCTGATCACGCCCATCGTGTTCCAGGCCGAGAGCAAGGGCCTGGTGGAGATTTCGGACGAGATCAAATCGCTGGCCGCCCGCGCCAAGGAAAAGAAACTCAAACCCAGCGAATATGAAGGCGGCGGCTTTTCCGTCTCCAATCTGGGCATGTACGGGATCAAGAATTTCACTTCGATCATCAACCCGCCGCAAAGCTGCATCATCGCGGTCGGCGCCGGCGAGGAACGCGCCATTGTGAAAGCCGGCAAGATCGAAATCGCCACGGTGATGACCGTCACCATGTCCGCCGATCACCGGGTGGTGGATGGCGGCACCGGCGCCAAATTCTTGGCAACCCTGAAGCAATTCATCGAGGAACCGGCCTCGATGTTGTTATGAGCGACGGCTTCGATGTCATTGTGGTGGGCGGCGGTCCGGGCGGCTATGTCTGCGCCATCCGCTGCGCCCAACTGGGCCTCAAGACCGCGGTGGTGGAACGCGAGCGGCTGGGCGGCATCTGCCTGAACTGGGGCTGCATCCCCACCAAGGCCTTGCTGCGGTCTTCCGAGATTTGGCACCTGATGCACCGCTTGCCCGAATTCGGTTTTTCCGCCGACAATTTCAAATTCGACATCGCCAAGATCGTGGCCCGCAGCCGCGCTGTCTCCCAGCAGCTTTCCAACGGCGTCGGCTTCTTGATGAAGAAGCACAAGATCGCCGTGATCGCCGGCGAGGCCAAGCTGGCCGGCAAAGGCAAGCTCGCCGTCGGCAAGGATGGCAAGAGCACCGAATACGCCGCCAAACATATCGTGCTGGCCACCGGCGCCCGCGCGCGCACCTTGCCCGGATTGGAGCCGGACGGAAAACTGGTCTGGACCTATCGCGAAGCCATGGTGCCGCCGGCTTTCCCCAAATCCCTGCTGGTGGTGGGCTCGGGCGCCATCGGCATCGAATTCGCCAGCTTTTATCGCACTCTGGGCGCCGAAGTGACCGTGGTGGAAGTGCTGGACCGGGTGCTGCCGGTGGAAGATGAGGAAATTTCCGCTTTCGCCGCCAAGGCCTTCACCAAGCAAGGCATGACGCTCAAAACCGGCACCACGGTAACGGAATTGAAAAAAGGCGCGGACAACGTCACGGCCACGCTGAAGGCCAAGGATGGCAAGACCGAACAACTCACCGTCGAACGGGTCATCCTGGCCATGGGCATTGTCGGCAATGTGGAGAATCTAGGCCTGGAGGCCGCCGGCATCAAAGTGGATCGCACCCATGTCGTGGCCGGAAAATATGGCGAGACCGGCGTCGATGGCGTCTGGGCGATCGGCGATCTCGTCGGGCCGCCCTGGCTGGCGCATAAGGCCATGCATGAAGGCGTCATCGTCGCCGAAAAGATCGCCGGCGTGAAAGGCGTGCATCCCCTCAACGCCTCCAATGTGCCGGGCTGCACCTATTGCTGGCCGCAGGTGGCGAGCGTCGGCCTGACCGAAGCCAAGGCCAAGGAAACCGGGCGCAAGATCAAAGTCGGCCGCTTCCCCTTTATCGGCAACGGCAAGGCGATCGCGCTGGGCGAAGCCGATGGGTTGGTCAAGACCGTGTTCGACGCGCAAACCGGCGAGCTGCTGGGCGCTCATATGATCGGCGCCGAAGTCACCGAGCTGATCCAGGGCTATGTCATCGCAAAGACCGGCGAACTCACCGACCAGGAACTCAGCCACACCATCTTCCCACACCCCACTTTGTCGGAAATGATGCACGAAGCGGTGCTGGCGGCGGATGGAGCTGCGCTCCACATATAAGCCCGCAGGGGATCGATTTCCCCTCCGCCCGCGGCTACCATCCGGGAAACATCCTGGGAGGGACGCCATGAGTCATCGCACCAAGGCCTTGCTCACTATTGCCGCGCTGGCGCTTGCGCTCCCCGCCGCGGCCCAGAACAATCCGCCGCCGCCGACGGCCGAACAGACCACCAAGCCGCTGCCCAGCCAGACCCAGATCACGGCCTGGGCCGCCAAGCCCGCCAAGCTTCTACCCTATACCGGCCCCAACCGGCTGGTCTGGCGCCTGGCCGATATTCTGGCGGCGCATAAGGGCAAGCCCGATTGGGCCCAGACCGTGCATCTGGACCGCGATTTCATCGCCCAATGGATTTCCTTAGGCCCCGGCGAGAAGACCAAGACCATGTTCTATGCCGATGACCGGGTCTTGTGGGAGGTCCAAGCGGGACAGATCCGCTTCACCATCCAGGGGCAGGAGCCGTTCGTCGCCTCCAAGGGCTTTCTGGTGCAAGTGCCCAAGCGCGTGCCCTACAGCATGGAGACGGTGGGCGATGCGCCCTCGCTGCGCTTCGAGGTGCGTCCGGCGGGCGAGGCGCCCCAATATCCCATCACCGAGACACCGACGCCGACCCCGGGCGTGCAATACGTCAAGGCGATCTATACCGGCCATGGCGATTACGACGCCATCAACCATCCCTATATCGATTTCCGCAAACAGATCGTCGAGGGCGGCCAGAAGATCGGCGTCTGGGTACGCGACGATCACACCTATGTCACCATCCTGCGCTCGGACAAGGGCGTGCCCACGCCGCCGCCCACCAGCCTGGGCCATTTCCATGAGAACTTTCCGGAATTCTGGCTGGTGGTCGAAGGCACCCAGCAATTCCTGGTGGAAGGTGAAAAACTGGTGACGGTGGGTGACGGCGATCTGGTCGCAACCCCGATCGGCCGCTGGCACCGCGCCGAGCCTTATGGCCCCGGGCCCTCGACGCGCCTGGCATTCATTCCCCGGCCCGACAATCTGCACTGGTATCAGGCCGACCAACCGCCGGAATGACCGGATTGTTGCGTCAGGAACAAGGGAAGAGATTTATGCGGCATTCCTTGGCTAATGTGCGAAAGGTCGCGGTGCTGCCGGATTCTTGTCCACTGTGATCTGCAGGTCGGACGGAGTGATTTTGCGGCCGCCCAATTGCTGACGACGCATCACTTCATTCAGATAATCCGCGTCCATATAAATGTCGGGCAGGAAGGGCGATCCCGTCAGGGATGCCACTGGGCCGAGATAGAGCATGGCGTCGGATAGCCAGCGTCTGACACGCTCCGTCATCTCGGCCTGTTGCGCCGCCGGCATCGTCGGAGGAAATGCGAATGGCGACACAAAACAACGTTCACTGAAAGCCAGCTCGTCCAGCGTCGTGCCGTGGAGCGGTGCCAACAGGGCAGGCGCGGTAACATCCTTCATCGTCTTCTCGAATTCTGCGGTGCAGGCATCTTTGCCGATACCGGTATAGGTTTCGATGCGGAAGATCGCACCCGGATGCTTTCGCTCAATCAGCATGGCCATGGTGGTTCGCCCACCCGTTAGCACTGAGTCGGCCAAGAAGTGGTAGCCGCCATAGATCACCAGCGCCTTATGCCCCTTGGCCAGCACCTCGCGCTCGATGATTCCGGCGGCACTTTCCTCGCGCAATTGCAGCATGGTCCCGCCGGGAGCTCTCAGATCGTCAGGACTCCGCACCTTCGACCAGTCGATGGCGGGCTCTCCCAGCCAGACATGGATGCGCTGTGCCGGCGGCAGGGTTAGATTGGTGGCGCGAACCTGGGCGAACAGGTTCACATAGCCGAGATTGACCGGCGGCGGCGACCAGCCCACCGTGTCGGTCCAGACTTTGCGTAGCTCGGTATAAGGGACGTTCTCGCCATTGACATAGCGGTCCATGATACCTTGCGCCGAGGCGGCGCCAAATTCCACCACAACATTGCCGACGTCGCGGGCGAAGCGGGGATCGCGCACCAGCGCAGCATAGAAATCCTGCTGCTGCGCCAGATCGTGATTGTCAGCCCCTTCATTGTTGAGCATGCCTATGATGGCATGGGTCTGGAACGCATTCAGGATGGCATCGATCGCAGGGCTTGCGGTGGGCTTGGGCGGACTCTGGCCCATCGCACCGCTTATGCTGAATGCCAGCGCCGCTAGCGACAGGATATGTCTACGGATCATCTTGCCTCTCCGCTGCTAGGGGCTCCGTGATGAAGCTCACGACTACGCGTGCTGTCAACCTTTCAGCGACATGGGCCTCCCGTTAAAGGGGAGGTGACACGATTATTGCTGGCGCAACAGCCGTTTCACATCTTCCGCCATCGCCGCGGTGTCCTCGGTGTTCGTCGTCACCAGCCGTGCGTGGCCGTCGGAATCGAAAAAGAACACGGCGTTGGAATGCATGACCTCGTAGGTCGGGCTGGTCTTGACCGAATAGGCGACGCGATAGCGCCGGGCCAGATCGGCCAATTGATTGGCATTGCCCCTCAGAGCATCCACCTGGGGCGAAAAGGCCTTGGCATAGGCTTTGAGCGCGGCCGGGGTGTCACGCGCCGGATCGACGGTGACGAACAGCACCCGCACATCCGGGCTTCCAACCTTGGCCAGCATATCGGCAAGGTTGGTCAGGGTGGTGGGGCAGACGTCGGGGCAATTGGTATAGCCGAAATATAGCGCCACCACCTTACCGCGATAGTTCTCGCCCGTTACCGCGGCGCCGTCATTGGCGCGGGTCAGATGGAAGTCCAGCCTGGGCATGCCGCCGGAAATGTCAGTCATATGAAAGGCGCCGCGCCCGCAACCGGCGAGCATCAGGGCGATTGCAAGGGCCAGGATCCGCATGGGCCGCGTCCTTATCACGCTTTCGCAGGCCGCTTCCAGGCGATTAGATTGCGCCTCAATGACACGCCCTTTTTCATGGACCGGCTATGCCGCGCTGCTGGCGCTGGGCGCGGCGCTGTATCTGGCCTGCCGGCTTTTTCCCGCCGATCTGCCGGCCTGGATGCCGTGGGAATTCCATTGGCCGGAATTTCTGGCGACCGCATTGACGCTGGCCTGGTTCGTCCGTGGGTTGAAGATTCTCCCCAAAGCCGAGCAGCCCGCGCTCTGGCGCAAGATCTGTTTTGTCGCCGGTGTTCTGTCTTTCTATATCGTGCTGCAGACCCATGTCGATTATTACGCCCAGCATATGTTCTTCGTGCATCGTGCCGCCCATTTTGTGCTGCATCATCTGGGCGCCTTTCTGATCGCCTTGGGCATGAGCGGGCCTCTGCTGTATGCCGGCATGCCGGATTTTCTCAAACCCCTGGTCGACGCAAAGCCGGTCCAGCGCGTGATCGGATTTCTTCAGGGGCCCGCCATCGCGCCGGTGTTGTTTGTCGGCCTGCTTTATTTCTGGCTGATCCCCGCCATCCACAGTTATGTCATGCTGGACGACGACCTCTATCAGGTGATGAACTGGACCATGGCCGTGAATGGCGTGATGTTCTGGGCCCTGGTGCTGGACAGCCGCGCCAAACCGCCGGCCCGGCTGTCGCATCTTTTGCGGGGGCTGATGATCCTGCTGATCGAATTGCCGCAAATGGTGCTTGGCGCCATTCTCTCTTTGTCCATGACCGACTATTACCCGGTCTATGAGATTTGCGGCCGGGTGCTGGACATGACCGCCTTGAACGATGAGCATTATGGCGGGTTGATGATCTGGTTGCCCGGAACGCTGACCAGCTTTGCCGCCATGATCGTGGTGCTGGTGACGATGCGCCTGAACGAGGAGAAAGCCGAACATGAAAACCCTGCTTAAGCTCGCTTTGTTGCTGGCCATGACCGCCGCGGTCCAGGCCGCCCCGACAACGAAAACCCCGGCGAAAGCCCCGGCCAAGGCTCCTGCGGCCAAAGCCGCCCCTGCTATCCAAGCGTCGGTGATGGTGACCGATGCCTGGTTTCGCGCGCTGCCGGGCGGGCTTCCCGCCGGCGGCTATTTCACCGTCAAGAATGTCGGCACGCGCGACATCGCCGTCACCGGCGCCAAGTCCGATGCCTGCGGCATGCTGATGCTGCATCAATCCTCCGACAAGGGCGGCATGAGCAGCATGGACATGGTGAGCAAGGTCGATGTCCCGGCGGGCGGCAGCGTCGCCTTCGCCCCGGCCGGCTTTCACCTGATGTGCGAGACGCCCAAGATGAAGATCGGCGCCAAGGTGCCGGTGGTGCTCACGCTCTCCGACGGCACCTCCGTGGCAGTGCAATTTGTCGTCCGTAACGCCAAGGGCCAGTAAGCTCTCTTGTCATCCCGGATGCGATGCAGCGGCGCGCGTAAGCGCGCTGGTGCTTCGCTGGTCCGGGATGACAATCGAGTTTAAGAGTTGGCCACTTCCGCATAAGACACATGGCAAGAGCCGCCATGTTTCTCGAAATAGCGCTGGTGGTAATCCTCGGCCGGCCAGAAGCTGGGGGCCGGTTCGATCTCAGTAACGATGGGCTGTTTCCAGCGCCCCGAGGCCCTGGCCGCCTCCAGCCGCTCGGCGGCGGTCCGGGCCTGGTCCTCGCCATGGGTGAAGATCACCGACCGGTACTGGGTGCCTACATCCGGGCCCTGGCGGTTGCGCTGGGTGGGATTGTGCATTTTGAAGAACAGATCGACCAGGGTGGCATAAGAGACCTTGGTGGGATCGAAGGTTATTTCCACCACCTCGGCATGATTGGTGTCGCCGCGGCAGACCTGCTTATAGGTCGGCGCCTCTATGCTGCCCCCGGCATAGCCGCTGACGGCCGCGGCCACGCCCGGCACCTGGCGGAAGAAATCCTCCACCCCCCAGAAACACCCCGCTCCGAACAATGCCTTTTCCATCTTTCTCTCCATGCACTTTTTGATGGCCGCACCGCCGGACGGAAAACCGGTTCGCGGGCTTTGCCCGCTTCCACTTTTCCTGGCGGATGCTTAAGTCCCATCATACGTCCGGGCAGCGGATCGGTTACAAGCCGGCTGTTTTGCCGGTAAGACAGGGTCATGAAGATCGTCATCATCGGCTCCGGCGTGGCGGGACTGGCCATCGGCTGGCGGCTGGTCCAGGCAGGGGCCCAGGTCACAGTCCTGGAGCGCGGCCAGCCCGGCGCCGGCGCCACCGCCGCCTCGGCCGGAATGATTGCAGTGACAGCAGAGCTTGCCGATGCGCAAGTCCCGGAAATCGAATTTGCGCATTATTCCAACCGGCTGTGGCCGGACTTTGCAGCGCAGATTGAAGCGGAATCCGGCCGGACAATCGGCTTTTCACGCAGCGGCGCCTTGATCCTGGCGGAGGATGCGGCGGCGGTGAGCCGGCTGGCCCGCCAGCAAGGCGGCGTCCTGGTGGATGTGCCCCAAGCCCGCGCGCTGGCTCCCCTGCTGACGGGGGACTTCGCCGGCGCCTTCTGGGCCGAGCATGAAGCCCATGTCGACAGCCGCGCTTTGGGCTCCGCTTTGGCCACCGCTTTCCGGAAAGCCGGCGGCAAATTGCTGACCAATGAGGCGGTGGTGCGGATCGAGCGTGATGGCCGTAGTCCCGCCGTCCGCACCCCTTTCGGCCTTTACCCGGCGGACCGCGTTCTTCTGGCGGCCGGCGCCTGGAGCGGCATGATCGAGGACACCCCCATCGCGCCGGTCAAAGGCCAGATGATCGCCTTGGCTCCGCCGCCCGGCTTGGCCCTGCCGGGTCCCGTGCTGTGGGGTTACGGCGTCTATGCGGTGCCGCGCGGGCCCCATCTGCTGGTGGGCGCCACGGTGGAAGAGGCCGGCTTCAACACCAAGCCGACGCGCGAGGGGCGCGAATATCTGCGCGCCCACGCCGCGCGGCTGATCCCGGCCTCGAAGGATTGGACCCTGGCCGATCATTGGGCGGGTCTGCGGCCCCGCTCGCCCGATGGTTTGCCGCTGTTGGGACCGTCCAAGATCGAAGGCCTGTGGCTGGCGGGTGGCCAATACCGCAACGGCATCCTCTTCGCGCCGGCGATCGCACAGACCATGTGCGATCAATTGCTGGATCGCGCCGCCCCGATTGCGGCGTTTGACCCGAGGCGGTTCGCATGAGTTTTGTCCTTCATCCACGCCTGGCCGCCGACACCCATCTTGCCGCCGACTGGCCGCTCTGCCGAGTGCTGCTGATGGATGACGCGCGCTATTTCTGGCTGGTGCTGGTGCCGCGCCTGGATGGTCTTACCGAAATCACCGATCTTTCTTCCGCCGATCGCGCGCAATTGATCGAAGAAGCAGCCCGGGCCGGCGACATCATCAAACGGGCGGGGGCGGCCAAGCTGAATGTCGGCGCGCTGGGCAATCTGGTGCCGCAGTTGCATCTGCATGTGGTCGGCCGCCATCCCGGCGATCCGGCCTGGCCGGGTCCCGTCTGGGGCCATAGCCCGGCAGTGCCCTACCGCCCGCTGGACCGCCAGGCGCGGCTGGACTTGGTAAGCTCCGGTTAACCATAAGCGGGGCATTTTCCGCCCATGCAGATCGGGCCCGCCGATACCGCCTCTGTGCTCACCGCGCTCAAACAGGCCGCCAGCGCGACCGGTTCGGATTTCCATTACCTGCTGGGCACGGCGATGCGCGAGTCCAGCCTCAAACCCAATGCCCAATCCGCCACCTCTTCCGCCGCCGGCTTGTTCCAATTTGTCGACCAGACCTGGCTCGGCCTGGTCAAAAGCCATGGCGCCAAATACGGCCTGGGCTCGCTGGCCGGCGCCATCAGCACCGACAGTGAAGGCCGCTATCACGCCGCCACCGATGCGGATCGCCAGGCGATCCTGGCGCTGAAGAAAGACCCGCAGATCTCCGCCCTGATGGCGGGCGAATATGCCCACAGCACGGCGGCCACGATGCAGAGCGAACTTGGCCGCCCGGTCTGCGGCGGCGAATTATATGCCGCGCATTTCCTCGGTGCGGACGCCGCCTGCAGGCTGATCCGCACCAATCAATCCTCACCGTCGACCAGCGCCGCCTCGCTCTTTCCCCAAGCGGCCGGTGCCAATCGCAGCGTCTTTTTCCACGCCAATGGCGCGCCCAAAAGCGTGCGCGAGGTCTATGACTGGGCGATGCAACAGCCGGGCGCAGGCGCCGGCGCGCCTGTCGTGGAAGCCCAGGCGCCTGTCGACAAACCTTCGGCGGCCTTACGGGCCGCCGGCGCGGTCGATGCCAATATCCAGGCGCTGCTGGCCGGCGTGCTCAACTGGCAACCCAGCGGATTTTTCTCGGCATCCCAGGGTGGCCTCAATGCGCCGCTGCAATTGTCGCAAGGCATGCTGGATATCTTTTCGGCCGCAAACGACGGCTGAAGGACAGCGGCGTGTTCACCCGCCTTTGCCGCGTTTACAGACCAGAGGTCCTCACCTGTAAAAGGGGCTTACGCGTGGGAACGGTGTCGGCCCTGAACATGTAAATAGAGATTACATAGGGCCGTCGCGGCGCTTGACAACATTATGGAATTTTTGTGGCACGCCCCTTGCTGTGCCGTATTGGAACAATAATGGGGTCAAAAATGACTATTCGCGATTTGAAACTGAGTATTTTGCTTGGTGTTTCCGCCGCGGCCCTCTGCCTGTCCATACCGGCCAACGCCATGATCACCTCCATTTCGCCGACCGGCGGCAGTATTGGAGACAATGTCATCGACAATCCTTGCACCCATGGGGTGGCCTCCGGCTCCGTCATCGTCGGCTGCCTCAACAGTGATCACAACAGCGATATCGATTTTTATTCCAATGAGTTGATTCAGTTCGCCGGCGGGGGGCAAGCCACCGTTCAGGCACAAGATGGCTTGATGAACACCATCACCATCGATCCCGTCTCCTTCGCGCTCAGCGAGTTGATCGTCAATGTCGATGTCTCGGCGAATGGCTTTGCGCAATTCTGCGACAACGCCAGTTGTTTTGGCACGACGTTCGCCGTTTCGTCGCGGGGCTCGAACTTTTTCGACATCTCGTTCAATCCGTCAGCGGACTACCTGACGATCAACACATTCCAAAACGCCGACGCTACGGGCGCCACCCAGATCATTGCGGACACCAAACAGTGGCGCGTTGCGGCAGGCGATACGGTCACAAACGTCCCCGAACCGGGATCGCTTTGGATCACAGCGCCCCTGATGTTGCTGGGATTCTTCGGAATCGGACGCTTGCGCAAAACCTGACGGGCAGAGCAGGGCCAGGGCGGGGTGAGAGGTGACGCCCGCCCGGCAGGCCCGGCCTTTCAGACCCTGTCCAAAATCTCGCCGACCTGCTTTTCCAGCTCGCCGATCAGCACCATGGCGATCTTGTTGGAATTGTCCGTCACCTTGTCGCGATAGATCACATGGATGGCGGTGACATGGGCATCGACCAGGGTAAGCGGCAATTCGCTGCCGGGCGGCAATTCGTGGATCAACTTGCTGAGCGAGCCGGCGACCTGGGCGATCAGGGGGAAATCAAAGGTCGCGGCCTGGCCTTTCATGTCATGGGCGGCCCGCATCAACGCGCCGCGATTGTCGGCATCGGGCGATTTGGCGAAAGCCTCGCGTGCCGCCACCAGATGCTTGACGTCGTCGGCGAGCCAGCCGGCGAATTCGCTTTTCAGCTCTTCCATCGCCGCTTCGGCGCGCTGGATCGCCGCCATGTCGATGCTGGGAAAACCGCCGCCTCCGGCCTTGGCCTTCAGGGTATTGGGCGGGTTGAACAGCTCGATAGGTTGTTCGCGGGCCATGGCGTTTCCCTCTATTCCGCCGCCTGGGCGGGAGCGTTGTCCTTGGTCCCGCGACGCTCCGGTCCGGTATATTCGGCATCGGCGCGGCGGCGGCGGCAAGGTCCGAAATAACTTTTGGTGCGGACATAGGGGCGGGGATGCTCGATCACCGACATCAGCCGCTGCATCATGGTTTTCACCGAAACCGGCTTGGCGATGAATTCATTGATGCCGGCGTCCCGCGCCTCGCGGACCCGCGCCAGCAAGGTATGGCCCGTCAGCATGATCACCGGCACAAAGGGGTTGGGCGAGGCGGGATCGGTGCGGATCAGTTTGACCACATCGAGCCCCGACATGCCGGGCATCATCCAGTCCAGCACGATCACATCGGGATTGAATTCCTTCAGGACCGCCCAGGCCTTTTCGCCGCCATCGGCTTCCTTGATCATGGTGCAGCCAAAGGCCTGCAGGATCGTGACGACGAGCTTGCGCATATGGACGTTGTCGTCCACCACCAGCATCCGCAATCGATCGAAACGGTAACTCATCGCGCGCCCGCAGCAGCCGTACAACTTATGGTACGGCCATCCGAGACTAACTTCGCGCCGTTAATGCCCGGTGAAAGTTCCCGCCTCGCGCGGGCGCCTTAACGGTAAACAAACCGCTAATCGCTGAACTGCTCGGCGAGAATGCGCTCATCCAGATTATGGCCGGCATCATAGAGCATGGTCATGGCGACGCTGCGGTCCTCGGCGACATCCACCGCCCGCACATCGCGCACCTCGAAATCGTCGGCCACCGCGCTGACCGGGCGCTTGCCGGCTTCCAGGATCTCGAACCGCACCCGCGCCCGATGCGGCAGCAGCGCGCCGCGCCAGCGCCGCGGCCGAAAGGCGCTGATCGGCGTCAGCGCCAGCAGGGCCGCGTCGATCGGCAGGATCGGCCCATGGGCCGAGAAATTATAGGCCGTCGATCCGGCCGGGGTGGAGACCAAGGCCCCGTCGCAGATCAATTCGGCGATCCGCGGCTTTTCATCGACCAGGATACGCAGCTTGGCGGCCTGGCGGGTCTCGCGCAGCAGCGAGACTTCGTTGAAGGCCAGCGCCGCGGTGACCCCTTTGCCGGTATGGGCCTGCATGCGCAGGGGATGAACCACCGCCCGCTCGGCTGCCGCCAGCCGCGCCAGCAAATCCTCGGTGCGGTACTCGTTCATCAGAAAGCCGACCGAGCCGAGATTCATCCCATAGATCGGTTTGTTCTTGCCGATAAAGCCATGCAGCGTCTGCAGCATGAAGCCGTCCCCGCCCAGGGCGATGATCACCTGCGCGTTTTCCGCGCCGGCATCGTCATGGCGGGCGCGCATTTCGGCCAGCGCCTCGGCGGCGTCGGGCGCCGCGGTGAAATGAAGCTTGGTCACTTAACCCCCGGTCAGCGACATGGGACGGGCCAGGGCCGGCGCGGGATTGCGGCGGTCGATCACGAAATCATGGCCCTTGGGCTTTCTGGCAATGGCCGCGGTGATGGCCCGGTCCAGCGCCGCGTCGCCGGCGCGCAAAGCGCCCCGCAGATCGGCGCTGTCTTCCTGGCCCAGGCACATGAACAATTGCCCGGTGCAGGTTAGCCGCACGCGGTTGCAGCTTTCGCAGAAATTGTGGGTGAGGGGAGTGATCAGGCCCAGCCGCCCGCCGGTCTCGGCCACTTGGTAGTAGCGCGCCGGGCCGCCGGTGCGGTGCGAGCTGGGCGTGAGGGTGAAGCTGCGCTCCAGGTTTGCCCGCACCAGCGACAGCGGCAGGTACTGGTCGGCACGGGTCTCGCCGGTTTCGCCCAGCGGCATGGTTTCGATCAAGGTCAGATCGAAGCCGCGGCCATGGGCCCAGCGCAGCAGGTCCGGGATTTCATCCTGGTTGAAACCGCGCAGCGCCACGGTGTTGATCTTGATCTTCAGCCCTGCCGCGTCGGCGGCATCGATCCCGGCAAGAACTTTGGTCAGGTCGCCCCAGCGGGTGACCTGGCGGAATTTGTCCGCATCCATGGTGTCGAGCGAGATATTGATCCGGGTGACGCCGGCGCGCACCAGATCCTTGGCATGGCGGGCGAGCTGGCTGGCATTGGTGGTGAGCGTGACCTCCTGCAGCGCCGATTTGCCGATGCGCGCCCCCAGGCGGTCAAACAGTTGCATCACATTCTTGCGCACCAGCGGCTCGCCGCCGGTGATACGAAGCCGCTCCACCCCGCGATCGACAAAGGCCAAGCACAGCCGTTCGATCTCTTCCAGCGAGAGCACCTCGTCCCTGGGCAGGAAGCTCATATGTTCGGACATGCAATAGACGCAGCGAAAATCGCAGCGGTCCGTCACCGAAACGCGCAGATAGGAAATGGAACGGCCGAATGCGTCCTGCATGGCGCAAGGTTAGCACGTTTCGCGGCAGGAATAATCCCAATCCCGTCAGGGATTTATCAGGGCGCCTTGGTGAGGCTATGGATCTCGGTCAGGGCCGCCGCCTTGGTGAAACTGGCGAAGACGGCATCGGCCTCGGTCAGTTCCTCGGGCGCCATGGACTGAGCCTTGTCCCGGGTCTGGCGCGAGAGATTGAAAACCGTGGCGAAGACCGAGCGGTCGATCCCCACGGCGCGGCAGGCCAGGGCCACCGGCCCCACGCGCTGCTGGTAGAAAAAGTGCCGGAAAGAAGCGAGCTCGATGTCTAGCAATTTGGCGAAGGCCAGATCGAACAGATCGATCTGCCCCTGGCTCAGCACCCGCATCAGGAAACCGGCCTTGAGCTGACCCGAGGCGGCAAGCTTGTCGATCAATTTCTGGGCGCTGTCGGCGGGGGATTCGCGCATGCGCAGCGGTTCATGGGCCAGCGTCGTGGCGGCCTGCGCCAAGGCGTCGTCCACCCGCTTGGGCGCGACATGGTAATTGTTCTCGATATAGGTCTTGAGCGCGTCCGAGACCCAGGAACACATGTTGTTCGCCAGATCGACCGGCAGGTCGGGACGGCGGATCAACGGTTCCTGCAGCTTGGCGATGGCGCGGGATTTTTCCACCAGCGCGCCATAGGAGCGTTCGGAAATCTTGGCGGTGGCATTGCCCACCAGGGCGATCAGCACCGATTCCGCATCGCTCATGGCCAAGGCATCGGTGACGGGAAAGCTGATATTGGGACGGCCCGCGACAGCTTCGATATGGGGCACGCTTTTGCCAGCGATCAGGTTGAGGGCATCGGCTTCGGTCAGCAGGGGGGAATTCAGGATCAGGGGCCGCGCCACTTCGATGGTGTCGTCGGCCAGCAGCAGGATCAGGTCATGCGGCGCATTGGTGTCTTCGGCCAGGCGCTGGGCCAGCGCGATGCGGATCGCCATTTCCACATCGCGGGTGAGGCGGCGCAGAATTTCGCGCATCAATTCGCGTTCGCGCGCGTTGAGGCCCGCGCCCTGAATGCGGTACAGCGACGCGACCGCGAGGTAGATTTCCTCCCGGCTCGCCCCGTGCTGCGGATTGATCGCGAGCTGGGCGAGGCGGCCCATGTCGCTCATATCATGTGCGGTCAACCCCACGCGACCCTCAACGCTTTCTTGACGGGCCGAGCAGTTCCCGGCCTGTTTGCACGGTTTTTCTAGCAGCAAGCCATTAACAGCGTGTTAAGTGTCTTGCGGCACGCCCTGGTTGTGTGCCGTTTCGGACCAATGACTTGCGGCTAACGGCAGGCCGATTTCGCATCGCGGAATAAGTCCGTTACGACGGCTCGAACCGGCAAGCGCCTTTGACAGGCAGGCGCCCGGGGCTAGTCTTGCCGGCAGGAGTGATCCATGAAATTCGGCATCGGCCAGCCGGTCAAGCGCAGCGAGGATCTGCGCTTCGTCACCGGTCAAGGTCAGTACACGGACGATCTGCATTTTGGGGGCGAGACCCATGCGGTGTTTGTACGCAGCCCGCATGCCCATGCCGCCATCGCCGGCATCGATAGCGCCGCCGCGCTGGCCATGCCCGGCGTGGTGGCGGTGCTGACCCATCAGGATGTGGAAGCGGCCGGGGCAGGGGACATGCCTTGCCTGGCGCCGATCCCAAGCCGCGACGGCTCAATGGCCAAGGTGCGGCCCAAGCCTTTGCTGGCGCGGGACCGCATCACCTTCACCGGCGAAGCGGTGGCGATGGTGATCGCCGAGACCCTTGCCCAGGCGCAGGACGCAGCGGAGCAGGTGGTGGTGGACTACCGGCCTCTGGATGCATCCGGCCGGCTGGAAGACGCCGCCCGCGCCCCCCTGCTGTGGGAGGGCGCACCAGGCAATCTATGTTTCGACTGGGTGATCGGGGATGCGGCGGCCTGCGACGCGGCTTTCGCCTCCGCCGCGCATATCGCGCGGGCTGAGCTGGTGCAGAACCGGGTCAGCGCCAATCCCATGGAGACCCGCAACGCCATCGCTGTTTGGGACCGCGCCAGCGGCCGTTCGACGCTTTACACGGGCAGCCAAGGCTCGGGCAATTTGCGCGACGTGCTGGCCCGGATTCTCAATATGCCGGTTGAGAGTCTGCGGGTGGTGACGCCCGATGTCGGCGGCGGCTTCGGGATGAAAGGGTTTCCTTATCCCGAACAGGCGTTGGCGGTAGTCGCGGCGAAGCGAACAGGCCGTCCGGTGCGCTGGAGCGCGGAGCGCAGCGAAAGCCTGCTCAGCGACGATCACGGCCGCGACATGCGCCATACCGGCAATTGGCGCTGGACGCGCAGGGGCGGATTGTCGCCTTGCGCATCACCGGCGAGGCCGCGATGGGCGGTTATCTCTCCGCCTATGCGCCCTTCATTCCCACCTTGGCGGGAGGACGGATCTTCGGCGGCGTCTACCGGGTGCCCGCGGTGTTCGCTGCGATCAAGGGTTATTACACCAACAGCGCGCCGGTGGATGCCTATCGCGGCGCCGGCCGGCCCGAGGCCGCCTATCTGATGGAGCGGCTGATGGATATCGCCGCTCTGCGCTGCGGTCTGTCCCGCGCCGAAATCCGCAAGCGCAATCTGGCGAGGCCGGACGAATTGCCGATGACCAATTTCGCCGGCGTCCAATTCGATTCCGGCAATTACCCGCATATCCTGGCGGAAGGGCTGAAGCGCGCCGATATCGAGGGCTTCCCGGCGCGGCGCCGGCAATCGCTGGCGCGGGGGCGCAAACGCGGGCTCGGCATCGCCTATTATGTGGAGATCACGTTCTCGGTCGGCAGCGAGCCGGCGGCGGTGAAATTCACCGACAATGGCGCCGTCGAGCTCTATGTCGGCACGCAGTCCAATGGCCAGGGCCATGAAACCGCCTTCGCCCAGATGCTGGCGGAGCGGCTGGGCGTGCCCTTTGAATCCATCACCGTCAAACAGGGCGATACCGATTGGGTCAATGGCGGCGGCACCGCCGGGTCGCGTTCCCTCAACATGGCAGGCGGCGCCTTGCTGCTGACGGCCGACAAAGTGATCGAAAAGGGTAAGGCCGCGGCGGGGCAGGTGCTTCAGGCCGGCGGCGAGACGATCGAATTCTCCGCCGCCGATGGCGCCGGACGGTTTGTGGTCAAGGACCGCAGCATCACGCTCACCGAACTCGCCGTGACGCTGAAGCGCGATGCGCTGCCGGGATTCGAAAACGGTTTGGACAGCGCCGCCACCCATAAGGGCGAGGCCTCGACCTTTCCCAATGGCTGCCATGTCTGCGAGGTCGAAGTCGATCCGGACACCGGCAAGGTGGAGATCGTCTCCTATTGCGTGCTCGACGATTTCGGCCGGGTGATCAATCCCATGCTGGTGGCGGGCCAGGTGCAAGGCGGGGTGGCGCAAGGGCTCGGCCAGGGGTTGATGGAAGAGGTGGTCTATGACCGCGGCAATGGCCAGCTTCTCACCGCCAGCTTTGCCGATTACGCCATGCCGAGGGCCGACGACCTGCCCGACATCACCGTCGCCCATGAAGAGATTCCCTGCCGCACCAATGAACTGGGTGCCAAGGGCTGCGGCGAGGCCGGCACCGTGGGGGCCATGCCGGCCCTGATCGGCGCCATCACCGATGCCCTGGGGGTAGAGCATATCGACATGCCGGCGACGCCGGAGCGGGTGTGGCGGGCCTTGAAAAAAGCCAGCTAAACCGGGGCTTTTTCTGGAATCACGGGTTGTGCGGCATTTATGCTCTGTACATGAGAATTAGTTGCAAGTATAAGGGGGCATGTCCAAAGCCCCAACCCTGATCCTGACCTTGGCCGTTGCGCTGCTGGCCACTCCGGTTCTGGCCGATGCGCCCATCGCGCTCACCCTGCAAAATCACAAATTCACCCCCGCGGTGATCCATGTGAAGGCCAATGCGCCCTCGATGATCGCGCTGAGCAACAAGGATTCCACCGCCGAGGAGTTCGACTCCGCGGCCCTGAAAGTGGAAAAAGTCGTGGCCGGCAATTCCAGCGGCAATATCCGCCTGCGGGCGCTGGCGCCGGGCAAATATCCTTTCATGGGCGAATACCACGCTGCCACCGCGCAGGGTGTGGTGATCGCGCAATAAGCCATGCTCTCTGCTCTTCTCATTGTTTTTCGTGAAGCGATCGAGGCCGGTCTGATCGTCGGCATCGTACTCGCCGCCACCGTCGGCGTGCCGCGCCGCGGCTCCGCGGTATCGGTTGGGGTGGGCGGGGGTGTTGCCGGGGCCTGTGTGGTGGCGGCTTTCGCCGGCGAGCTGGCCTCGCTGTTCCAGGGCAATGGCCAGGAATTGTTCAATGCCACCATCCTGCTTTTGGCCGTGGCGATGTTGACCTGGCACAATGTCTGGATGGCCAGCCATGGCCGCGACATGGCGCGCGAATTGAAGGCGGCCGGCCGTGCGGTGGTCAGCGGCCAGCGCAGCCTGGCGGCGCTCTCCATCGTGGTCGGCGTGGCGGTGTTGCGCGAAGGCTCCGAGGTGGTGTTGTTTCTCTACGGCATCGCGGCCCAAGGCGGCACCAGCAATGCGGCGCTTTTGGCGGGCGGCGCGCTCGGCCTGGCCGCCGGCGCGGCGGTTTCGGCCTTGATGTATTTCGGCCTTCTGGCGATTCCGGCCGGCCGTCTGTTCCAGGTGACGTCGGGGCTGATCACGCTGCTGGCCGCCGGCATGGCCGCCCAGGCCGTACTGTTCCTGCAGAATGGCGGCTATATCGGCGCCCTGACCGACCCGATTTGGGACACATCCTGGCTGCTGTCCGAAGACAGCATCGCCGGGCGGCTGCTGCATACCCTGATCGGCTATGTCCAGGCGCCCAATGGCGCCCAGCTGGCCGCGTATCTTGTCACCATCATCGCCATTGTGACGCTGACCCGGCTGGTCCAAAAACCCGCTCTCCGGGCGCCCCGGGCCGCGCCGGCGGAATAGCAAGGAACTTTTGCTCAAGCGTTGCCGCAAAGATTTCTTTAGAATTGCCCCAATTTTTCAACCCCATTGTAATACCCAGGCTTCTAGCCTCATCCCGGATATTTTTGGGGTGCGGGACGTGGAAGCCATCCAAAACGGGTCGGACTCGGACATCCGTGCGGCGCTGATCGCAGCGGCACGCGGATTGGCGGCGCGCCAGGGCGAATTTTCCGTACCGGAAGTTTGCGCTGAGAGCGGCGTCGGCCGCGAAGCGTTTTATCGTTGTTTTTCCGACAAGGCGGCCCTGCTGGCGGCGATCGTCGACGGCGATGTCGCGGTGCTGGGCAAAATGGTCGAATTGGCCGAGCCCGCCAAACGCGCTGTCAACGGCGGCGCAGTTTCCGCAGCCGACACGCTGGGCCAACCGGCTCCGGTCGATCAATGGCTGGAGCGCCGTCTGCGGGTGTTCGAGCGCGCGCTGGCGGCGCTGGAAAGCCGCCAGGAAAAATCCGAGCGGGAATTCGCCAGGCGCGTGGCTTTGCTGGAAGAAAAAATCATGAGCCCTGTGCCCGCGGCGATGGACGCCGCCCCGGCCGCCGCGCCCGTGATGGCGCCTGCCGAGACAACGCTCGTCCATCAAGCGGTGGAAAGCGAGCATCCCGTCACGCCCGCCGCCGAGCCGGAGCAGTCCGCGCCGGCGGAAGAGGCAAATCCGATTTCGCAAAGCGAGGTCACCGATTTTATTGCCACCGCGCGCCGCGCCGCTCTGCGCGCCGTCGAAACGCCGCCACCGTCGTCGAGTATGGCGCTGCCGCGTTGGATCGCCTGGATGGGCGTGGCGGCGGTGACGCTGCTGATCGGCGCCGGCCTGGTCCTCAGCAATGCGGGCGCCACCCAGACCCAACCGGTTGCCGGCATCGCGATTCGCACCGAAGCGCAAGATGCGCTGGGACGCCTGGTGGCTTTGGCGGACAGCGGCGATGCCCACGCCCAGACGCTTTTGGCTTTGGCTTATCTGCGCGGCTCTTATGGCGCGAGCGATCCGGGCGCCGCCAAGCGCTGGAGCCTGGCCGCCGCCCGCCAGGGCGTGCCCATGGCGCAATATCTGATCGGATCCATGACCGGCAAGGACGACGCGGCTAAGGCCGTTTCCTGGTTCGAACAGGCGGCGCTGCGCGGCAATCTCAAGGCCATGCACAACCTCGCCATCGCTTATGCGCAAGGCCAGGGCGTGGGCGAAGACGACCGCCGCGCCGCCGCCTGGTTCAATCGCGCCGCCAGCCAGGGTTATGTCGATTCCCAATTCGACCTGGCAGTGCTGTTCGAGCGCGGTCAGGGCGTCACCCAGAACCGCATCGCGGCGCTGAAATGGTATCTGATCGCGGCCAAGGGCGGCGACAGCGCCGCCAAAGAGCGTGCCGATCAACTGCGCGCCGAAATGCCGGATAGCGAAGCGGAGCAAGCGCAAAGCCTCGCGGCGCAGTTCAAGCCCCAGCCCCATGACGTGGCGGCCAATTCCGACACCTGAGGCTTAAGGGGGAGATTCGGTGCCGGTCTGGCTGCCGAAATGCTTGGCCCAGACCTTGGTGAATTCGGCGCCCAGCAAAAACACCTGGGCGGAATAATAGACCCAGACCAGCAGCACGATCACCCCGCCCGCCGCGCCATACACATTGCTGGCGACGAACCGGGCCAGGTAAAATCCGATCAGCGACTGACCGATCTCGAACAGGATGGCGGTGCCGCAGGCGCCCACCAGCACGTCGCGCCACTCCAGCGTCTTGTTCGGCAGCACCTTGTAGATCGCGGCGAACAGCAACGAGATGATGACAAAGGACAGCCCCATATTGAACGGGGCGATCACCAGCGCCGACAGCGCGGTATAGCGGCTGAGAATCTGTCCCAGCAAGCCGATGGCCGACGCCACCACCATGGACAGCATCAGCAACAATCCGAGCATGATCACCAGCGCCAGGCTCATCATCCGGCCGCGCACGATCGCGAACAGATAGGATTCGTGACGTGGCGCTTTCCAGATCACATTGAGCGCATCCTCCATCTCGGTGAACACGCCCGAAGCGGTGACGATCAAGGCCACCAGGCCAATGATATTGTTCCAGACGCTGTTGCGATGGCCGCGCACATGCAGAATTGCCGCCTGCACCAGGTCGGCGCTTTGCGGACTCATGATACGGCGCAGTTGATAGCCGACAGCCCCGCTGGCGGCATCCTGGCCCAGCACCACCCCGGCCACGGCGCTGGCAATGAAAAGGACCGGGGCGATGGCGATGCCTGCGTAAAAGGCGATGGCCGCGCCCCGGGTCAGCGCATTGTCCTCGATGAAGCCGGCAAATCCTTCTTTGACGAGGGCCCAGGGATGCAATTCCAAGCGGCGCAAATGTGTCCAACCGTCCGTAATTGTCATGAAAACCGCCATTCCGCAGCCCAACAACGCGCGGAACCGTCCCTGGGTCCGCTTTTGTGAAGCTTGTTCCCCCTTCATGCGTTTTCCTGTGCGGAGCATTCCATGGCGATGGATCACCGAATCGAGAAAATCCGTTGGGCGAGTTTGCGGGAACGGGCCTTGGCCGATTTCCGCGACTTCCATTTCCATTGGGGCGGTTTTTGGCGCTGGACAGGCATCGTCATCGGAGCCTTTCTGATCGCGGCCCTCATCACACTCTATTTTCTCGACTGGAACCAGATGCGCGGCCCCATCGGGCGCTATGTTTCGGCGCATACGGGGCGGCAGGTGCGAATCGACGGCGACCTCAAGGTCGATCTTTTCCGGCTGCAGCCGCATATCTCCGTGAACGGAGTATTTATCGGCAACCCAGCCTGGGTGGGCCGGCCCCAGGCGGCCCGGCTGGATCATGCCGATATCGAATTTCGCCTTTTCCCCGCCTTGATCGGAAATCTGATCCTGCCGCTGGTACGCATAGACCATCCGGAGATCCTTTTGGTGCGCGATGCCGATTTCCGCACCAATTGGGACAGCCAGACAAAGGGCTCTGCCGCCAAATGGAAGAGTCCGCCCATCCAGCGCTTTTTGGTGAATGACGGCAAAGTCGAGATCGACGACGCCGTTCGCAAGTTGAAATTCCTCGGCACGGTGTCGTCCCAGGAACAGGCGGGACAAAGCGGGGCCGCCTTTCTGCTCGATGGCGACGGCACCCTCAACGGCAACAAATT
The DNA here is from genome assembly GCA_025924715.1 of Alphaproteobacteria bacterium. Lineage (GTDB taxonomy): Bacteria > Pseudomonadota > Alphaproteobacteria > Micropepsales > Micropepsaceae > Rhizomicrobium. Next base: position 24,399 of record JAICHV010000022.1, read on the forward strand.
TCTCGCCAATGTTCATGGCGGCCCGCTGATCCATGTCGACCAGTCCAAGCCCTATGATTTTCATGCCGACATTCATGCCGGGCAAACCCATGCGGTGATCGACGGCGCCATCGATCATCCGTTCCATCTCGATCGTTTCCACGCCCGCGCGGAATTCTCCGGTCCCTCACTGGCGGATCTGTATTTCCTCACCGGCGTGGTGCTGCCCGGAACCCGGCCCTATCGCATTGCTGGCGCCCTTCAGCGCAATGGCGATTTCTACAGCTTCACCGGCATCAGCGGCGCGGTCGGCCATTCGGATTTGCGCGGCTATCTGACCGTCGATGTCGCCGGAAAATTGCCCGATCTGCGCGGCCAGCTCTCGTCGCGGGTGCTGGATTTCAACGATCTGGGCGCCTTATTCCGCGGCGGCAAGACTGCCGCGGTACAAGGCGCCTGGCTGATGCCCGACATTCCCCTGCACACCGAAAGACTGCGCCAGGTGAACGGCGAAGTCGACTATTCCGCCGATTCTATCGCCAGCCGCGATTTCCCGCTTCGCGGCCTTGCAACCCATATCAGTGTGCAGAATGGGGTGCTGGCGCTGAAGCCGCTGGCTTTCAGTTTCACCCAAGGAAAACTGTCCGGTGCGATCACCATCAACGCGCAAAAATCGGTGCCGGTGACGGGGATCGATGCGCGCATCACCGACATTCACATCGATCATTTCATCAAAAGTGCGGACAAGCCGGTCTCCGGTGTGGTCGAAGCCCGGGCCAAGCTCAGCGGCAGCGGAAATTCCCCCCACAAAGTCGCGGCCAGCGCCGACGGCACGGTGACGCTGGTGATCCCCTCCGGCGAGATTCGCCGCTCGCTGGCTGCCTGGATGGGGGTGAATGTCCTGGACGCGCTGGGCCTGACCTTGTCGGGTGACCGCAGCAGCACCCAGATTCGCTGCGCCGTGGCCGATTTCTCGGCCCGCAATGGGAATTTCCAGGCCGGCCGGTTCGTCTTCGACACCGAGCCGGTGCGGGTGGACGGCCAGGGCTCCATCGACATGAAAACCGAAAGCGTCAATCTCAGCCTGCAAGGCAAGCCCAAGAATTTCCAATTGGTGCGGCTGAAAGCCCCGATCACCGTTACCGGCAAGCTTGAATCGCCGCAATTGGGCGTCAATGCCCAGCCCGCGGTCGCCCAAGGCGCGCTGGGTGTGGGGCTGGGCCTGCTGTCGCCGCTGGCTTCGCTGCTGGCCTTCATCGATCCGGGTCTGGCCAAGGATGCCAATTGTGCCGCCGCGCTGTCGGACGCCAAGGCGCAAGGCGCGCCCGTGAAGGCTTCCGCGGTCAACCGGGCAGCGGCAAATGACACGGCCAAGGCCAAGAAATAGCCGCGGATCAGGCTGATTCAGGCGCGTAACGGGTGCGGCGCCCGAGGGGCTCTCTCAAAAATCAAGCCCATTATTTCGCCCTCGCGGTCTTGCGGTTTGTTGGAACTTCCCCACTTTTCGCGCAAGGTTTTGGCTGTGAGAGGGACGCGATGAGCATTTCCAAGTCTTTTCCCAAGCTTTTGGTAGCCTTTGGGCTGGTCCTGGCGCTGGCCGGCTGCGGCGTGAACACCATTCCCACCAAGGACCAGGCGGTGAAGGCGCGCTGGGCCGATGTCCAGGCGGCCTATCAGCGGCGCAATGATCTCATCCCCAATCTGGTCGCCACCGTCGCCGGTTATGCGGCGCAGGAAAAATCGGTGCTGGTCCAGGTCACCCAGGCCCGCGCCCAGGCGACCCATGTTTCCATCAATGCCTCCACCATCACCGACCCCGCGGCTTTTGCGAAATTCCAGGCGGCGCAGGATCAACTCAGCGGCGTGCTGGGCCGCTTGATGGCGATCAGCGAGAATTATCCGGATCTCAAATCCAACCAGAATTTCCTGGCGCTGCAGTCGCAGCTCGAAGGCACCGAGAACCGCATCGAGATCGCGCGGCGCGATTACAACAGCGCGGTGCAGGATTATAACACCGAGCTGGTCACCATCCCCGGCTCGCTCTGGGCCGCGACCCTGTACAAATCCTACAAGCAGGCGGTGCCCTTTGCCGCCTCGGCCGCGTCGCAAAACGCGCCGGTGGTGAGCTTCCCCGGCGCCAGCGCGCCGGCACCCGCGGTGCCTGCGCCAGCGCAACCGGCGAATCCCTGATGTTTTTTTTGGGTCGCACGGCCCGGGCGCGGACGCGCCCTGTTTTTTTGACAGGCGCCTACGGCGCCGCTCGGAAAACCGCTTCGCACCTTTCCTGGCCGCTGCTCTCGAAGCAGGCTTTCGCCGCTCTCATCGCCTTGCTGTGTTTCCTGCTTCCGGCCGGGGCGGCGCCGCAATTCCCGGCGCTGACCGGGCGGGTGGTGGACGGCGCCAATATTCTGTCGCCTGCGACCAAAGCCGATATCGACCAGAAGCTGGCCGCGCTGGAAGCCAAGACCTCGCGCCAATTGGTGGTGGTCACTGTGCCCTCGCTGCAGGGCTATGAGATTTCGGATTATGGGTATCAGCTGGGGCGCGCCTGGGGCATCGGCCAGAAACAGCTCAACAATGGCGTGCTGCTGATCGTCGCGCCCACCGAACACAAAGTCCGCATCGAAGTCGGCTATGGGATGGAGCCCATCCTCACCGATGCCTTGTCTGAGGTCATCATCCAGAACACCTTGCTGCCTGCCTTCCGCAAAGGCGATTTCAATGCCGGCGTCGAAGCGGGCGTCGATGCCTTGATCCAGCAATTGTCGCTCGATACCTCCGCGGCCGAAGCCAGGGCAGCGGCGGCCGAACATAATGTCGGGCAGGGGGGCCAGCAGGGCGGCGGATTGACCGGATTGTTGATCGTGCTGTTCATCGCTTTCGCGCTTTTCCGCGTCTTCGGCGGCTGGGCCTTCCTGCCGTTCCTGTTTTCCGGCGGCGGCGGGCGTTATCGCGGCGGCGGTTTTGGCGGCGGATTCGGCGGCGGTGGTTTTGGTGGTGGCGGCTTCGGTGGAGGCGGCGGCAGTTTCGGGGGCGGCGGCGCCTCGGGGGGCTGGTGATGTTGACCGCGCAGGATCATAGCCGCATTGCCGCCGCCATAAGTGAAGCGGAGAGCCGGACCGCCGGGGAAATCTTCTGCGTGCTGGCCCATGAAGTCTCGCGCTATCGCGAGATTCCCCTGGCCTGGGCGGCAATCGTTTCTTTTCTGCTTCCGCCGGCCTTGGTGCTCGCGGGCCTGCACCGTTTGGCGCTGGCCGATATTTTTTCAAGCTGGACGGATGAGAGTTTGCGCTCGGTGGAAAATCTGATCCTGCGGGCACTATCGACCTATGCCCTGGTCCAGGCGGCGCTGTTTCTCTGTGTTGCGCTGATCGTGGCGCTGCCGTCGGTACGCCGCCTTCTCACGCCCCGCGCCCTTAAGCGCCACCGCGTCCGCCAGGTCGCCCGCCATCATTTCACCGCCTCGGGCCTGCGGCTGACGGATGCGCAGCCGCATATTCTTATTTTCGCCTCATTTGCCGACCGCCAGGTCGAGCTGGTGGCGCATGAATCGATTCACCGCGCCGTGGGCGACGCTCCTTGGAATGCGGCCGTCGCCGCCGTCAGCGATGGCATGAAAAGCGGCAAGCCAGCGGACGGCTTCATTCGCGCCATCGAAATCTGCGGCGCCGCCTTGGCGGAACATTTTCCGCCTCTTGGTCCGGCCCGGAACCTTTTGCCCAACGATATTCTGGAAACCTGACGCCTGTCGCAAAGCGAAACTTTTTCGTGAGCTCACCCGTTACCTCTGCGAGCCGGTCCATCCGGCAGAGCACGGAGACAGGTCATGACACGCCAGGATCGCACCATGTTGCTCGGTTGTGTGGTGGTCGCATTGCTGGCGGCGATTTCTCTTTCGGGCAAGCCGCTCAGTTCGCCCGCCCATGCCAATCCCTCGATCGTGATCAGCAAGCCGGCGGCGCTGCAATCGGCGCGGGTTCACTCACTGGCGGGCGCCTCGGCCCGCGCGGTTTCGCTGTTCTGATTCCACGCGCCTGATGCCGCGCTGCTATCTCTTCGATCTCGATGGCACGTTGGCCGATTGCACCCACCGGCTGCATCACATCCGCGCCCCGCGCAAGAACTGGGACGCCTTCTTCGCCGCCTGTTCCAAGGACGGTCCCATCCCCCATATGGTGGAGCTCGCCCGGCATCTCGCAAAAGTCGAAAAGACCGTGTTCTGTACCGGGCGCTCGGACCAGGTGCGCCGCCAAACCGAAGCCTGGCTTAGCGATCACGGGCTGGTAGGGCCGCTCTATATGCGCCGGCGCAGCGACAAACGCGCCGATTTCATCGTCAAGGCGCAATTGCTGGACGAAATCCTGTCCGATGGCTGGGAGCCGATCATGGCCTTCGACGACCGCGACCAGGTGGTGGCGATGTGGCGCGGCCGCGGCGTCCCTTGCGCCCAAGTGGCGGAAGGCGATTTCTGATGTCGTCCGGGTTCAGGCCGCGGCGGAGGATTTCCAGGACAAGACGCCCCCTTCGGTGAGGACGTCCCAGATCTCCGGATGCTCTTTTTTCACCCGCGCCAGCATGGGCTGGATTTCGCAGAAACAGGGCTGGCGCATGCCGTGATAATCGACCAGCGGGCCCAGCGGCTCGAAGCGGATACCGATGCCGGCCAGCAGCCGCAGCAGCGCCGGCTCCATGGTGGCGCACCAATGGGTGATGCGATAGGTCGCGCTCGACCGGATGATCGACTGAATCAATCCCAAGGTCATCAGCGGCGCCAAGGCCCGGCGTCCGCCCCCGTCGCCCTGGCCTTCATACTGGCCGTCGCTGGTGCGGCGGCGAAATTCCTTGGAGATGCTGAAGCGCGAAACCTCGGCGGTGCGCTCCAGCGGCAATTTGTTCAGCGGGGAGCAGACCCGCTGCATGGGAAAACTTTGCTCCAAGACAGGATGCAGCGGCAGGATCAGGCGGGCTGTGCCCACGGCTTGCCCGCTGGGCCGATGGATCAAGAGGCTATGGGCGGCATGCGAATCGAATTCGTCCTTTTCCAGCCCATCCGGATGCTCGGCGGCGGTCTCGAAGGGGTTTTCGACGCAATAGACCTGATAGCGAATGCGCTGCGTTTGTTCGATGGCGCTTTGCGTCTTGGCCGGCACCACTTCGAAATATTTGTTGAATTTGTCCAGCAGCGACAGCTCTGCGTCGGTCGGCAAGATGGTCATAGCGTTCTAGCCCCAGCTGTTACGCGCGCCCGAGAGGAGAGGATAGGACAAGCTGGCCCAAAACCCTTGCGAAACCTGGAAATGCGGTGAAAAAGGGGTAAACGCCCCGGGTACCAAATCTTCACTTTGGCGGGTTCCGCCATCTTGCGCGCAACGGCCCGGCATTTGAGCCGTTGCATTCCTTGCTTGCCGGTTTCGACTCATTCCAAATATCGGCAGAAGGGCAACACGAAACGTCCAAAAGGGTACAAGTCATGGCGACGAAGAAAAAATCGAAGCGCGGCAGAGCGCAGGACCGGGCCAAGGTCGCAGGCGGCCAGGATTACGAGCTGCGTTATGCGGCAAAGAAGGCCGGCCGCTCCAAGAAAGCCGTCAAGAAAGCGATCAAGAAGGTCGGCACCAGCCGCAAGCGGGTGACCAAGGCGCTCGCCCGCAAGCGCAAATCCGCCAAACGCACGCGGCTGCTTGTCACCATCTGAAGGCTCGCCGCCGCCTTGCGGCCGCGCGTTTTAGGCCATAAGACCATGCTGGAATTTGGTTGTGAGTAATCCATGGCGGGCGCTTCTATTGAAGTCGCAAAGCGGTTGCTGCAACACCGGCATCATTTCGATAGTGAGATAAAAAAGGCGGAGGAACTTGAAGCGCAGGCTCGCGCCATAAGAGCGAGTGCCAGCGCACAGAAATTGCGTGCCGACCAGGGCCTTCCGGCAGCAGATGCCTGTCCTGATTGCTGGGTGCTCAGAGGCAAGACCGCGATAGTCGTGCCCAGGGTGTCCGAGGTGCATGATAAATTCGACAGATGGGGCTGCCCGGATTGTGGTTGGCATTTCGACCTTAAGTCGGGATGACATCCTTGGCGCGCCGCGCCGATCCGGTGCTTTTCACTCAAGCCATTATCTGAAGCAATTTGGTGCCGGCTACAGGACTCGAACCTGTGACCCCCTGATTACAAATCAGGTGCTCTACCAACTGAGCTAAGCCGGCCCCTTGCGGTCCCCGATAACACACTCCACAGCAAGCGTAAATTCGGCCCCATTGGCGCCTACGGGGCCGGTTTTTGCTTTCCCCGGATGGCTCTATATAGAGAGGGCCTCAGCTCTGTCACCGGCCGCCATGAAACGCATTTTGATTACCTCCGCCATCCCTTCGGTCAACGGCATCAAGCATTTGGGCAATCTGGTCGGCTCGATGCTGCCGGCCGATATCTTCGCCCGCTATTGCCGCGCCCGGGGGCGTGAGACCCTGGCGATCTGCGCCACCGACGAACATGGCGCCCCGATCGAACTGGCGGCGCTGGAAGAAGGCGTTCCGGTGGCGGATTATTGCGCCAAATGGCACCAGGTGCAGCGCGCCCTGGGCGAAAAATTCGCGCTCTCCTGGGACAATTTCGGCCGTTCGTCGTCCAAGGCCAATCACGAACTCACCCTGCGTTTTGCCCGCGCCCTGTGGAAAAACGATTTCCTGGAATTGCGCACCACCAAACAGGCCTATAGCGCCACCGATGGCCGCTTCCTGCCCGACCGGTATGTGATCGGCACCTGTCCGCATTGCGGCTATGACCGGGCCCGCGGCGATCAATGCGAGAATTGCACCCGCGTGCTCGATCCCATCGACCTGATCGCACCGCGCTCGGCGGTATCGGGGGCGCATGACATCGAAATCCGCGACTCCGTGCATTTGTTTTTGAAGCAGTCGCGCCTGGCCACCGAGTTGCGTGCCTGGATCGACAGCCACAAACAGGACTGGCCGCTGATCGTCACCTCCATCGCCTATAAATGGCTGGACGAGGGGCTCAAGGACCGCGGCATCACCCGTGACTTGGAATGGGGTTTTCCGGTCCCCGACGATATCGCCGATGGCCAGCTCAAGGGCAAAGTCTTCTATGTCTGGTTCGATGCGCCGATCGAATATATCGCCGCCACCAAGGAATGGGCCGAAAAAGCCGGCAAGCCGCAGGCCTGGCAGGATTGGTGGCTGGGTGAAGCGGCGGAGCAGGTGACCTATTGGGAATTCATGGGCAAGGACAATGTCCCGTTCCACACCATCATCTTTCCCGCCATGATCATGGGCACCGGCGAGGCCTGGAAGAAAGTCGACCGCCTCAAGGGCTTCAATTATCTCAATTACGACGGCGGAAAATTTTCCACTTCGCAGCATCGCGGTATCTTCATGGACACCGCGCTGGAAGTCGCGCCGGCCGATTGCTGGCGCTATTACCTCACGGCCAATGCGCCCGAAGGCTCAGACAGCAATTTCACCTGGGAACAGTTCGCCGGAATGGTGAACAAGGATCTCGCCGATGTGCTGGGCAATTTCGTCAACCGGGTGACGCGGTTCTGCGCCGCCCGCTTCGACAGCAAAGTGCCCGAGGAAGGCGAATATGGCGATGAAGAAAAATCGCTGATCGCCGAACTGGACCGCCGCGTCGGCCAATATGGCCTGCTTCTGGATCAGGCGGAATTTCGCAAAAGCATGAGCGAACTGCGGGCCATCTGGGTGGCGGGCAATGAATATATGACCCGCGCCGCGCCCTGGACCCATATCAAGACCGATCGCGCCCGCGCCGCGGTGGGCGTGCGCATGGGCCTGAATCTGGTTCATCTTTTCGCCCATCTGACTTGGCCGGTCATGCCGGGCATAGCCAGGACCATTCACGAAGCCATCCAGCCGATCGCGGGCGACGGCTCGCTCATCGCTTGGCCCAGCGGTCCCATGGCGCGGGTGCTGGACGATCTGGAGCCCGGCCAACCCATCCATCCGCCCGATGTGCTGTTCACCAAGATCGCCGACGAGCAAGTGGCGGAATGGAAAACGCGCTTTGGCGGCGTCGATGCTTGACCGGCAGGAATTATGGTACCGCCGATGAAGACCCTGGGCGCGGGAATCATAAAAAAAAGCGGCCGGATCGGCCGCTTGATACGCTACGGACTGGTCGGCTCCGTCGTCGCGGCGCTGTATTCGGGTTTCACGATTCTCCTGGTACAGACCGGCCTGATACCCGATCCGACCCTGGCAAGCGCGGTGTCCTTTGCCTTCACCATTCCGCTCTCCTTTCTGGCCCATCGCGCCATCACCTATGCCGACGCGGTGCGTGACGGGGCGGAAGGCCGGCGCTTCGGCATTATCGCCCTGTCGACATTTGTGGTCTCCACCGGCACGGTGAAGCTGGTCGATCTGTGGGGTGAGCCCTATTGGATCGCATTGGCGGTGATATGGTTTCTGGTACCGGCGACGAATTACATCATCAACGCGGTCTGGGTGTTCAAGGTATCGGGCCTCTTCGCAGTCAAGCCCAGCGAAGCCCTTTCCGACCGCAATGGCGGCATGTGAGCAATGGTCAGAGCGTTCGATCTGGATAGGCTTGGTGCACTCTGCAGCCGCAGGAACCTGCTCATCAGTGCCCTGGTCGGCTTTGGCCTTTCCATCTTCCTGATTGGAAAGTTGCTGTTTTCCGGTTTCTCCATCATGGACGATCACAGCATGGTGCTGTGGATGGGCCCCACCCGGCACCTCGCTCTGTCGCAAATCTGGCCCACTCTGATGTCGACCGAAGTGGGGCTGCTCGACGGACGTTATCGGCCGGTGATGTATGGTTCGATCGTGTTTCAGACCTGGCTATGGGGGCCCCATCCGGCCCTCTACCATATTGCGCCGGTGCTCTGGTTCGGCATTTTTTTGTGGTCCGTCGCCTGGGTCTGTTTTCGCAGCATCGGAATTATTCCCGGTTGCGCCATCCTGTTCCTGATCGTCAATGGCTATTATTGGCCCGATATATTCACCCATTCGGCTTTGGTCTCCGAGCAGCCCGCCTTGCTGGGGCTTGGCCTGATCGTGTTCGGCTTTGGGCTGGTCTCAACTTGGTTCGTCGAAGGGGCACGCAAAAACTTCGATGCCGCGCTGTTGCTGGTCAGCGTCGGCAGCTTGATTTGCGTAGGTTCCAAAGAGAATTTCATGCCGCCCGTCGGCTTGAGCGTTCTGCTATGGATCGTCGCTTGGCGGGTCAAAAGGGCAGGGACGCGCGCCTTGGCCGTCGCAGCGTTTCTGAACCTTCTCGGCATCGCCATATGCTGCCGGATCGTCATTCCGAACCTGGTCCATCCCACCGACATGTATGGCTATGACAGCAGTCTCGGTTACCGCTTGCGGACGGTCTACCATTCTTCGCTGTTAAAATATGTCTTGCTGGCGCTATCCGCCGGCGCCGCGGCAGCCCTGTTCGGCCTGCGCGACAAGGCGCGGCGCGATACCAGGGACGCGCGGGGCATCATCATGCTGGGGATGCTGCTGATCGCCGCCGGCCTTTACCTCGGATGGGAGATTTTCTTTTATGACGGGCGGCTGCCCTATGGGCAGCGCTACGATTTTCCCGCCGTGATGATCTTTCCGGTGCTGGCGGCCGCAGGTTTTTATGCCGCTATCGAGGTCAGAAAGCGCAGCGCCTGGACGCAGAAGCATTTCAGCCCGTTGGCGCTTCAATTCTGCTTTGTGCTGTTGACGCTCAATGCGGCGATTTTTACTTATATTCACGGACGGCTGCTTCCGATCATTCATTCTGTCGCGATCAGCAACAGCCACACCCGGAATATGGTCAAGGATCTGCAAGCGACGCGCGCGCTGACATCGCCACATCCGGACTGGATGATATTGGTGGTCCCTGGCCGCCCCATCGACTACGAGACGGTCGTCATGATTCCGACCTGGTTTCATTTCTATGAAATATCCAATCCCGCAAGTCTGTTCGTGGACATTCCGCCGCAGAAAATCGTGACGGCTCTCGATCGTCAGCTCCTCCAGAACCTGCAATGGGTCAGCACGCATGGCGATAAAGTGCTTCAGTTCGTGCCCACAACCGTCGCTTCGGTCGCAAGCGCTGAGGCGCAGGGTCATTGCTACATCGTCACCTTGCAAGACACCAAGAGCCGCTGCACGCGCCTGCCTTACCGGCCCGAGGCCTATTTTCCGGAGTGAGACTAACTTCGGGCGCTGGTGATCTAAGGTACGCGTTGAGAGAGCTCTCCGGCCCTCGCGTACGCTCGGGCGCTCGTCGCTTGAAATGGTCCCTCGCTAGCGCCAGCGTCGTGCGAGATCATTTCATCCGCCGAGCCGCTAGCGGCTTGGCGGAACGCTCCTCGCCCAACCATTCTGCCCCAGTGCTTCCAGGGGGGCGAAGCGGGATTTGTAGTCCATCTTGTCGGAGCCCGGCACCCAATAGCCCAGATAGACATAAGGCAGTTTGCGCAGCCTAGCGGCCGCGACATGGTCCAGGATCATATGGGTGCCCAGGCTGCGCGCGTCTTCGCCCGGATGATAGAAACTATAGACCATCGACAAGCCATCCCGCAGCACGTCGCTGAGGGCGCAGGCCACCAGCGCGCCCGGTGTTCCATCGGTCGAGGGCCGGCGATATTCCACGATATGGGTGTTGACCGGCGTTTCCTCGACCATGGCGACATAGTCGAACAATCCCATATCGCTCATCCCGCCGCCGGAATGGCGCGAATCCAGATAGGTGCGCAGCAGGGCGAATTGCTCGCGGGTCGCCTCGGCGGCCACCTCGCGGCGCACCAGATCGCCATTGCGCCGCCGGATCCGCTTCTGGCTGCGCGAGGGCACGAACTCCTCCGCCACGATGCGCACCGAGACACAGGCATTGCAGCCCTCGCAGGCCGGCCGATAGGCGATGGATTGACTGCGGCGGAAGCCCGAATGGGTCAGCGCCTCGCTCAACGGCTGAGCCAAGGGGCCCGTCAGGCGCGCGAAAACCTTACGCTCCACCCGATCGGGCAAATAAGGGCAGGGCCCTCCCGGCGTCAGAAAAAATTGCGGAACCCGTGTGTTTCTGGGATCGGTCACAACGCAAATCTGCCAATCCCCGGCGCCCCAGCGCAAGAAAAATAGCGCGCCTTGCGAGTGTTTTTTGGATTGATTTAAGGCGAAAGAACGTGGCCGGGCGGCGCCGGCGGGGCTTCGCGCAGCAATAGGATGGAAAGCCGTCGATTGGCCGAGGCGCCCGGGTCTTCCGGCAGCAAGGGTTCCGAACCAGCCTTGCCCGAGACCTCATACACGCGGTCCGAGGTCAGCCCGCCGGCCTGCAGCAATGCCCGGGCGCCATCGGCGCGCGCGGAGGACAATTGCCAAGTCGCATCGCCATCGCCCTTGGCGGTGTGGCCGCTGATGGATATGCGGTTGGGCAGGGCGTCCACAATGGCGCCGATCGCCGCCAGCAGCTTCTTGGTATAAGGCATCGGCTCGGCGGTCCCCGGCTGGAACATGGGCCGGCCGTCCTGGTCGACCAATTGGATTCGCAAGCCCTCGGGCGTCTGTTCCAGGATCATCTGATGCGAAAGATTGGCGAGATCGGGATTGTTCTGCACCGATTGGCGGATCGCCTCGGCGGCATGGGAAAAATCGCTGTCCTGGGCGGACTTGGCATTGGAATCGCTGCTGCTCTGGGTGGCGCTGCCCTGGGCTTGGCCGGTGGCAAGCGACTTCACTGTCGCATCAGGGGAAGGCGGGCTTTGGCGCTGCATCACCGATTGGGCGCCGCCGGCATGGGCGGATTCCTCGCCCATCACCTTTCCCCCCAGCACCCCGCCCGAACCCGACACGGTCTGGGCGACCGATTGGGGCGCGAAATAATCGGCAATGCCGCGTTTTTGCTCCGGCGTGGTGGTATTGATCAGCCACATCAGCAGGAAGAACGCCATCATCGCGGTGACGAAGTCGGCATAGGCGACTTTCCAGGCGCCGCCGTGATGGCCGCCATGTCCGCCTTTTTTTACGCGTTTGATGATGACCGTACCGTCGGCCATGTTCACCCACCATCTCTCAATACCCGGCCCGGCCTGGGCGGTCTTTGCGCCGCCCATCGCCTTCGCCTAACTTGCGCCATCATGCATGCCCGCTCTTAACCGAGTATGAAGCGGGCAAGGACACAGGTAAGACATGGCCTTCGATTCCCGCGCTTTCCGCGATGCCTTGGGAGCCTTTCCCACCGGCGTGGCGGTCATCACCGCCTCGGGGGCGCAGCGCCCGATCGGGATCACGGTTAACTCTTTCGCCTCGGTTTCGCTCGACCCGCCCCTGGTGTTGTGGTGCATGGACAAGCGCTCCCAGCGCCATGAGGCCTTCACCGCCGCGCCCGGCTTTACCGTTTCGATCCTGGGAACCGGGCACCGCGAGGTTTCCTCGCGCCTGGCCCGCCCGGGCGAGCATAGCCTGGACGGACTGCCGCTCACGGCCACCGAGCTCGGTCCGCCCGGCCTGACCGATTCGCTGGCCATCTTCGAATGCGCCCGCGAAAAGACCTTCGATGGCGGGGATCACACCATACTGCTGGGCCGGGTCTTACGTTTTTCCCGCAAGCTGGAAGGGCCCCCTCTGGTATTCTTCCGCGGCAAATACAGCGCGCTGGCGCAAAGCAAACCGCCGGAAGGGGCTGCCGGCCGCCCCACCGACAAAGATTGAGTACCCCATGATTCCCATCTCGGCGCTTCTCCGTGTCGCGTAAAGCAAAGTGGCCGTGGCGCAGTGCGGGTCTGGGGTTCGCATTCTGCACCGCTCTTCTGGGCATGGCGCATGGCGCACCGGGAGCGGACGGCGCCGTTCTGGCCACCGATGGCGTCATTGCGCTGCCCGATACGGCGGGGCGCATCGATCACTTGGCCGTCGATCTGGCGCGCAAGCATCTGTTCGTCGCCGAATTGGGCAATGGCAGTGTCGATGTGGTCGATCTGGCCGCCCGCAAAGTCTTTCACCGCATCGCCGGGCTGAAGGACCCGCAAGGCATCGCCTATGACGAAAAATTCGACCTCCTGGCGGTCGCCAGCGGCGGCGACGGCACATTGCGGTTATACAGCGGCCGGGATTTTACGCCGCGCGGCGTGCTGGCGCTGGGCGACGATGCCGACAATCTGCGCGTCGATCCGGCAGGCCATGTGATCGTGGGCTATGGCGGCGGTGCGCTTGCCGTCATCGATCCGGTGAAGCTCCGCAAGATCGCGCAGATCGACTTGCCGGGCCACCCGGAGAGTTTTCAAATCGACGGGGTGCGGGTTTTCATCAACATCCCCGATGCGGGCCAGATTGCCGTCGCCGATCTGGGTCGTGCCGTGCTGACGGGCCGGTGGAAGCCGCCAAAACTCTCCGCCAATTTTCCGATGGCCTTGGACGGGAACGGTCATGTCGCAATCGCATTCCGCAGCCCGCCGCGCCTGGCGCTGATCGACCAGACGAGCGGCACGATCCTGGCAAGCGTGGAGAGTTGCGGCGATGCCGACGATCTTTTCTTCGATGCGGCGCGCAAGCGGTTCTATGTCAGTTGCGGTTCCGGCAGCGTCGATGTTGTCGCGGCGGAGGAACCGAATCTTCGCCCCGTATCCCGCGTCCCCACCTCTTGGGGTGCCCGCACCGCTTTGTTCGTCCCCGAGTTGGACCGCCTCTTCGTGGCGGAACGGGCTGGCCTGCTCGGCTCCCAGGCCGCGATTGCGGTCTTCGCGCCGCGGGGCTGATCGGGGCGCCTGCTATCGATTCGCTTTGGCGGATCGCGGGCGAACAGGGCGCGGCCGGATTCCCATGTGTTCACAGATTCTTCTTGGTGTTGAAAACCTCCTGTTTTCTTCCCTTACGCCCGCTCTGTCATATTAGCTTCATGCAACCGTCATAGCCCCGTCGCCCGCTCTTGCGATGACCCCGCAGCGCAACCAAGCGCGGGATTACCGAAGGGATATGGTGGTGATGAAAACGGGGAAAATTGCACTTTTCAGCGGCGTCGCGGTTCTGGCTTTGACGGCCGGCATGGCCCAGGCGCAAGACGCGAATGATCTGGCGGGACGGGTTCAGGCCCTGGAAGACAGGCTGGCCAGCGACCACGCCCGTCTGTCGACCCTCGAGCAAAGCTTCAACTACGCCACCTGGACTTATGACAATGGCCGGCCGGTCTTCGCCACCGGCGACGGCCGCTTCACTATGGCCTTCCGGCTGCGCTTCCAAACCGACTTCGCCGGTTTCTCGCAGGATAATACCCATCCCGTCGGCTTCGCCGGTCCCAGCGATCTGTCCAGCGGCGCCGCGATACGCCGCGCCTATTTCGGCGTCGAGGGCAAGGCCTATAACGATTGGTGGTACGAATTCCGTCTGAACGCGGGTGGCAGCGACGGCGGCAGCTTCGGCGCCGGCGGCGTGCCCAATGCGGGCGAGGGCGATCCGCTGCTCAACAAGGCGGTGGTCACCTATACCGGCATTCCCAATTTCCATTTCAGTGTCGGCGTGCTCGAGCCGTCCTTCATGATGGAAGGCACCACTTCGTCCAAGGATCTAACCTGGACCGAGCGTCCCGAAATCGAAAACATCGCGGCGGATTCTTTCGGCGCCGGCGACAGCCGCCGCGGCATCGAAATCGGCTGGTCCAAGACCGACACGCTGTGGCCGGGCGACAATCTTGGCTTCGATGTCGCTTTCACCGGCGGCAAGACCGGCTCGGCGCAGAACCATGGCAGCAATGCCGCCACCGCCAATCCCCCGGGCGCGGGCGACGAGAATACTCAGCTTTTGGGCCGCGCGACCGACCGGCTGTGGAGCGACGGCATTTCCAACATCCAGATCGGCGCCAGCGCCGCGCGGGTCTTCTATAGCGGCTCCAACGGCAATCCCGATGGCGGCAGCCAGACCCTGCGCTTTCGCGACCGGCCCGAAATCCGCGTCGACGGCACCCGGCTGATCGACACCGGCGGCGTCGCCGCCAAGACCGGCTCCATGGTTGCGTTCGACTTCGAAGGCAATCTGCAGAGCCTCTATTTCGAAGGCGAATACGCCCATTTCCAGATGGACCGCCAATGCGGCGCCCTGGTGGTTGCCAACAACCCGCGCTGCACCACCTCCAGCGCCGTGATCGACCATCCCAGCTTCCATGGCTGGACGGTCGGCGCGTCTTGGATCCTGACCGGCGAGACCAAGACCTATTCGGCCACCGGCCTGGCCGAAACGCAGGCGGGCTTCGGCGCGCCGGTGCCGTCGCGTCCCTTTTCCCTCGCCGGCGGAAGCTGGGGCGCCTGGGAAATCGCCGCGCGCTACAGCGACACCGATCTGAATTGGATGACGGGGCAGGCGGCGGTCACCAACCTGCTGGGCACCTCCAATCTGGCGGGCGTATTCGGCGGAGAGGAGCGCGTCGTCGACCTGGGACTGAATTGGTACCCCAACCGCACGGTGCGGCTGATGATCGACGACAACATCGTCTCGGTGAAAAAGGGCGTCATCGGAAATCTCAGCCGAGACAGCCAGGATCTCAACGTCATCGGCATCCGCCTGCAATTCGCCAACTAGTTTTCCTTGAACCGGGAGCGCGCTCCCCGACCTGAAGAGGACTTTCATGAACAAGAGCTTCAAGACCCTGATCGGCGCTTTCGCCGCTCTGGCCATCACCGCGACGACAGCCTTGGCGGCGGACATCACCGGCGCCGGTTCGTCCTTCGTCTTTCCGATCGTTTCCAAATGGGCAGCCGCCTATAAGGGAAGCTCGGGCGTGGGGCTGAACTATGCCTCGATCGGCTCGGGCGGCGGTATCGCTCAGATCAAGGCCAAGACCGTCACCTTCGGCGCCACCGACAAGCCGCTCACCTCCAAGGAATTGGCCGCGTCCGGCCTGACGCAGTTTCCGGTGGTGATCGGCGGCATCGTGCCGGTGGTCAATATCCGCGGCGTCGCGCCGGGCCAGCTCACCCTGGACGGCACTACTCTGGCCGGAATCTTCTCGGGCAAGATTTCGCGCTGGGACGATGCGGCGATCAAGAAGCTCAATCCCGGGATCAATCTGCCGGGGCAACCCATCGCCGTGGTCCATCGTTCGGACGGATCGGGCACCACCTTCCAATTCGCCACTTATCTCAGCCGCGTCAGCGCCGAGTGGAAGAACACGGTCGGGGCCGACACCGCCATCGACTGGCCGGTCGGTATCGGCGCCAAGGGCAATGAAGGCATCGCCGGCAATGTCGCCCAGATTTCCGGCAGCATCGGCTATGTCGAATATGCCTATGCCAAGCAGAACCATCTTTCCTACACCAAGATGATCAACAAGGATGGCAAAGCCGTCGAACCGACGGTGGAAGCGTTCCGCGCCGCGGCCGCCAATGCCGACTGGACCAACGCCGCCAAGAGCGACTTCTATGTGCTCTTCCTCGATAATCCCGGCGCCGCCACCTGGCCGATCACCGCCACCACCTTTGTCCTGATGTACAAGAATCCGGGCGACGCCGCCGCCAGCACCGACGCTTTGAAATTCTTCAAATGGGGCTTTGAAAAGGGCGACAAGCTTGCACTGAGCCTGGATTATGTCCCGCTGCCGGACAACGCCGTGAAGGCGATCGAAGCCAGTTGGAAGGGCATCCAAGCTTCGGGCATGTAATCGGACGGGGTCATGCAAATGCAAAGGGCGGTCCCCAGGGGCCGCCCTTTCGCGTTTTCCCCTTGCCGTTTTCGCCGATTCTCGGCCATGCTCGTCCGATAACAAACAGGGGATGCGGGTGAGGAAATTTGTCATTGCCGTGCTGGCGCTTGCGCCCGCTTTAGCGATTGCCGCGCCCGCTCACAAAATCGCACCCGTTCACAAAGCGGCGGCCCCCAAGCCTGCCGAGCCTTCCCCCTTCACGCCCGGAATGACCGCGCGCGACCTGACGCCTTTGATGGCAAAGCCCTACGCCCCTCTGGCCTTCGCCTATCCGGTGGCGCCGGCCGGCTTGCCGCGCCCCGACCCCACCGCCACCTTCACCGCCACGGGCGCCGATCCGGCGATGAAGCTGACGATGCGGCAGATCGGCGACCCCAACAATCCGCCCGATTGGTTCCCCAAGGAACACGCGCCGCTGCCGGAGCTCGCCAAGCATGGCCGCGCCCCGCATGTTCCGGCTTGCATCCTGTGCCATCTGCCCAACGGCAATGGGCATCCGGAATCGGCCAGCATCTCCGGTCTCACCGCGAATTATATGATCGAGCAAATGCATGCCTTCCGCGATGGCGAGCGCACCAATATCCGCGCCCCCGCCATGATCGAGATGGCGCTGGAGCTGTCGGACAAGGACATTCGCGATGTCGCGGCCTATTTCACCCATGTCCCGCGCCAGCAGCAGAAATGGATCCGGGTTGTGGAAACCAGCCGGGCGCCGGCCACCCATGTCGGCGCGGGCGGCGTGCGGTTTTTCGACAAGGGCGGCGAGACCGTGCCGGTACCGCCCGACATGATCTATGAAGTGGCGGAAAGCGAGGAAGTGGAGCTGCGCAATTTCCATTTCGGCTTCGCCGATTATGTGCCGGTGGGCTCGCTGGCCAAGGGGCGGATCGTGTCGCTGGGCAATCACGGCCAGATGCGCTCCTGCGCCTCCTGCCATGGCGAGGATTTCCGCGGCCATGATGACGCCCCGCGCCTGGCCGGCCGCGGTGCCTATTACCTCATCCGCCAACTCGCCGACATGAAAAGCGGCGTGCGCAAGGGTGCGGCCTTGGGCAAGATGAAAGACATCATTCCCCATCTGTCGGACGCCGACATTCTCAACGTCTCCGCCTTCATGGCCTCGCGCGCGCCCTAGAGGGCGATAAAATGGCAGATCCCAGTCTCGAGCCGCCGCTGGAGCGTTTTGATTTGCCGCGGCGTTTGGCGGCGGAGGCGCTTGGCACCGCGCTGCTGCTCGCCATCGTCATCGGCTCCGGGATCATGGGCGAGCGGCTGGCGGGCGGCAATGCCGCCATCGCGCTGCTGGGCAACACCATCGCCACCGGCGCGGGCTTGGTGGTGCTGATCACCATTTTTGGGCCGCTGTCCGGCGCGCATTTCAATCCGGTGGTCAGTGCCATGTTCGCCGCGCGCCGCGAACAGTCCTGGGGCGACGCGGCCGCCTATATGCTGGTCCAGCTGGCCGGCGCCGTGCTGGGCGTTTGGATGGTGCATGCCATGTTCGGCGAACCTATTCTGCAGATGTCGCACAAGCTGCGGGACGGATGGGCCCAGGGTTTTTCCGAAGGCGTGGCCACCTTCGGTTTGATCGCCGCCATCCTCGGCTCTTTGCGTTTTCGCGCCGAGGCCACCCCAGCCGTGGTCGGCCTCTACATCACCGCCGCCTATTGGTTCACCGCGTCCACATCCTTCGCCAACCCCGCGGTTACCCTGGCGCGGGCGCTGTCGGACAGCTTTGCCGGAATCGCGCCCCACTCGGTGCCCTATTTTCTGGCCGGCCAGCTAGGCGGCGGCCTGGCCGGAACGCTTTTCTTTGCGTGGCTGCTCGATAAATCGCGCCGGAACTCTATAACGACTTGATATAAAAGAATTATTTCTGCGCTCCTCATAGCCGGCTTATGATCTTGCACGTTAATATAACGTCGCTTATATAATCCGCCGCTATGGATCCCGACCGCGACTTTCTGATTGTCCTGCATGATGTGGCGCGCCTGATGCGCACCCGCTTCGACCAATGGGCGAGGGCCTATGGCCTCACAAGGGCCCAGGGCGTGATCCTGGTGCGGCTCTCGCGCCAGCCCGGACTTTCGCAGAACGAATTGGCTGCGCTCTGCGAAGTCGAACCCATCACCGTCGGCCGCCTGGTCGATCGCCTTGAGGCGCGGGGGCTGCTGGAACGGCGGGCCGATCCCGGCGATCGGCGCATACGTCGTCTGCATCTGTTGCCGCCATCTGAAGCCATCCTGGCGAAGATTCACGATTATAAGGCGGTGCTGCAGCGCGAATTGACGGAAGGGCTGGAACCGCAGGCGATTGCGACCGCTCTGGATGTGGTGATGCATATGAAACAGAAACTGACCATGGAACCTGCGCGGCCGGATCACGCCGCGGCCGGAGAATAAAATGTCGACACATTCCAGCACCGTTTCCGCTTACAGCGCCAAGCCGTCGCGCCCGGGTTTCCTGACCCGAATCTGGGCCGACAAGGCGCGGCTGCGCCGCTTCCTGATGATTTGGGTGGTGCTGGCGGTGCTGAGCGTTTCCGCCGCGGTGTATTTGATCGGCGGCCGTTATGTCGGCTCCGACGATGCCTATGTTCACGCCAACAAACTGATGGTCTCCACCGATGTCTCCGGCCTGATCAAAAGCGTCAATGTGCGCGAGGGCCAGCATGTGAAGAAAGGCGACGTTCTTTTCACGATCGATCCCACGCCTTTCCGCATCGCGCTCGACAACGCCAAGGCGGCGCTCGCCCAAACGGTGCAGGACGTCGAGTCCACGCGCGCCACCTATCGCGCCGCCCTGGCCCAGATCAATGCCCAGGCCGCCCAGGCCGAGGTCA
Organism: Alphaproteobacteria bacterium; assembly: GCA_025924715.1. Classification (GTDB taxonomy): domain Bacteria; phylum Pseudomonadota; class Alphaproteobacteria; order Micropepsales; family Micropepsaceae; genus Rhizomicrobium. The sequence continues at coordinate 43,879 of JAICHV010000022.1, forward strand.
ACCGCACCACCTATGGCCGCTATCTCGCCCTGCAAAAGCAGAACGCCATCGCCGCGGTTCAGGTCGATGCCGCCAAAGCGGCGATGCTGAGTTCGCAGGCGACCGTGGCGTCGCTGCGCCAGAACGCCGCCACCCAGCTCGCCAAGCTCAGCGGCAATCCCGATCTGCCCGCCCAGCAGGCACCCGAATATCTCAAGGCCCAGGCGGCGGTGGATGAGGCGCAGCGCCAATTGGATCACACGGTCGTGCGCGCGCCGTTTGACGGGATCGTCGGGGAAGTGGATTCGCTCCAGCCCGGCACCTTGGTGATTTCGGCGATGAGCGCCTTTACCACCACCAGCGCCGTCGGCCTGATCGGAAACGATCTGTGGGTCGAGGCCGATATGAAGGAAACCGACCTCACCCATGTTCACAACGGCCAGCCGGTGGACATCACCATCGACACCTATCCGGGCTGCCGCTGGTCGGGCCATGTCGATACGGTGAGCGCGGGCAGCGACAGTTCCTTCTCGGCCCTGCCGGCGGAGAATGCCAGCGGCAATTGGGTCAAGGTGGTGCAGCGCATTCCGGTGCGCATCGCCATCGATAGTTCGTCCTGCAAGGATGCCCTGCGCGCCGGGATGAGCGCGGTGATCTCCATCGACACCGGCCATCGCCGCTGGTGGCGGCTGCTGAACACCTGAGCGGAACGGCGAGGGCAATGACGACCGCACCCAATACCGCGCATGTTTATGACAGCAAGGTGGCCAAGGTCGCCGTGCTGGTGGGGTCGATGGCGGGCGTGCTGATGCAGGCGCTGGACACCACCATCGCCAATGTCGCCTTGCCTTATATGCGCGGCAGCCTGTCGGCCAGCTATGACCAGATCACCTGGGTTTTGACCTCTTATATTATCGCCGCCGCGATCATGACCGCGCCGGTGGGCTGGCTGGCGGCGCGCTTCGGCAAGAAAGCCTTCCTGATCACCTCGCTGGCGGGTTTCACCATTGCCTCCATGGCCTGCGGCGCTGCCCAGACCTTGGAACAGATGATCCTGTTCCGCCTGATCCAGGGCGTGTTCGGTGCCGCGCTGGGGCCGCTGAGCCAGGCGGTGATGCTGGACATGTATCCGCCGCAGAAGCGCGGCAGCGTGATGGCGATCTGGGGCATGGGGGTGATGCTGGGGCCGATCCTTAGTCCCACGCTGGGCGGCTTTCTCACCGACGCTTATAATTGGCGCTGGGTGTTCTACATCAATGTGCCTTTCGGCATCGCCGCGGTGGCGGCGTTGACGATTTTCTTCAAGGACACCCACAAGGATGCCAGCCTCAAATTCGACTGGATGGGCTTCGGTTTCCTGTCGGTGGCGCTGGGCGCCATCCAATTGATGCTGGATCGCGGCGGCACCAAGGGCTGGTTCGATTCACCGGAGATCGTGATCGAGGCGGGGGTCGGCGGCATCGCGCTTTATCTGTTCCTGGTGCATATGTTCACCGCAGAAAAACCCTTCATTCCGCGGGAGATCTTCAAGGACCGCAATTTCGTCAGCGGACTGGTTTTGATGTTCGCCATGGGGTTGGTGCTGCTCGCCTCTTCGGCGCTGCTGTCGCCCTATCTGCAGAACCTGGCCGGCCTCAGCGTCACCCAGACCGGCATGTTGATGGTGCCGCGGGGGTTCGGAACGATGTTCGCCATGCTGTTCGCCGGCCGGCTGACCATGAAGATGGATCCGCGCCTGCTGATGACGGTGGGCGCCGCCTTCCTGGTGTGGTCGATGTGGGACATGACCGGTTGGACGCCGCAGATCGGAGCCTGGCAGTTGTCTTCGGTCACTTTCGTCCAGGGCCTGGGCATGGGTTTGGTGTTCGTCCCCATGAATTTGGTGTCTTTCGCCACCTTGGGCCCCAGGCTGCGCACCGACGGCGCCGGCCTTACCAATCTGGTTCGCAATATCGGAAGCGCGGTGGGCGTATCGGTGACCACCACGGTCTTGGCCAGCAGTGTTCAGACAATTCACTCACAATTGTCGCAATTTGCATCGCCTTTCAATCGCGGCTTGTCTGTCAACGCGCCCTCGCTGATGATGAACCCGCAGATTCCCTTCGGCCTGGCGAATCTCAATCGCCTGATCGAATACCGCGCCCAGGTCGAAGCCTATGCCAATGACTTCCTGTTCATGTTTTACGTTTCGCTGCCGATATTTGTGGTCATCTGGTTGATGAGACGGCCCTCTTTTTCCGGCGCGGCACCCAAAATCGAAGTGATGGATCACTGATGAAAATCGCATTTATCGGACTTGGCGTCATGGGCTATCCGATGGCAGGGCACCTGAAACGGGCCGGCCATGACGTGACCGTCTTCAATCGCACGCGCGCCCGCGCCGACAAATGGACTGCCGAATATGGCGGGGTTGCCGCCGCAACCCCGGCACTGGCGGCAAAAGGCGCCGACGCGGTGTTCTGCTGTGTCGGCCGCGACGCCGATCTGGCGGCGGTCACGCTTGGCGAGGACGGCGCCTTTGGCGCCATGGCGGCGGGCGCGCTGTTCGTCGATCACACCACCGCCTCCGCCAATATGGCGCGCGAATTGGACGCCCAAGCGGGGCAGCGCGGCTTCGACTTCGTCGACGCGCCGGTGTCGGGCGGCGAAGCGGGCGCGGTCAACGGCAAGCTCACCATCATGTGCGGCGGCAGCGAAGCGGCCTATGCCCGCGCCGAGACGATCTTTTCCTGTTACGCGCGCCAGGCGCGGCGTCTGGGTCCGGCCGGCGCCGGCCAACTCACCAAAATGGTCAACCAGATCTGCATCGCCGGGGTGCTGCAGGGTCTGGGCGAAGGTCTCAGCTTTGCCCGCGCCGCCGGTCTCGACATCGAAGCGGTGGTGGACGTGATCTCCAAAGGCGCGGCGCAGAGCTGGCAGATGGAGAACCGCCACAAGACCATGGCGGCCGGACATTATAATCATGGTTTCGCGGTGGAATGGATGCGCAAGGATCTGGGCATCTGTCTCGACGAAGCGCGGCGCAATGGCGCAAGCCTGCCCGCGACGGCATTGATCGATCAGTTCTATGCCGAGGTGGAACATATGGGCGGCAAACGCTGGGACACGTCCAGCCTGTTCGCCCGGCAGGAATTCACGCGGAAAGGCACCTCATGAACCCCGAAACGCCCGATCGGAACGCCGGCCTCAAACCGCGCCCCCAGCGCGCGCCCAATGAGCGGGCTTATCATCATGGGGATCTGCGCAACGGTTTGCTCGACGCCGCCCGCGCCATCCTGGAAGAACAATCGCTGGGGGCGCTCACCTTGCGCGCGGTGGCGCGCCGCGCCGGCGTCAGCCATGCCGCACCCTATCGCCATTTTCCCAATCACGAGGCGCTGCTGGTCGAACTCAGCATCGAAGGTTTTGGCGAGCTGCGCCAATCCATCGGGGAAGTGTCCAAGTCGAGCGGCGACGAATCCGAACGCATCGCCGATATCGGCGCCGCCTATATGCGCTTTGTCGCCAAGCGTCCGGCGGTGGCGCGGCTGATGTTCGGCTCCCAATTGCCGCATCGGGACAAATTCCCCGCTTTGGCGACGGCGGCGGACGCCATCGGCACCGAGATCGGCGCCGTGCTGTCCGATCCCAATCTGGGTCTTGCCGTCTGGGCCGCGGTGCATGGACTGGCCATGTTGGTGCTGGAGAATGTCATCGATCTGGGCCAGCGCCGCGCCGGCCTGCATGTGCTTCCGTCACGGGCCGAGATTCTGCTGAGAAGCCTGTTCTCGACCAAACGGGACTGAGGCGCTTCGCCGCTTTCGGTTAAGCCGCCGCATTCCTCTGTTGCCTCCGGGGTGGCATAAGGAAAACCGGGATCGCTACCGCCATGCGCCATAGTTTTGTCGTTGCTGCATCACTTATGTTTGCCGCCATGCCCGCATCGGCGCAGACCATGACCATGCCCGATGGCAGCAAGATGGACATGAAGGCCATGGCGCCGAAACCCGCGCCGTCCAAGGCTCGTGCGCCCGCGGCAAAGCCGAAAGCCGAAGCCAAACCTGCGGACAAACCCGTTGCCGCCCCAGCGGCGACCCCCGAACCGGCGCCAGAAATGCCCATGCCGATGCCGCCGGCCGCTTCGGTGGCCCCCATGCCAATGCCGATGCCTGAGAAGGACGCGGCGCCGTCTGCCGCTGCCATGGACATGAGCAATATGGGCGCCATGGCGATGACGGGCCTGTTCGGCGCCTATCCGATGACGCGGGATGCCTCCGGCACCAGTTGGCAGCCCGATGCGGCACCACATGAGGGGCTTCATGCGACGTGGGGCGATTGGATGCTGATGGGCCATGCCCGGTTGATGGGTATCTATGACAATCAAAGCGGCCCGCGCGGCGCCAGCCAGACATTTGCCGCCGGCATGGTGATGGGCATGGCGCGGCGCGATTTCGCCGGCGGCGATACACTGAATTTTCGCGCCATGCTTAGCCCCGATCCTTTAATGGGACGTCGCGGCTATCCCCTGCTGCTGGCCAACGGTGAGACCGCTGATGGCGAGACGCCCTTGCTGGACCGCCAACATCCACATGACCTCTTCATGGAATTGTCAGGCAGCTACAGCCACAAATTTGACGACCGCAACGCGGTCTATCTCTATCTGGGCTATCCCGGTGAGCCGGCGCTGGGGCCGCCGGCTTTCATGCACCGCGCCTCCGCTATGGATGATCCGGCCGCGCCCATCACCCATCATTGGCTGGATTCCACCCATATCACTTTTGGGGTCGCCACCCTTGGCTGGGTGCGGGATGATTGGAAATTGGAGCTCTCGCAGTTCACCGGACGCGAGCCGGATCAGCATCGTTTCAATTTCGATTCCCCGCGCATGGATTCCACTGCCGCGCGGGTGAGCTGGAATCCGGACTCGCATTGGTCGCTGCAAGCCTCCTGGGGACATCTGAACAGTCCCGAGCAGTTGGAGCCCGGGCTCGACGAGACCCGTTATACCGCCAGCGCCACTTATGCTGCGGCGCTCGGCTCGGAGGGGTTCATAGCGGCGACGCTGGGTTGGGGCCTGAAAAGCATCAGCGACGGTCAGCGCTTGAACGGTCTGTTCGCGGAAGCCGAATACAAGCCGGCCGCGCTATGGACCCTCTTCAGCCGCGCCGAATGGGAACAGAACGCGGAGCTGGTCCCGGGCCGCGTCAGTCCGGTGAAAGATTTCACCATCGGCGGCATCCGCGACTTCGCCCTGGACGAACATTGGAAAATCGGCCTGGGCGCGCTTTATGCGTTCGACGGGGCGCCGGCCGGGGCCGGATATGGCAGCACACCCCATGGCAGCATGGCCTTCGTCCGTCTGATCGCCGACTGATCAGCGCTGCAGCAGCTTTGCCGCTTCCAGCGCGAAATAGGTCAATATTCCGCTGCAGCCCGCGCGCTTGAGGCAGGCAAGGCTCTCCAGCATCGCCGCCTGCCGATCGAAAGCGCCAGCGCGCGCGGCGAATTCGATCATCGCGTATTCGCCCGACACCTGATAGGCGAACACCGGGACATTGAAATTCTCTTTTACGCGCCGGATCACATCCAGATAGGGCAGGCCGGGCTTGACCATGACGCTGTCGGCGCCTTCGGCGATGTCCAGCGCCACTTCGCGCAAGGCCTCGTCCGAATTGAACGGATCCATTTGGTAGGTGCGCTTGTCGCCTTTCAGCCGCGCTCCCGAACCCACCGCCTCGCGGAACGGGCCATAAAACACCGAGGCATATTTGGCGGCATAGGACATGATCTGGACATGCGAGAAACCGCCGCCGTCCAGCGCGGCGCGGATCGCACCGACACGGCCGTCCATCATGTCGGAAGGCGCGATGATGTCGGCGCCGGCGCGAGCTTGGACCAGCGCCGATTTCACCATCACCGCGATGGTCTCGTCGTTCAGGATCTCGCCACCCCGCACCAGCCCGTCCTGGCCGTCGCTGGAATATTCGTCCAGCGCCACATCGGCGATCAGGCCGATCTGCGGCACCGCCGATTTGATGGCGCTGAGGGCGCGGCACATCAGATTGTCGGGATTGAAGGCTTCGCTGGCGCTTTCGCTGCGCCGCTCGTCCTGGGTATTGGGAAACAAGGCCAGGGCGGGGATACCCGCATCCGCCGCCTGCCGCGCCGCCTCCACCGCCAGATCGACCGACAGGCGCTCCACCCCCGGCAAGGTCTTGATCGCGGTCTTGGCGTTGTGGCCGTCGATGATGAACAGCGGCCAGATCAGATCGTCGGCTGAGAGCCGGTTCTCGGCCACCAGGCGGCGGCTCCAATCATGCCGACGCAGCCGGCGCAGACGCGTGGTGGGATAAGTGCTCATGACGGGGTGTTTTCCCAATTCGCCGCGCAGCGCGCAAGCCGCATCTTGTCCGAAGCGCTTTTGCCGTTAATCTTCCTTTCCATGCGCGAGGCCGAGCCCCATATCCTTATCGAAAAGCGGGGCGCGCTGGGCCTGATCACCCTGAACCGTCCCAAGGCGCTCAACGCCCTGACCCATGGCATGTGCATCGGCTTCGCCAAGGCGCTGGAGGCGTGGGCGGATGACGATGGCGTCCTGGCCGTGGCGGTGCGCGGGGCAGGGCCGCGCGCGTTCTGTGCCGGCGGCGACATCCGCGCCTTGTGGGAATCGGGGCGCGAGAAGACTTCTTATGCCGCCAAATTCCTCGCCGACGAATATCGTCTCAATGCCCGGATTGCGGCTTATCCCAAGCCCTATGTCGCGCTGTTGCACGGCATCGTCATGGGCGGCGGGGCAGGGGTCTCCATCCATGGCCGCTTTCGCGTCAGCGATGCCACGCTTGCTTTCGCCATGCCGGAAACCGGGATCGGCTTTCTCACCGATATCGGCGGCACCTATTTTCTCTCCCGCCTGCCGGGCGAGAGCGGCATGTATCTGGCGCTGACCGGCGCCAGGATCACCCGCGGCGATGCCATGGCCCTGGGCTTGGTCACCCATGCGGCCGACGATCATGAGACCATCATCGAAGCCCTGGCGCGGGGTGAAGACGCCGCTACCGTGATGGATCGATGCTCGCGCCCTTCCGACACGACAATCCTGGCGCCGGAACGCGCCCGCATCGACCGCTGCTTTTCCGCCGCTTCGGTGGAAGCGATTTTGGAACGGCTGGAACGCGACGGCAGCGCTTTTGCGGCGGCGGCGGCGCAAGCGATCCGCGCCCGTTCGCCCAGCGCCTGCAAATGGACCTATCGCGCCCTGCGCGCGGCAAAGACCCTGCCCCTCGCCGACTGTCTCAAAATGGAATACCGCGTGGGCCTGCGTGCGGTCGGCGCGCATGATTTCCAGGAAGGCGTGCGTGCCATTTTGATCGACAAGGACGGCACGCCGCGATGGAACCCTGCATCATTGGCCGGCGTAACGGATGCGGATATCGTTGGGTTTTTCGCATCCCTGGGCCCGCGCGAACTGGTTCTTCCTTAAAACTGGTTCCTCTCGATTCACGATTCATTGTCCAAGCTTACAGGCGAGTGCCCGCTTGACGTGTGTCGCAGCCGCCAAACCAGCGCATTTTACGCCGCCTTAAGGACTGCGGCCTAGTGTGTGAACAACTAATAACTGGTGGGCTCCGCAAAAAGCGGAAAAAAGTTGGGTAGACAAATGACGGCAATGACAAAACCGCAAGCAGCGGAGGCGTTAAGCGGCGTATCCGCGGTCCGCAAACATTATCTGGAAACGCTCAATCTGGTGGAACGGCTGCATCGCCAGTTGCTCGACGTGATCAAGGACGAGCTCGACCGCCGTGACGAACGCGAGATCAATTCGGTCCAGGCGCTGCTGCTGTTCAATGTCGGGGACCAGGAACTCACCGCCGGCGAGCTGCGCACGCGCGGCCATTACCTTGGCTCCAACGTCTCCTACAATCTCAAAAAGCTGGTCGAGGCCGGTTACATCCATCACGAACGCTCCGAAGCCGATCGCCGCTCGGTGCTGGTGCGCCTGACCCGCAAGGGCGAAGCGGTGCGCGACATGCTGCGCGAGATGTTCGACCGCCATCTGGTGTCGCTGGAAGCGGTGGGCAATGTCGGCGGCCCCGATATGGACGCCATGAACGTCATCCTCAAGCGCCTGGAGCGGTTCTGGATCGACCAGGTGCGCTTCCGCCTCTAATCGGCGCGGGTCTTTTGCGCCCTGGGTTCGTCGCGCCTCCTCACGTGCTATCGCCCGCTCCGGGGGACGCTCCTGCCCAGATCGCAAAATCCCTCGCGCCGAGGCGCTGGTTCGGGCGCGACTCAGCCTAATCTTGCCGGATGCGCCGCGCGCCCGCCTTTCTGCATCATCACATCCGCTTCTATGGCGCCGTCCTGGCGGGGTTGGCGGCAGCGCTGACTGCCCATCTGCTGGGCTTTCGTGCTCCGCTGCTGCTCGGTGGCGATGTGTTCTTTCTGGTCTTTCTGGCCCTCAGCCTCATTCTGGCGCGAGAAACCGCCGAGATCTTCGCCCGGCGCGCCGACAGCGCCGATGAAGGCATCGCCGTGGTCGTGCTGGTGACCATCGCCGCCATGGCGTTTTTCTCGATTGCGGTATTCGAGGCCCTCAACGCCAAGCGGGCCGCCGATACGCCGGCCCTGATCCTGGCCGGATTGGGCGCGCCGCTGAGCTGGCTGGTGCTGCATACGGTGATGGCGTTTCATTATGCCAATCTGCATTACTTCGACGATCCGCAAAGCCCCGTAGACGACCGCGGCGATTTGGATTTTCCCGCCTGCGAGGCGCCGGGGCCTTGGGACTTTCTCTATTTCTCCTTCGTGATCGGCATGACCTGCCAAGTTTCGGATGTCGTGGTCAGGACCACCCGGATGCGCCGCGCCGTGCTGGGCCATGGCGTCGTCTCGTTCTTCTTCAACACGGTCTTCATCGCGATGGCGGTGAATGCCGGGGTGGCCATGGCGGCGATGTAATTGATAATTAGTCGCAAATAGGCGGATATTGCGGCGCAGCGCTCATGTAAAATCCGCCATACTTGCGGAACTCCCGGCCTTTGCCTGAAAATAGCCCGCAATTCACGATAAAAATTTTGGACTCAGGGCGCGGCAGAAGGCAAAAACCCTGTGACAACTTTGCGTGGAATCAAACACTTCCCATCGGCTATCCTGTCTATGGGCACCAGAGGACGGGCGTAAGGCGAGCTTCATGGCGTTTTGCTACCAAACACATTTCCACGACGCGGTTCAGGCGGTTCGCCAGGAAGGACGCTATCGGGTTTTCGCCGATCTCAAGCGCATCCGCGGCCGTTTCCCGCAAGCGACCTGGACCGGCGCGCATGGCGAGCGCGAAGTCACGGTGTGGTGCTCCAACGATTATCTGGGGCAGGGGCAAAATCCCGTGGTGCTGGAGGCCATGCACCAGGCGATCGAGCAGGCCGGCGCCGGCTCCGGCGGCACGCGCAATATTTCGGGCACCACCCATTACCATGTCGAGCTTGAGCGCGAGCTCGCCGATCTGCATGGCAAGGAAGCGGCGCTGCTGTTCACCTCCGGCTATGTCTCCAATGAGGCGACGCTGGAGACCTTGCAGAAAATTCTTCCCGGCCTGGTGATCTTCTCCGACGCGATGAACCATGCCTCCATGATCGCGGGCATCCGCCATGGCGGCGGCGAGAAGCACATCTTCCGCCACAACGATCTGGCGCATCTGGAAGAACTGCTGCGCGCCGCGGATCCCGAGGTGCCCAAGTTGGTCGCTTTCGAAAGCGTCTATTCCATGGACGGCGATATCGCCGACCTGGCCGGCTTGGTGGCCCTGGCCAAGCGCTACAATTGCATGACCTATCTGGATGAGGTTCATGCCGTCGGTATGTATGGCAAGCGCGGCGGCGGGGTTGCCGAGCGCGACGGCGTGATGGGCCAGATCGACATCATCGAAGGCACCATGGGCAAAGCCTTTGGCGTCATGGGCGGCTATATCGCGGCCGATGCCGTCCTGATCGACGCCATCCGCTCCTATGCCCACGGCTTTATCTTCACGACTTCGCTGCCGCCGGTGCTGGCCGCCGGCGCTTTGGCCAGCGTGCGCTGGCTGAAAGAGCATGACGAAATCCGCCAGGCCCATCAGGAACGCGCCGCCAGTTTGAAGCGCCGCTTCGCCGAAAAGGGCCTGCCGGTGATGCCTTCGGTCAGCCATATCGTCCCGGTGCTGGTGGGCGATCCGGTCCATTGCAAGCTGATTTCCGACATGCTGCTGCAGGATCACGGGGTCTATGTGCAGCCGATCAATTATCCGACCGTGCCCAAGGGCACCGAAAGACTGCGCTTTACGCCCACGCCCTTCCATGACGACGCGATGTTCGATCATCTGGTGAAGGCGATGGACAGGCTGTGGTCGCGCTGCAACGTCAAGCGCCTGGGCGGCGTGGCGGCCTGAGCTGCGCCCGCTGGGTCATGCATGACCGAGCGTGAGATCTATATCGAGTTCGTGGTCCAGGGCAATTTCGTCAAGGCGACCGCTATCGATTCCGCAAGCGGCACCGAAGCCAGCATCATGGGCCCGGCCGGCGCTCCCCGCAGCACCCTGGCGGAAGCCGCGGCGCGCAAGCTCAAATATGTTTTGGAGAAAGATAAGAAGGGCGCTTAGGCCTTCTTTTTCACCGGCTTGCCCAGGCCGAACTGCTTGGCGAATTCGCTGCGCCGCGCCGCGTAATTGGGCGCCACCATCGGATAATCGGCCGGCAAATTCCATTTGGCGCGATACGCGTCGGGGCTGAGGCCATAGCGCGCCCGCAGATAGCGTTTGAGCATTTTCAATTTCTTACCGTCTTCCAGGCAGACGATGTAATCGGCCGTGACCGATTTCTTGACCGGCACTGCCGGCGGCTTGGTCGGAACCTCGCCGGCAAATCCGCCCAAGGTCGCATGCACGCTTTTGATGAAAGCCGGCAATTCCTCGGCCGGAACCGTGTTCTTGCTGACATAGGCGGCGACGATTTCGGTCACCAGCTTGAGGATTTCTTCCTCGCTGCGGGTCTCTTCGGCCGGGGCTTTTCTGTCGGTCATGCGCGAATGCATCAGAACTCGGTATCGGATACGATTCTATACTGTAAAGGGGCAATAAAGGCGAAGTGTTTTGTGGCGCCGTCTCTAAGCCACGGAAAAGGCGGTGCTTTTTTGAGGGGTGCCAGCGGTTCGCAGTCCGGCGCGCCCGCCCCCGCAATGCGCTAGATTTGGTGGCGGGGAAACGGTAAATCGCCTAGCCGTGCCGGGGCCATCAAGATCGCGGCGATCACTCAGAGGTAGTTCATGTCGGCTGTCGCCACTGCGCCGGAGCGTTCCGGCTTCTTCACCCGTTCGCTGGCTGAGGCCGATCCGCAGATCGCGCAGTCCATCGCCGACGAGTTGGGACGCCAGCGCGACAAGATCGAATTGATCGCTTCCGAGAACATCGTCTCCAAGGCGGTGTTGGAGGCGCAAGGCAGCGTCCTCACCAACAAATATGCCGAAGGCTATCCCGGCAAACGCTATTATGGCGGCTGCGAATATGTCGATGTGATCGAAAGCCTGGCGATCGAGCGCGCCAAGAAATTGTTCGGCGCCGGGTTTGCCAATGTCCAGCCCAATTCCGGCAGCCAGATGAACCAGGCGGTGTTCCTGGC
>JAICHV010000023.1 GCA_025924715.1 Alphaproteobacteria bacterium
CCATCCAGATTATCCCAGTGGTTCAACACCCGCACCATCAGGCGGGGTGCATCGGTGATGTTCAGGTCCACCACCGGCTTGCCGGTCTGGATGCGGCGCAGATAGGCGAACACGCCATAGACCACACCGATGTCCCGATTGGCCGCGATCACGGTGACGGGGTGACCATCCAGTCGCGTCGTTTTGAGGACAAAGCCTTCCGCGCCGGCCTTGGCCAGCGGCAAGTTCAGCGAAGCGACCAGCGGCGAGGATGCCGCGGTGCCGATCACGATGGCGCCGTCCCGCGCGGTATCCGCGATTCGCGTCGTTTGCGCCAGCAAGCCGTCCAGCCCGCGCCTCAGTTCGCCCGCCGCCGCATCCAGCGAAGGCGAATGGCCTTGCGCCACGATTGTCCTGGCGGCGGTCTTTGTTTGCGCAGGCGCGCCCGCCGGAACATAGCGCAGCCAAAGGTCATGGCCGTCCTCGGCACGGGCCGCACCGGCAGCCATGACAAACAGAAGGGCGATCAACAGGCGCATCGTTTCTCCTACTCGCCAGGTTCCCGTTTGCCATCGGCGACATGGGGCCATCGCTCCATGGTACCAGGAGCCAGTTCGGGCGGTAATAGCTGCGTTGGAGTATCTTGGTAACAGACAGGTCGCAAGAAGCGACGGATCGCCAGTGTTCCTACCGAAGTGGCCTGACTATTCGAGGTAGCGGGGAATGGCCTTCGCTTTGCTGGGGGGGCGCTTGTTTAACTAGCTCTCCGGCCCTTCGCTTACGCTTCGGGCGTTCGTCGCTCGAAACGATCCACTGGATCCGCTCCTCACCCTTCCGGCTCCGCCATTCCTTACCGCTTCGCGCTTCAGGCTTTCAGCAGCATGCGGGCGAGGACCGGATTTGGTGCAGCCAGATCCGCCAGAGTGTATTCATCCAAAACTTCGAAATAAGCCTTGAGCGCGCGCGACAGTGCGCCGCGCAACCGGCATGGTCCGGTAATGGTGCACGTGTTGGTCTTGGGATTGAAACATTCCACCATCGTGAAATCCTCCTCCATCTCGCGAACCACCGCGCCCAGGCCGATTTTATCCGGCGCCCGCGCCAGGCGCAGCCCGCCGCCTCGACCGCGAACTGTTTCCAAATAGCCCTTACGACCCAGCTCGAACGCCACTTTCATTAGATGGTTTTTGGAAATGCCATAAGCGTCGGCGACTTCCTGAATCGTCACGAGTTCGCCGAAGCGAACAGCGGCGTACATCAGCAGGCGCAGACTGTAGTCCGAATAAAAGGTCAGGCGCATGCGTCGTTTTATCCCGCTTAAAGATGTATCAAATATATTGCTTTACATGATCGTTGGCAATAGCCTGTTTTGCGGCGCTTGGAGCGCCAGATTGGTACGCCAATGACCTTGGAGAATCCGCGCCGTAAACCCGTCCATCCTTCGATAGACGAGGGAACGATTCGGGCGCTTGTGCACGGGTTCTATAAGCGCGTGCGCGACGACGCCGAGATTGGCCCTATTTTTGAGCGCGTAATTGGTAACGATTGGGATTCCCACCTCGCCAAGATGTGCGATTTCTGGTCGTCGATCATGCTGACGACCGGCCGCTACAAGGGCAATCCGATGATTGCCCATATGCGGCTCAAAACGGTCCGGCCAGAGCACTTCGAGCGCTGGCTGACGCTGTTCAGGCTGACCGCGGAAGAACTATGTCCTCATGAAATAGCGATCCTCTTTATCGGTCGCGCCGAGAACATCGCCCGCAGTTTGCAATTGGGCATGTTTTTCCGGGCCGGCCAGGTAGACGCAACGCCCCACACAGAGCTTTTGAGGAAAAGGCAGAGGAGTACATATGAGCGTTAACGCAGCCCGCCGCATCGAAGTCCAAGCGCCGGCCCTTATTGTCAAACCGACAACCGCACCGACGCTCCTGAAGGTCCTCGCGCCAGCACCGGTCGAGGCGATCATGCACCCTCATGTCTATCGGATCGCGCTGGGATGCTGGGCGGTGTTCCTGGCCATCTTCTGGCTAACCTTCTGGGTAAGCGCCAACGCTTTATTCATGGTGGTGATCGCAACATTTTACGCCATCGTATTCTTTGGCGTCCCCTACGCGATGCTCCGGCAGGTGCCTGGGCGTGCCGAAGCTAAGGGACCTTTGCTGACGTTTCTGAAGCAGCCCTTCGCCACGCTCAACGGTTCGTTGTACGGCTATGAGGCCCTCCTGCAAGTAATCCTGGTGCCGTTGTGTCTGATCGCCGGTAGCACGGCGATCGGCATTATCATCCGCTGGGCCCGCGCGGCCTATTATTGAAGGCGCCGCCGCTCACCCCTCCGGCTCCGCCATTCCTAAGCGCTTCGCGCCAGAAGCAGTCACTCATGCCGCAACGCCTGGATGGGGCTCGTGCTCGCCACGCGCCGGGCGTGGGTAAACAGGGTCGCCCAGGCGATCAGTAACGCGGCCGCACCGGCAACCAGGAAGTAGGACGGACCGAGCGCGATGCGATAGGCATAGCCCTGCAGCCAGTTGTGTAGATAGTACCAGGCCAGCGGCCATGCGACCAGATTGGCAATCAGGACTGGGATGGAGAATTGCCAAAGCAGCAGCAAGACGATTGAGCCCGTGCGTGCGCCGAACACTTTGCGCAAACCGATTTCCTTGGTGCGCCGACCGGCGGTGAAGGCGGCCAGCCCGAACAGTCCCAGACAGGCAATGAAGATGGCGATACCGACAAACAGGCCAAATATTTGGCCCTGGCGATCATCATTGAGGAACTGCGCTGCGAAATCGTTCCTGAGAAAATGGCGCTGGACCGGGACGGTAGGGGCGAAACGGCGCCAGCTGCGATCGATCATGGCCAGCGTCTCGTCTGTCCCATTGCCGCGCAGACGCACCGAGATGACCGAATTGTCGACGGGATCGTTGTGAAACACCGTCGGCTTGATTGGCTCAATCGTGCCCGTCCATTTGAAATCCGCCAATACGCCGACCACCGTGACCGCTGTTCCATGCAGAAAGATCTGCCTTCCCAACGCGCCCTGCGGCGTCAAACCGAGTTCCTTCGCCGCCGATTCATTGATCAGGACATTGAAGGTTCGGCCGCTATAAGTGTCGGAGAAGCGGGCGGAAGGGATGTCCAAGCCGCGCTCGTCCAACAGGCGGCCGGCCAGCAGCTTAACGCCGTAAGTTCTGGGAAAGTCGGGGCCGATCGGAACATTGCCCATCACCGGGTTGTAGGTGCTGCCCGGCAAATGCACATCCCAGTTCCAATTGTCGCCGTCCATCGGGACATAGCCGGATGTAGCGACGCCCAGTATTCCCGGCTGGTTGCGCAGGGCGCGTTCGAACGTATCGCGGTTCTGCGGCGGCATCCCGCCGGCACGGATGATGACGATATTGTCTTTTTGGAAACCCAGATCCATGTTCCGCGCGAAGGATATCTGGGCAAAAATAACCAGGACAGCAATGCCAAGGCCGATGGACACGGCGAATTGCAGTACCACCAACCCGGTGCGCAGGATTTGAGAGCCGCCCTGGGGGACCTGATTGGCGCGCAGGGCGGCGGTGGGGCGAAAACCGGAAAGCACCAAGGCCGGGTAGAGCCCTCCCAGAAAGCCCGAAATCAGGGCAAGCCCAAATGCGCCGGCGAGAATCGGAAAATCGGCAACCGAGTCAAAACCGATCGGCCGTCCCAAGAACTGATCAAAGCTTGGCAGCAGCACTTCCACCGCCGCCAGCGCCAGGACCAGGGCGAACACACTCATCAACAGGGATTCACCCAGGAATTGGGTGACGAGCTGATGCCGGGCCGCCCCCATCGCCTTGCGCAAGCCGACCTCGCGCGCGCGCATCGTGGCGCGGGCCGTCGCCAGATTGGTGAAATTGAAGCAGGCGACCAATTGGATCAGGATGCCAATGGCGGCAAAGCCGTAGATCGTGGCCCAGCTTCCCGGCGCCTTCATGCCGCCATGGCGATCCGAGGTCAGATGCAGATCGCGGAAGGGCGTGAGGTTGATCCGAAGAACATCGCTGCCGCGCACATGGAGGCTGGACAGGACGCCGGGGTCCGCCGAGCGGTCAATGATGGGCGCCATCCGGGCAGCCACGGCAACCGGGTCGGCCCCCGCAGCAAGCCGGATATAGGACCAGCCATGAATGTTGAACCACTGGGTCCATTCACGTTTCGGCATCGGGTCGGCGGCGGACGTGGTGGGCAACAGCGCATCGATAAGCAGATGCGAATTGTATGGCACATCCCGCATCACGCCGGTGACCTTCAAGGCAAATTGTCTGATCTGGCAATTTTCGCCAGCCTTGTCGCAACGGTTCCCGCTCAAGAGGATTGTTCTGCCCAAGGGCTCTGCATCGCCAAAATATTTGCGCGCCCGGGTCTGCGAAAGCACGACCGAATCGGCCTGCGAAAACACGGTCGCAGGCGAGCCTTCCATCAGCGGCAGCTTGATGATGGTGAAGAATCCGGGGTCCACCACACGAAACTGATCCTGGAACAGGTGATCTCCCATTATCACCGTAAGTCGCTGGCTGATGAGATGGGTCTCTCCTGTCACTTCGGGGATTTGCTGGGCCATCGCCACCGCCACCGGCAAGGCCGAGCCGGATGTGGGCCTCGGCTCCTGGCCCGCAAATGTGACGGTGGATTCGACGCGGTACAGATGGTCGCTGTCCACAATCCATTTGTCGTAGGACGTCTCGTCACGAATGAAGAGGATGATGAACATCACACAAGTCAGGCCCACCGCCAGGCCGGCAATGTTGATGAAGCTGTAAAGCTTGTGCCGGGCGATGTTGCGCAGCGCCGTAAAGAGGTAATTGCGGAACATGCAAATTCTCCGAAAGCGGGATTGACGCCGGTATTATTGAATGTATAGTACCAGACATTAAAGGGTAGTGGCAATTGCCCGTTCGCAGAAAGGTCGAAGCCATGCGGCATGAAACAGGACGCGCGCTGAACGTCATTTGCATTTCGGTGATGTTGGCGTTCACGCCGGCGGCGCTCGCGCAGTCGCGCCTGGGAAGCAAAAACGCAAATTTTACCGCACAGCCCCCCGCGGTCGATCAATCGGGGCACCGCGAATGGGCCTGGCAAGGCAGCGAGAGCCTCACCTATGGGGGGGCCGGTCACGTCCGCTATGAGCCCGGTGGGGAGCCGCGCATTATCGTCACCGGCGACCCGGCCGAGGTGGCAAACATCGAAGTGGATGGCGGCGTCATCCGCAGCCGCAACGCAGGAATATTCAACTTCAATTTCGCGCGCGGCGCCTCGAATCTGGAAATCCTGGTGCGGGGTGTCACCCTGGATCGTTTCGACCTGGCCGGCAGCGCAACGATGGATTTGGGGCGACTTGAGCGCGACAAACTTGCGTTGGCCATACATGGCAGCGGGACGGTCAATGCCCAGGGACAGGCCAAAACTCTTACGCTTCAGGTCGATGGCTCGGGCCGGGCAAACCTCGACCAGCTCAGTGCCGGCGAGGTCAATATTGTCGGTAATGGCAGTGGCAAGATCGCGCTGGGCACCATAAGCGAGGCCATGAAGGCCCGGATGAGCGGAAGCGGCAAGCTCGTAGCCGGGGACATTGCCAAGAGCGCGGACCTCGTCGTCACCGGCAGCGGCACCGTGATCCTTGGCAACGTTGATACCTTAAGCGCCAAGCTGACGGGCTCGGCCACGGTGCGCCTGGCATCGCAGCCCCGGCAGACGGACTATCACATTCTCGGCTCCGCCAAGATTGTGATGGTTGGCCCGGATGGAAAGATCACGGAACTTGCGCGAATGCTCCGGCCGGAGCGTAATCGCAATCGCGGCAGCCGGGATTGAAGACCGCCATCAGACAGGCATGGGGCATTGGCAGACAGCACGCATATACAACTAAAAAAGGGAATCTTGGAACTGTGCGTGCTCACCCTGCTCGCCGAGAAGGATAGCTATGGCTATCAGCTTACCAGTCGTCTGTCGGACACAATTGGAATCGCGGAAGGGACTGTCTACCCGCTGCTGCGAAAAATGCAGGACGAGGAACTGGTGAGCACCTATTTGACCGATTCCGCTTCGGGGCCGCCGCGCCGTTATTTCAAACTTACAAAAGCCGGTCAGCGTGCGCTGGCGGCCAAACGCGCGGAATGGAAAGCGTTCAAAACAGCGCTGGCGGATATTCTGGGAGACGATGAATGAGCCGCGCGCGCTTCATTTCGGCCCTTAAGGAGGGGCTCGCGGACCTTCCGCAATCGCAGATCGATGAAATTGCTTCCGATTACGAATTTCATTTCGCCGAAGCCACCGCCGCAGGGCAATCGGAAGACGATGTCGTCGCCCGATTGGGTGATCCGGCGCGCCTGGCGCGCGAACTGCGCGGCAACCTGGGAAATCGGGACTTTTCCGGCGCAAAGACAACGCCAATGGCTTGGCGCGAATACCGAAAGCCGGCGCTTTTCCTTGTCATATTGGGCGTCATCGGCATGGCGGCTGCATATTATTTTGCAATACACGGTAGGGGCGAAGAAACCACCCTAATCCCAATTGCGCCCGGCGCGCCGCGGCCGGCCGCATCGGCGCCCGCTTCCGGAATCAAGGTGGAAATATCCGGCGGCCAAGTTCTCGACTTGGGAACGATCACACAAGATCGTCTGGAGATCGTCGTCGATGGCGGCGGCCGCGCGACGGCCAAGGGCCGGGTGAAAGAGTTGATCGTGCGGGTTGACGGCAGCGGCACGGTCGATTTCGGGGGGGTGCAGGCCGATATCGTAGATGTGGAAATAAGCGGCACGGGAAACGCGGGCGTTTTCGGCACACAGATGGTCGACGTCACGATTTCAGGCGCCGGCTCGGTGCGACTGAAAGCCAAACCGAAGACCCTCAAGCAATCCATCACAGGGCCGGGCCGGATCATCCTGCCGGACTAATTCGCGGGGACAATGGTGCATTGCGAATGTCCGCTTTGGATCACCCGGCAGGCTCAAATCGCAATGTTCCGGCACGCCTCGCTGGTCCGCCGGTGTCACTGGGATGGTGAATCCCATCCATGACAGGGACCTCCAAGAAGTCGAACGGGCTTATGCCCTCCAGGCATGCGACGTTGATACCATATTGGTTGGGGTTCGAACGGCGCTGGTGATGCGTGTAGATTCCGCAGCGCGAGCAAAAGAAATGCTGCGCTGTGCCGGTGTTGAACCGGTAACTTGTGAGCACATTCTCGCCGCGGCTGATGTGGATGCCGCCAAGCGCGGCGGATACCGCTACGGCGCCGCGCATCCTGCAAAAGGAACAGTTGCACCGGCGTATCGTATTGAACCCGTCAGAAAGAAACGCTTCGAATTGAACGGCACCACAATGACATTGGCCGCTGAGGGATTTTTTTAGGTCAACTGTCATGGATGTTCTCGCTGATACTGAAGGATTTCATTTCCAAACCGCGTTAGTGCAGCTTCCTGTTCAAAGCCTCTGTTCGCCCTTGCGTTGCTCACCGCGTAGAAGCAGCCCCGATAGCACATGTCGAAATAGGCCGCTGTTCGTTGGAAAGGTACCTCGAAACCTTCGGGCAGCTCCTCATCGGTACCTGTGGCCATAAGCCAAATATGGCGACCCGCAAGCCTGCGTCCCACAGAGTTCGGTCCGGTAACATCCGTCAGACGGTCAAAAAACCGCTTCAGGACACCGCTCATCGCATACCAATACACGGGCGTTGCAAACACCACAGAAGCAGCGGCTTTAAATGCCTCCATGACAGCCGGAAAATCATCGTGTCCCGATGTCAAATAATCATAATCCGCGATGACCTTTTCGTTCAGATCTATCAGGTCAATGGTCTGGGCGGGAAAGGCTGATGAAACAGCGCGACGCGTCAGCCCATCGGATCGTGCGGTGCCCAATATCACCAGTGGTTTCAACGTAGGTCCCCGGTTGCCGTTCTTTATAATATCAGGCCAATCGCCTCACTCGAAAGGCAGCAGGATCGGCAAGAGTTCTTTGAGCAAATGCTGGCCCAGATCGGGCTGACGCCCTGGTGCGATCTTCAGGATATAGCGGCCGGTGCCGGCGGCGCAGGTGCCGCCGCGCCAATCGGCGCAGACAAGCCCGCCCTTGACGGCGCGCTGCTCCAAGCTCTCCCCATCCAGAATCCACATGATATCGGTCAGCATTTCGTAGGAAAAAATGAAATAGGCGTGGCCGGACAGGTCACCGGGCGCCAGACTGGCATCGATCACGTCAATCCCGGGAGCGCGATATTGCATATCCGCCAGCGGCCTCTGCCCGGCGCGGTCGATGCCCCCATGCATACTGCGCGATGCCATCAGCGCCAGGTCGTTGTTCGAAGCATAGATGGTGATGCGCCGCGTGCAGGGGGCGTCGCGTTTCAGCATCTGGCCGAAATCGTCGTTGCCCGGCTCGGCGTTGACATCCGCCGCCACTAGGATCATCTCGCCCACCAGGGGCGTGGGCTTAGAACAGACAGCGCCGACCGCGATCAGTGCGACGCGTGCCCCCAAGCTATGCGCCAGTATGTCGGTTTGCAGGCCCGCTGCCTGCAGCGCCTGCAGCAAGCCCATCAGGATCGGTTCGGAATAGCCGCTGCGCTCGATATCGGCGGCATAGCGATCGAAGCGGCCTTCGCTGGACCAGTCGAACGCCAATACGGCGCAGGGCCATTGCGCATCCATCGCCAACTGCGCGCCATGCAGCAGACCGATGCGAAAGGTGAGATTGAAGCCTTGGGCGATGAGCAGAACTTTGTTGCAGCCGCGCGCCCGCGCCGTCGCCGCGATCTGACCCGCAAAAGCCGCCATCGCCGCCGGCCCGTCGCAGGCAATGGGCTCCAGCGCCGGGTCGGGCGCCGGCGGGCTGACGGCATTGGCGATCGGCACCAGCGTGCGGCCGCAATGCGCCATGCCGCCCCAGGCCTCGCCGAAGCCATCGCCGCGCGGGGCGCGGTCGGTGGCGAAATAGACCAGTTGCGGCGGCAAGGCGCGCCCCGGCCCCCAGACCGAACGAATCTCGTCATGCCGCAGCGCCGCCGAGAAGGTGCAGGCGGACAGCAGCATGACCGCCGCCGCCGCCGAGCCCGCCCGCAAGAATGAAGCCGCCTTTTTGCGCATTTCGCCCCAATACATAAGCGCAGCGTATGACGTCAGCCCCCGCCCGCCAATATCCAGGCTATCGCGTTCAGGCCGCAAATTTTCTCGCACCAAGCCCATCTCTCTCATAAACTTGCACGCGCTGGAGGTATCGTGTCCCCTCGCTTTGTCCTGTTCGGGCCGCCGCATTTGACGGCTATTGCCCTCACCCTGACAGTGCCGCTGGCGCTGGCCCTTCTGGCGCGGCATGAGCATCTGGGCCGGCACGCCGATCGCCTGGCACGGATGGGGCTGGCGGGACTGCTGGTGGCGGGCTGGCTGTGCTGGTATAGCCTCGCCGCCTGGCGCCATGAGCTGCGCCTGGATTATGGCCTGCCGATGAATCTGTGCGACTGGGCCGAGATCGCGCTGGTGGTGGCGCTGCTGACCCGCGGCCAGTTCGCCTATGAGCTGGGTTATTTCTGGGGGCTTGGCGGCACGCTGCAAGGCATGCTGACGCCGACGCTCTATTATGATTTCCCCGATCTGCAGTTTATCTTCTTCTTCATCCAACATGGCGGGGTCATCGCCGCGCTGCTTTACCTGACCCTGGGGACACGTCTGCGCCCGACGGCCGCCTCGCTGCCGCGGGTGATCGGTGCCAGCTTCGCCTATCTCGGCGCCGCGGCCCTGCTCGATTGGTCGTTCGGGTTGAATTACGGCTTTCTGCGCGCCAAGCCGCTGGGACAAAATCTTCTGGGCCTGATGTCGCCTTGGCCCTGGTATATCCCCGAGTTGGTGGCGGCGGGGATGGGGTTTGTGCTGCTTTATTATCTTCCCTTTGCGTTGCTGGATTGGACCAGACATCGCAAGGCCCCGTCACGGGTTCCGTAGGGGCACGTCCTGCGAGGGAAACCCCGCTTGGGCTGGGGCGTTGTTCCAGGGCAACAGGAACCCTTCATGCCGCGGCTATTTTCCCTATGCCTGGCGTTTTTTGTTTTGCTGGCAGCATCGCCGGCGGAAGCGCGCGCAGCGCCGTCCGATGCCTTGGCGATCCAAGTCGCGCTTGACCGGGCGGGATTTTCGCCCGGCGTCATCGACGCGAATATGGGACGGCTGACGCATCAGGCCATAAGCGGCTTTCAGGAGGCCAAAGGCTTAAAGATCACCGGCGACGTCGACGCCCAAACGCAAGAAGCGCTGGGTCCGCTGACGGATTCCATCGCGACAGAGACGGTCACGGCGGCGGATGCGGCCGGCCCCTTCGTCGCCAAAATTCCCGACGCCATGGAGGACAAGGCAAAACTCGAAGGCCTCTACTACACCTCGATCGAAGAAGCCCTGGCGGAAAAATACCACACCACGCCGGCCGAGCTGCGCCTTCTCAATCCCGGCGCCGATTTTGCCGCGGGCAGTCAAATCAAGGTCCCGGCCGTGCGCACGGCCGGGATGGGCGGCGACAATGCCGCCGGCTGGGATGCGACACTGGACAAACTCAGCGTTGCCAAGGTCCAGCCCAGCGCCGCCAAAGTGGTGGTCGACAAATCGGACCGACAGGTGCGTGTGTTTGACGATGCCGGCAAGCTGATAAGCCAATTTCCGGCCACCATCGGCAGCGAGCATGATCCCCTGCCGCTGGGCAATTGGAAGATCCGCGGCGTCGCAAAGCTTCCGTCATTCAATTACAACCCGGACCTTTTCTGGGATGCGGCCGCGAGCGACAAAAAAACCAAACTGCCGCCGGGGCCCAACGGGCCGGTGGGCGTGGTTTGGATCGATCTGTCAAAAGAACATTACGGCATCCACGGCACGCCCGAACCTGCCATGATCGGAAGGTCGGAATCGCATGGCTGCATCCGCTTGACCAATTGGGATGCCGCCAAGCTTGCGCAAATGGTCCATCCGGGCATACCGGCCCTGCTGCAGGAATAGGCCGGCGCCGTGCGGACATTCGCCATCGTGCTGGCGACCGCGGTCATCACTTCGCTTCTGACCAGCGCGGTCTGGATGTTCCTGCTCAGGGTCACCTATGCACCCCGTCCGGCGCCTTCGATCTCCAACACGATACCCGCCATGCCGAAACCGTCCATCCGCAAGCCCGTCCCGGCGCAGAGCCCGCCAAGCGTTGCGGCGCCAAACCCAGGCATGCCGCGGGCCCCGATCACGGCCCGCATCGGTGTCATCCCCGATGACCTTGCCGCCAAGCATCTTACCATCCCCGTTCCCGGCGTGAGGCCGGAGGATTTGAGGCCCGCTTTCTATGATGCCCGCGGCGAGCGCGGTCATGAGGCCATCGACATCATGGCGGCCAGGGGGCAGCGGGTCATTGCGGCGGAAGACGGCACCATCGCCAAGCTGTTCACCAGCGTGCGCGGCGGGCTGACCATCTATGAATTCGATCCATCCGAAAAATACGCTTATTATTACGCGCATCTTGATCACTATGCCGACGGCCTCGCCCAAGGCGCCAAGGTCACGCGCGGGCAAACCATCGGCTATGTCGGATCCACCGGCGACGCCGATCCCGCCGCTCCCCATCTGCATTTCGCGATTTTTCAGCTGGGCCCGGAAAAACAGTGGTGGAAAGGCGAGGCCCTGGATCCTTATCCCGCCCTCATGCCGCATTAATTCGGCGCGTGCCCGTCTCAGTGGCCGATCAAGTGCATGGTAAACGCCTTCCAACCGGGATTGGACAACAATGAGAACGCGGTAAGTTGCAGGACGAGAGCCCAGGTCAAGCCGATGACATAGGCGGGATACAGCTTGCGCCGTGTCACCAGATCATAGGCGCCCAGCCCCAGCATAAGCACGTCGCTGCTCAGATAGAGCGTTCCTATCCCGCCCAGGAATGTCGGACCAAGCGGCGCCACGAGTATCGGATTGAGAAAGCGGGCAAAGCCGGCATCGCTGATATACATCAGGCCCAGAAGCAGAAGCCGCTTATGCGACGGCGAGCGTCCCCGCAGCAGAAGTCCGGCACCCGTCAATGTTGCAAAAGCCAAGATATCGGCGAATTGGACCGCGAGGAATTCCGGCGTCTTGCCGGTCAACTCATAGGCGCGGGCGTCGACGATCAGGGCCGTGGCTGGTCCCAGAAAAATCATGATGGTCGCCAGCCCGGCACCGGCGATACCCAATTTGCGATGAATATCCTTCCGCTCCGACCGGATCAGCAGAACCTGGGTGGTGAACAACACCAGCCAGCCGACAAAGGCCACCGCGTGAAAATGCACGATCAGCGGGTAGTCGAGACCGAATTTGCTGACATGCTGGAAGCTGTCGGTTCCAAAACCGGAAAGTACGCCGACCCACACCATGCTGGTGAAGAATAGAAAAGCATTGCGATCCGGCGCGGACCGCCGTGGAAAGCCGGCTGCAGCAATGGATGACATTCTGGCCCCCGCCAAAACTGCGATAAGGGACCTTACTGCCGCCCTTTGCAAGGCTTGTCAGCCTTGCTCGGCAATCACTCTCAGGAAGGGGGCGGCGAATTCCTTGAGCTTGGCGACGCCCACACCATGGACCAGGGCAAACTCGTCCCGATTGCGGGGCTTGAGCGCTGCCATGTCCAGCAGGCTGCGGTCGGAGAAGATCAGAAAAGCCGCCACGCGCCGTTCCTTGGCCAGGCGCAGGCGCAGGGATTTCAGCGCCGCCAGTAAAGCGTCATCGCCCGCTGCCATGGGCGCCAAGGGCGTGCCGCGGGACTTGCGGTCCTTGGCGGGGGCGGCCTCCAGGCGATATTCAAATCCGCCCTCGCCCCGCCGCAAAGCCTCGCCCTTGGGCGTGATCGCCAAGCCGCCATGGCCTTGCGCATCCAAAGTAAGCAATTCCGCCGCCACCATCTGGCGGATCAGCGATTGCCAGTCCTCCTTGCGGCGGGCTGCGCCGGCGCCGAAGACGGCCAGCAGGTGGTGCCCGCGATCACGGATTTTTTCCGTTTCGCCGCCGCGCAGGACATCGACAATATGGGCGGGGCCGAAACGTTCGCCGGTCTGGGCGATGGCAGCCAGGATCAGCTTTGCTTCGGCCGCGCCATTCTGGCGGGGCGCCTGGTTCAGACAATTGTCGCAATTGCCGCAAGCTTGCGCGGTCTCGCCGAAATAGCGCAACAGGATCTGGCGGCGGCAGGCGGCGGTCTCGCAAAATCCGATCAACGTCGCCAGCCTGCCATGGGCGCGGCGCTTGTGCTCGGCCGAGCTGTCCTCGTCGTCGATGAACATCCGCCGCATGCGGATATCGCCAAGCCCGAACAGCATCTGCGCCTCAGCCGGGCCGCCATCGCGCCCGGCGCGGCCGATCTCCTGATAATAGGCTTCCAGGCTTCCCGGCAGATCGGTGTGAAAGACAAAACGCACATCCGGCTTGTCGATCCCCATGCCGAAGGCGATGGTCGCCACCATCACCACGCCCGTTTCGGTCATGAAGGCGTTTTGGTTTGCCTCACGCTGGTCCTTGCCCATGCCGGCGTGATAGGCGAGCGCCTTGACGCCCTGCTGATTCAGATAGGCGGCGGTCTCTTCCGTCTTCTTGCGCGACAGGCAATAGACGATGCCGCTTTTGCCAGGGTGACGCGCCAGGAAATCCAGCAGTTGGCGCTTGCCCTCGCGCCGGGCGCAGACGCTGAGCTTTATATTGGGCCGGTCGAAGCCCTGCACCAGGCTGGTCACCTCTGCGCCGAACAGCCGGGCGGCGATGTCGGCCCGCGTGCTCTCATCCGCCGTCGCCGTCAACGCGATCACCGGCACTTTGGGGAATATTTCGCGTAAGCGCGACAGGGCCCCATATTCGGGGCGAAAGGCCGGGCCCCATTGCGAAATGCAATGCGCCTCGTCGATGGCGATCAGGCGCAGATCCAGCCTGGACAGCGCCTCCAGCATCCGCCCCGTCATCAGCCGCTCCGGCGCCAGATACAACAGCCGGGTCTCGCCGGCCGCCACCCGGCGCCAGGCTTCGATATTGGCATCGCGCATCAGTGAAGAGTTGATGGTCTCGGCCGCCACCCCGGCCAGGCGCAAGGCCGCGACCTGATCCTGCATCAGCGCCACCAGCGGCGAGACCACCACGGTCAACCCGCCCAGCACCAGCGCCGGCACCTGATAACAGAGCGATTTGCCCGAGCCGGTGGGCATCACGGTCAGGACCGGCCGGCCGGCCAGCACGCTGTCCATCGCCGCTTCCTGCCCGGGACGGAAATCGTCGAAGCCGAACACGTCTTTCAAGACGCGGCGCTTGGAATCACGAGCGGGCAGCATGGCATTTGGTATAGCGGCAAAACTCCGGCCGGCCAATTCCACTATAAGGTTGCCTTACATCAAGCCGCCTTTTATGTAAGGCCGCCTCCGCTGGGACCATCCGATGCCCGAATTCACCCCCGCAGAACGCCGCATCACCCTTGCCGGCGTGATGATCGTCTTTCTGTTGTCGGCGCTGGATCAAACCATCGTGGCGACCGCCATGCCGGTCATCATCAGCCAGCTGCATGGGCTGGCGCTCTATTCCTGGGTGACGACGGCTTATCTTCTGTCTTCCACCGTCATGGTACCGATCTGGGGAAAGCTGGGCGATTTGCACGGCCGCAAAGCGGTCCTGCTGTCGGGCATTCTCATTTTCCTGGCCGGCTCCTGGCTGTCGGGACTGGCGGGCGAGTTCGGCGACCTGCCGCTGCTGGGCGGCGGCATGATTCAGCTCATCGCTTTTCGCGCCGTTCAGGGCCTTGGCGGCGGCGCCCTCTTCACCACCGCTTTCGCCATTATCGCCGATTTGTTTCCGCCGCGGGAGCGCGGAAAATTCGCCGGCCTGTTCGGTTCGGTGTTCGGCCTTGCCAGCGCGGTTGGGCCGTTGATCGGAGGCTATTTCACCGATCACGGAACCGTCACCATTGCCGGCCATCCGGTGGCGGGCTGGCGCTGGGTGTTCTACCTCAATCTGCCCATCGGGCTGATCGCCTTGTTCATGGTGATGGTCAAGATGCCCCGGCTGTCGCACGGCACCAAAGGCAAGATCGATTATCTGGGCGCCCTTCTGATCGTCACGGCTTGCGTGCCGCTGCTGCTGGGCCTGACCTTTGGCGGCCAAAGCTATCCCTGGACCTCACCGGTGGTGCTGGGCCTTTTCGCCATTTTTCTCGCCGCCGCCGCCCTGTTCGTGGTCTGGGAGAAAAACGTCACCGACCCCATTCTGCATATGGAGCTGTTCCGCAACCGGGTCTTTGTCTGGGCCAATATCGCGGGCTTCTTTTCCTCCATGGCCTTTCTCAGCGCCGTCGCCTTCCTGCCGCTATTCATGCAGCTGGGCCAAGGGGTCAAGGCCACCAGCAGCGGCCTTGCCACCCTCCCCCTGATGTTCGGGCTGATCGTGTCGGCCACGGTGTCCGGGCGCATGGTCAGCCGTTTCGGCCGCTACAAGCCTTTCATGCTGGCGGGCGGCGCGACTGTGTTGGTCGCCATGCTGGTGCTGAGTGCCATGGATCGCAGCACCTCATTGGTCTCGCTGGGCTCCCGCATGCTGCTGCTGGGCATTGGCCTGGGCCCCTTGCAAAGCCTGTTCGGCGTGGCGGTGCAGAATGCCGTATCGCGAAACCAGATCGGGGTCGCCACCAGCGCCAATCAGTTTTTCCGCCAGATCGGCTCGACCGTGGGGGTGGCCCTGTTCGGGGCGCTGCTGACCGGCGACATGAACGACAAGCTGGGAGCCTGGGCGAAGGCGAGCGGACGTCCTGCGCTGAACCTGTCGCAATTGCGCGGGCTGACGGGCGGCTCCGGTGGCGGCGCCACGGTCCTGCCGGAAGCGGTGCGCGCGATCATCGCCGATTCCGTCACCCATGTGATCATGCTGAGCGTCATCGTGGTCAGCCTTGCCCTGCTGGCGACGTTCAAAGTGCCTGAATTGCCCATGCACAAGACGCCGCCCCCCAAGGGGGAACCGACGCCGGACGCCCATCTTTAGCCTCTTCTCTCGGCCCAAAGTTCCACCATGCCCATGTTCCACCATGAACGCACGATGAAGGGGTGGTTCAGGCTGGGGCTAGCGCCGCTCTGTCATGGTCCTGTCAACGATCCGAATCCCTCGGGTCCCCTGGAAGGACAAAACACATGAAAAGGCTCATCTCCGCGACTTTGGCCCTGACCCTGATGGGCACGGTTGCCGCCTCGGCTCAATCCTATCGCGGCGGTTATGGCGGCCGCGACAACTATAGCCGGCACAGCTATAGCCAGAGCTATAACAGCTACAATCGCGGCGGTTATGACCGCTATAGCCGCAACGATTATCGCGGCTCCTATCGCAGCCATAATGACGGCGGCGCGCTGATCGGGCTGGGCATTGGCCTGATGGCTTTGGCGGCCATCGCCGGTTCGCAGCACCACAATGACTATGACAACCGCAGCTATGACTACGGCACCAGCGGCTATGGTTATGGCAGCGGCTATGGCTATGGCGGCGGTTATTACGGTCGTTAAAAACGATCGGGCGGCGCCTTTCGGTCGCCGCCCGCCCGTCCCCTTACCGGCCGGTAATCGGGATGTGAATTACCAGCGCCGGTAATAACCGCCCGGCGGATAGGCCTGCGGCGCTCCCCTGTCAAAAAGGTCGCCATAGGAATATCGGTCGTCGCGGGAATAACTGCGTCCACGCGAGCGGTAGGGGCGCGGCGGAACCGGAAGATCCTCGGCATCGTCGAAAGCGGTCTCACCCGCTTGGTCCCGCGCCCGGTCTTCGGCAACCTGACGATCGTAATTCTCGGCATAAGCCTGGGCGTCGTAATCCTGGGCGGGAGGCGGCGCGGCCCCATAGGGCGTCGCCGGCAGATCATGCGCGGGCACGCCGGCAATGGCGGCGGATTGCGCCTTGGCTATCCGCACCGGCGGCGCGGCATCCGGCCCGGGCTCGGCCATCGCCATGGTCGGCCGGACATCGCATTGGGCCCGCTGCGGCAAAGCGATCATCAGCCGCTGATCGGCGACAAAGCTGGCCAGCGATTGGTGGCTGTGCAGCGCCATGTCGAAAGCGGCATTGGCATTGCGGCAATAGGCGGCCCCATTGGCGATGGTGCTGAGCGACGACAAATTGGCCAGCTTGGTCTTGAAGGTGTCGTATTCGGCGACATTGCCCTGGCGGATGAAAAACGCTTTCAGCGCCGCATCGGATTTTTGCAGTTCCGGGCGATAGGCGATGACGAAGCGATTATAGTCGTCGGTGTCCTTGCAGGTCAGCGCCGCCACCATCAATTGCTGCTGCACGGCGGCGGTGCGGAACGCTGCCATATCGTCCTGGGTGGCGCAGACGGGCGCCGCCATCAACGAACCGGATGAGCCGATCAGGGCGGCGATCGCGGCCGCGGTCTTCATCAAACGGGGCATTTCAAATCCTTTCAATGGGTGCTGGCAGTGACGGTGTCGGCGCGGTCACAATGACCGCTCGGCGGTTCGGCGTGATCCAGATGCGCCACGACCTCGCCGGCGCCGCCGTCACAGGCGACCCAGCGGTAATCGTGATCCACATTCTTTTCGGCAATGCTGTTGTCGAGCGAGAGCGCGCCAAAGCCGCTGGCGGCGACGCTGCCGCTGACGCTGTTGACGGCATCGCCGCTTCCGCAATCGGTCAGCCGCACCCCGCCATGCATCTGGCAATAAGAGAATTGCACGGCAAAACCGCAGGCGTTGCGGAAGCCCCAATTGGTGCCGTCGCTTTCCACTTTAAGGCAGGCCGAGGCGTCGCGCTGCCCAGGCGGGACATTGGCAACCAGCGGTCCCGGCAAAGCGGCCTGGCCGGGCAGCAGATCGGCTCCGGCCATGGGGTCGATGGTGTGCACCACCGATTCGCGCACCGCTACCGGCTGCAGCTCGCTGATCTTTCCCCGCTCGGGATGGAAAGCGGTATGCGCGGCCGGCGTCTTGACGCTGCGCTTGGCTGTGGAGGCCGGCGGAGCGGCGGGAGCGGGGGCGGATACAGCTGCAGCTTTGCCGGGGCAAGCCCCGGAGGGTTTGACGGGGGTGGCCGCAAGACCAAGCTTGCTGGCGTAAGCAGCAAGAGCCGCCTTCTTTTCGTCCTCGCTGAAGACATGGCCTTGCGGATACCAGGCGCGGCAGCTCGCCTCGCCGGTCGGCGAGGTCAGGGTCATCAACACCCCGCCGTCATCGCGGCTGCTCAGATTCTCCGAACGGCCATCGGCATAGCGCACTTCCACGCCAGTATCGGTGAGGCGGAAAAAGCCGGTGACATTGGCACCCGCGGCAGGCCCGCCATCCTCGACCACCGTGCCCAGCCGGTCGTTCATGAAAGTGAAGGTGGTTTTCTGCGGCGCGCCGCCGGCAGGCGTGATCTGCCGCTCAATGCCGCCTTCGATCGGGCTCAAAGCAATCTGCGAACCGTCGATGCCGCTGAGGGTCTTGCCCGCCATGCTGTCAAACCCGCCCGGTGCGCGCGCCGGTTTTGCGGCGCTTTTCTCCAGTGCGGCATGCTTTGCTGCCGCCGGCGCTGGCTTGCTCTCGGCTACGGCCTGCGTCTTGACGGGAGCGGTGGGGACATTGGCTTCTTTCGCAGGCGCAGGCGCGGGGGCGTCAACCACGGCCTGCGTCTTTGGCGTCTGTGCTTGGGGCGTCGGGGCCGGCACTTCGGCCGCGATCTCAGGTTTTGGCGCCGGCTCGGTATCGGGCGGCGCATCGATCTCGGCCCGGACCAGCTTGCCTTGCGCGAATATGCCTTTGGCCGTGGTGCCGTCGGCCCGCTGGAGCAGCCCCGGGCCATCGGGCAGATCGTCTTTCCATTCCCCGTCATAGCGCTCGCCGCTGGCCCGGATCAGGGTGCCATGGCCGTTCATTCTGCCATCGACCCAGTTGCCCTCGAAGCGATCCTGTTTGTCGTTGGTAAGAACCCCCGGGCCGTTGAACTGGCCATGCTCGTTATTGCCGTCATAGACCCAGCCATTGCCCCAGCGCACCACGACATGTCCGTCCTGCGCCACGCCTTTGGAAAAAGTTCCCTCGAAGCTTTCGAAGGACTTTCCATGGTTGGAGAAGGCCGCGGTGCCTTCACCGCTGGCCAAGCCATCGACGCAGGCTCCGCTCCAATAGACGACGTCGCCCTCATTGGCGTTGGCGTCGAAGACGGCACATCTGCTGTCCGGATCGGTCAGCCAGTGCGAATCGGTCTGGGCCATCGCCGCCGGCGCGGCGCAGGCCAGTAATGACGCCGCCAACGCGGCGCGCCGAACTTTACGCATGAGGCTCTCAAATGTTTGGAAGGCCAGCCCCGATGCTGGACCTGTGGATAGAAGCATCAACGCGAAATCGCGCGCGCGTCAATCGAAATAAGGCGCTGAGAAAAAATATTATTGAACGAAAACGCGTGAATGAAAGCGAAAGCATTTCATTCAGGTTTCGACGAAGGAACTTGCGCGCGAAGCGCCGCGAAAACTCTGGAAAAAATTTTGCGTAACGCTGTGCGCGCATGATGATCGTGCGGATGAGTACAGGTTTTCAGTTCCGCCGTTCATCTTCGCTGCCATATTCTGTTCATATACGGTTCAGCTTCGTCATGGCGCCTGTGGCAAATCATTTGTGTACGGATGGTTCGCCGGGTGCCGGAGCGGCCCGATACGGCGATTTGAGACGATTTGACGGGGGCTTTTCCCTGGCTATGGTCGCGCCATGCTGCGTATCACCGACATTCGATTACCCCCCGGCCATCGGCCGGAGGCGCTGAAAAACGCGATCCTGGCGAAATTGCGAATCGCCCCGGGCGCGCTCCAGGACTGGCGCGTCGTCAAGCGCGGCCTGGACGCCCGCAAGAAGCACGCGATCGTCCATGTCTATACCGTCGATGCGGCGGTGGCCGACGAAGCCGGCGTGCTGGCGCAAAACCACGCCCATGTGCGCCCCGCGCCCGATATGGACTACAAATTGGTGGCCGCCGCGCCGACGCAATTCCAGCGCCCGCTGGTGATCGGCGCCGGTCCTTGCGGTTTGTTCGCCGCACTGGTGCTGACCCAGATGGGTTTTCGCCCCATCATCCTGGAGCGCGGCAAAGAGGTGCGCGCCCGCACCAAGGATACCTGGGCGCTGTGGCGGCGCTCTGTGCTGACCCCGGAATCCAATGTTCAATTTGGCGAAGGCGGCGCCGGCACATTTTCCGACGGCAAGCTCTACAGTCAGATCAAGGACCCGCGCCATCTGGGCCGCAAGGTGCTGACCGAATTCGTCAAGGCGGGCGCGCCGGCCGACATCCTCACCGAGGCGCATCCCCATATCGGCACCTTCCGCCTGGTCACCATGGTGGAATCCTTGCGCGCTACTGTCGAGAGCTTGGGCGGGGAATACCGTTTCCAAAGCAAAGTCGCCGATCTTCTGATCGAGGACGGCCGCATGAAAGGCGTGCGGCTGGAAAGCGGCGAAGAGATTTTATCCGATCATGTCGTGCTGGCGGTGGGCCATAGCGCCCGCGACGTTTTCGACATGCTCCATCGCCGCGGCGTGGCGATCGAGGCCAAGCCGTTCTCGATCGGATTTCGCATCGAACATCCCCAAAGCCTGATCGACAAAGCCCGCTTCGGCGCCGGCAAGAAGCAGCTTGGCGCGGCGGAATACCGCCTGGTCCATCACGCCAGCAATGGCCGCGATGTCTATTCCTTTTGCATGTGCCCCGGCGGCACGGTGGTGGCGGCGGCTTCGGAAGAAGGGCGCGTCGTCACCAATGGCATGAGCCAATATTCGCGCAACGAGCGCAACGCCAATGCCGGAATCGTGGTCGGCATCACGCCCCAGGATTATCCGGGCGGACCCCTGGCCGGCATCGCGCTGCAGCGCCATTGGGAAGAGCGCGCCTTTGTGGCCGGCGGCGAAAATTACCGGGCCCCGGCGCAGCGTGTGGGCGATTTCCTGGCCGGGCGCCCGTCCACCGCTTTGGGCAGCGTGATCCCGTCTTACAAACCGGGCGTCACGCCCACCGATCTGTCCAGCTGCCTGCCCGATTATGCCATTGCCGCGATCCGCGAGGCGCTCACCGCCTTCGGCAAGCAGCTCAAGGGGTTCGATATGGACGATGCGGTGCTGACGGGGGTGGAGACCCGCACCTCCTCACCCGTCCGCGTGCCGCGCGGCGAAGACTTCCAAAGCATCAATATCCAAGGCCTTTATCCCGCCGGCGAAGGCGCCGGTTACGCCGGCGGCATCCTGTCGGCGGGGGTCGACGGCATCAAGGTCGCCGAAGCACTGGCCAAGGACATTGTCGGCAGGACCGCTTCCCATCCCGAGCGCGCGAGCGCCTAGAATTCTACGTGCTGAGGAATTCCGCGACAAAGGCGCTGCGCGGGTCGCGGCGCACATCGGCCGGCGTGCCGAGCTGTTCGATCCGCCCCGCATTCATCACCGCCACCAGATCGGCCATGGCAAAGGCTTCGTCCTGATCATGGGTGACGAAGATCGAGGTGACGCCCGCCTTGTCATGGATATGGCGCAGCCAGACCCGCAGCTCCTTGCGCACCTTGGCGTCCAGTGCGCCGAAAGGCTCGTCCAGCAGCAGCATGCGCGGTTCGATCGCCAAGGCGCGGGCCAAGGCGACGCGCTGGCGCTGGCCGCCGGACAATTGACTGGGATAGCGCCCGCCCAGACCACCCAGCTGCACCAAGTCCAGCAATTCCTCGACCCGGTGGCGAATCTCGCCGCGCGCGGGGCGCTGGCCGCGGGGGCGCACGTCCAGGCCGAAGCCGATATTCTTGGCCACGGTCATGTGGCGGAACAGGGCATAATTCTGAAACACAAAGCCCGCCTTGCGTTCGCGCGCCGGCATGTCCAGCCAGTTGAGATCGGCAAAGCGCACGCCTCCGCTATCGGCCTGTTCCAGACCGCCCAGAATGCGCAGCAACGTGGTCTTACCCGACCCCGACGGGCCCAGCAGCGCGACAAAGGCGCCTTGTGGCGCGGTCAGGCTGGCGCCGTTCAAAGCGGGAAACCGGGCGAACTTCTTGACCACGGTATCGATGATCAGTGACATCCAGATCTCCTAATGCCGGCGCATGGCGGCGAGCTCATCGGCATAACGCCATTCCAGCAGCGATTTGAGCGCCAGGGTGACCAGAGCCAAAAGCCCCAACAGCGCGGCCACGGCGAAAGCGCCGACATAGTCGTAATTGTTGTAAAGCAGCTCGACATGCAGCGGCAGCGTATTGGTCTGGCCGCGAATATGGCCCGAGACAACCGCCACGGCGCCGAATTCGCCCAGCGCGCGGGCATTGCACAAGAGCACCGCATAGAGCAGGCCCCATTTGATATTGGGCAGTGTCACCCGCAAAAAGGTGGCAAAACCGGAGGCGCCCAGCGAGATCGCCGCCTCTTCTTCGTCGCGGCCCTGATCGACCATCAAGGGGACTAACTCGCGTGCGACAAAAGGAAAAGTCACGAAAATGGTGACCAGCACGATCCCCGGCAAGGCGAACAGAATATGGATGTCATGATCGGCCAAAGCGGGGCCGAACCAGCCCTGCATCCCGAATACCAGCACATAGATCAGGCCCGCCACCACCGGCGAAACCGAAAACGGCAGGTCGATCAGGGTGACCAGAAACGACTTGCCGGCAAAATCGAATTTGGCGATGGCCCAGGCGGCGGCGATGCCGAACACTGTGTTGAGCGGCACCGCGATGGCGGCGGCCAGCAGCGACAGCTTCAGCGCAGCCAAACTATCGGGCTCGACGATCGCGGCCCAGGCGGCGCCAAGCCCATGGGCCAAAGCTTCCTGGAACACCACCGCCAGGGGCAGCACCAGAAAAAGCCCGACAAATCCGATGGCGATGGTGCCCAGCACCAGACGCAGAAGCAGCGGATCTTCGGTGGCGCGTCTGAAATTGCGGCTCATCGGCGCAGCGCCGCCCATTGCTGCAAGCCGTTCAAGGCCAGCAGGACCAAGAAGGAGGCCGCCAGCATCACCACCCCAATGGCGGCGGCGCCGGCATAATCGAACTGTTCCAGCTTGGTGACGATCAGAAGCGGCGCGATCTCGCTGACCATCGGCAGATTGCCGGCGATGAAAATGATCGAGCCATATTCTCCGACGCCCCGGGCGAAACCCAGCGCGGCGCCGGTCAATATCGCCGGCGCCAGGGCCGGCAGCACCACACGGGCAATGGTCTGGGTCCTGGTCGCGCCCAACGTAGCTGCGGCTTCCTCCAGATCGCCGCCAAGATCTTCCAGCACCGGCTGCAGGCTACGCACCGTGAAAGGCAGGCCGATGAAGGTCATCGCCACCAGCACGCCCCAAGGCGTATAGGCGACGCGCATGCCATGCTGGATCAGGATGGCGCCGATCCAGCCCTTGGGCGCATAAAGCGTGGAAAGCGCGATGCCTGCCACCGCGGTCGGCAAGGCGAAAGGCAAATCGATCAGGGCATCGAACAGCCGCCGGCCGGGAAAACGATAGCGCACCAGCACCCAGGCGACGATAACGCCAAAGACGGTATCGATGGCCGCGGCGAAAGCCGCCATGCCGAAGGACAGCCGCAGCGCCGCCAGCACCCGCGGCGTGGAAATCGCCGCCCAGAAACCGTCAAATCCCAGCGACCAGGGCCTGATAATCAGCGCCAACAGCGGCACCAGCACGATGCCGGTCAGGTAGAAAATCGTGAAGCCCAGGGAAAGCCCGAAGCCGGGCAGCACATGCCGCCCCCTTCGCAAACCCGGCAAAGGGCGAGCGGCGCTGCTCATGGCTGCCCTATTGACCCGGTTTATAGATCTGATCGAACACGCCGCCATCGGCGAAATGGGTGGCCTGCGCCTTGCCCCAGCCGCCGAAATCACCATCGATGGTGGCCAGCGCGATGTCCGGAAATTGGTTTTTGTATTTGGCGAGAACTGCGGCATTGCGCGGACGGTAGAAATCCTTCGCCTCGATCTCCTGCGCCCGGGGCGTATAGAGGAAATTCAGAAAAGCTTCCGCCACTTTGCGGGCGCCATGGCGATCGGCATTCTTATCGACCAGCGCGACGGGCGGCTCGGCCTGGATGGAACGGCTGGGATAGACGATGTCGTATTGGCCGGGGCTTTCCTTGATCGCCAGCTTGGCCTCGTTCTCCCAGGAGAGCAGCACATCGCCAATGCCGCGTTTGGTGAAGGTGACGGTCGAGCCGCGTGCGCCGGTGTCCAGCACGGGGACATGCTTATAAAGCGCGCCCACGAAATCCTTGGCCTTGCCGGCATTGCCGCCCGGCGCTTTTTCGGCATAGGCCCAGGCCGCCAGATACGACCAGCGTGCGCCGCCCGAGGTTTTGGGATTGGGCGTGATCACCTGAATGCCGGGCTTCACCAGATCGGGCCAATCCTTGATCTTCCAAGGATTGCCCTTGCGCACCAGGAACACGATGGTCGAAGTGTAGGGGGTCGAGCTTTGCGGCAAGCGCTTTTGCCAGTCGGCCGGCAGCAGCTTGGCCTTTTTGGCCACCGCGTCGATATCCCCCGCCAAAGCGAGGGTGAGAATATCGGCTTGCAGCCCGTCGATCACCGCGCGCGCCTGCGCACCCGAGCCGCCATTGGAGGTTTGCAAGGTGACCTTGTCGGCCTTCCATTGCGCGGCGAAAGCCTCGCCCAGATCCTTGTACAATTCGCGCGTGGGATCATAGCTGACATTGAGCAGGCTGATGTCGGCGGCCCGGGCCGAGGCGCTCGCCAGCAAGGAGGCAGCAACGATCAGCGAGAAAATCGGTTTCATGTCAGGGGTCTTTCAGATCAGAGCGAAATCTGCGCGCGCAGCGCCAGCGCATCGGCGCTGATATCGGTGGCCGGCGCATTGGGATGACTGACCCGGATGTTGTCGTAATTCAGGGCAAAACGAATGCCGCTGGTCACGTACCAGTTGAGACCGATGGTCCAGACATCTTGTTTGCCGCCTGCAACGCCCGCCGCCGATAACGGATCGTCGTTCAGGTCGATGTCGCTGTAGCGCGCGGCCAATTCCCAGGCTCCCAAGCCGCCCGAACCCAAGGCCTTGGCCGGTTTCAAGCCCCGAAAGGAGGCTGTGACCGGGTCATAGGGACGGGCTTCGCCCGTCAGGCTCCAAGCCGCCAGCGCATACCAGCCGCTGAAATTGGGATCCGTAAGCGCACCGGCGCGGCGGTGAATCTGATAGCCGAAATAGCCGGCCTGAGCGTAAAGGGTTTTCCAATTGGCAGCGGTCTCCAATCCCCATTGGGTGATGCCGCGGGTATCGATAGTGCCGGTGCTGACGGTTTTTGTGGCATCCAAGGCCAATTCCGGGCCTGCGCTGAGGACCGCCAGATTGTTGAGCGGATTGCCCACGGCATTGGGAACATTGTCCGCCGGTTTCAGGACTTGAGTCGCATCGGCATCCACAAGCCAGTGCGCGTCGCTGTCGCCATAAGCCAGCCAGGACAACCGCCCAACCAGCGCCTGTTGTTCGTCGAAAGTTGCGGCATCACTCGCCTTGCCGCCGGTATAGCTGAGTGCCGCCAGATAGGTGTCACCCTGGGCGAACAGGGTGATCGAGTCGCGGCTGGGCGCGCCGGCAATGTTGCGGGCGGCATCGCTGGCGGCTGCCCTTTCCAGAAAGAGAAGATCGCCCGAGCCGGTGCTGTCGTCGAGGCCTGCCGGCGGCGCATAGGCGCCGATTCGAAAGCCGAAGGGTTTCAGCCCATCATATTCGAGATAGGCGGTGTAGACGTAACCCGGCTTCTCGCTGCCGTTGCCGCCGAAATCATAAATGAACGAGTAAGACCAGTCGCCCCAGGCCACGCCTTGAAAGCCAAGCTGGGCGCGGCGGAAATTGGAGCCGCTGTTGAGATCGACCGAGGCGGGGTTTCGGCCTTGCGAAAAATAGCCGGTGTCATATTGAACCAGGGCGCGCAACGCCACGCTGAAGCGGCCATCTGGCGACGTCACCTGCAGGCGCGCATTATCGACACTGATCTTCGGAAGCGCCGCGATCCGCTTGTTCAAATCGGCATATTGATCGGAGGTGCTGCGCTTGAGATCGCCGAGCGCTCGGGCGGGATCGCTATTCGCCTCGTTCTGTTTGAGCTGCTGCGTCTGAGCATTCAGATCCTGAATCTGTTTTTGCAGGGCATCGAGCTGGGCCTGGGTCACGGGGGCCGGGCCTCCCGGCAGGGCGCCTTGCGCCAAAGCAGCGCCGGTCAGGACCATGCTGGCCGTGCCCGCCAGGAGCCAAACGCCTGTCTTGGATGCCATGTCTCAAATCCCCGTCACGCCGATGGAGCTATTCAAACCGTTTAATCTCTAGCAAGTCAATATACATTTAGAGGTAAGGGCGGATGAGCCCATTTCCCCGGCCAAAGTCTTGGAATTTCAAAGGGCGCCCGCGCGTTTCATCTGGCCGGCCGCCGCCGCCAGGCTGCGCGATTCCAGAACTTGCGCGGTTGCATCGCGTGCCGCCAGCAGGGCCTTGCGGATGCCGCAAATTGCCTCGTCGAAACAGTCGTCGCATTTGCGATAGGCCATGACGCTGACACAGGGGCTGAGAGCCAAGGGACCGTCGGTGACACGGAGCACATCGGCAAAGCTGATGTCCTTGGCGGCGCGGCCCAGGGAATAGCCCCCCGACCGCCCCCGATGGCTGCGTACGATGCCGGGCTTTTTCAGCTCCAGGAGGATCTGTTCCAGGAATTTGCGCGGCACCTTGGCGGTCTCGGCGATCTCCGAGATTTGCACCGGCTCATTATCGCCCCGGGCCGCCAGGACCAGCAGGGCGCGCAGGGCATAACGGGATTTCTGCGACAACATGGCCGAAGGATACTAGATCAAGCCTATAGACAAAACCGCCTTGCGAGCCCTCGCTTGGCCGCCCCCGGCGCCGCCACCCAGGACCGGGGGACCGAAATGGAAAATGACTGCAAATTCAGGGACCTTGGGGACGGCTTGCGACCATTCGAGCCGTGCGCGGACCGGATTTGGCGTTATAGTGGCCGGGCATCGCCAGGCTCATTTTCCGTCCCCATGCCCGACCACAAGCGGCTCGCCCCGACCCGTCCGGAGACTTCATGACCTGGATTGTGCGGGTCGCGCTGGAGCGCCCCCTCACCTTTATCGTCCTGGCCCTGCTGATCCTGATTTTCGGGCCGATCGCGGCTGTCAGGACGCCCACCGACATTTTCCCCGCCATCAACATCCCGGTGATCGGTTCCGCCTTTCAATTCTCCAATATGTCGTCGCAGGAGATGTCCAACCGCATTCTCACCAATTACGAGCGCTATCTCACCACCGTCGTCGACAATGTCGAGCATCTGGAAAGCCAGGCGATGCCGGGTATCGGTATCGAGAAAATTTATTTCCAGCCCGGCACCGATATCCCCATGGCGATGGCGCAGCTTACTGCCGCCGCCCAGGGCTCGGTCCGGCAGGCCCCCGCCGGCACCCAGCCCCCTTTGATCATCGTTTATAATGCCGCGACCGTGCCGGTGCTGCAGGTCGCTTATTCCGGCAAGGGCCTCAGCGAGCAACAATTGCTGGATGCCGCCAACACCATCGTGCGGCCGCGCCTGGCCACGGTGCGCGGGGCCGCGATCCCCGGGCCCTATGGCGGCAAGAACCGCCAGGTGGTGCTGGATCTCGATCCCGTGGCGTTGCAGGCGCATGGCCTGTCGGCGCAGGACGTACAGGCCGCGGTCGCCAACCAGACCCTGATCGTGCCCGCCGGCAATATGAAGATGGGCGCCTATCAATATACCGTGAAGCTCA
Source organism: Alphaproteobacteria bacterium (assembly GCA_025924715.1). Taxonomy (GTDB): domain Bacteria; phylum Pseudomonadota; class Alphaproteobacteria; order Micropepsales; family Micropepsaceae; genus Rhizomicrobium. The sequence continues at coordinate 27,743 of JAICHV010000023.1, forward strand.
ACAACGCGGCGGAAACGATCGAGGGACTGAACGAACTGCCGATCAAGACCGTGGGCGGGGTGACGATCTTCCTGCGCGATGTGGGGCGGGCCCGCGACGGCGGCGCCATTCAGACCAATGTCGTGCATGTTTATGGCGGGCGCTCGGTCCTGACCACCATCCTCAAGAACGGCAATGCGTCCACCCTGGACGTGGTGGCGGGTATCAAAGACCTGATCGGCCAGCTCAAGGATCAATTGCCGCCCGGCCTGCGCATCGATTTCTTCAACGACCAGTCGATCTTCGTCAAAGCGGCGGTGAGCGGCGTGGTCCGCGAGGGCATCATCGCCGCCGCCCTGACCAGCCTGATGATCCTGTTGTTCCTGGGCTCCTGGCGTTCGACGGTGATCATCGCCACCTCGATTCCGCTCGCGGTCCTTTCGGCGGTGATCGGATTATGGGCGACGGGGCAAACCCTGAACATCATGACTCTCGGGGGCCTCGCCTTGGCGGTGGGCATTTTGGTGGACGACGCCACCGTCACCATCGAGAACATCAATTGGCACCTGGAACAGGGCAAGGATGTGCGCAGCGCGATCATGGACGGGGCCCGCCAGATCGTGCAGCCGGCCTTTGTCTCCCTGCTCTGCATCTGCATCGTCTTCGTGCCCATGTTCGACCTGCCCGGCGTCGCCGGCTATCTGTTCCTGTCCATGGGCCTGAGTGTGGTGTTCTCGATGGTCGCCTCATTCATCTTGTCGCGTACCCTGGTGCCGACGCTGTCGATGTATCTGCTAAAGCCCCATCTTCACGGTGCGCGCGACGTGGCCGCCGCCGACCACGCCTTGCACCAGGCATCGGGCCGCCATCCCCTGGCACGGCTGCAGCGCGGTTTCGAGCGGCAATTTGAACGGGCGCGCGAATCCTATCGCAACCTGCTGGCCCTGGCGATGAGCCGCCGCAAGCTGTTCGTGATCGGATTCCTGGCCGCGGTTGGGGCCTCGATGCTGCTGGTACCGTTTCTGGGCTCCAATTTCTTCCCCGCGATCGATACCGGCCAAGTGACGCTTCATATGCGCACGCCCACCGGCACCCGGCTGGAAGACACCACCCAGATCGCCGGCCGGATCGAGGAAGACGTGCGCCGGATCATCCCGGCGGATGAACTGGACACCATCGTGGACAGCCTGGGGATGCCCTTCAGCAGCGTGAACCTCATCTACAACAATTCGGGCATCGTGGGGACGCAGGATGGCGACATCTTCATCAGCCTGAAGCCGGGCCACCATCCCACCGCCGACTATCTGCGGCGGCTGCGCGAAGTGCTGCCGCGCCGCTATCCCGGCGTGACCTTTTCCTATCCGCCCGCAGATATCGTCAGCCAGATTCTGAATTTCGGCACCCCGGCGCCGATCGACCTTCAGATCACCGCCACCGATACCGAGGGCGCAATGGATTTCGCCCGCCGCATCCTGCCGCAACTGCGCGCCATACCCGGGCTGGTCGATGCCCGGATCCAGGAATCCCAATCCTACCCGCAATTGCGCTTCGACGCCGACCGCGCCCGCATGGCGCAATATGGCGTCACCGAGAAAGACGTCACCGGCGCCCTGGCCACGGCGCTGGCCGGCACCGGACAGACGGCGCCGAATTTCTGGCTCAATCCCAAAACCGGCGTGTCCTATCCGATTGTCTCCCAGACGCCCGAATACCGCATGGACAGCATGGCGGCGCTGCAAAACCTGCCGGTGACGCCGGCGGGCGGCGGCGCCCCGCAAATGCTGGGGGGCCTGGGCCAGCTCAGCCGCGAGCCCACGGCGTCGGTGGTGACCCATTACGATATCCAGCCCACCATCAACATCTACGCCACCACCCAGGACCGCGACCTGGGCAGCGTCGCCGCCGCCGTGCGTGCGGTGATGGCGCGCAACCAAGCCGCCCTGCCGCGCGGCGCCAGACTGGTCCTGCGCGGTCAGGTGGTCACCATGGAGACCGCCTTTGGCGGCTTGTTCCTGGGATTGGCCGGCGCCGTCGTGCTGATCTATCTGCTGATCGTGGTCAATTTCCAATCCTGGCTCGATCCCTTCATCATCATCACCGCCCTGCCCGGCGCCATCGCCGGCATTGTCTGGACTCTCTTCGCCACCGGCACGACGTTATCGGTGCCGGCTTTGACGGGCTCGATCATGTGCATGGGGGTGGCGACCGCCAACTCCATCCTGGTGGTGAGCTTCGCCCGCGAGCGGCTGGCCGCCACCGGCGACGCCATGCGGGCCGCGATCGAGGCCGGCGTCACCCGCTTCCGTCCGGTGTTGATGACCGCCCTGGCGATGATCATCGGCATGCTGCCCCTGGCGCTAGGCCTGGGCGAAGGCGGCGAGCAGAATGCGCCGCTGGGCCGCGCCGTGATCGGCGGTCTGGTCTTTGCCACCTGTGCCACCCTGATCTTCGTGCCGGTGGTTTTCAGCATCGTGCATGGCCGAAAGAAGCGCGGAACCGAGGCACGGGCGGTGAAATCCGGAGAAGTCTATGCCTGACAAGCCGCATGACAATGACATCCTGCGATACCGCACGCCTCGCGGCCTGAAGCGGGCGGGGTTGATCGCGCTCTGCGCCGCCGGCGCCGTCGCCGCGATCGGCATCGCGCTGCGCTATCAGGGCGAGAAGCGAACCGAAAACTGGACCGAGGACCAGTTCATTCCTTCGGTCCAAGTGGTCAAACCCAAAGGCGCCCAGGCCGGCGGGGACCTGACCCTGCCCGGCGATGTGCAGGCCTTCACCAATGCGCCGATCTATGCCCAGGTCTCCGGCACGGTGCGCAAATGGTATTTCGACATCGGCGCGCGGGTGAAAAAGGGCGCCCTGCTGGCCCAGCTCGACGACCGCAATTACCAGGCGGCGCTCGATCAGGCCAAGGGCCAGCTGGCACGCGATAGCGCCACCCTGGCCAATGCCAAGGTGGACCTTGGCCGCTACCAGGCGCTGGCGGCGCAAAACGCCATTTCAGCCCAGCAGCTCGCAGCCCAGACCACCACCGTGGCCGCCGATACCGGCATCGTCGACACCGACCGTGCCGCGGTCCAAAACGCCGCCGTCAATCTCGGCTATACCAGGATCACCGCCCCCTTCGATGGCATCGTTACCAGCCGGGCGGTGGATGTGGGCACCCTGGTCACCATCGGCACCGCCTCCCCGACGCCGCTCTTCACCATCACCGATCAGACCAGATTGCGCATTTATGTCCATGTTCCGCAGGTTTATTCCGCAGCGCTCACCCCCGGGCTGACGGCGCGTTTCACGGTGCCCGAATATCCCGGGCGGCAATTCACCGCCACTTTGGCCGCCGCCGCCCAGGCGATGTCCGCCGCCAACGGCACGCAGCTGGCGCAGTTCGTCATCGACAATGCCGGCGGCACCATCAAACCGGGCGATTATGCCGAGGTTCATCTGCAGCTTGCCGCCGGCAAGGGCTCTGTCCGGCTGCCGGCCACGACGCTGCTCTTTCGCGATAGCGGCATGATGGTGGCGACGGTGGACTCGTCCGATCATGTGCGTCTCAAACCGATCCATATCGGCACCGATATGGGCAATGCCGTGGAGGTCGATAATGGCGTCGCCCCGGCGGACCGTGTGATTGACAATCCTCCCGATTCGATTCGCGATGGCGACAAGGTTCGGGTAGGAACGGCGCCGGATTAATCAGGGGAAGATAATATGCGACATATTGCGATGGTGATGGTCCTAGCTTTGGCGGCGGGGCTGGCGGGTTGCTCGAAAAAAGCCGAGGCGCCCAAATTGCCGGTCTATGACCTGAGCAAGGCGTCGAACCAGAAATACCTGGCCGACAATGCCGCCAAGCCCGGCGTGTTCAAGACCGCCGATGGCCTGCAATATCGCGTCATCAAATCGGGCGCCGGCAAGACGCCGCAGCGCCCCGACGACATGGTCACCGTTCGCTACAAAGGCTGGCTGATCAACGGCAAGGTGTTCGACCAGACCAAGGGCAATGACACCGCCAGCTTTCCCGCCGGTGGACTGATCCCCGGCTGGGTCGAAGCGCTGTCGATGATGAAGGAAGGCGATGAGTGGGAACTGGTGATCCCCTCCGAGCTCGGCTATGGCCCGGACGGGGCGGGCGACGGCGCCATTCCCGGCGGCCAGACCTTGGTCTTCGACATGACGCTGGTCAAAGTCGATCCCGCGACGCCTTAAGCCAAGTTCAGAACTTGTAACTGTGAGGCACGACCGGCCAAAGGCCGGTTAAACCGATCCTGTGGATCGGTTTAAGTGCCGAACGCGCCGAGCAGCGAGAAGCGTTTGGCCGTCAGGCCAACGAAACGATCCGGTGGATCGTTTCGAGCGACGAGCGAGGCGCAACTCGCTAGAACTTGTAGCTCAGCGTCACACCACTCATCCGCGGCGGCAGCGGTACGCATTGCAGCAGGCCCGAGGCATTCAAGATGCCGAAGGAGCCCTGCGGCGCCGAACTCAACTGGCCGGTATATTCCGGCAGGCAGGCCTTGGTGTTGAGGGCATTGTTCATGGTCAGCGCGATGTCGACCCGCTTTTGCGCCACATTCAACAGATCGATGCGCAGGTTGAGGAAGCCATAGGCGCCCGCGCGCTGGCTGGGATCGAAGCCGGTCATATTGGCGAGATAACGGCCCTGCCAATAATAATGCGCCGTGAAGCTGAGATCGTCGATCGGCAGGCCCGCCAGGTCCTTGAGACCGGTGGAATAGCTCGCGGTCTCGTTGGTCTGCCACACCGGCAGCGGGAAAGGCGAGCCCGACAGATTGGTGCCCCCGGTCGGCAGCAGATAGCCGGGCGGCGGGACATAAGTGAAATCGGTATAGCGCGCGTCCAGGAAACTGCCCGAGGCGTTCAGGCTCAGTCCCGGCAGCGGCAGCACGGTGAGGTCCCACTCCACCCCGTGAATATGCGCGGTCTTGGCGTTGAGGGTGACATTGTCATTGGTGGCGGCAGGACAGGAGCCGGCATTGTACAGCGCCTGGGTACAGGGCACGCCGCCCGGTCCGGTGGCAAGGGTGACATTGGGCAACGTCACCAGCACCTGGATATCGTGATAGTCCGAGAAATAGCCGTCGAGATTGGCGCGGACCGGAATCCCCGCAACGGTAAAGTCCGATTTGATGCCCAGCTCATAGTCGGTAACGTTTTCCGGCTGCGCGATGATGGCGGCCGGCTGAACCGCGGCGCTGTTGATGGCGCCGGAGCGATAGCCGCTGCGCGTGGTGGCATAGACCAGCGTGCCATCCCACAGATCATGGTCGAGCGCCACGGTATAAGTGGGCTTGTGGAAGCCGGCGTCGACATTCACATTGCATTGGGACAGTGGCAGCAGCTTGCCATGGGTATCGGTCAGGGCACAGGCATGGGTCTGGCCATTATATGTGATGCCGTGAAAGGTGATCGGCGTGGGGTCATAGACGCCGTTGTTCACCGCCGCGCTGGTGGCCGCCGAGGCCGGGAAGATGTCGTCGAGCAAACCCAGAAAAGCGTGGCGCTGGTCATAGGTATAGCGGCCGCCCACCGTCAGCCTTGTATCGGGCCGGATCGCATAAGTCGCCTGGGCATAGACGGCGTATGACGTGTTCATCTGGCTGTTGGTCCGGCCGTCTTGCTCCGTGATCTGCTTGTTGGGAAGGGGCTGCGGGGTTACCGCGCTGGGCAGATAGAGATAGAACAAGCCGCCGTCGCGCGGCGAATCTTCCTGGAAGAAGAACGCCCCGGTGGTCCATTTCAGCGCGCCTTCCAGCGTGGTGCCATTGACCGTCAGTTCCGACTGATAGGATTTATAGTCGGGGTCCATATATTCATATTCGGTGGTGTTATAGGGCAGGCCGCGACTGATCGAAGTGCCTTGATTGTCCCACCAGCGATAGGCGCTGAGCCATTTGACGCTGACATCGCCAAAATCCTTGTTCACCACCGCGGACACCGTCTGGTAATGCCCGACGTCCTGGTTGTTGATCGCCTGCTCGACGCTCCAGAAGCCGTAATTCTGTTCGCGCGCCACGGACTGCAGCAGCGAATTATAGGCCAGGGGATCGGGGTTGATCCCACTCGCCCCCGTCGGGGTCACGGTAGTGTAATAAGGCGCGATCACATGACCCAAAAGATCGGTGAACCCGTTGCAGCTTCCGGGGATGTTGCAGATCGCGGTCTTGCCGTTGCGGGTGCCCGAACCTGGGAAATAGCCCAGGTCGTGATAGGACGAGCCGGTATCATGTTCGGCGGCAAGATTGGCGCGCAGCACGATGTTGAAGCTGTCGTCCGGCTGCCATTTGAGCGAAAAATTGCCGGCGATCTTGTTGGCGCCCATGGCCGGCTGATTGTTGTGCACGCCGCTGGACGGATCGTAGAAATAATTGACGAGATAGCCCTTATAGTCGGTCACCTGCACCGCGCCGCGGAAGAACAGCGTGTCGCTCAAGGGGATGTTGATCGCACCCTCGAAAGAGGCGCGGTCATGATCGCCGCCGGAGATCTGCACATTGCCGCCATAGGTGTCGGTAGGCTCGCGGGTCTCATACAGAACCGCGCCGCCGGTGGAATTGCGCCCCACCAGGGTGCCTTGCGGGCCCTTAAGCACTTCGATCCTATCGACATCGAACAACGAGCCGGTCAGGCCCACGGGACGGGCCATATAAACGCCGTCGACATAAATCGCCGCTGCCGTATCGAACGACATCACCGACTGGCCGGAGCTGGAATCGAAATCCCGCTGGCCGCGAATGGTGACGTTGAGCGTATCCTGGCGGAAGGTGGTGGGCGCGATATAGACCGAAGGCGCCACATATTTGAGATCTTCGACCGTCTGAACGCTGAGCTTTTCGAGCGACGCCTGATCCAGCGCGGTGATCGCAATCGGGACCTGTTGGGCGTCTTCGGCCCGTTTGCGGGCGGTGACGATAACGGTCTCGATCCCGGTGATTTGGGTGCCGGACGAGGATGGGGTTTGCTGTCCCCAGACGCCGGTGGAAATCCCGCACAGCACCGCCGTGGTGCCCAATAGAAGCCTGCGCATTTCCCCTCCTGACGCCTTTGGCGGTTGTCTACTTTATACCCACCCGAAAAAGAAGTGCGCGCCGAGGCATAGGGTGTAAATTGGCCCCGGATGGCCGAAATTTCAGGATTCCCATGAGCAAAATCGCACTGGTGACGGGCGCCGGCAGCGGCATCGGGCGGGCGGTGGCTCAGGCCCTGGCGGCGGAGGGTTACACCATGGCCCTGGCGGGACGCCGCCGCCCCGCGCTGGAGGAGACCGCAACGGCTTGCCCGGAGGCCCTGGTTGTGCCCACCGATGTCTGCGATCCCGCCCAGGTTGAAAACCTCTTTGCCGCGATCAAGGCGCGTTTCGGGCGGCTGGATCTGCTGTTCAACAATGCCGGCACCTCCGCCCCGGCGCGGCCGATCGAGGAATTGCCGCTTGCCGAGTGGCAACATGTGGTGGCCGTCAACTTGACCGGGGCGTTCCTCTGCATCCAGCAGGCGGTGAAAATGATGAAGGCGCAGGTCCCCCGGGGCGGGCGCATCATCAACAATGGCTCAATCTCGGCCCATGCCCCAAGGCCGAATTCGGCCGCCTATACCGCCACCAAACATGCCATCACCGGCCTGACCAAAGCCCTGGCGCTGGATGGACGGGCCTTCGACATTACCTGCGGCCAGATCGATATCGGCAATGCGCAAACCGAGCTGACGCAAAAGATGAAAGAGGGCGTCCTCCAGCCCGATGGCAGCACCAGGCCCGAACCGGTGATGGATGTGAAAGATGTGGCACGGGCCGTGGTGTATATGGCCAGCCTGCCGCCGCAGGCCAACGTGCTGTCCTTGACCGTGATGGCCAGCAAAATGCCTTTTGTAGGCCGCGGCTGAGGACGGCCTGATATCGCACTGACAAAATTTTGGGCAGGCGGGAGCTTTTCCAGGCACCGGCGGTTGTTATCACCAACAACCCGGGAGGGCCTTTTTGCGCGCGTGTTTCTTGGCACAGAATGTCTGCGCCCTCGGCTATGGCGTCGCCATGGTCCAGACGCCTGCGCTTGCCGCCGAGCCCAAGCCGCCGGCCAATGACAGCCTTGCGCCAAAGGACATTGCCCCCCTGCCCAATCGCATGCTGGCCGAGTTCCGCCGCCACGCCCCGCATTATTCCTGACATCGGCATGGACCCGCTGTAACGGGAAACCCCGGCGTCTCGAATAGCCCGTGGAACCTTTTCTTGGTAACCTTGGGCATGACTGTCGAAACCGCCGCGCCCGCGCCGCGCGTCCCCGAACGGCTACGCAGCCTGTTGGGACTGACCCCGTCCGGGCCTCATTATTTCTTCTACCGTCACAAGACCTGGGTGCGGATCGCCCATTGGCTTAACGCCCTGTGCCTGGCGATCCTGCTGATGAGCGGGTTGGGCATCTTCAATGCCCATCCGGCGCTCTATTGGGGCAACGGCTCCAATTTCGACCATCCGATCTTGTCCTTCACCGCCACCACCGACGATACCGGCGCGGTCACCAAGGGCTGGACTTGGCTGTTCGAAAAGCCGCACGACACCACCGGGCTGTTCGGGGCCTCGCGCCAGGACGGCACCCTGACGGCGCGCGGCTTTCCCGATTGGGCAACCCTGCCCGGCCCGCAATGGCTGGCGATGGCGCGGCAATGGCATTTCGCCTTTGCCTGGATATTGGCGATCAATGGCGTGCTGTTTCTGCTTTATGCCGTTTGGAGCGGCCATGCGCGGCGCGATCTTGCCCCCACGGGACGCGACATCAGCCATCTGCCCCGGGAAATATGGGACCATGTCCGCCTCAAATTTCCCCATGGCGAGACGGCACGCCGCTACAACGGTCTGCAGAAACTCGCCTATTGCTTTGTGTTATTCATCCTGGGGCCGCTGATCGTGGCCACCGGCCTGACGATGTCGCCTACCATGGACGCAGCCTTTCCGATCCTGCCCTGGATTTTCGGCGGACGGCAAAGCGCCCGCACGATTCACTTCTTCTGCGCCTTTTCCTTTCTCGGATTCTTCCTGGTCCATATCGCCATGGTCGTGCTGTCGGGCACCTGGAACAATCTGAGGTCCATGGTCACCGGCTGGTACGCCATCAAAAAAGGTGACCTATGACGGACCGCCGCAATTTCCTTAGGCGCGCCCTAGCCGGATCGTCGACGCTGCTGCTCAGCGGCTGTTACGATCTTTCGCAAAAGCCCTGGTTCACCGGGCTGCTGGGCCAAGTGGAGCACCTCACCCAAGCGGCCCAACATGTTTTCGCCGGCCCGCACGCTCTGGCGCCAGAATATAGCAAGCAGGATATAGCCCCGGTGTTTCGCGCCAATGGCACGCTGGATCCGGGCACCGCCGATTATGCGGCGCATGTCGCAAGCCAATTTCGCAATTGGCGGATCACGGTCGGCGGGTTGGTGAGCCATCCCTTGTCGCTGTCGATGGACGCCATTCGCAAAATGCCGGCCCGTACCCAGATCACCCGGCATGACTGCGTGGAGGGCTGGAGCTGCATCGGCGAATGGACCGGAGCGCCCCTGGCCCCGGTGCTGGCGGCGGCGGAACCGAAACCGAACGCGCGCTATGTGATATTTTACTGTGCCGACCCCATGACCGCCGAAGGCGATCCCGAACATTATTATTACGAAAGCCTGGATTTGGCGGAGGCCATGCATCCGCAGACAATCCTGGCTTATCGTTTGAACAACCAAGACTTGCCGGTGGCGCATGGCGCGCCGGTACGCCTCAGGGCCGAGCGCCAATTGGGCTATAAGCAGCCGAAATATGTCCAGCGTATTGAACTGGTGGAGGATTTTTCGCGCATCGGGGGCGGCAAGGGCGGCTATTGGGAAGACCTTGGCTATACCTGGTATGGCGGCATCTGACAGTCGGTCGCAGAGCGACCCCTTGGCGAACCGGGCACGAATCCCAATATGATGAGTTAATACTTACTGGCCCTATGGCCCGCGTAAACGTTTTCTCATTTCAAATCCGGTATTTGTCGGGCATGACATCGCGAATCACAGTCCTTGCGGCACTTGCCGTCACCCTGGCGGTCGGCGCCTGCACCACCCAAAGTCCCGAGGCTTTGGCTCAGAACGATCCGTTCGAGCCGATGAACCGGTCGGTGTTCGAATTCGACGTCAAGCTGGACCACACCGTCGCCACCCCGGTAGCCAAATTCTATCGCAGCGCTGTCCCAGCGCCCGCGCGCGAAGGAATCCACAACGCGCTCGACAATCTTCGTTCGCCGGTGGTGCTGGTCAATGACGTGCTGCAGGGCGATGGTTCGGACGCGGGCGGCACCTTCGGCCGTTTTATGATCAATTCGACCGTCGGCCTGGCCGGCTTGATCGATGTGGCGTCCAAGATGGGCCTTCCCGGTCACCCCAACGACTTCGGCATCACGCTGGGCAAATGGGGCGCGCAGGAAGGCTCTTACTTAGTGCTGCCTTTCGCCGGACCCAAGCCGCCGCGCGATCTGGTCGGCGATATTGCCGATGTCGGCTTCGATCCCCTGACCTATATCACCTGGAACGACTCCACGCTGTACATGATCGTGCGCACCGGGCTTGGCGTGCTGGACAGCCGCGCCGCCAATATCGACGCCGTCGCGGCGATCGAACGTTCCTCGATCGATTTCTACGCCACCACCCGCAGCCTCTATCGTCAGAACCGCGCCGCCCAGATCAATGGCGGCAAGCCGCAGGATCAGGATCTGCCGAATTTCTGATTTGGCGCTGCGCAATGGCGGGCGGCTTAGCCCTGCGAGCTTCTTTTCACCGAACAAATTGGCGCGGCTATTCCGCCGGAAGCGGAGCGGCGGCGCCCGGACGGCGGCGCATGCCGTGATAGGCGCGGTTCCACATCGCGCCTGACCATTTGCCGAAGCGGTCCATGTAGATGAAGACAACCGGCGTGGTGTAGAGGGTCAGGACCTGGCTGAGCAGCAACCCGCCGACAATGGAAATGCCCAGCGGCTGGCGCAATTCGGATCCTTCACCCAGGCCAATGGCCAGCGGCAAAGCGCCCAGAATAGCACCGGCCGTGGTCATCATGATGGGGCGGAAGCGCATCAGCGCCGCTTTGTAGACGGCGTCATGGGCCGACAGGTTCTCGCGCCGCTGCACCTCCAGCGCGAAGTCGATCAGGATGATGCCGTTCTTTTTCACCACGCCGACCAGCAGGATCACACCGATAAAGGCGATCATGCTGAAATCGGTATTGAAGATCCGAAGCGCCAGCAACGCGCCCACGCCGGCGGACGGCAGGGTGGAGAGAATGGTGAGGGGATGGACATAGCTTTCATACAGCATGCCCAGCACGATGTAGATGGTGGCGACCGCCGCCAGGAACAGGATGGGCAGGTTGTTCAGCGAGTTGCGCGCCAATTGCAACGAGCCGGCCGCTTCGCCATGGATCGAGATCGGCACCGCGATATTCGCCATGGTGCGGTTGATGGCTTTCAGGGCCTCATCCTGGGTGACACCTTCCGGCAGGCTGAAGGAGAAGGTCGTGGCGACGAAGGGGCCCTGGTGATTGACCGAGAGCGCTGTGGTGCCCGGGGCATAGCTGGCGAAGGCTGCCAGCGGCACCATGGTCTCAACCCGCGTCGAGACCGCGGACGCGGTCGAGCCGCCGCCCTTGCCGGTGCTGGTGATCGCATTGGAAGCCTGATTGCGGACCGCCTCCAACGCCGCGGCCGCGGCATCCGAGGCACCGCCCGGGGCTGCACCGGGAGCACCGGCGGCAGGAGCGGCAATAGCGGCGGTGGGCGCTGCCGTTGCCTGGGTCGCCGAGATATTGCCGAAGGTGGAAACATAGATATCGCGCAGCGTGTCCGGATTCTGCCAGAAGCTGGGCGCGACCTCCATCACCACATGATACTGGTTCTTGTCCTTGTAGATGGTCGAGACCTGACGTTGACCGAAGGCGCTATTGAGCGTGGTATCGACTTGCGAAACCGTGATGCCCAGCCGGGAGGCGGCGTCGCGGTCGATCTTCAGATCCATCTCCAGCCCGTTCTGCTGGCGATCGGAATTGACGTCCTCAAGTTCGGGCACTTTTTCCAGGGCGGCAGTGATGCGCGGCACCCAGGTGTTGAGATCGTCGAGCGAATCCGCTTGTAGTGTATATTGCTGGCTGCCATTGCCCTGCCGGCCGCCGGCGCGCACACCGGTGCTGCTTTGCGACTGCAGGAAGGCGCGGGCGCCCGCAATATTGGCCAGTTGGGGCCGCAGCCGCTCGATCACGTCCTGGGTGCTCACATAGCCGCGCTGCGCCAAGGGCTTGAGCGTGACGTAAGCGCTACCGGAACTGGCGCCACCGCCCCGGCCGCCGCCGCCGATCGAGCCGGCCACTTCGGCCACCGCCGGATCGGCCTGGACGATCTTCATGAACTCCAGGAATTTCTTGCTCATCAACTGATAGGAGATCGTCTGGTCGCCGGTAATGCCGGCCTGGATGCGCCCCTCATCGGTTTCCGGGAAGAAGCCCTTGGGAATGACGTAATACAAATATCCCGTCAGAATGAGCGCCACCAAAAGCGACAGCATGACGGTCTTGCGGTTGTCCAGGGACCAGAGCAGCGTACGGTCATAAAAGCGCTGGCTTCTTTCAAACACATTGCGCGACACGGCCATCAGGCGGTTTTCGTCCTCGGCGGCCGCGAAGCTGAGATAGGCGCACATCATGGGCGTGACTGTCAGCGACACCACCAGCGAGGTCATGATCGCGATGGTCAGGGTCATGGCGAATTCGTGGAACAGCTTGCCCAGGATTCCGCCCAAGAGCAGGATGGGAAGGAACACCGCCACCAGCGATATGCTCATGCTGAGCACCGTGAAGGAGACTTCCTGGGCGCCCTTGAGCGCCGCATCCAGCCGCTTTTCCCCATTCTCCATATGGCGGGTGACGTTTTCCAGCACCACGATGGTGTTGTCGACGACAAAGCCGGTGGAAATGATCAGGGCCATTAGCGAGAAATTGTCCAGGCTATAGCCCAGCAGATACATCCCGCCGAAGGTGCCCATCAGCGATAGCGGCACCGAAACCGCCGGCACCAGGGTGGCCCGCAGATTGCGCAGGAACAGGAACACCACCAGCACCACCAGGATGGTGGAGAGGATCAAGGTTTCCTCGACATCGCGCACCGAGTTACGAATCGAGGTGGTGGTGTCCTGGATCATCTCCAGATTGATCGCGTCCGGCAGATCATGCTGCAGCGCCGGGATCAAGGCTTTGATGTTGTCCACAACCTGGATGACATTGGCGCCTGGCTGCTGGGTGACCGTGACCAGCACCGCGGGCAACCCGTTGGCCATACCCATATTGCGGATATTTTCCTGACCATCCGCCACATCGGCAACATCGGAAAGCCGGATCGCGGCGCCTTTACGATAAGCGACGATCAGATTCTTGTAGTCGGACGCCTCCTTGGCGTTGTCGTTGGAATAGAGCTGATAGCGCTCCGGTCCCTGCTCGATCACGCCTTTGGGCGTATTGGCGCCGGCGTTGGCGGAGGAAATTGCGCTGGCCACGTCCTGAAGCGAGATACCATATTTGAACAAGGCGCGGGGATTGACCTCGACCCGCACCGCCGGAAGCGCTGCGCCGGCCAGCGTAACGTCCCCAACCCCAGGCACCTGGGACAATTTCTGCTGCAGGATATTGGAGGCGTCATCGTAGATCTGACCGGGCGTCCGCGTCTTGGACGTGAGCGCCATGATCATGATGGGGGCGTTGTTGGGATTGTATTTATTGTAGCTGGGATTGGACCGCAGCGCTGCCGGCAAGTCGGCGCGGGCGGCGCTGATCGCCGCCTGCACGTCACGGGCAGCGCCGTCGATGTCGCGGTCGATGTCGAATTGCAGCACGATATTGGCCGAGCCCGAATTGCTGCGCGAGGTCATGTCGGTGACGCCGGCAATGGCGCCGAGATGGCGCTCCAGCGGCGTCGCCACGGTGTTGGACATCACTTCCGGGCTCGCCCCGGTCATGCTGGCATTGACCGAAATGGTGGGGACGTCGATGTTGGGTAGCGGCGCCACCGGCAGCAGGAAATAAGCCCCCAAGCCTGCCAGCGCCAGCCCGATCGCCAGAAGCGTGGTAGCGATAGGGCGGCGGATGAAGATGGAGACCATCGCGACCTCGCCCTATTCCGCCGGTGCCGGGTGCATCGCGCGCCGCGCCCGCCATTCGCGCAGGTTGCGGCCCCAGCGGTCGAAATAGATATAGATCACCGGGGTGGTGAACAGGGTCAGGAGCTGGCTGACCAGCAAGCCGCCGACAATGGCGATGCCCAGCGGATGGCGCAGTTCCGAGCCCATGCCCGTGCTGAAGGTCAGCGGCAAGGCGCCGAACAGGGCGGCCACCGTGGTCATCAGAATCGGGCGGAAACGCAGCAGCGCTGCTTGATGGATCGCCTGGGTGGGGGACTTGTCCTCATTGCGTTCGGCTTCCAGGGCGAAGTCGATCATCATGATGGCGTTCTTCTGCACGATGCCGATCAACAGAATAATGCCGATGATGGAGACGATGTTGAGGTCATGGCCCGTGACGATCAGGGCCAGCAGCGCACCCACACCGGCGGACGGCAGCGTGGAAAGGATCGTCACCGGATGGATGAAGCTTTCGTACAAAACCCCCAGCACGATATAGACCGTGATCAGTGCGGCCAGGATCAGCAAGACCTCATTGCCCAGCGCCGACTGGAAGGCCACGGCCGAGCCTTCGAATTGCGAGCTCACGCCCGGCGGCATGCCGAGTTTGTTCTCCGCGTCCTGCACCGCGTTCACCGCGGTCCCCAAGGCATAGCCGGGGGCGACGTCGAAGGAGATGGTTGCCGAGGGGAACTGGCCCAGATGATTGATCTGCAGAGGTTCGACGCGTTTTTCGACGCTGGCCACGGCCGACAACGGCACTTGGCCGCCGCCTGAAGCGGGCAGGTACATGTCGTTGAGCGATGCAATGTCGTTTTGCATCGAGGGATTGGCTTCCAGAATCACCCGCTTCTGGTTGGAGTCGGTGAAAATCGTCGAGACGATGCGCTGGCCGAAGGCATCGTAAAGCGCGTTGTCGATGGTTGCCGTGCTGAGACCGAAGCGCGAGGCGGTATCCCGGTCGATCACGAGATAGGCGGCCAGACCGTTATCCAGATATTCGGTCGAGACATTGCGCAGCGCCGGATATTTCTGCAGTTCGGCGAGCAATTTTGGCAGGTAACTGTCCAGGGTCGCGCTCGACGCCGATTGGAGCTGGAATTGATATTCGGCCCGGCTGATCACCGAATCGATGGTGAGGTCCTGGACCGGCTGAAGATAAAAGGTCATGCCGGGCACGGCATGCGCGTCCTGCCGCAGCCGGGCCATGATGTCGCTGACACTGTCGCGCTCGCCCTTGTCCTTCAGATTGATCAGCATGCGGCCGCTGTTCAGCGTATTGTTGGTGCCGTCCACCCCGATGAAGGAGGAAAGGCTGGCCACGTCCTTGTCCTGAAGGATCAGCCGCGCCAGCGCGCGTTGGCGCCGGGCCATCTCGTCGAACGAGACTGTGGGACCGCTGCTGGTGACGGCCTGGATGAAGCCGGTGTCCTGCAGCGGGAAAAACCCCTTGGGAATGAAGGTGTAGAGCAGGACGGTGAGCACCAAAGTGCCCACGGCCACCATCATGGTGAAAGGCTGATGCTCCAGCACCCAGACCAGCAGGCTGTCATAGCGGCCCATGAAGCGCTTGAAGGACTCCTCGCTGCGGCGCTGAAAAGCGTTCTGGTGTTTGGCTGTCGTGTCATGCGGCTTGAGCAGCTTGGCGCACAACATCGGCACCATGGTCAGCGACACCACCGCCGAGATCAGGATGGTGATCGACAGGGTGATGGCGAATTCCCGGAACAACCGGCCCACCACTTCCTTCATGAACAATAGGGGGATCAGCACCGCGATGAGCGAAATGGTCAGCGACATGATGGTGAAGCCGATTTCGCCGGCGCCGCGCATCGCCGCCTCTTTTGGCGGCAGTCCCTGCTCGAGATAGCGGGTGATGTTTTCGATCATCACGATGGCGTCGTCGACCACGAAGCCGGTGGAGATGATCAAGGCCATCAGCGACAAATTGTTGAGCGAAAAGCCCAGCAGATACATCACCGCGAAGGTGCCGGTGATGGAGAGCGGCACCGACAGGCTGGGAATGAAGGTCGCCGGGATATTGCGCAGGAAGACATAGAGTACCAGCACCACCAGCGCGATGGCCAGGACCAGTTCGAACTCCACATCCGAGACCGAGGCGCGGATGGTATTGGTGCGGTCGGTCAAGATGCGGATCGGATCGACCGAACCGGGCAGGCCGGCCTGGATCTGCGGCAGCACCGCCTTGATCTGGTCCACGACGTCGATGACATTGGCGTCGGGCTGGCGCTGCACATTGATCAGGATAGCGGGCTTGTCGTCGGCCCAGCTGGCCAGCTTGTTGTTCTCCGCCCCTTCGGTGACGGTCGCCACATCCGACAGATGCACCGGCGCGCCGTTCTTATAAGTGAGAATGATATTGGCGTATTCCTGGGCGCTTTGGAGCTGATCGTTGGCATTGATGGTGTAGGACTGGGTCAAGCCGTCGAAACTGCCTTTGGCGGCGTTGGAATTGTTGTTGTTGATGGTAGAGCGCAGATCGTCCAGGTTCAGGCCATAGGCCGCCAATTGCTGCAGATTGGCCTGAACGCGGACCGCGGGCTTCTGTCCGCCGGCGATGCTGACCAGGCCGACGCCTTTGAACTGGGAAATCTTCTGCGCGATGCGGCTGTCGGCGATGCTCTCGACCGTGGTGATCGGCAGGCTGGAGGATGACACCGCCAGGGTGATCACCGGCGCGTCGGCGGGATTGACCTTGGCATAGATCGGGGGCGTGGGCAGGTTCGGCAACAAGGTGCCGCCCTGGTTGATCGCGGCCTGCACTTCTTGTTCGGCCACGTCCAGGCTCAGCTCGAGATTGAACTGGAGCGTGATGATGGAGGAGCCGGCCGATGAGACCGAAGACATTTCCTTCAGGCCCGGCATCTGGCCGAATTGCCGCTCCAGGATGCCGGTGACGGCCGTGGTCATCACCTGGGGGCTGGCGCCGGGATAGAAGCTCTGCACCTGGATGGTGGGATAATCCACCTCCGGCAGGGCCGACAGCGGCAACTGCATAAAGCCGATGACGCCGGCGATCAGGATGGCGATCATCAAAAGCGATGTCGCCACCGGCCTAAGAATAAAGGGCGCGGAAAGATTCATTGCTAAATGCCGCCGTTCGTTACCGGCCGCCGCCGAAGCCGCCGCCACCGCCACCGAAGCCGCCAAAGCCGCCGCCGCCGGGACCGCCGCGGCGACCGGAGGTGACCGCCTTGGAGCAATCGGAAGACAGCGAGCTGGCATTCTGGAACAGACAGCGGGTCGCGGTGCGCGCATCCTGGCCGGCGCAGAGCTTGGCGATATCGGCGCTGCAGGCCTTGGTGATCGCGGCCAGACGCGCGGCGCGCTGGGCCGAATTGCCGCCGCGGGCGCCGGCACCGGCCGGGGCCGGAGAGGGTTCGACGATGCGGCCGCCGGCCGGGATATTGACCTGCGCCCCGTCGCGCAAGCGGTCGGCACCATCCACCACCACCGTGTCACCGGGCTTCAGACCGTCAAGGACCGCGACCTGATCGCCATCCTGAGTGCCCAACTTCACCTGGCGCTGCGAGACGGTCTTGTCGGGCGAAACCACGAAGACGAAACTGCCATCGGAACCGCGCTGCACCGCCGGCACCGGGATCACAACCTGATCGCGAATGGTGTCGACCAGCAGCCGGACATTGACGAACTGGTTGGGAAACAGCTTGCCGTCCTTGTTGTCGAACAGCGCACGCAGCTTCACGGTGCCGGTGGTGGTGTCGACGACATTGTCCACGGTGGCGAGCGTGCCGGTGGCGATGATATTGGACTGGGTGCGGTCGCGGGCATCGACCGCCAGCGTGGCGCCCGAACTGAGTCGTCCCATCACAGCGCTGACCTGATCTTCGGGAACGGTGAAGGTCACCGAGATGGGCGACAATTTCGTCACCACCACGATTCCGTTGCTCTGGTTGGCCGAAACGATATTGCCGACATCGACCAGATGCAGACCGACGCGGCCGTCGATCGGCGAAACGATCCTGGTATAGCCCAGATTGATCGAAGCGGATTCCACATTGGCGCGGTCCGCGGCCACGACGCCGGTATCGGCATTCACCTTGGCCTGTTGGGCCGAGAGTTGCTGATTGGAAATGGCGTTCTGCGCCGCCAGCGCCTGATAGCGGGCGAGATCGACCTTGTCATTCGCCAGGGTGGCGCTGTCGCGGGCCAGTTGTCCCCGAGACTGGTCCAGCGCCGCCTGATAAGTGCGCGGATCGATCTGGGCCAGCACCTGCCCCTGCTTGACCATTTGGCCTTCGACGAAATTCAGGCTCACCAACAGCCCGCTCGCCTGCGGGCGCACCGTAGCGGTCGCGAGCGGCGTGACGGTGCCCAGACCGTTCAAGGTGATATTGATGGGCGCGATTTTGGCCTGGGTGACGCCCACAGATTGGATGTTGCCGCCACGGCCGCCCGGGCCGCCAAAGCCGCCGAAACGATTGGTCTGCGGGGCGGGATAGACCAGCCAGGCAATGCCGGCCACCACCAAAAGCGCAAGCGCGATCCAGGTCATGCGCGAAACGCGCGGATTGCGGCTGTTCCAGCTTCTGACCCCGTCCCAGGCTGAGCCTGAACCGGTCTGTTCACGAATGTCTTTGCGGCTGCTCTCGTAGTTCATGGGCGGTCCGTATCAGAATATATCGCGCAAATCAGATTAAAGAGCGGAAAGAGCCGATGGTGTTATTGCCCAAATTCGGCCATTTGGCGGCTTAACCTGTACTTTGCGCATGGAGCACCCCAGATAGCAGCGACAGCCCTTGGAAATATGTCGGATTTGTCGCGACTTAGACCCCCTCTGGCCTATCGCCGCCAGCCCCTGTAAGCCGCCTGTCGTTATTCCCGGTTCCCGGACGGACCAAACCCTTAGGATTCCTTCGTGTTGCATCACTTTTTCTTCTGGCTGGTCCATGACGTTACCCCCTTTGTCACAGGGGTGGCGCAGCGCCATCACGTCTGGATTCTGCCCATTGCCTTCCTGATCGCCTTTTCCGAGTCTTTTGTGGGGGTATCCTTCATTATTCCCGGAACTTTCATGCTGATCACCCTGGGCGGGGTGATCGGGGCCAGCCATATCAGCATCTTTCCGGCCTGGGCCGGGGCGGTGGCCGGATCGGTGTTCGGCGACTGGATCTCGTTCTGGATCGGGTACCATTATCACCACCAGATCCTGCATATCTGGCCGTTCCGCCGGTTCGAGGACCAGATCGAAAAGGGCCTGCATTTCTTCCACAATTGGGGGACTTGGGCGATTTTCGTGGGCCGCTTCCTGGGCCCCTTCCGCGCCACCGTGCCCCTGGTGGCGGGGATGTCGGAACTGGAGTTCTGGCCGTTCCAGATCGCCAACGCCGCCTCGGCGGTGGTCTGGGCCTATGCCCTATTGGCCCCCATCGGGGCGGTCATGCGGCACTATATTACCTAGCGCGCGACCACAGCCCTGGACCTCATAAGCCATTGAAAATACAAGAAATACAACCTTAGGAAGGTTGGATTTCTCATTTTCCTCTAACCGCCGCGGCCGCCCAGCCGGATCGGGGGGGTGTTGTGGGTGATGGTCCAGCGCATCAGGCCCGGCGGACGCACCGAGCTGGTATAGATGCGGCCGTCCACGTCCGCGGCCACGCCTTCGGGGCTCAAGGTGCCGCCAGGCTGCCAGGCGGTCGAATTGCCCAGCGGATCGGGGATGAAGGCGACGACTTCGCCGGTCTTGGCGCTGCCGATATGGACGCCCTTTTCAAAGGCGTTGCCATTGCCGCTGCCGGATTGGGAATCGGAGACATACATATTGTCGTTCCGGTCGATGAAGATGCCGGACGGCTTGCCCCAATTGCCCCATTCCGCCAGCAGCTTGCCGTCGCGGTCGAAAATGTCGATCAGGTCGTTGGCGCGATTGCCGACAAAGATGCGCTGCTGGCTGTCCATGGCGATGGCGTGGCTGCAATCGATCTGGCGTTCATGCCAGGGCATGCAGGACGGCCAGGCTTTGATGTATTTGCCGTTCTTGTCGAATTTCACGATGCGGGCATTGGTCGGCGGCGTGTCGTGGCTGTCGGCGACATAGATGTTGCCGTCATTGTCGGTCACCACGTCCGAGGGCTGGCTGAAATGGGTTTCGTCGTTGCCATAGACGCCCGGCACGCCCAGCCGCATCAGCAATTTGCCGTTCTTGTCGAACTTCAGAACCTGGGCGCCGCCGGGATGGGTCTTGGAGAAATCCAGGATCGGGGCGCCGCGGCCGCCCGTGGCGTCGCGGTTGAGATTGGATTCGGTGTCGGTGACCCAGACATTGTCGTCGCGATCGATGTAGAGGCCGTGGGGATAGTTGATCATGTCATGGCCGAACATGGTGATGATCTTGCCGTCCGCGCCGAAATGAATGATGGGATCGACATGGCTGCCTTCGCAATCATTGGCGGTGCCGCAGCGTTCGGCGACCCAGACCGAGTGGCCATCCCGATCGATATCGATGCCGCTGGCGCCCCCCAGGAAGCGTCCGGGCGGCATGGTGTACCAGGTCATATCGACGACATAGGGATTGGGCAGGGCCTTGTCGAAAGCGCTGCGCTTGGAGATGTTGTAATCGGTCGTGCGCGCGCCACCACCGCCGCCGCCGCGCCCCCGCCGGGCCGCGATTTCCGCATCGCTGAGCGGGGGCATCGCCGCATGCAGGGGCGTGGGATGTTCCGGCACGCCATCGGCATGGGATTGCGCCAGGCTGGCCGCAATCGGAACCACCATCGCCAGGGCGCAGGCACCCAGCATCAATCCGGCAAGTGAGCGAAATTTCGACATGCGTTTCTCCCCATACCCTGCTGCAAGGCTTTGTTTTGGAGAGGCTAGAGCCATTCCGGACCCCCAGCAAGCGGGCCCGCGGCGCCAAACCGGCGCTTTCTCATTGCTTGAGAGGCCGCGTCCTTGCGGAGGTTCATGTGTGGATGAAGGCGGTGTGCCTGATCACCCTGTCGGGCTGCCCATCCCTGGGGGTGCCGGCCGGCTTTGCCCGCAACAACGCCATGGGCATCCAGATCATCGCCCCTATCGGCCATGACCTGGACTGCCTGAAACTGGGCCAGGCCTATGAGCGCGCGACCAACTGGACGGGAAAGCGGCGGCTGGGATTATTGAATGTGTAGGGTCGCGAAAAAGGCTATGTCTGAAGACCCCGTTTAGAGGCGTGGAGCGCTGAGCCAACCACCAGCGGCCATGATACAGCGGCGGCCGACGCCAGCCGAGTGCTGCGCCATAGTGCCGGTTACGGAGACTAATGCCATTGGTCAGCCATCGGCAGACCCCGCATGGTTTTCAACATCTCTAAGCAAGATTTGGCCGGCATTTTCCCATCAGAAATGTTATTCAGCAACTCTTCAATCTGCATTACCCTGGGTAACCCGGGCTCATCAAAAAATGGTTCGTTAAGACCCCAGGCAAACTCGACAAATGGCGAGACCACTCGCCAGTCTATCTCCTTAGCCCAAGATACATCGAAATTGGTGCCTTTGGGATTTTGCGATATCCGTTCCGCCAGAGTCCTCGCCTGTTCGATTTTGTCTGCTATGAATTTTTTTCTTCTCTCGAAGATGCTTGGTTTGCCTATTTCGTAATCAAGAGGAAGTTCGTAGGAAAAGCACTCGATCAGGATCAGTTTCTCACCTAGTCGGACGGCCGCATCTACTTCTCGCGGCCCACCTTCGACCCACTTAAGCTTTCCCTGCAAAACGATTTCAAACCCACGAGAACGTAACGCGTCCCTCGTTGCCTCTTCGAATGATAATCCTCCAACTTGCTTCGACTTTTTTAGGCCAAAAAATATCAGATACAAAAAGGGTACTATTGCAGCGAGGTCTACCATAAATCCTCCCAGCGAAGGAATCAGAATAGGGCGCTTCCCCCCACTCCAAAGCCCTATCGACTTCTGCCCTGCCTTTGTCAGACTGATAAAATCAAACGCGCTTTTGGCGTCCTTAAGCGACGGGATATCGGAAAGATTAAGGTGCCTCGCCCACCAAATTGCTTCAGTTGCGAATTGATCAATGTTGTAAGCCACCATGGAATAACCTCGATAGGAAAGGTTATTCCAATTGGTCATCGTCCTTGCCATTCTGGCCTTATGAGTTGGAAGTCGCGCAATCAAGCCCGTAAATACACAAAAGAAGGACGCCGCCCAGACTGCAAATAGCACCGCATTCAGTTCCAGACCGTGCTTCTCTTTGAAGTCGGGCCCCATGAACGCGTTCTCCGTAGCGAATTTAGCAATGGGAAAAGTGCCAATCCCAAAATTCGCCATGGCCTGTGCCTCTCGCATCTCGCCTGTGTCACTGTCCCATATCAAGTGTTCCGTTAGTGCGGGATTTGGCACCAAAGCCGCGAAGTAAAGTTTATCGCGACAATTCTCGCCGGATAGAGCTGAATCATCTGGCTCGTCGAACCAAGTGCCCATTCGGGTGTAAAAGCCCGTTCCTCCTTCGGTTCTACAGTCGTAAAGATCAAAGCAGAACGGGTGCGCAACGTCATCTTTGTAACTTACTGGCGGATTTCTCCTCGCATCGAATCGAATCGTGGAGCCCTTTCCAACAGACCTCATGACCGCCGATGCCCACCAATATTCGTAACAAAGACCTTCGATACCGAATAAATCGTAGAGATCGGATGCCCGAAAATCGGTCATCACGATTTGGCACATCTGCTTTATTTCCCGATACCGCTTTTTCGCTTTCAACTTTGAGCCCAATGAAAGCGCGGTGGCATTGTACCAAGTGCCGTCCAAAAACGTTTCCAACCTAGTTTCTATAATTGGACCTAAGTCAGCCGTGCGTTCCAGGTCGCCATGCTTGGCAAAGGAAAGCTCTGCAATTCGCCTTACCAATACGACGGTCACGTCATCAGTTTTGCTTTCTTGGACTGATGAGAGCGTAGGCCGGATACGCCGATACAAATGAAACCAAAAGCTCGGCGTGTGGCGGGAAACTATTCCCGCGATCTGGTATTCGATCTTATCCAGGTAAGATTTGAACAGATCCCATGCGGGATCACCCTTAATTTCCCCCAAAGAGCTAAACTGCGGAAGCAATTCTGTCTGCCGCAGCATTTTGGGAGCGTCACTCAATCGCCGCCTTATTTCTTGACGTCCTTCGGTAATGAGGTAACGAAGGGTGTCAGTATAATAAAAGGCGGGAATTACTGTGGGCGCGGCACCACGGCTATCCCACGTCATTCGACCTCCGCTTTGGCGGGACGATAAAATTATTGGAACTTGCTAAGCCCCTCGGATACCGCTCGACCTTGGGAAGATTTATTAAGCTGCATAATCCGAAAATTATCGCGGCAGCTCTGAACTACCCATCAAGAACTCGTCCACCCCGCGGGCGCATTGGCGCCCTTCGCGGATGGCCCAGACCACCAGGCTTTGGCCGCGGCGCATGTCGCCGCAGGCGAAGATTTTGGGGTTGCTGGTTTTGTAGCTGGTGACCGGGGCGGCGACATTGCCGCGCGCATCCAGCGCCACGCCCGCCTGCTCCACCAGCCCGGCCTTGACCGGGCCGACAAAGCCCATCGCCAGCAGCACCAGATCGGCCTTCAGCGTGAAGGTGCTGCCCGGCACTTCCACCAAATTCATCTTGCCGCCGTCGCCGAGCTGCCATTCCACCCGCACGCATTCCAGCGCGGTGATGACGCCGTTCTCGCCGACAGCGCGCTTGGTCTGCACCGACCAGTCGCGCGCCACGCCTTCTTCATGGGACGAAGAGGTGCGCAGCTTCAGCGGCCAATCCGGCCAGACCAGGGCTTTGTTCTCTTTCAGCGGCGGCTGGGGCAGGATTTCCAACTGCGTCACCGAAGCCGCGCCCTGGCGGTTGGAGGTGCCGATGCAGTCCGAGCCTGTGTCGCCGCCGCCGATCACCACCACATGCTTGCCCTTGGCGCTGATGGTGCCGCGCGGCGCGGCATGACCTTCCGCGTCGCCGGCGACGCGCTTGTTCTGCTGGGTCAGAAAATCCATGGCGAAATGAATGCCGGAGAGCTCGCGCCCCGCGATGGGCAGGTCGCGCGGCGCTTCCGCGCCGCCCGACATCACCACCGCGTCGTAATCGGACAGCAGCATGGCGACGGAAACACTGACGCCCACTTCCACCCCGGTGCGGAAGGCGACGCCTTCGGCTTCCATCTGGCGGATGCGCCGGTCGATCAGGTGCTTTTCCATCTTGAAGTCGGGAATGCCGTAGCGCAGCAGCCCGCCGATGCGGTCGGATTTTTCAAACAGGGTCACCGAATGGCCGGCGCGGGCCAGTTGCTGGGCGCAGGCCATGCCCGCCGGGCCCGAACCCACCACCGCCACGGTCTTGCCGCTCTTCTTCGGCGCGATGGCAGGCTGGATCCAGCCTTCTTCCCAGCCGCGATCGACGATCTGGCATTCGATGGTTTTGATGGTGACGGGATTGTCGTTGATGTTGAGGGTGCAGCTGGCCTCGCAAGGCGCGGGGCAGACGCGCCCGGTGAATTCGGGGAAATTGTTGGTGGAATGCAGATTGTCCACCGCGCTGCGCCACTGGTCGCGATAGACCAGGTTGTTGAAATCGGGAATCTGGTTGTTGACCGGGCAGCCCTGGTGACAAAAGGGAATGCCGCAATCCATGCAGCGCGCCGCCTGTAGGCCCACGTCCTTGTAGGGCAGCGGCAGCACGAATTCGCGGTAATTCTCCAGCCGCTCGGCTGGCTTTTCGCTGCCGCGGTCGTGCCGTTCGATTTCCAGAAAACCGGTGACTTTGCCCATAACCTACAGTCCTATTCCTTGTTCGGCCGCTCGCCCAAGCTCGCGGCGTTCGCCGCTCAAAACGGTCCACTGGACCGTTTTGCCCGCTTTGCGGTCGCGGCTCACTCCGCGGCGACGGCGCGGGCGCGCTCGGCCTTCATCTCGGCCAGGGCGCGGGCGTAATCGGTCGGCATCACCTTGACGAAGCGCGACAGGGTTTCGTCCCAATGCTCCAGCAAGGCGCGGGCCCGGGCGCTGCCGGTGTAAAGCAGATGCCGCTCGATCAACACCCGCAGGCGTTCGGCGTCGAAACGCAGCAGATCGCCCATGCCCGCATCGGAAACGCTGACCGAACGCTGGCGCGGCATGTCGGGATCCTCGCCGCCCGACAAAGGCGCGATCTTCTCCAGCTTCACCATGGCGGTGTTGCAATGTTTTTCGAACACGCCGTCGGCGTCATAGACATAGGCGATGCCGCCCGACATGCCGGCGGCGAAATTGCGCCCCGTCTTGCCCAGCACGGCAACGACGCCGCCGGTCATATATTCGCAGCCGTGATCGCCGGTGCCTTCGACCACCGCGACGGCGCCGGAATTGCGCACGGCAAATCGCTCACCCGCCACGCCTTCGAAATAGGCTTCGCCGGCGATGGCGCCATAGAGCACGGTGTTGCCGACAATGATGTTCTCGGTCGGATCGCGGGGCACGCCGGGGGGCTGGCGTACCACGATGCGCCCGCCCGACAAGCCCTTGCCGACATAGTCGTTGGAATCGCCGATCAGTTCCAGCGACACGCCCCGCGCCAGGAACGCGCCGAAGCTTTGCCCGGCGGTGCCGGTGAAGCGGATGGTGATGGTGTCTTCCGGCAAACCGTCATGGCCATGGCGGCGGGCCACTTCGCCCGACAGCATGGCGCCGACGGTGCGGTCGACATTGCGCACGCTGCGTTCCAGGCGCACCGGCTGGCCATGGGTGATCGAAGGCATGGCGGCGGCGATCAATTCGTGATCGATGGCGCTATCCAGCGCATGGTTCTGGCTTTCGCAATTGTGGATGGCGATGCCGGGCTTGGGCTGGGGCTGATACAGCACGCGGGACAGATCGATGCCCTTGGCCTTCCAATGGGCGATGGCTTTTTTCATGTCCAGCTTGTCGACGCGGCCGACCATTTCATTGACGGTGCGGAAGCCCAGCGAAGCCATGATCTCGCGCAGCTCTTCGGCGACAAAGAAGAAGTAGTTGATCACATGCTCCGGCGTGCCGGTGAAGCGGGCCCGCAGCACCGGGTCTTGCGTCGCCACGCCCACTGGACAGGTGTTGAGATGGCATTTGCGCATCATGATGCAGCCCGAGGCGATCAGGGGCGCGGTGGAAAAGCCGAATTCGTCCGCGCCCAAAAGCGCGCCGATGGCAACGTCGCGCCCGGTGCGCAACCCGCCATCGACCTGGACGGCGATACGGCCGCGCAACCCGTTCAGCACCAAAGTCTGCTGGGTTTCGGAGAGGCCGATTTCCCAGGGGCTGCCGGCATGGGTCAGCGAGGTCAGCGGCGAGGCGCCGGTGCCGCCTTCAAAACCGGAAATGGTGACATGATCGGCGCGGCATTTGGCGACGCCGGCCGCCACCGTGCCGACGCCCACTTCCGACACCAGCTTGACCGAAATGCGCGCTTTGGCGTTGGCGCTTTTCAAATCGCGGATGAGCTGGGCCAGGTCTTCGATGGAATAGATGTCGTGATGCGGCGGGGGTGAGATCAAACCCACGCCCGGCGTCGAATGGCGCACTTTTGCAATCGCCTTGTCGACCTTATGGCCGGGCAATTGTCCGCCCTCGCCCGGCTTGGCGCCCTGGGCCATCTTGATCTGGATGTCGTCGGAATTGACCAGATATTCGGCGGTGACGCCGAAACGGCCCGAAGCGACCTGCTTGATCTTGGAGCGCAGGGAATCGCCATTGGGCAGCGGCTTGAAGCGATCGGGCTCCTCGCCGCCCTCGCCGGTGTTGGAACGCGCGCCGATGCGGTTCATGGCGATGGCGAGGTTGGTATGGGCCTCGCGGCTGATCGAGCCGAAGCTCATCGCCCCGGTGGCAAAACGCTTGACGATTTCGCCCGCGGCTTCGACTTCATCCAGCGGCACCGATTCCGACGGCTTGAACGACATCAGCCCGCGCAGCGTCAGCAGGCGTTCGTTCTGGTCGTTGATGGTCTTGGCGTAAAGCTGGTATTCGGCCGGATTGTTGCCGCGCACCGCGTGCTGCAGTCGCGACACGCTTTCCGGCGTCCAGGCATGATCCTCGCCGCGCAGGCGGAAGGCATAATCGCCGCCCACATCCAGCATGGTCTTGTAGATCGGATTGTCGCCGTAAGCGTCGCGATGCCGGCGCACGCTTTCGCCGGCGATTTCCTTCAGGCCCGCGCCTTCGATGGTGGTGGCGGTGCCGGTGAAATATTTCTCGATGAAGTCGGAC
>JAICHV010000024.1 GCA_025924715.1 Alphaproteobacteria bacterium
CGGATGAGGATCCAGGCGCAGGCGAGCCAGCTGATCGGCTGGAATGTATCGGTGGTGAAGATCATGCCAAGGGCGAGGAATTGCGGCGCAAGGGCCGTGCAAAGCCCGGCAAGCCATTGGGCATAACGCGCACCACCGGCGACGCGGACGAACTCGGCGGTCATCACGACGGTGCCCGAAAACGCCAGTGCCGGAATGAGCCGGAAGCCGGTCAGCCAGTCGCCGGCCAGCGCATACGACCAGGCGGCCAGCATCGGCACCAGCGGCGGTTGGTCGACATAGCCCCAGGCCAGACGCTGCCCGCAGACGATGAAATAGAGCTCATCGCGGCTTAAACCATATCCGGCATTGAAAAGAAGATGGATCAGAAGCGTCAGGCCGCCCAAGGCCAGCGACGGGCGGAACAATTTTTGGATATCGGCCGACATGCTCACCCCTTCGCTATGCGTCCCGACGCTCGCGCAAGCGTATAGCACGCAAGCCGCCGCAAACATTCAACAGCCTTCGGATAAGTTTCAACACCCAGCCGTTCGCTCCTACGCGCGGCGTTATGCGCCGCGCTCTGGTCAGCGTCCCGCGACAGGCACTGGCGTCACCAGGGGCTTGCCCTTGTCCACCGTCCAGGTGTTGACCAGCTTGGCCGGTTCATTCCCCACCAGCACCGAACGATGCGCCATCCCGCGCGGCACCAGGAAGCTGTCGCCCGGCCCCAGATTGCGTGGCGCCTGGCCCATCACCTCCAGCCGGATATGGCCCGACACCACATAGCCCATTTCCGATCCGAAATGGGTGTGGAAGGGATTGCCGCTGCCCACCGCGATATCGACCGTCGCCAGCGAGGTTTCCTGCTCCGGGCTCGCCGCCACCGGACTTTGCTGCAGCATGGTGCGCACCGGTGCGGGCTGCGCGGGCGCTTGCGCCAGAAGCGGCGCCGGCGCCAACAGCACTGACAATCCGGCCCCGGCGATCAGACCCTTTGCGGCAAAGCGATTGGCCAACATCATTGCGTCCTCCCAGAATTTCTCTTTGCAGTCATCGCGCTTTGACCGCGACCACATCCAGCCGCAGAACCTGCCCCGCCGGCGGCGCATCGGTAACGCCGTCCAGCATTTGCCGCCGGTCCGGTCTCACCTTGTCGCCATTGTCGATTTCCCGATCATTGCTGTCCACCGTCTGGACCAGGATCTTCGCGCCCGCCGCCACCGGGATCGTCATCTCGAAATCCTCTTTGTAGATGGTGTGCGAGGTGCGCGGATAAGCGTTCAAGGTGTAATCGGCCGCCGGCGCCGATACCGCGATGTGCCACTGCGAATAATCGGTGCTTTTGTCCTCGCCGCCCATGACAAACCAGGGATGGGCCGGATCGGGCGTCTGGCCGCCTTCGATCTTTGTGGGTTCGAAAAGCCCCCGCGCCCGAAGCGTCACGTCATACACCGTGCCGGGCCGCCCGCCGAAGACGAAGCTTTTTTCATGCGTGCGCGCGTGCAGGCAGGTGTCCGGCTGCTGGATATTTTCGCCGATACAGTCGTCATGGATGAAGAGACCCCGAAAGCCGGCGGCCGGATCGTCCTGTGCCAGCGCCGCACCCGCCGCCATCACAATCATCGCAGCGATCACAGGAAATCTCATGACGCGCCCCCTTCTGTCCACCCAAGCTTGTCAGACAATAGAAGGAAATTCCACAAATCCGCCAGGCCGGTATAAGCTCGCCGCAAAAATCCGGGAGGAAATCATATGCGCCTTGCCATCGGCACGCTCGCCGCCCTGTTGTTCGTGGGCCTCGCCCTGCCCGCGTCCGCCGCCGATCATTGGGTGGCAAGCTGGGCCACCTCGCCGGCCGCTTATTTCGTCTATAACCCGCCCCGCCCGCCTGCCCCGCCCCCCCAGCCGGGGTCGCCGCCGAATTTCGCCCCCGCCACCATCCAGCCGGACCAGGGCTTTCCCTTCCCCACCGCCAACCAGAACCAGGCCACAGACCAGACCATCCGCTCCCTGGTGAAGCCGGATCTGTGGGGCCGGCAAATGCGCTTTCGCTTCTCCAACGTCTTCGGCGACAAGCCGCTGACCATCGCCGCCGCCACGGTGGGCCTGCAGGATTATTCCGGCAATGTGGTCAAGGGCACGATGGTGAAGCTGCGCTTCGCCGGCCAGCCCTCCATCACCATCCCGCCGGGTGAAGAGCGCTGGAGCGATGGCGCCGACCTCGGTTTCGTGCGCGCGCCGGATGACGCCGCCGTGCAGGGGCGCAATCTGGCCGTGTCTTATGCGGTTGGGGGGCAAAGCGGCCACATGACCTATCATGCCGCCGCCAATCAGACCTCTTACATCACCGCGCCGGGCAGCGGCGATCACACCGACGACATGGATGTCTTCGCCTATGAATACACCACCACTTCCTGGTTCTTCCTGGATGCGGTGGATGTGATGGCGCCCGACGGCACGGTGGTGATCGCCGCCTTCGGCGATTCCATCACCGACGGCACCCACACCACCCTCAACGAAAACGACCGCTGGATGAACGATCTGTCGCGCCGGCTGCACAACGCCTATGGGAATCGCGTCAGCATCGTCAACGAAGCCATCGGCGGCAACCGCGTGGTGCCGCCCGCCGCCGCCAACGGCACGGCAGGCCCGCCCGCGACCGTGCGACTGGACCGCGATGTCCTGGGCCTCTCCGGCCTCACCCATGTGATCTGGCTGGAAGGCATCAACGATCTGGGCGGCAGACAATCCCCCGATGCCATTATCGCCGGTTACAAGGATGTGGTGGGGCGCCTGCATGCCAAAGGCATCAAGGTTTATGGCGCTACCCTGACTTCGGCGCTGGGCATGGACAATCCGGCGGAAGGCTGGTTCGTCGGCCGCGTTGCCACCGGCGACAACGGCCCGGGGCCGGATGCGGGGCGCAAAGTGCTGAACAATTTCATCCGCACCGGCGGGCTGTTCGACGGGGTGGAGGATTTCGACACCGCCACGCTTGACCCCGCCACAGGCAATATGAAAGCCGAATATGTCCCCAACAGCCAGATGACCCAGCTGCCTTGGGATTATCTGCATCCCAATCATGCCGGCTATCTCGCCATGGCCGGCGCCGTCGATCTGGCGCCGTTCAGGCCGCAATAACCGCAAAGAAAAACCCCGCGGAACCTTCGTCCCGCGGGGTTATCCTTACACGGATTGATTATTGGCGATAGGGATTGTTCGGGCGGCTGTCGAACCGGTTCGGCACGCCGTCATTGTCCCGGTCGCGGTCGAAGCGGTTGGGAATGCCGTCATGATCCCTGTCGTGGCGCATGTTGCGGAACGACTCCCGGTAATTCGCCCGATACCAATTGCGCTCTCGCGTATTGCGCCAGGCATGCCAATGACGGTTGCGGTCGTAATAGCCGTCACTATAGCCGATGGCCACATCGCCGATCCGGAACGACAAATGCGCCGTCGCGGCCGTGGCGGGCGCCGCGGCGAACATCCCGGCGCCACCCAGAACGCTGGCGGCCAGCAGGATTTTCAGTGTGTGTTTCATGGCAATTCCTTTCATGAGCAAAGTCGAAGTCATCCCTCTCTGCTCACGTAAGTGCCGAGCGCTCTAAATGTTCCGCATCTTGCTGGAAAGAGTACACAGCGCCTGCCACATATTCGCCATGTTGTGTCGCGCGAAGCTACGTCACTTCTTCTCCGGCACCTTGACGCTATCCGATGGGCCCATGCCGACGATCTCCAGGATGACGGTTTCATCCTTGGCGCCGTCCCAATGCACCTTGCCGGCAAGATCGGTGGCGAAGCTGCCCACCGGCAGCGGCCAGGTCGTCTTGGGATCGTAATGATCGCTGGTGCTGACCCACCATGTCCCCTGCACCACATAGGCCCAGCGGTCGGTGGTGTGAAAATGCGGATGGCTCATATGCCAGGGCAGCCATTTGATCAGCACACCATAAGGCCCCGGCTTTGACGGATCGCCGAACAGCGGCGCCTGCAATTGCCCCAGGCTCTCGACGTGCCATTTCAAGTCGCCCGGCAATTTATAGGTGGCGCGCCGCGGATCCGGCTTCACCGCCGTGGGTGGAATCTTGATCTCCGCCGCCAAAGCGGCTCCCGTCAAACCGACCAGCATCACTGCCCAAATTCCGCCTAAACGCATGTCACATCCCCGTGGCTAGAAGCGCGTCCGCGCCTGGACTTAAGGTTACTCCGCCCGGCCGGCCAAGCCCAGAGTCCCTTTTGGAGCGGCTCGACCCGCTCCGCCGTCTGGACTTATGCTCGCCGGGCGATGCCCAGCGCCCTTGCCCGCACCATCCTGCACCAGATCGGCTATGCCTGCATCGCTATTGTCGTTGTCGAGCTGGTGGCGGCCGGCAGCGTGGCGGTGCTGACTTGGCGGGCCGATCGCAGCGCACGCGCCGCCGCCATGAACCAAACCCGCACCCATGACGGACCGCTGGCCGCGCAAACCTCCGATGACCGGACCGACGAGAGTTTGCGCATGATGGCGATGCTGCCGCCCCGCACCGCCCTGCGCGGCGAAGGGCTGCGCTTTGCCGCCCTGCCGGGTCTGGGCTGGCATTGGTATGCGGTCTCGCTCGCCGGCAAAAGCAATCCGCCGCAAGGCATGGTCATCGTCGCCGAGCACGACAATTCGAGCGACCGCCTCGCCCGTATCACCGCCACACCTTTTGTGATGTCGCAGCCCGATTATCTTGGCCTGGTCGACAAATTCGACAGCCTGGCCACCGGGTACGCCGGCGATCCCAAGCCCGGCTGGTGCAGCGACGGCACCGAAATCGCCTTCGAGCGCGTCACGCCCGCCGGCATCACCTCGGGCGCCGGCAACGAAGCCTGCATCGCGCATTATCGCGACCTCAGCGCCGAGATTCTGGCCGTGGTGCGAAAATCCGCCTCCCTCACTTTTCCCCCTTACGGCCCCGATTGGATGTCCGATCCCTCGGACGACCAAAAACGCAAGCGCTGACCGCGACGCGGTACTTGCGCCGCTTGCCGGCGCGGGGTTAGAAAATCGCGCCGCACGGAGACCGCCATGAAACTCTACACCTATCCCGCTTCGCCCGGGTGCCGCCCCATCGCCCAGTTCATTGCCGATCACGGTTTGACGGTGGAACAGCAAATCGTCGATCTGCAGAGTGGCGAGCAGTACAAACCCGCCTTCACCGCGATCAATCCCACCAATCAGGTGCCGGTGCTGGAAGACGGCGATCTGCGCCTGCCGGAATGTTCGGCGATCCTCAAATATCTCGCCGATAAGGTGGACTCGCCCACCTATCCCAAGGAGCTCAAGGCCCGCGCCCGCGTCAATGCCATGATGGATTGGGTCAACACCGCTCTCTATCCCGCCTTCGGCCACAATCTCTGCTACCCCCAGGTGCTGCCGAGCTTCAAATGGGAAGATCCTGCACATCAAAGCGCGGCCCTGACCAAGGGCCAGGCCCGCTCCCGCAAAATGCTGGGCGTGATGAATGACGCCATGCTGGGCAGCCACGCTTTTCTGTGCGGCGATACCCTCACCATCGCCGATTACATGGCCGCCGGCATTTTGTCCCTGGGCGAACTCACCGGCTGCGATTTCTCGCCATGGCCCAACGTCAAGCGCTGGTATGAGCGGATGACCGCGATGCCGAACTGGCAAAGCGTCCATGCTCCGCTTTATGCCTGGGCGCAGCACACCAAGGGCCCCGATCACGTGCGGGTCTAAACCGAGCCCTTGCCGCAGTTTCATGGTTCCGCCAAAGGACCCTTCGGAACGCTCGTCCTGCTGAGCGATTGACTCTTGTGCGGATACGCACGCGCGCGTGCGGATCAAACAAGGAGCAAAGCCATGAGCAAAACCAAACAGGCCTATCTGGGAACCGCCTTCGCCGCGGCCCTGTTATGCGCGGCCGGCGGCGCGGCAGCGCAATCCTATGACGATAGCTATCCCGCCGACGCCTATGTCAATGATCGCACCGAGACGATCATCGTCCGGCCACCGCATGCGCCTTACAACCAGATCGAGCGTCATCAAATGGTCGGCCATGTGAATGGCGAGGTCGATCCGGTCTATCTGTCGATCACCCGTCCGGTGAGCTATTCGGATCTCGACCTGTCCAACCCGGCGGATTTCCAAACCTTGCGTGAGCGGGTCTATGACACCGCCCATGTCCTGTGCATGCGGCTGGCGCGGCGCGACCCGATGGGCACGCTGGATTCCGATCCGCAGGCCACGCAGCAATGCATCCGCGAGGCCTCCGCAGACGCGATGAGCCAGGTTCCGGTGGGCTAAAAACGCGCCCGCAGCGCCATCGCCGGGCACCGCAAGGGCTCGGCGATGCGGCGCGTAAGTCCTTGATATCAACCGGTTCCGCCTGCGGGCAGGAACTCCGCTGCCCGCGGGGTGTTTGCATATTTGCCGCAAAAGCTCTATACGCCGCGCCACGTGGTTCTTGCGTCCTATGTCAGACGAAGCCCTTTCTTCTTTCTGCCCGCTCCTGGCGCGCCGGACGATCCGAAAAACTTCCTTGAGACTCGATGTTATTTTCCGCGTCCGCCGGTGCATGTCGCAGCGGCGGAACCCGATGTTGCAAAGGAAAAATCATGACCATCGGAACAGTGAAGTTCTTCAATAGCGCCAAAGGTTTCGGTTTCATCGCGCCCGACGATGGCGGCAAGGACGTGTTCGTCCATGCCACCGCGGTCGAGCAAGCCGGCATGCGCAGCCTGTCGGAAGGCCAGAAGGTCTCGTTCGACATTCTGCCGGATGCGCGCGGCGCCAAGGCCGGCAATCTGAAGGCCGCCTAAACTATTGATGGGGCGGCCGCTCCGACCGGGGCGGCCGCTTCTCTCTCATGGAGGACATCATGCCCAAGACTCCCGAAGATATGTCCCAGGCCGCGATCAAGCGGCGCCAGGAAATCTCCGCCGAAACCAAGGCCAAGAAACCCGAAGTGGCGCCCGCGCCGCCCAAGCCGCGCATCGCCAAGAAGCGCTAGGAGCGCGATCCGGAAAAGTGGATACCGGTTTCCCGCAAGATCGCGCGACAATCTATGAATCTGGATTATGATCCGATTCATGAAATCGGATCATAATCCATGACTGCCGACGAGATCACGGCGTGGGCGCTGGCCAATGGCTGGCAGATGATCGCGGGTGCGCCCAGCCTGACCAAGCCCAATGCGCCCAGCACCGCGATCGTGCGCCTGGTCCTCAAGGCCACGGTCGCCAGCCTGGAAATCAAAAAGCCTGCCGGCAAATGGGAAAAAGTCGCCGGCGAGAGCTATAGCAAGATTATGCCCGATCCCGACAACGGCATTCCCACCGGCCTGGGGCTCACCACCATTTCCGGCCTCACCATGTTGATGCGCGACAACAAAGACCGCCAGGTCTTCGCCAAGCTGAACGGACCGAAACCCTGAGGCCGCCGTGCTGATCCGCGCCGGTTTCGAAATCGCCTTCGAATGTCCCGGGCCGGCGCCCATGCTGCTGCAAGTGCATGTCCGGCCCGAACGCGCCGCCGATCTGGTGACGGCCGAGCAATTGCGCACCGATCCGCCCACCCATTATTCCACCTATATCGACGACTTCGGCAATCGCTGCACCCGGCTGGTGGCGCCCGCCGGCATCCTCACTTTGTCCAATCTCTTCCACATCCGCGACAGCGGGGTGCAGGAGACCATGCCCTGGGGCGCCCGCCAGGCGCCCGTCAACGAGTTGCCCGACGACGTGCTGATCTATCTTCTGGGCAGCCGCTATTGCGATACCGACCGCTTGGCGAGCCAGGCCTGGTCGCAATTCGGCGGCATCGAAGGGGGCTGGCCGCGGGTGCAGGCCATTCTCGACGACACCCATTCGCGCATTCAATTCGGTTACGAATTCGCCCGCCCCGACCGCACCGCCTCGCAGGCTTATCGCGAAGGCAAGGGCGTCTGCCGCGATTTCGCCCATCTGGCGATCACCCTGTGCCGCTGCATGAATATCCCCGCGCGCTACTGCACCGGTTATCTGGGCGATATCGGGGTGCCGCGCGATCCCGCGCCGATGGATTTCAGCGCCTGGTTCGAAGTCTTCTTGGGCGGCGCCTGGCACACCATGGATGCACGCCACAACACGCCGCGGATCGGCCGCATCTTGATGGCGCGCGGCCGCGATGCCACCGATGCGGCGATCTCCACCGTCTTCGGCACTGCCAAGCTGCTCAAGTTCCAGGTCGTCACCGAAGAGGTCGCTCAGGGCTAGCGTTCATGCCCGGTTCATCCCTCAGGCGCTAGCACAGCGCATGCCCCGCATCTTACCTTTCAGCGCGATCCTGCTCCTCGCCGCGACCGGCCTCGCTGCGGCCCAAAATTTTTCGCCGCCGCCCCGGCCGCCGGTCCGGATCGCGCCAGACGACGGCAGCGATGCCTTCGTCCAGGCCGCCGAAAGCCTGATCGCGCGGCGCATCGATGCGCAGCGCCGCAAATTCGCGCCCGATGCGCCCAGGCTGGCGGGCAATGCCGATCTCGCAGATATCGCCCGCCGCCGCTCCTCGGACATGGCGGAGGGCGCCCCCTTTGCCCATGAAGATGCGCAAGGGCGCTTCGTCGCCGCGGATCTGGTGCGCGCCCGCTTCGGGCCTTACGGTGCGATCGGCGAGAACATCATGGAAATGGGCAGTTCGCGCCCTTTCAGCCCGGAAACATTCGCGCAAATGGCGGTGGACGGCTGGATGAAGTCGCCGGGACACCGCAAGAATATCCTCGATCCCGATTACAACAGCAGCGGCATCGGCGTGGCGATCGAGAACGGCACCGCTTACGCCACCCAGGTTTTCTTCGGCCCGCCCAAACATGCCGCGCGAAACTAAGCCCAAGGATGGGACGGGACGCTTGCGCCACCCAAGCCCTTGCCTTTACCCTTCTTCCATGCGCCGGATTCTGTTCCTCCTGACCTTTTTGTTCGCCGCAAGCGCGGCCTGGGCGGACACCTACGACCTCAGCCCCGAAAGCAACGCCAAGTTCCTGGCCGATTTTGCCGCCAAACCCGGCGTGGTCAAACTCAAAGACGGCCTGATGTATCGGGTGATCAAAGCCGGCAATGGCCATGGCACCTCGCCGATCGCGCGCCAGGACATCGCGGTGGTCGAATACAAAGGCTGGCTGATCGACGGCACGGTGTTCGACGCCACCAAAGGCGAACCGCGGCGCTTTCCGACCGGCGGCTTGATCGCCGGCTGGACCGAGGCGCTGTTCAAAATGAAAACGGGGGACGAGTGGCAATTGGTGATCCCCGCCGCTCTCGGCTATGGCGACAAGGGCCGCAGCCCCGTCATCCCACCAAACCAAACTCTAGTGTTCCTGGTTCGGCTGGACAGCGTGGAGTATCCCTAAGGTCGCTGGTCTTTTCGCCCCTGGCGTTGTCGCGCGCATCCTCGCTCTGCTCGGCTAGGGCAAGCTTTTCTAAGCTCGCGACGCTCGCCAAGAAAAGCTAAGTCTGCTCACGTGCTGACGCACATTCCGCGCGACGCTCCTAGCCAGGAACGAAAATCCTGCGCGACCGACGAATGGTCAAGTTATTCGGGAACGCGCAGGTACGGTTCGACCACGCCTTTGTACTTAACGGTCATCGCATTGCCATGGCGGTCCACCGTGCGGCCGACCGCCAGGCGCACCCAGCCCTCGCTGACGCAATATTCCTCGACATTGTTGCGGTCGACCCCGTTGAAACGCACGCCGACGCCGCGCTCCAGCAATTCCGCGTTGTAAAAAGGGCTTTTGCTGTCGGTGGACAGCCGGTCCGGCATGGTGGTGGCTTGCGGGGTCTGCGGCTCGCTCATGGCCGCTTTGATATTGTCGGTCGCGCTTGATTGCAATCCCATTCCAGCGTTCAGTTCGCCCCGGCTTTCCCTTCAAAGGATATTTCCCATGGCTTACACGATTTACGACGCCGCCATTCCGCCGCTGGTCCATATGCTGGGCGGGCTTTCGGCCGTGCTGGCCAAGGGCGAGGCCCATGGCGGCATCGACCCGGCCGAGGCGCGTCTGGCACCCGATATGCTGCCGCTCAAATCCCAGGTCTATATCGCCACCGACAGCGCCAAGGGTTGCGGCGCCCGTTTGGCCGGGGTGGAGATTCCCAAATATGAAGATGTCGAAACCACTTTTCCCGAGCTCATCGCCCGCTGCGCCAAGACCCGCAAATTCCTGGAGAGCCTGGACCGCTCGGCCTTTGCGGGCGCCGAAGACAAACACATC
The DNA here is from genome assembly GCA_025924715.1 of Alphaproteobacteria bacterium. Classification (GTDB taxonomy): domain Bacteria; phylum Pseudomonadota; class Alphaproteobacteria; order Micropepsales; family Micropepsaceae; genus Rhizomicrobium. The sequence goes on from JAICHV010000024.1 coordinate 10,215, forward strand.
ACCCTGAAATTCGGCAACACGCCCTTCGAATTCAACGGCGCCGATTATGTCGGCAAATTCGTCCTACCCAATGTCTATTTCCACATCACCACGGCTTACGGCATTCTGCGCCATCTGGGCGTGCCGCTGGCCAAGCGCGATTACATCGGCGGCGGGCGCTGATCGGCGGCCCGGCGAAGCCGCGCCTCAGTGCTCGCGGTGCACGCCGCTGCCGTGAACATGAGTCCAGCTGGAACCGCCGGAATCGTGGCGGAAATGGCGCGCGTCGTCGCGATGCCAGTTATGGGTGCCGTCGGCATACCAGAAGAATCCGTCGTCGCCCCAATAGCCGTCGGTAAAAGGTCCATAGAAACCGTCATAATAGCCGTCATAATAGGCGGGGCCGCCGGCGGTCATACCGATCTCGCCGGGTCCGGCGCAGCCGGCCAGCAGCAGAGCGGCGCATAGAGGCGGCAGAATTGTTCTTTTCATGGCAGTCTCGAAGCTTGTCGCGCTCCTCCAAGGCGAGAACGTCCGCCGCTCCGATTCGATGCGGCGCGGAACCCAAGCCGCTTTGGATGCGTTTTAGGGCGGGCCGCCGCGATCCCCCCCCGCATCCCAAGAGGTATTTCCATGGCCAAAGCCAAATCGGAGCCGAGCAAAGCACGCCTCCAGACCCAGACCGATCTTTCCGGCAATGCGGTTCCCGAAATTGCCCAGGCCCTGAACCGCCTTTTGGCGGACGCCTTCGCCCTTTATATGAAGACCAAGAACTTCCACTGGCACATTTCCGGCCCCCATTTCCGCTCCTATCATCTGATGTTCGACGAGCAGGCGGCGGAAATCTACGCCACCACCGACGAACTGGCCGAACGTGTGCGCAAGCTGGGCGCCCGAACCCTGCATTCGATCAGCGAGATTTCCCGCTGTCAGACCATCAAGGACAACAACAAGGACTTCGTTTCGCCCGCCGATATGCTGAACGAATTGATGGAAGACAACAAATGCGTGATCAAGGCGATGCGCAAGGCGCATGAGATCGCCGACAGGCATGACGACATCGCCACCGCCTCGATCCTGGAAACCTTCATCGACGCGGCGGAGAAGCGCAATTGGTTTCTATTCGAAGCCAGCCGGACCGCCGGAGAGGGTGGTCACTAACCGGCAGCCGCGGCGGCCCGGCGCCTCAGCGCGATGGCTTCGGACTGTCCACCCGGGTGAACTTGCCCAGCATGCATATCTGCCCGGACCGCAGCACCCGCATGCTCTGCATGTTTTCGCACACGGTGTTGTCCGGATTGCGGACCGTCCAGACAAAGCCCTCGAAGTCGAGGTCCGGGCAGGGCGCCTTCAGCGTGTTCCGCCAGCTGCCGCCATCCTTCATCTTGAACAAGATGGACGAGCCGTGGCCTTCCACTTTTTGCGAGTCGATCTGGCGTGTGTCGATGCAGATGGTCGCCGCCATGGCCGGCGCGGCGGCCAGAAGCAGGCCCGCGCCCGCCAATGCCCCCGCCAATGCCAGAGTCCAATTCCGGAAAATCCTATTCGTCCGCATGGGAAAAACCTCCAAACGCTTTGACGCCCTCACAGAACGCATCATCGCCCCCTTCCGCCGCCCGCTCAATCGAAAAACCGCCTGAAAACGGCGTAAACTGGCGGCTTGACGGGGGCCGCCCCGCTGGCCATGGTCCGCCATAATCCCACCCGAATTGGAGCCATTTGCATGTCCGCCGCCCCCGCCATGATTGCGGTCACCTTGCCCGACGGCGAGACGCTGACCCTGCCCAAGGGCGCAACGGGAGCCGATATTGCCGCCGCCATCGGACCGGGCCTGGCCAAAGCGGCGCTGGTGATCGTGGTCGATGGTCAGGAACGGGACCTTTTCCGCCCCCTCGAGGCCGACGCCAAAATCCGCATCATCACCCGGAAGGATCCGCAGGCCCTGGAACTGATCCGCCATGACGCCGCCCATCTTCTGGCCATGGCGGTGCAGGAGCTTTATCCCGGAACCCAGGTCACCATCGGTCCGGCGATCGAAGACGGCTTCTATTACGACTTCGCCCGCGACACGCCCTTCACGCCCGAAGATCTGCCCAAGATCGAGGCGAAGATGCATGAGATCGTCAAACAGGCGCGTCCCACCACGCGCCAGGTCTGGCCGCGCGACCAGGCGGTCACGCACTTCCTGGATATCGGCGAGACCTACAAGGCCGAGCTGATCCAATCGATTCCCGCCAATGAAGACGTCTCGATCTATTATCACGGCGATTGGCACGATCTGTGCCGCGGCCCGCATTTTCGCACCACGGCAGAGATCGGCGATGCGTTCAAGCTCACCAAGATCGCCGGCGCCTATTGGCGCGGCGATTCCAACAACGCCCAGCTTCAGCGCATTTACGGCACCGCCTGGCGCGACAAGAAGGAACTGGACGCTTATCTCCTGCGCCTCGAAGAAGCCGAAAAACGCGACCATCGCAAGATCGGCCGCGAGATGGACCTTTTCCACATCCAGGAAGAAGCGGTCGGCCAGGTGTTCTGGCATCCCAAGGGCTGGGTCCTGTACCGGACGCTGGAAAACTATATCCGCCGCAAGATCGAGAAGGCCGATTACAAGGAAGTGAAGACCCCGCAGCTGATCGACCGCAAATTGTGGGAGATGTCGGGCCATTGGGAAAATTACCGTCCCAACATGTTCATCGCCGAGGTCGATGAAGGTCATGAGAACAAGCATATCCTGGCGGTCAAACCGATGAACTGTCCCGGCCATGTGCAGATCTTCAAGCAGGGCATGAAATCCTATCGCGACCTACCGCTGAAAATGGCCGAGTTCGGCTCCTGCCACCGCTATGAGCCTTCCGGCGCGCTGCATGGCATCATGCGGGTGCGCAGCTTTGTCCAGGACGACGCCCATATCTTTTGCACCGAAGAGCAGATCGTCGAGGAAACCCGCAAATTCGTCGAGCTGCTGACCGAGGTCTATCGCGAGCTGGGTTTCGACAGCTTCATCACCAAGCTGGCGACCCGCCCAGAAATGCGCGGCGGCACCGAAGAGCAATGGGACTTGGCCGAGGCCGCCTTGGCGCGGGCCTGCGAAAGCATGAAGCTGCCTTATACGGTCAATGCCGGCGAAGGCACCTTCTATGCCCCCAAGCTGGAATTCGTGCTGCGCGACGCCATCGGCCGCGATTGGCAATGCGGCACCATCCAGCTCGACTATGTTCTGCCGGAACGGCTGGATGCCAGCTACATCGCCGAGGATGGCAACCGCAAACGCCCGGTGATGCTGCACCGGGCCATCACCGGCTCGCTGGAACGTTTCATCGGCGTCTTGATCGAACATTACGCCGGCAAATTCCCGCTCTGGCTGGCGCCGGTGCAAGCCGCTGTGGCCACCGTGGTATCAGACGCCGACCCCTATGCCCGGGAGGTGGCCGCAGCCCTGAAGGCGGCCGGCGTCCGCACCATCCTCGACACCGAAAACCAGACCGTGAACTACAAGGTCCGCCTGCACAGCCTGGCCAAGACCCCCAATTTGCTGGTGGTGGGGCGAAAAGAGGCGGAAAACCGCACCATTACCCTCAGAAAACTGGGGGTGGAGAAGCAGGAAAGCCTTGCCTTGGACGCCGCAGTTTCTATGCTGGCGGCCGAAGCCGTTCCGCCCGACCTTCGCTCGGCGGTTCACGAGGAGTTTCACCCGCGCCCATGATCGCAGCTGAGTTCGCGAGGCCGGATGAACCCCCTCGCGAAGCGCAGCTTGCTTTGTCTTTGTTTGAAGGCGGGCGCGGACGTAACCACAGGAGAGAGTCATAGTCCCTAGACGTTTTCAGCAAAATGCGCCGGCCCCGGCCAAAGACGGACCGCGCATCAACGAGGAAATCACCGCCCGCACCATCTTCCTGATCGGAGACGACGGCCACAAATATGGGGAGCTGGGCACCGACGAGGCCCGCGCCCTGGCCGAGGAAAAAGGGTTCGATCTGGTCGAAGTCTCTCCCGACAACAAGCCGCCCGTGGTCAAGCTGATGGACTACGGCAAGTTCAAATATGAACAGCAGAAAAAGGCCGCCGAGGCCCGCAAGAAACAGAAGGTCATCGAGATCAAGGAGATCAAGATGCGCCCGACCATCGACGATCACGATTACGACGTGAAGATGCGCGCCATGCGTCGCTTCTTCGACGAAGGCGACAAGGTGAAAGTCACGCTGCGCTTCCGCGGCCGCGAAATGGCCCACCAGCATCTGGGCATGGACTTGCTCACCCGGGTCCAAAAAGACACCGAAACCTTCGCCAAGCTCGAGCAATATCCCAAAATGGAAGGAAGGCAGATGATGATGGTTCTCGCCCCCCGCTAGGGCGCCGCCATCACCATTTTCGCCTAGCTTTTGATAGCAAGTGTGGGCCGCGACAGCGGTCCACGGGGGCGAGAAGCCCACGGCCATTGGCCGTGGGCCGGCCAAAGCGGGCTTCGCCCGCTTCCAGCACCAGCCTCGAAGCAAGGTGCCTTTTAACGGCGTCGCTTTTAGGTTCACGAAGCGGCTTTGTGCGCGCCCGGAACGGCCTTAGGGGGCGAAAGCCCGCTTCAGCACCCAATAAAGCAATTCCACAAACTGAAGCTGCGAATATAGGCTTCACCTGCGGCCCCCCTTTCGGGTTTGACGGGTAAGCGTTTATATGATATACATTGTATGTATTATGTAATCCTGTCAAATATCATGCCGATCGCCCCGCCCCTTCCAGAACTTCGCCGCCAGGTGATGGCCACGCTCATCACCCTCAAGCAATCCGATCCTGCCGCCGGCGTGGCCGATGCCCAGGCGGCCCTTGCCCGCGAGCAGGGCTTTGAGTCCTGGGCCGCGCTGCAATCTACCGTCAGCCGTCCCGCGCGTGCCTGGCGCAATCCCAACGCTCCGCTCGTCCGCGGCGAAAACCTGGCGCCGGAGCGCTTTCGCCTGGACGGCTTGCTGGACCAGGAGTCCGACATCAAAGCCACCGCCGGTTTCCTGCGAAGCGGCCTGATCGCACAAGCCGGGTTCCTGCTGGCCGCTCTGGCGGGGCTCTGGCTGCTGTTCTTCAACCGGAACCCGGGTGGTCCCTGGACGGCGGCGCAGCAATTGTTTCACGCCCTGTTCTGACCGCTTGCTGACCCGCGCCGGCGGGTCTAATTTTTTTTCGCCCGTGCGAGAGGGAGTACGCCATGACCCATCGCGAATTGCCCGACAGGCCCGACATCAAACATCTGCGCAAGGAAGCCAAGGCGCTTTACACGCGGCTGCACCGCCAAGCGCCCGAGGCGCAACTGGCCGATGCCCAATTCATCCTGGCCGCGGAATATGGCTTCAAGAGCTGGAGCAAGCTGAAAGCCGCCGTCGATCGCCGCAACGAAAAACGCTGGGCGGCGCGGCTGGCGGCGCAGGAAACGTTCGCGCCCTACGCCGTCCAAAGCTTGGCACCGCCGTCCTTGCAGAACCTCTGGCTTCGCCGCCAGGACGCGCTGACGGAAGAGGACGATACCCAAGGCCCGTCGCTGGAATTCGCCGGCGTGCAGATCGGCTTTATCCTGCTGGCTTTGGCCGCGGCGCTCATCCTGGCCACGCATTAGCACTTAAGAAGTTTTGCATCCCAGTGCGCCACCGCCGCCGCGATCGCCTCGAAACCCACATTGCCGCCCGACAGCACCACGGCCACGGTCCCGGCCTTGGGCACTTGGCCCGCCAGCAGCGCCGCCAGCCCGGCCGCACCGCCCGGCTCGACCAGCAGCTTGAGCCGGTCGGCCGCAAAGGCGACGGCGCGGTCCAACTCCTCGTCGCTCACCGCCAGTCCCGGTGCCAAGAGGGTCTTGGCCAATTCGAACGCATGCACCCCCGGCATGGGCGCCATCAGGGCATCGGCGACCGACAGCGCGCCGCCCGGCGCGGCCACGCGGCTCCCCGCGGCCAGAGAACGGCGCATCCCGTCATAATTCTCCGGCTCGACGCTATGGACCTTGACCTTGGCCAGTCCGGGCGCGCCGCCGCTCAAACCTAGCGCCGTGCCGCTGACCAGGCCGCCGCCGCTGCAGGGGACCAAGACCTGGTCCAATACCGCCCCCAGCCGCGCGGCATCTTCCGCGATCTCCAGCCCCACCGTGCCCTGGCCGGCGATGATGGCGGGATCGTCGAAAGGCTTGATCAGAGTGGCGCCGCGTTCCGCGCGAATGCGGGTTGCGATCGCCTCGCGGTCCTCGCGCAGGCGATCATACAGCACGATTCCCGCCCCCAGCGCCCGCGTCCCTTCGATCTTGGGACGCGGGGCATCGGCGGGCATCACGATCACCGCCGGCATGGCGAACAATTTCGCCGCCGCCGCCACGCCCTGGGCGTGATTGCCCGAAGAAAAAGCCACCACACCGCCGGCCCGCTCGGCCTCAGGGATCAGGGCGATGCGGTTGAAGGCGCCGCGAAATTTGAATGAGCCGGTACGCTGGAAAATCTCGCATTTCAGGAAGACCCGCTTGCCGGTCAGCTCGCCCAGCACCGCGCTCTCCACCAGCGGCGTGCGCACCGCATAAGGTTTGATGCGGGCGGCGGCCGCCACGACATCGGCAAAAATGGGAATTTCAACCATCCGCCATCGCATCCAGTTCGGCCAAAAGGCCGGGTCCGAAATAATAGAGCAATTCCGCCCGCGCGCCCTGATAAAGGCTGGGCCCCTGGCCGCTGCAGACCAGGGTGCCGTCCGCCGCCTCATCGGACGGCACCAGCGCCCCCTGCTCGAAAGTCAGGGGAAACAGCGTCGAAACCAGCGGCTTGATGCTGTGATAATCGATCCCCTGCTCCAGCGCCCAGCCATGGATCAAACAACCCCGCCCTGCCCGGTCGCGGAAGACGCAGGCGCCGTCCACCACCGCTGTGCGCCGATGCGCAGCCCCGGCAAATTCGCTGTCCTCGGTCACGCCGGCGGTGAACCACTGGCTTTCCGGCACGCCCACCCGCGCCTTGAACGCGGCGGGCAACGCTTTCAATCGCGCCACATTGCCCAGATCGACATCGACGCCATGATCGCAGCAGCTGTCCTTGCAGAAGCTGCAGGCCATGCAGTGCGTGAAATAGCGCAAGGAAAAGATCCTGGGGTCGACGGCCCTGATCACCGGCCCGCCCATGACACAGGGATAGCTCGCGCCCAGCGCCACAAGGGTCACGTCGCCGCCCTGACGATCTCTTCGATCAAATCCTCGTAAGCCATCCCGGCCTCGGCCGCCGCGGCGGCGAAACCGGCATCAGGCGAAATGCAAGGATTGGCGTTGATCTCCAGGATGAACGGCGTGCCGGCGGCATCGACGCGGAAATCCACCCGCACAAACCCGCACAGATCGAAGATCGCCCATACCCGCTCGCAAGCGTCGCGGATTTTCGCCGCCAGCAAGGGCTCCTCGCGCTCCACCCCGAAATGCCGCACGGTATGGCGCCAGCCCGAAGACTCTTCTTCCCATTTGGCGTCATAGCCGACGATGCGGGGCTTGCCCTCCGGCCAGTTCTCGAACCGCATCTCCGCCATGGGCAAGATATGCGGCGCGCGCGTGCGTCCCAGCACGGCGATATTGAACTCACGCCCCTCGACAAAGCTTTCCGCGAACCACTGGCCGCCAAACCGCGCGGCGCAAGCCGCCGCCCGGGCCGGCACCGCCGCGGCTTCCACCACGCAGCCGTCATCGAGACCGATCGAGGCATCCTCCAGCGCCGATTTCACGATCCAGCGTCCCGCGGCAAGCCCTTGCCAATCCGGCCCCTGGCTCCAATCGGCGGTGGCGAGACCTGCGTCTCGCAGCCGGCGCTTGGTCCCCGGCTTATCATTGGTCAAATCCATCGCCGCGCCGCTGGTGCCGGTAAACACCAGGCCCAATTCCGACAGATGGTGCTGCGCCAGGGTCGCCAGCGCGCCTTTGCCGTCCACCCCTTCGACCAGATTGAACACCATCTGCGCCCCGTCCAGCCGCCGGCGCAGCGCCGCTGTGTCCTTGGCGAAGGCAGCCTTGCCGACACGATAGCCACGCGACGCCAGCGCCGCCCGCACCGCTTCGGCGGCAATCAGGGTGTCCTGCTCCTCCGGCGGGGCATCGGCGCCGATGTCGGAATGCAGCACCACGATATTCATGCCAGCTCCGGATGGCGCCGCAGGAACGAAGCCAGAAATTTCCCGATCAGGTCTTGATAGCTCATCTTGCGATAATCGGCGATGAAACACAGATCGGAATAACCGGGGCGAATGCCCGCCAGGGGATTGACCTCGATGAAATTGGGCTGCCCCAGCGCATCCAGCCGCACATCGGCGCGCCCGCCATCGCGGCAGCGCAGAACCCGCCAGGCCGCCAACGCCACCTCACCCGCCGCCAGCGCGGCGGCGTCGGTGCCCGGCACCACGCTCAGCTTGTCTTCCCATTGTTCCTTGTTCTCGAAGCCGTAACCATGGCCCACGAAATTCTGATTGGGAACGATCTCGGTGATGCCCAACACTTCGGCGGTAGCTCCGGTGCCGGTGATGCCGATGGTGAATTCGCGTCCCGGCAAAAATTCCTCCACCAACACCGGCTGATGGAAGCGGGCCAGGAGCGAGGCGGCGGTGTGCGCCAAGCCCGCCACATCCTCCACCCGCGAGCGCGCATCGACGCCCTTGCCGGAGCCTTCGGCCACCGGCTTGAGGAACAGGGGATAAGACAGGCGCACATGGCGGCAATCGGCCTCACTTTCGATCACGGCGAAATCGGGGGTCGGCACCCCGGCATCGCGCACCACCCGTTTGCACATCGCTTTGTCCAGAGTCAGAGCAAGGGTCAGCGGATCGGAAAACACATAGGGGATATGGAAAGCCTCCAGCAGCGCCGGCACCTGGGCCTCGCGCGCTACCCCTTTCAGCCCTTCGCAGATATTGAATACCGCATCCCAGCGCTCCCCGTTGGCCAGCGCCACGGTCAGGGGCGTGATGCCGCCGATCCGCACCGGCTCATGGCCAAGCCCGGCCAGAGCATCGCAGACGGCCTGAATGGTGACTTCGGCGTCGAATTCGGCGGTCTCTTCCTGCGAATAGCCCAGCGCCAGGTAATCGCTGCGCAGGTCATAGGTCACGCCCATGCGCAAAGCCCGCATTATTACGTTCTCCCATCAGGCGCGACTGGGGCGAGGGATTTTGATCCGCTGGCCAGGAGCGAGGAGCGAAGTGGGCATTGGGCCCATGAGCGACGAGCGGTTCGTAGCGCCCGCGTACGAACGTCAGCGGTCAAAAGACCCGCCCCAGGGCGCCGTTCGGATCCGGATATTTGTAAATCTTACCTTCGAAATTGCGCAGCAGCAGGAAATCGCCCTCCCGCCCCATCACCGGATCGGGCGCCAGCTGAATCTTGCCGCCGCCGCCCGGCGCATCGATTACGAAGATCGGGGTGGCATAGCCGGTGGTATGGCCGCGCAGCGCACCGATGATCTCCAGTCCCTTGTCCACGCCGGTGCGGAAATGGGCCGAGCCGCGGATGGGATCGCATTGATAAAGGTAATAAGGCTTGACCCGGTTCTTCAGCAGCCCATGCATCAGGGGCGTCATCACCGCCGGGCTGTCATTGATGTCCTTGAGCAGCACGGTCTGGCTGCCCAGCGGGATGCCGGCATCGGCCAGCCGGGCGGTGGATTCCGCCACTTCCCGCGTCAGTTCCGTCGGATGGGTGAAATGCAGGCTCATCCATAGCGGATGATGTTTTTTCAGCACCCGCACCAGTGCCCGCGTCACCCGCTGGGGCGTCACCACCGGCATCTTGGTGCCGATGCGCAAGAATTCAATGTGCGGTATCGCGCGCAGCCGTCCCAGCAACCAATCCAGCTTGTCGTCGGATAGCGTCAGGGGATCGCCGCCCGACAGCAGCACGTCGCGCACTTCGCTGTGCTGCTGCAGATAGGCGATGGCCTGGTCCCATTGCTTGGTGGAAAACTGGTACTCGCCCCCCGGATTGCCCACCAGCCGCGAACGGGTGCAATAGCGGCAATAGGTCGAACAGGTGCCGGTGGCCAGGAACAGCACCCGGTCGGGGTAGCGATGTACCAAACCGGGAACCACCGTATCGTGGTCCTCGCCCAGGGGATCGTCATCCTCGCCGGGGGAGCGGACATATTCCTCGCCGGTCATGATGTGGGTGCGGCGCAGGGGCTCCTGCGAATCGTTCAGCCCCATCAGGCTGGCATAATAGGGCGTGATCCCCACCGGCAGCGAGCCCTTGTGGCGCGACACCGCCGCATATTCATCTTCCGAAAGCCGGAAGATGCGCGCCAGCTCGTCCAAGGTGCGGATGCGGCTCCTGAGTTGCCAGCGCCAGTCATTCCATTCCGCCGCCGTCGTATCGGGCCAGAAACGCCGATAAAACCGGCGCGATTCGGGTGAAACGGGAAACCGCAATTCGCTCTTGGCTTCGGGCAGGCCCCGGCGCGCCATAGGGTCGGCCAGCGCCAGGCGAGCCTTGGCGGGAGCGGTCTCGGCACTTCTTTGGAAGGATCGCGTCAGGGACCTGACGGCGCGGCCCCGCGCACTCTCAAGACCCATGTGTCTCACATCGCGCCGAAGCGCCTCGCGATTTTCAGCCGCCTGTCCGTCGGTGCCCCGCTGGCTCGACCGTCTCCCGGACAAGAACAACTCTTGCGATATTTAAGACCTTGCAGAACTTGTCAAGAGCGCGAGCGGTTTATGCGCAGCTCTCAATGCGGCTGCGGACGCGAAGTCGGGTCCAGCGCGGTGATGCGATAGACGGTGACATGCACCGCGCGGCCGCGCGAATAGTTGAAGCCAGACAGCGCGTCCAGGGCGGTCGCATCGGCCTGAAGTTCGGCCAGCCGCGCCAGGAATTTGCCCTGTTCTTCGTCATCGACCAGTGCCAGCCCGCCGCGCCGCGCGCCGATTTCCGCCGCGCCCACACCGTCGCTGAGCGCCGTGTCCGCGCCCAAGGCGAACACCAGGCTGGGTTCCTCATAGCCGGCCAGCACCGGCGGCGGATCGTTGAGATCGCGGTCCTTGGCGACCAGCGCCGCCAGCCGCGCCGACACCCAGACGCTCTCCAGCCGCGGCGCCACCACCGACGTCAGCAGCGGCACCACCACGAACACCGCCGCCAAGCCCCAGGCCATGGCACCGCGCTTTCGTCCCGCCAGAAAAAGCCCCAAAGCGATCAGCCCCAGCAGCGCGGCAAAGCCGGCGGCGCCGTCCACCAGGGGGTCGGCGCCGGCGCCAAAGCGGCGCATCGCCAGAATGGGGGCTGCGACCAGTGCCGCCAGGCCCAGCGCGAATTGCGCCGCTGCCAGCCAGACCAGAAATTTTCCCCAATCGCGCGGCGGCGCCGCCGCCACCGGCACGCCTTGCTCGTCCGCGCCGGGTGCCAGAATGCTGGGCGCGGCTTCGGCCGCAGCCGGCTTGACCGACAGAAGCCAGAGCGCCGCCAACAGGCTCAGCGCCGGATAGGCCGGCAGCGCATAATTGGGCAGCTTGGTCGGTACGGCCTCGACCACCAGCCACCAGGATCCCGCCCAGGCGAGAAGAAAGCGAATCCCATTCTCGCCCCGCCGGCTGATGCCCAGCGCGATTCCCGGCAGGATGAACAGTATCGCCGGCCAGAACGTGATGGGGGCAAGAAGCGTATAATAGCCCGGCGCCATGCCATGGCCTTCCTGGCCGCCCGCCACCTTGGCCGCGAAATCATTGCCCAAGGACTGCTGGAAAAAGGCGCCATGGCTTTGCACCCCGATCGCGATCAGCCAGGGCGCCACGATCAAAGCCAGCAGGGCGATGCCCCGAAGCGGCTCGCTGGCCTTCAGCCATGCGAGGCTCTGCCATCGTTCGGCGCGCCAGCGCCACGCGGTGAGCGCCAGGATGGTCGCCGCCGCCACGCCCGGCGCTACCGGACCCTTGACCAGGATACCGATTCCCAGCGCCGCCCAACCCCACAGCACCATGCGGCGGGAGATCTTTGTTTGTCCGAACTCACTTTGGCCCCGGGCCTGATAGAGCCGCAGCAGCACGCCCTGCATTCCCACAATGGCGGCGAGCTGCACCGCATCGGTGGTCGCCATGCTGGCCTCCGCGCTGAGCAGCAGCGTTGAGCCCAGCAGCAGAGCGCCCAGCAGTCCCGCCTCGGCGCCGAACAGCGGTGCCGCCATCCAGTAGGTCAGGAACAGGGCCGCCACCCCGCCCAGCAGCGAGGGCAGCCGATAGGTCCAGATATGCGTGTCATTGCCGGCCAGGCCATAAACCCGTCCGCCAAGCGCCGTCGCGGCCGCCTGGGCCCAATAAATACCCACCGGCTTTTTGTAGCGCGGCACCTGCCCGAATCGGATGTCGATGAAATTGGAACTGTCCAGCATCTGCCGGGATGATTCGGCAAAGCGGCTCTCATCCCGGTCCAGCGCCGGCAGGCTCAGGATGCCGGGCGCCCAAAGAGCCACGCAAAACAGCGCCAGCACCACAAAGGGGCGCCGCGCCAGCCATGAAAGCAGCCGATGCGGCCGAGCGGCAGGCGGGGGGTGCGGGATATCCTCGTCAGCCATCGATCTTCCGCAAAAAACCGCCCTTCCCTGCCAGACGCCCCAAGGGCAGAGCAGAAAGCTGTTTCCGGCCCGCCCGGCCCTGTATAAGGCGCGTCCCTGCTTAGCCCAAGCCGAGAAAGAACTGAAATCATGGCCGTGTCAGTGGTCGTGCCGGTCAAGGATGAAGTCGAGAATGTCGGCCCCCTGGTGCGGGAGATTGCCGCCGCGATGGCGCGCCTCCCGGGCGATCTGGCCGCCCATCATGAGATTATCTTCATCGATGACGGCTCGCAGGACGGCACCCATCAGGCGCTGATGGCGCTCAAACCTGAAATCCGGGGCCTACGCGTGCTGCGTCATCCCCGCAATCTGGGTCAGAGCCGCGGCATCCGCAGCGGGGTTCTTGCGGCCAAGGGCGACGTCATCGTCACCCTGGATGGCGATGGCCAGAACGATCCGGCCGATATTCCCAAACTGCTGGCCGTCCTCAATGCCGATCCGAAAGTGGGTCTGGTCAGCGGCGTTAGGGTCAAACGCCAGGACAGCGCCAGCCGCCGGGCCGCTTCACGACTGGGCAATGGCCTGCGCAGCCGGCTGCTGGGCGATGGCGCCGCCGATACCGGCTGCGGCCTGAAAGCGTTCCGCCGCGAGGCCTTCCTGGAACTGCCCTATTTCGATCACCTGCACCGTTTCCTGATCGCGCTGGTTCGGCGTGAGGGCTGGGAGGTCCGCTTTGTCCCGGTCAGCCATCGCCCCCGGCTTGCCGGCCGCAGCAAATACACCAATCTCGGACGCCTGCTGGTCTCGATACACGATCTGCTAGGGGTGCGCTGGCTGCAGCGCCGCCATGGCGGGCGCGCCTCGACCGAGGAATTGTAAGAGGAAAATTGCGATGGGGTATATTGGCCACTGGTATCTCTACGCTCAGCAGCATCCCTATGACGTGCTGTGGAATGGCGCGGGTTTTCTCGGCACCGGCATTTTCGGCATCCGCTTCCTGATCCAGTGGCTTCGCAGCGAACAGGAAGGCCATAGCGTGATTCCCATCGCCTTCTGGTATTGCAGCCTAATCGGTGGCCTGGTCAGCTTCGTCTATGCGGTTCACTTGAACGCTTGGCCCCTGGTCTTGGGCCAAGGCATGCCATTGCCCATCTATGCCCGCAATCTCTGGATGATCTACCGGGACCGCGAGCGAAAGCTCGCTTCGCATTAGAATTTCGCGCAGGCTGTGGTGGTGACCAGGCCCACCGCTTGCTGGTGGAATTTGGAACGATAAAGGCCTGAGATTTCCGCCACGGCTTTGCGGGTGGCCGGCGTATCGCCGGCCGCGATTTCCACCACTCGGCTGGTTTCGCGCTCCATGCGGCGGGATTTGGGACCCTGCCATTGCCCGGCCGCGTCATAGACCGTGAAGCCATCTGGAAAGCGCGGCGTCACCACTTCGGCCAGGAAAGACTGCCACTGCGCCGGCGACAGCGCCGCGCCGCCATTCCCATCGCCATCGCCGAAATAAAGCCGCACCACCAGCATCGGACGCTGCCCGGCAAAGGGACAGCCGGGAGCCGCTTGCGCCTGGCCCAAAGCCAGCAACAGAATCAGGGGCGCGGCACGAAGGATATGTGTCAAGCCAGATCCACGGCATGGCGCTTCAGATCGTCCAGGCTGCAGAATTGCAGCGCGCCTTGATGGGTGGCGCGCAGCACCACCCGCGGCGCCTGTCCCGCCTCAAACGCCTCCTGCCAGCGCGGCGCGCAAAGGCACCAGCGGTCGCCCGCCTTCAATCCGGGAAAATCATAATCGGGCATCGGGGTCGACAGATCATTGCCCCGCGATTTGGAGAACACCAGGAAGGCGTCGGTGGCGACGATGCAGACCGTGTGGCTGCCGACATCCTGGACACTGGTATCGCAACAGCCATTGCGGAAAAACCCGGTCACCGGCGCGGTCGAGCAGGATTGCAACGGCTCGCCGAAAACATTGCGCGAAGGTGCCGGGCCGCGGCCGAAGTCATTTCTTGGTTCAATCGACATGCTGGCCCTCTATCCCGGCGCCGAACCTGCAAAAAAAGTTCCTGGCGCATTCGCTTTGCGTCCATGGCATCCTAGCAGGCAAGATGACGACCGGCAGCATCGATCTGGTGGCGGGGCGGGCGTGCGGCGGTTGTACCGTCTGCTGCTCGGTGATGGCCATCGACAAACCGGACATCCAAAAAGAGGCGGGCGTCCCCTGCCGCCATTGCGCCCAGGGCTGCGCCATTTATGCGGCGCGTCCGCAATTGTGCCGGGATTATCATTGCGGCTGGCGGCAATTGCCGATGCTGGATGAAAGCTGGCGGCCCGACCGGTCCGGGGTGTTTGTGGAGGTGGAATCCCTCGAAGGCGAAACCACCATCACCCTCGTCCTGATCGGCAATCCGCTCAAGACTGTGCGCCAGCCCTGGTTCCAGGACTTCGTCATCACCGGTGTGCGCGGCCATGTCCCGCTGCAGCTTGGCATCACGGGACCGCCGGGGCACCAGGGCGCCGCGCTGCCGCTCAACACAAGCGAAATGTTCGAAGCGGCAGGGGTTTCGCGCGCCAAGGTGAAAGAGCTTCTGGAAAAGGAACTGAAGCGGCTGTCGGCGCATGATTTCCCCAGGCGGGTGATCGCCAATACGGGACATGATTTCGGCGCCCCCGGCTAAGCGGCCCTGGCAGCCAAGCTCTTGTGGCAAGCGGCGCCGCTTTTGGCTAAACCACCGCCGGACCGGTGGAAGCGGCGATGGCGGCATTGGACGGCGAATACGACTATATCGTGGTGGGCGCGGGTTCGGCGGGCTCGGTGGTGGCCAATCGCCTCAGCGCGGATCCGCACGCGCGGGTGCTGCTGCTGGAAGCCGGCGGGCCCGACGACTGGATCTGGTTTCACATCCCGGTCGGCTATCTTTTCCTGATCGGCAATCCGCGCAGCGACTGGATGTTCGAAACCGAGCCCGAGCCGGGCCTCAATGGCCGCAAGCTCAATTATCCGCGCGGCAAGGCGCTGGGCGGCTCTTCCAGCATCAACGCCATGATCGCCATGCGCGGCCAGGCGCAGGATTACGATCACTGGCGCCAGCTCGGCCTGACCGGCTGGGGCTGGAACGACGTGCAGCCGATCTTCCGCAGCCTCGACCGGCATTTCCTGGGCGACAGCGAACATCACCGCGCCGATGGCGAGCTCAGCGTCGAAGCGCCCCGGGTGCGCTGGGAAATCCTCGATGCGGTGGCCGAGGCGGCGCAAGAAATGGGTATCCCCAAGACCGCCGACTTCAACACCGGCGACAATGAGGGAAGCTGTTATTTCCATGTCAACCAGAAGCGCGGCCGGCGCTGGTCGGCGGCGAGCGCCTTTCTGAGGCCGGCGCTCCACCGTCCCAATCTCAGGCTCCAAACCGATGTCACGGTCGACAAAGTGCTGTTCGAGGGCAAGCGCGCCACCGGGGTGCGCATTCGGCGCGGAGGGGAATGGGTCGACATTCGCGCCCGGGGCGAAGTCGTGCTCTGCGCCGGCGCCATCGGCTCGGTACAGCTTCTGCAACGCTCCGGCATCGGACCGGCGGATTGGCTGAACGAGCTGGGCATCCCCGTCCTGCATGCCGCGCCGGGGGTGGGCCGCAATCTTCAGGATCATCTGCAGCTGCGCATGATGTACCGGGTCCAGGGCGTCAAAACCCTCAACCAGATTTATTATGCGCCGCTGGGCCGCCCTTGGATGGCGCTGCAATATGGGCTGCTGCGGCGCGGCCCCATGACCATGGCGGCATCGCAACTGGGCATCTTCACCCGTTCGGATGCGGCGCAGGACCGCCCCAATATTCAATTTCATATCCAGCCCTTGTCGCTGGACCGTTTCGGCACGCCCCTGCACCGCTTCCCCGCCATCACCGTGGCGCCCTGCAATCTGCGCCCCAGCTCGCGCGGCACGGTGCGCCTGGCGTCACCTCAGCCTGGCTCCGTGCCGCGGATCCAGCCGAATTATCTGTCTACGGAGGACGACCGCCGCATCGCGGCTGAGGAGATGCGCCTGACGCGAAAGCTGATGGCGCAGCCGGCCTTGGCGCGGTATCGACCCGAAGAATTCCGACCCGGGCACGAGGTGGGCGATAGCGAGGACGCCCTGGTCCATGCGGCAGGCGATATCGGCACCACCATTTTCCACCCCGTTGGCACCGCCAAGATGGGCCTTGCCTCAGACCCCATGGCGGTGGTCGACAATCGTCTGCGGGTGTTCGGGCTTGAGCGTCTGCGGGTCATCGATGCCTCGGTGATGCCGACCATCGTTTCCGGCAACACCAATACGCCCACTATCATGATCGCAGAAAACGCCAGCCGCATGATGCTGGCGGAGCGCAAGATTTAGCGCCGCGGGGCGAAGCCGAAGCTGACCTTGTCGTCCATCCAGCGCGCCGCGATCGCCGCCGCGATAGACAGGATCAACCCGAACAGCAGCGCAAACGCCGTCCAAAGGGCGAGCGAGGCGGCCGCCTTGCGCGCGGCGTCGGCATCCTGTCGCATGCGCGCTTTGACTTGGGCGACGCGGTCATTGGCGGCCTGGGCCGGCAATCCGGCATCGCGCGACACCAAGTCGGCCAGCCGCGCGTTGTCGTCGTCATCGCCGCCGTTTTTGACCGCGTCGGCGGCGAGGATGCGACCGGCTTCGGCCTTGTCGCTCAGCACTTGCGGCGTATTGGGCGCCGGGCGGAATAGAACATCCTGCCAATAGGCGGAAGGCTGCGCCTGTTCGGGGCGGGCGGCCGCCAAACCCATGACGGAGGAACCGGCCAGCAAGACCCCGATCCCGGTCGCCAATGCCCACATCACAAAACCATGCGCGGCGGCGCGGAATTCCTCTTCGGCGCTGGTTTCGGTTTCGGGGCCGATCAGCCGCCCCACAAGATAGCCGCCCACCGTGTAGCCGAAGGCCTGGCAGGCGAAGAAATAGATCGCACCGGCGGTGACGAAGGCGCTCGCGGTGCGGGCGGTGGGCGAGGCGAAGGCAAGTCCCACCCCCGATCCCAGCAGGGCCAGCAAGGAGCCCGTGGCCACGGCCGCGGCCGCGCCCGCGATCACCGCGCCCCATTGGAAATGACGGTCTTCGGCAATGATGGTGGCACTGTCCTCGGTAACCACAGCCGTGCTGGTCATGGATTTTTCTCCATTGTGAGCCAGCCGTTGAACGTGCGCCGAGCGGTTTGGGTTCCCCGCAGCGCAACCCTTTGGCGGGGAACGCGTTGCAGGGAACAGCTCAGGAGATTTGCATGCGCTCAGGTTGTCTTTGGCTGCTCGGCGTGCCGCTGCCGATCATCATCCTTCTGTGGCTGATCACCGGCCACGCCTGAACCGCCGGCCCGCATGCGGCGCTTGCCATGCGCAAGACGTTGCCGTTATGCACAAATTCGCCCGCCGGCGCCTCGCGTGCGGCGCCTTCGAACTTTCTTTGCAATTATACCCCTCCTTTCGTCTTCGGGCGAGCGCCATTGCCATCGTTTCTTTCCAGACAGGCGTATGATGGCGCCGCCGGCAATTTCGCCGGTTTGATGGAGGCAACATATGGAGCGCCCTTCACACATCACCATTCCGACATTCTGTCCCGTCTCCTGCCGCATGGCCTGGTCCGTCGTGGCCGTCGCCGTGCCGCTGTGTCTTTTATGGGCCCTCGCCCTCGAAAAAACCCACCACGGCTTTGCGTATAATCCGCCCGACCTGCAGGCACGCGTCCTGGATACGGTCAAGGCAAAGATCCCGCCGCCACCGCCCAGCATGACAAGCGTTCCGCCGGTGACGGCGGTGCCTCCGCGCATCGTCATCGCCCCGGCGCCAAACAATGATGCGCCGCTGCAGACCACGGTGGCCCCGATCACGCCGCCGCGCACCGAAACCATGCCGGTCGCCGGACCGGACCGCGCCCCGGTCTCGCTTCCCGCCACCCACACCATCCCGCCCTATCCGTCATTGGCGCAGCGGCTGGGCGCGGAAGGCACAGTGACACTGCGGTTGACGGTGTTGACCGATGGCAAAGTCGGACAGGCACAGATCGTCACCTCCAGCGGCCGCAGCGACCTCGACGAAGCGGCGCAGAGCTGGATCATCAGCCACTGGGCCTATAAGCCAGCCCTGAACAATGGCCAGCCGGTGGTCGGCGAGACCACCGCAATGGTGATTTTCAGCCTGCATTGACGGGAATTGAGCGGGAGGGCGCATCGGCCGAAGAAGCGGGGATGCGCCCGCCCGCCTATTTGCCCGGGCGGCGCGCGCCCTTTAAGGTCCGCCGCGAAATCTTAGGCCAGCCGATATGCGCCGCGACCGCTATGCCTTGGCGCTATTTTCGCTGGCCGTGTTGCTGGCCGCGCCCGCCGCAGGCGCAGCACCGGCTTCGCAAGCGCAACCCAAATCGGCATTCGAGGAAGAACAGCAGATGAGCCCCGAGCGGCTCATCAAACGCTGGAAAGCGCCGGTCGCCAAGGCCTCGCAGCGCTTCGGCGTGCCGGTGTCCTGGATCAATGCGGTGATGCGCATGGAGAGCGGCGGACGCACCATGCTGACCCAAACCCAGCGCATGATTTCCGACAAGGGCGCCATCGGCATCATGCAAGTGCTGCCGGGGACCTATCGGGACATGCAGGGCCAATACCGCCTCGGCCCCGATCCCTTCAATCCCGATGACAATATCCGCGCCGGCGCCGCCTATCTGAAATGGCTGAAAGGCAAATACGCCTATCCCGCGCTGTTCGCCGCTTACAATGCGGGACCCGGACAGGTCGACGATTTTCTTGCCCGCGGCACCCCGCTGCCGGCCGAAACAAAATCCTATGTCGCCGGCATCGGCAAGATTCTGGACGGCGCCGGCGGACTGGACGGCACGCTGGTGAGTCTGGTCAAGCTGACCCGCCCCGATGGCCAGGCCATCCTGATCGATCCGATCGCAGTGCGGTCCATTCGCGAAGCCGGGCCGGGAGAATATGCCCCGGGCGTGCGAACCGTCATCAATATGGGTGTTCTCAAGCAGGGCGTTGTGGAAGATGCCGCGACGGTGGGCGCCGCGATCAAAATCCGCGGTGGGCGGATCTAGCCCAAAACCTCGCGCACCGAGACACTGGCCAAAACCTCGCCCTCGCCGTCCGCGACCTCGACCTGTCGTCCGTTGATCCGCTCATGCGAGCGCAACTGATCGGCGGCAATCTCACGCGCCGCCTGCCGCGCCTCTTCGATCGCCGAATTCAGATCGGGAAGGTCCGAGCCTTCAAAATCGCGGGTACATTTGGCGCCCTCGCGCAGATGGAAATAATAGATGGGCACCGCCGCTCACCCGTTCGCAATTCGCATGATGGTCATAGCCCAATCGCGTTCTGCTGGCGCCGTCCTTCTCGGGGCAAAGTCTGAAATCAGACATAGTTTTCCGCCTTTGTGTACGTCTTAGAACCTATTAAGGATTGGCTCGAAACGGGGTTTATTGCGTACACCCATCGCGGTTCCAAAAGCCAAGTGGAGACGCGTTTTGCTCTCCGGTATCCGGGAAGCGCCGTGTCCAGCCGCAATTACATCCTCGATACGATCTCGCCGGAAGATCGCGAGCGTCTTGCGCCCCATCTCGAGCCCGTCGCACTGCCGTTTCGCTTCATCCTGGAGATGCCCAAACGCCCCATCGAGCATGTTTATTTTCCCGATGAGGGCCTGATCTCGGTCGTCACCCATGGCGGATCGGGACAGGAAATCGAAGTCGGCGTGATCGGCTTCGATGGATGCAGCGGATCGGCGGTCCTGCTGGGCGCCGAACGATCCCCCCATTCGGTTCATATCCAGATCGCCGGACGCGGCCAGCGTATCGCCGCCGGCCCTTTGCTGCAGATCGTGGCGCAAAGCCCGCCCCTCAGGTCCATCCTCCTGCGCTACATCCAGGGCTTCATGGTCCAGGCGGCGCAGACGGCCCTGGCCAATGGCCGCGGCAAGCTCGACACAAGGCTCGCCCGCTGGCTCCTCATGGCGCATGACCGTATCGAAAGCTCCACCCTGGGGCTGACCCATGAATATCTTTCCCTGATGCTGGGCGTCCGCCGCCCCGGTGTGACGGTGGCGCTTCAGAAGCTGGAAATGATGGGCCTGGTCGCCACGGGGCGCAGCAGCATCACCATCAAGGATCGCGCCGGGCTGGAGACCGTGGCCGACGGAATCTACGGCATCGCGGAAGCCGAACAGGAACGGCTGACGGGCTGGCGCCGCCTCCATCGCTGAGCGGAGCTGCGATTCTTCCGCCAGCGTCCATTAATGCACCGAGAATTGGGTGGCGCCTCGCCCGATACCGATCTTAAATGAATTTCGAGGAGGCACCCATGCGTCAATATGAAATTCGCATTCTGGACGGCAGAGCTCTGCGACTGGCCCTGAACAGCGGCTATTTCAGCGATTTCAACGCCATCCGCGCGGCGCAGACTCTGCGGCATCCGGGCCAGAGCGCCGAGGTCTGGCGCGAGGACGAATGCATCTATCAGGAAGGCGCACGGCAAGCCGCCAGGGCTTGATCCCCGCTCGCGCGACGCGGCCATTCAGGCCGCAGATTGCGCCACATACTGCCGGCCGCCCGGCTTGAAGGGGCAATCGGGGCAATCATTGCCGCAACAGCGCGCCCGCTTGACGAACTCATCCTTGCCGCCGACCCTGGCGTCTTCGAAGATGCGCTTGGCGCGGGTGGTGTTGAAAATCCCGCAGGAGCAAAACCGCTGCAGCGATGCCGAGGCTTCCTCGGGAGAACGGCGCCCCTCTTTGACGAAATCGATCATTTTTTTCGCGAAAGAATGCGCGATCATGCCATGGCCGCACATGGTCGACAGCATGATGGCGTGCTTGTTGGGGACATTGTCGCCGATCCCTTCGAACCCCAGCGAATAACTCAGGCTGTGGCGGACAAGGCCGGCACTGCGGCAACAGGCCTGGGCGTTCTCGATCGAGGTCGAAATATTCACGCTGATGCCCAGGTCCTCGTCCTTCATCCGCTGCACGAAAGCCTGCGCCGCGGGCAGATTGTCGAACACCACCGACATGGTGGTGGCCTTGGTCAGGGTCTTCAGGACCTGCTGAAAATCCGGCTTGTTGCGCCGGAACCAATGCGAAAAAATGTTTTTGTAGCGGGTGGACCGCAAAGCGCCGCCATTGCGGGCATCGCCGATATTGACCGGACCATATTCCAGCGCGATCTCCAGAAAGCGGCGCAGAACCGGCAAGGCTTCGTCCTGGCCGCATTTGCCCAGGGCCGGCAGGGCGAACACGATAATGTCGTCCGAAAAGCTTTTTGCGGTGCCGAAGCGGTGCAGGGTGTTGGTCATGCCCGCTCCAAGTCCCGGACTTTGATTTCGCGCTGGGCGCCGCTCACATCGCGCAAATGGACGCGGCCAAGGCCCAGATTGGTCTTGGCCCGCGCCGGGTTGTAGCCCAGCCGCTCCAGGATCGGCGCCACGATCTTGTCCTCGCCATTCTCGTCGCACCGCACCCCGATCCCCAGGACCACGATGGTGTTGATCCGTTTTTCCACATCCCAGACGATGCGGATGATCTCTTCCAATTGCGCCACCGGGACT
Organism: Alphaproteobacteria bacterium; assembly: GCA_025924715.1. GTDB lineage: Bacteria > Pseudomonadota > Alphaproteobacteria > Micropepsales > Micropepsaceae > Rhizomicrobium. Next base: position 32,307 of record JAICHV010000024.1, read on the forward strand.
TTAATTTCCAAAATCGCGGACAGGACTTTTTCATTCAAGACATCGCTGCGCAGATCGCCCGTCGCGGTGTCGGTCATCAACCCGGCGATGGGGTTCTTCTTTTCAAACTTGACGCCGACCTTCGCCAGCGCGCGGCTCATCTCCTGGATCTCGTGAAACCGCGCGCCCACGCCGGGCCGGCCGAATTCGATGGTCAGGCCAACCTCGCCCAGCGACACCCAATGGGTCAGCTCATTGGTTTTGACTTCCTCGGTGCCTCGCCCGATGACGCCGGTCGATTCATGGGGGACGCAGGGATCGGAAAAAGCCCGGCGCACCACCCGCGGCCAGGCCAGCTCATCCGGCTCGAAGGCGGAGGTGGGACAAATATCCGGCTCGGGATCGAACCGTAGCGCGAACAGGCTGAAGAATTTGCGCGTCAGCCGGACGGTGCGCGGCGGCAAGGTTTCGGCGCTGAAACCATTGTAGCAGGCATAGCATTCGACACATTCGTCGCGGTTGATGGTCGAGCGCCCGGTCTGCGGATTGATATAGATCGCATTCATCGGACAGATATAGGTGCAGTTGCCGCAAGCAACGCATTTGTCTTGATTGATCTTCATCCTACGACGCCCTTTTGCGCGCTCCTGCCCCAGCGCCGGCGAACCTTAAGAAAGCGCCCGCTGGCTTTCAATAGCTTATATCACAGGCGGAACCGCCCTTGGTCAGATGCTGAAGACCCAGTGACGATAGGCCAGATACCCCGTGACCGTGGTCACCGCCACCGCGGCCAGCATACCGATCCGCATGTCCAGCCCGATCTGCCGACCCGCGGCGACGATGGCCACGGTCAGAAAATAATGACCGATATTGACCACCGCGTATTTTGCCAGGGACCCGGGCGCCGCGCGAAGGCCGCCGCGATGGCCAAACGTATAGATGCGGTTCGTGGAGTAATGATAAGCCAAGGTGATGGCATAAGCGGCGGACAGGCTGACATAGGGCTGCAAGCCTGCCTTCTCCAGCCCATATTCCAAAACAAAATAAAGGATGAAGGCAACGCCGCCGACCAGGAGATAGCGGGCTATTTGGTCAGGCGTTGCCGTTTTGCGAAGTTTGCTCCACAAGGACGAACCCGCGCCATTGCCAGGAAGAACGTCTTTCATGTCGCAGCGCTTGGATCGGTCAGACCGGTCCCCTGGGATCTATGATCTCGACATTCACGGAGCGGTCCACGATATACATCGGCCTGCGACGCACCTCGTCATAGATGCGGCCGATATATTCGCCGAGCAGGCCGATAGCGGTCAATTGCACGCCGCCGATGAACAGCACCAACACGGTAATGGTCGGAATGCCCATCGGATAATTTGCGCCGGACATGAACTTCAAAAAAACCATCAAAATGATCGCGGCCACGCTGATCAGCGAAATACCGAATCCTGTCCACATCATCAATTGCAGCGGTATGGTCGAAAAACCGAAAACGCCGTTCAGGCCGATCCGCACCGAACCCAGATAGCGGTTGTAATTGCTGGTGCCGATGGTTCGGGCATCGCGATCGAACTCGACCACGGTCTGCGGAAAACCCACCAAGGGCACCAAACCACGCAAGAAACCATGCCGCTCGGGCAAAAGGCGCAGTTCTTCGATCACCCGCCGGCTGAGCAGCCGGAACTCTCCGACATTTTCCGGAATGCGAATATCGGAAATCCGGTTGATCAGGGAATAGCCAAGTCGCGCCACCAATTTCTTGAGGGCGGTTTCGCCCAGCCGGGTTCGTCTCTTGGCATTCACCACATCGAAGCCCTGCTGCGCCTTGGCCATCATCGCTTCCAACAGCTCGGGTGGATCCTGTAGATCCACATCGATGACGGCACACCAGGCGCCCTTGCAATTGAGGATACCGGCCATCACGGCGGCGGGCTGGCCGAACCGCCGGCTGAAGACAATCAAGCCGATGGCGGGATTGCGCTGCGCCGCCGCACGGATCGCCGCTTCCGTGGCGTCTGCCCCCGGGTCCTGCGTGAAGAGGATTTCGTAAGGGCCAATGCGCTCGAGCACCGGCACCACCCGGTCCAGGAAGGGCGCGACATTCTTTTCTTCCATATAGACCGGCACGACGAGGGAGATCAAAATCTTTCCCTCGGCGGCTCGGCTCGCATGTTCAGGCAAGTCTGGCCCCTGTTATGTTACCTGCCGGGAATATCAGCGTGGTTTTTCCGCCACGACCACTAGCTGCCAGCCCCACGGCGCATTGGCAAGGTTGAATCGGAACAGAAAATCAAAGCTCGCAAACACGGCCCGAACCAGAGCGGAAGGTTTGCCTTGCGCATCTTGTTGCGCTTTCTCCCCCCGCATCGTGGCCAGCAGCCGGAAGATATTGAAGAAGGGAAAGCCGGCCCGATAAATGCGTGCCACCTTCAAACCCGAGCCTTCCACCAGCGCGGCCATCGCACCGGCGGTAAAATGCCGGCGGTGGCCGATCGATTTGTAGAAGGCGTTCATCGGCCCGCCCGGCACGGTGATGATGAGCCGTCCGCCCGGGGCCAGGAACTGGCCGACATTGACAAGAAAGCGCGACGGATGATCGAGATGCTCGATGACCTCGGCGCAGACGCATAAGGTCCCGGTATTGCGCAACTGCGGCAGCGCCAGCTGCTGGGACTGCAAATCGACCTGGTAGAACTCGGCGCGCGGCGTTTTCTGGCGTGCGATTTCGATTCCCACGGCACTCATTTCCAGGCCGATCACACGGCTATCCGCCAAATAGGGCTCAAGGATGCGGATGAGATCGCCCTGCCCGGAGCCAAAATCCACGATCGTGTCCCCGGGGCGATAAAATCGCCGCACCAGGTCGGTCACCAGTTTGTCCCGATAAATCTTTCCCGAGCTGATTTCGGTAAAGCTGTCGATTTTCGACCAATGCGCATCCCATGCGTCGCGATCGGAAGGGGTCTGCTTTGTGTCGGTAATCGTCATATCACGAGAACTCCGCGCCCCGAACTCTCAGAGGGTGGCGACAAGGCAAAGGGGGAACGGTCGAATTTGGCAAGTTTACCGCATTGAGGAGGAATAACCCAAGCTTTTTCGGGGTCCGGATTTCAGGGGGTGCTATTGAAAATTGCGGGCAAATGGTGTGGCCTCCCATGTCATCTGCTGGGCCGAAATGCAATCCTCATCCCCCCGTATAAGAGCCATCGGCCTATGGGGCCTGGGGCTGATCGTCGTCTCGATTCTGGCTTATTGCCCGCCTTATTTTTTTGAAACCCTCGCCAACAATTATCGCGAGATTCGGACCTACAATGTCGATACCGCCAACCAGGTTCAGGCTGTGGCCACAGCCTTGGCCTCACCCGGCCTGCGCTTTCCGTTCAACGATTACGGTCATCTCTACTTCAACCTGGCCATCGCCATTTCCGCCGTCTATCGCATCCTGTTTCCGCTGAATGAGCGCGCCATCGTTTTCATTCTGCGCTTGCTGTCGCTGCTGGGCGGGCTGGGCACGATCGCCACGATTTATGTTTTCGCCCGCCGTTACCTAGGAACCATCATCGCGCTGTTTGCGGCCCTGGTCCTGGGTTCCTCTCCGCTTTTCGTGATTTATGCGCTGGAGGTGAAGCCGGATATTTGTCAGATCTTCTTCATCGTCCTGTCGCTATATCTGCTGGCACGGGCTTTCGAGCCCTTTGAGACCGGCAAGGGCGCATGGGGCGGCCTGCGCGCCGATTTGCGTTTCCTGCTGGGCTCGGCCGCGGCCGCGGGCGCGGCATTCGGAACCAAATATCAGGGCATGTTCCTGATTCCCCTCTTGCTGTTCGGCGCCTTCAAGGTGCCGATAGCGGCCCAGACAAATTCATTATCGGCATGGCCGCGGCGGGCTTTTGCCGTGCTCTGCCTGCCCACCGGCATCGCGCTGGTCCTGCTCGCCTTCCTGCGTCACGAGAATATTCTTGGCTATCTGCTCTTGCCGGAAAACAGCTGGTCGCCGGCTTTGCTGACAGCGGTGAAGATCTTGCGGATGCTGAGTGCCGTGGCAGGCCCGATATTGGTCGGCATGGCGCTGCGATATGCCGCGACAGGGACAATACCAGGGCTTCAAACCAAATTTGCCCGGCGGGCCGCAATTGTGGCGGGTGTCGGCGCCGCCTTCATGGCAGCCTTCGCCCTGTCGTCGCCTTGGCTGTTGTGGCATCTGCAATTTATCCAATCCATCTATTTGCGCTCGCAGGCGCTGAGTGGGGGAGAGCGGATCGGTTTGCGCTGGTTGTGGCTGTTCTTCGGTTACGACCGCCCCGACTTCGATTATGTGGGACATCTCACCGGACTGCTGGGGCTTTTGGGGATCGCCGCGCTGCTATGGGCGCTGATCCGGAGAGATTTTCGCGGCCCTCGCCTGCCGCTGATATTTGTGCTTTGCGTTTTCATGATCTTTGCAGCGTTCCTCATCCAGACGGTCAATTCGCAAGGGGCCAATTACGCGCTGCTGCTGACGCCGCTCTTTGCCCTTATTGCCGCTTATGGGCTTGCCGAAATGAGCGATGCTTTGCGCCGCCGATTGGCTCCGAACCATTGGCGCGTCGCAGCGGTGATCCTGATCGGGACGACCGCAGCCGCGCAGGCCGCCGAGGGATGGTCCTATCTGCTGAAATATCCAAATTTGTTTGTGGCCTTGTCGGCGGAAAATCAGCAGATCGGCGCGTGGTACGAGCGCTGCGTGCCCGCGACGGCGAAAATATTGGCGGCGCCATACACCTATGTGCCGCCTGAGTTTCAAAGCCTCTCGGTCGGCGAAGGTTACGCAGCCATGACCCACATGCACCCAGACGTGGTGACAATCGATATCAATCGCCGCCCCAATTTCTCCGATCACCGGCGCGGCTCCGAAGAGGCTGACTTCGCCAAGCTCTATGACAGCTTGTCAGATACGCGCATTTGGCGGCCGGGACCGAAATTCGGTCCGCTTCAACCCTATGTCAGAACGAATTTTGCGCTGGCGGCGCCTTGCCAACAGCGGCGCCCCTGACCTGCAAAGCCAATCGTGCGGGGTTGGCGGACAGAGAGGGATTGCGCCAAACATGCTCAAGGCATGTTTGGCGTCCTCGCTATCGCTCGGATCGCTCACTGCGCTCGCGCCCGTCAACGCCTGTCGGCGTTGCCCTCGAACAAGGGCCCGTCCACCTCTCCCTATCCGCCAACAAAAAAGCCCCCATGCGGGGGCTGTTTTGTTGGCGGACAGAGAGGGATTCGAACCCTCGAACGGCTTTCACCGTTACACACTTTCCAGGCGTGCGCCTTCAACCACTCGGCCACCTGTCCTGCCAGGGAAGCCTGGGAGATATACCGGAAGCCTGGTTGCCGCAAGATGCCTGAAAAACCTGGCCTTTTTGGGGGTTTGGGGGGCCGTCCTCGACCAGGCTTTGACCCCGAACCGGGCCGCACCGCGCATTGGCAGCAATTATTGCGATTTTTTGGTTCCGCCGGGGCATGATCGGCGTTCTGCCAATGCCTGGCCGGCATGGCCCGCCATTTTTTATTTTCATTCCAGGTCAAAGGAGCCCCCCATGCGCAATTTCCGGTTTCTCGCCCTTTCCGCACTGTTGCTGTTGCCGGCACAGGCCGCCTCGGCGGCGCCCGATTGGGCCGCTATCGGTCAGGCGCTGGGCAAGACCGGCACCGTGATGGCAGGCGGCGTCTATCGCGTCGGTCTGCCCCGCACCGATCTGAACGTCGCGCTGGACGGGATCACCTTGAAGCCGGGCTTCGCGCTGGGCTCCTGGGTCGGATTCATGCCGATGGGCAACCAGGTGATGGCGATGGGCGATCTGGTCCTGACCGAGGATGAAATCGGCCCGGTGATGAAGAAGATGGAACAGGGCAACATCCAGATCAGCGCCCTGCACAACCACCTTTTCCATGCCAGTCCCGCCACCTTTTACATGCATATCTTCGCGCAAGGCGACGGCGTCACCATCGCCCGCGCCATCCATGAGGGACTGGCGCTGAGCCATACCCCCTTCACGGCGGTAGCGCCCGCCCCGGCCACACCGCCCGCCATCGACCTGGACACCGCCGCGATCGATGCCGCCCTTGGCGCCAAGGGCACCAATGCCGGCGGCGTCTATCAGGTGGGTATCGCCCGCGCGCAAGAGCCCCGCATGAACGGCATGGTCCTCAATCCGCCGATGGGCGCGTCCGAAGGCATCAACTTCCAGCCCCTGGGCGGCGGCAAGGCGGCAATCACCGGCGATTTCATGATGACCGCCGCCGAGGTCAATCCCGTGCTGCGGGCGCTGCGCGAGAACAACATCCAAGTCACCGCCCTACACAGCCATATGCTGGACGAAAATCCCCGCATGTTCTTCATGCATTTCTGGGCGCATGACGACCTCACCCGGCTTTTGCCCGGGCTGAAAGCCGCTCTCAGCCATATCGCAGTGGCCTCCGCCCGCTGAGCAAGGCAGCGGACGGGAGAACGGCATGAAGCTCTACTACGCCCCGGGCGCCTGTTCGCTGTCGCCCCATATCGTCGCCGCCGAAGCCGGCATCGCCCTCACGCTCGAGAAAGTCGATCTTAAGGCCCATAAGACCCAGGCCGGTGCGGATTACTACACCATCAATCCCAAAGGTTATGTTCCGGCTTTGCAATTGGACGATGGCGAAATCCTCACCGAAGGGCCCGCGATCGTGCAGTATCTCGCCGATCGCAAGCCAGACTCCGGCCTGATCCCAACCGAGGGAACCGGCCGCTACAAGGTTCTGGAATGGCTCACCTTCATCAACGGCGAAATCCACAAAAGCTTCGCACCCCTCTTTCGAAAGGCACCACAGGATCAACAGGCGGCGGCGAAAGAGACCATCCAAAAGCGCTTCGCCTATGCCGCGATCACACTGGGCGCCAAGGATTACCTGACGGGAACCCATTTCACCCCGGCCGATGCCTATCTGTTCGTGATGCTGCGCTGGGCGGAAAAAATGGATATCCCCATGCCGGCCAATCTTCATCATCTTTTTGAACGCATCAAAGCCCGGCCGAAAGTCGCCCACGTGCTCAAAGCCGAGGGTCTGGATTAGAATTCATACCCCGGGGGGCGGAAAAATGTGATGCGCATATTCTGGACCCTATTGCTGGCCGCCTTGCTCTATGGCGCCGCTTCGGCCGACGCCGCGCCCACCTGCCAGGATGAAAACGGCAGCACCGCCCGATGCGGCACCGCCGGGGCGATGCCGCCGGGCTGGTCCCTGCCGCCCGAGGAATTTCATCGCCGGCAACTGGCGCTGCAGGGCACGCCGGACCGCGATACGCTGATCATGCTCGCGGGCGCCTTGGTGCTTTTCCTGGCCTTCCTGGCGCTGCTGCCCGAATTCGACGGCCGCAGCGACAAGGATTGGCTGCCGGACGACAAGAACCGCAAGCGCTAGAAAATCCGAATTAACCGCGCCGCGGCAGAAACGGAAACAACATTTGCCGGTCATAGCGCGTGGGCACCTTCAGATCGGTGCCATAGTGGTCCGGCATCTGGCGGGGCAGAAACAAGGTGCCGAACAGCCAGTCCAGCAGCGGCAACTGACCGGCGAAATTCTTGTCCAGCGCTTCCGGCTGATTGGCGTGATGCCAATGATGGAACAACGGCGAGGCCAGAAGCCAGCGCAGAGGTCCAAGGCTGATGCGGCTGTTGGAGTGAATGGCGGTGGATTGCCATTTGAACAGCAGCACAAAGTAAAACACCGCCGCATCGGAAAACCCCAGTGCGAAGACCGGCAAGAAGGAGGCGGATTTGGTGACGATCTGGTCCAGCGGATGCACCCGATAAGACGCCAGCCAGTCCATCTCCTCGATGCTGTGATGCACGGCATGGAATTGCCACAGGAAAGGCACGGCGTGAAACATCCGATGGGCGGCATAAAAGCCCAGATCCGCCAGCACCATGACTTCGACGATCTGCAGCCACAGCGGCTGGGACTTGACGAATGCCGACACCTGGACCGGCATCGCCCAATGCAGTGCCGACACCATGGCGCCGATGCTGAGCACCAGTCCGCCCTGGATCACCAAGCCATTGACCAGCAGCATCACCAGATCGTCCCGCCAATGGCGGCGGAATGTCTTTTGCTGGGTACGCAGCGGGAAGAACATTTCGAGCTGCACGAACACCAGCGCAACGATCAGATATTGAATGAGATCGACCGGCCCGATCATGACAGTATCCGCGAAGACAGCCCCTCCATTCTACAAGTCCCCGCGCCCAAGGGAACGATTTCCTTCGGGATCGGCCCCGACCGCCCACCCGGACTTGACCGTTCCAGGGATTGCGGTTTTGGTGCGCCCCTCGCCCGGGGATGTTCTTGCGCCAGTCTTTGCTGCCTTTGTCGCGTCACGGCGCCGTACTCGGCGTTTTTCTGGCCGGCTATTTTTACGAAGCTTGGCATGTCGCCAGCCAGATTGGGCCGTTCCGGGGCGATCCCGACTATTCTTATCTGTTCGGCGGCCTCAGCATCCTCAATCTGCAGACCCCCGCCTTTGTCGATCACCCCGGCACGCCGGTACAGCTTGCCATCGCGGCGATTTCCCTACTGCTGTGGCTGGCGCGCCTGCCCTTCGGCGGTCTTGCCTCGCTCTCCGACGACATCATCACCCATGCGGAACTCTATCTCGGCGTCGTCTGCGGCGTCTTCGCCCTGCTCACCGCGGCGGCGATGATATTCTTCGTCCGCAGTCTGCGCACCGCGGCCGGTTCCATCGCCCCTGGTGTCATTGCCCTGCTCCTGATCTTCACGTCGGATGTGGTGTTCTTCACCTTTCACCGCGTCGATGCCGAGCCGGTGTTGTTCGCCGTCAGTCTTGTGCTGGCGGGATTCCTCGCCCGCTGCGCCTTGCGCCAAGAAGGCGCTCGCGATGATCCGCGCCTGGCCACCGCCATCGGGCTATGCATCGGTCTGAGCATCGCCACCAAGGTCACCGCGGTTCCGGTTTTGCTGGCGATCTTCATGCTGCGCGGCTGGAGCGCCCGCAAGCACGCCTTCGGGACCGCTTTACTTTCCGGCATGGCTTGGCTGCTGCCGATCCTGCCGCGTTGGCCGCATCTGGTGGTGGCCAATTTGCATATCCTGACCCATCGGGGCGATTACGGTACCGGCGGCGCCGGCCTGCCGGCGCCGGCGACGCTATGGCAGAACATGGTGCTCGACAATTTCTATGCCCCCGAAATGCTGCTGTCGCTGGAGCTTTTCGCCCTGGTCCTGATCGCGGCGCGCTGGCGAAAACGCGCCCTGCCCTTCCAGTTCCAGCGCGGTTTGGTGGTGTGCGGCGCCATCGTCGCGGCCACCATGTTTCTGGTCGCCAAACAGCCGCGCGAGACCTATTTCGTCCCCGCCTACGCCTTTGCCGCGCTGGGCGTGGCCCTGATCGTCCATGTCGTCCTGGAATATCTGCCGCGCCGTCGGCTGGTGGCAGGGGCCGTGGGGCTGCTGCTGGCCATAAAGGCGGTCTATGCGCAGGAACTGCATACCAGCCACGAAAACGACAATTGGCGCGCCGATCAACAAGTGATGGCCAAGGCTTTTGAGGGCGGCTGTCTGGTGGTGCCCTATTATTTCGTCGATTGGCAGGTTTGGGATCTCTATTTCGCGGTGGCTTACGATCATCGCTTTGCGGCACGCCTGGCGCGTCTCTATCCCGATTTCATCGCCTATGACGTGGGCGAGCACCGCTTCGCCGATTTCGCCGGACCGCTATCGCCGCTACAGGCGTCGCGCCGCTTCGCGCGGGAAAAATGCGTGCGGCTCTGGGGCGTGCCTTGGCAAACCGGCTTCGGCCTGTCCCCCGATACGCTCACACTGATCCAGCGTTCCCATTATCACGCGGTTTATGCGCTGAAGGCGGTTCCGCAAGACTAGCCTGGCTTGGCGTGCAACCCCTTGCCGGATGCCGCGTTAGGCGAGAATGAAACCCGCACTCTTCGCTGCCATCGTCTTCGCTCTGGGTGTCGCTCCGGGCATCGCCGGCTATGAGGGTCCGCCCCCGCCCAATCCGGGACCGGCCCGTATGGCGGTCGGTCAAGCACCTGCCGACAAGAACGCGCGCCCCGCGCCCAAGCGCGAATTGTCGGTCGCCATCATGCTGCAACGCCTGAAACAGCGCTGGAATCAGATCGCGGCCTAGCGCGTCACCGCCGTTCAGGCGGTATGCGCCAGATCTACGTTTTTCGCCTCGCGGCAACCCCAGACCAGCAGCGACACGGCCACCGCCGCCGCCACGGTCACCGAAGCCAGCGCCACGCCATACGAGTAGTGCTGCGCGATGATGGTCTGCGCCGGTACGATGTAGGAGGCAAAGAGGTTGCCGAGCTGATAGACGGTCCCGGGGAAGGTGCCGCGCGCCTCTCGCGGCGACAATTCGTTGAGATGGGCGGGGATCACGCTCCAGCTGCCCTGAACGAAAAAATTGACCAGCATGGCGCCGATGGTCAGCAGGGTGAGGGTGGATCCGAAGGCCCAGATATAGACGCAGGGGATCACCAGCAGCGCGCCGACGATCATCGTCCGCCGCCGGCCGAAATGCTGGCTCAAAGGCGCCACGAACCAGCAGCCCAGCACACCGGCGATGTTGAACAGCACGGCGATGGTGCCGACCTGGGCCGGCACCAGATGATGCTGGGTGCGCAGGAAAGTGGGATAGAGATCGCCGGTGCCGTGACTGAAGCAATTGTAGCAGGTCATCATCAGCACGACATACAGCGTCAAGCGCCAATGTTCGCGCAGCACCTTGAAGATCGAGCTTCCCTTCGCCTTTGCCCGGTTGAAGAGCGGCGATTCCGGCACCGTGACCCAGACATAAGGGATCAAGAGAAAGGCCGGCACGATCCCGACCAGGAACATGCCGCGCCAGCCGATATGAACATAAAGCGCCCCGAACACGATCGAGGCGATGATATAGCCGGAGCAATAGCCCGATTGCAGCAGGCCGGAGACGAACCCGCGCGACTCAGGCCTGACCGTTTCCATCGCCAGGGACGAACCGATCCCCCATACCCCGCCCATGCCGATACCGAACAAGGCCCGCACAATGAGGAAGGTGGAAAGATTGGGGACGAAGGCGGTGGAAAAACTGAGCAGCGAATAGACCGCGATGTTGACCATCAGGATGGGACGGCGGCCATAATTGTCGGCCAGCCGGCCGAAAATGAAGGCCCCTAGGGGCCGGAAGATCAAGGTCAGGGAGCTCGCGGTCGCCACCACCAGAACGGAGGTGTGGAATTCCGCCGCCACATCGGTGAAGACAAAGGTCAGCAGAAAGAAATCCAGCGCATCCAGCGTCCAGCCCAGATAGGACGCCGTCACCACATGCTTTTGCACAGGGGTCCAGCCACGCAACGCCGCAAATGCCATGTCCTGCCCCTCGGTTTTTCTTATAGGGCTCATTTATCCCGGGTATCGCCCGTCCCCGCAAGAGCTTTGCGTCAGCCGCTCCGTTAACCGGGACCGAGCGCCAAATGCTTCCAATCCGGCGGCCGGCGCGCCGGCGGCAGCACGGCGCGATAAACCACCACCGGCCGCGCGATGCCGGCGATGGCGCGGGTGATCAGCTGGCCCAAATCGGCGCCGTTTTTGCCCTCGCCGTCGCGCAGCAGCGCCTGCGCAAGGGCACGCAGCCAGACCAGATCGGCATGCAGGCGCCTACCCTGTTCCAACCTGTCGGCGATGCGTTGGAGATGGTCGCCATATCGGGCATGGGCAAAGGGCATGCGGCCCGCGACGATGCGAAGGACAATGCCGGCTCCCAAAAGGCTGGTGGGCTGAGACTGGATGATTTCGCCATACAGCGCCTTGATCTTGGCCAGCATAAGATTGATCCGTTCGGCGCGTTCGCGCGAATAGTTGCGCGCATTGGCTTTGCAGGCCGGGCCCATGACCCCCTCGACCCCGCGCAATTGCTCCATCAAGCCGACCACCGGATCCATCGTCATGCCGATCACTCAAACGCATTTTGCGTCCGGGACGCTAGGAAATCTGCAATCGCGCGACAAACGAACATTCTTTCTTCACCAACTTACACACAAGAGATGTGCCGCATTGTCGGAAAATTCGATTAAACCTTTCGGCGGTGAGGGCAATAAAACCGCCGATAACCCGGCGCCGGCGCGGCGCTTGCGGTAAAGCAGGCGTTATCTCTATCCTGCCGCGCATGATCCCCTTCTCCGTTTTAGATTTGGCTCCCATCCTGGAAGGCGGCGATGCGGCGCAGGCCCTGGCCAATTCCTTATCCCTGGCGCGCCATGTCGAAGCCCTGGGCTATCACCGCTATTGGCTGGCGGAGCATCACAACATGCCGGGCATCGCCAGCGCCGCCACCAGTGTGGTGATCGGCCATATCGCCGGCGGCACCAAAACCATCCGCGTCGGCGCCGGCGGTATCATGCTGCCCAATCACGCGCCGCTGGTGATCGCCGAGCAATTCGGCACCCTGGCGGCGCTTTATCCCGGCCGGATCGATCTGGGCGTGGGGCGCGCGCCCGGCACCGATCCGCGCACCGCTCTGGCGCTGCGCCGGACGCTGGAAGGCGATATCGAAAATTTCCCCCAGGACGTTCAGGAACTGATCGCCTATCTGGACGCCCCCAAACCGGGCCAGGCGGTGCGGGCCATTCCCGGCGCCGGCAGCCGTGTGCCGGTATGGATTCTGGGCTCCAGTCTTTATGGTGCGCAATTGGCGGCGGTGCTGGGCCTGCCTTTCGGCTTCGCCTCCCATTTCGCGCCCGAGCAATTGGAACCGGCGCTGGCGCTTTATCGCGCCGGCTTCCGCCCTTCGGCGCATCTGGAAAAACCTTATGTGCTGCTGGGCGTCAATGTGGTGGCGGCCGACAGCGACGCGCAAGGCCGCCGGTTGTTCACCTCGCATCAACAGGCTGTGATCAATTTGCGCAGCGCCAGAGCGGGAAAATTGCCGCCGCCGGTTGACGACATTGCCCCCTTCCTCACCGATCCGCGGATTGCGGCGATGCTGGAATCCTCGTTGGCCTGCGCTTTCGTGGGCAGCCCGGCCACGGTCAAGACCGCGCTGGGCGCCTTTATCGCGCGCCATCAGCCCGACGAAGTGATGGTGACGTCAAACATCTACGATCATCAGGCGCGGCTGCGCTCTTATGAATTGTTGATGGCAGCCGGGCGGTAAAGCTTTACTTACGCGCTGCCAGCTCCGCCGCGGCCGCGTCGAAATCGGCCTTGAATATGGGATTACCCATCAATTCCACCCCCACCGCCGTGCCATAGGCTTGGCCGCCCACCGTGTCGCTGCGATAATGAAAGCCGCAGACCATGCGATTATGGGCGAAGTCGGCGGCGCGCGCCAGAATGACCGGCGCCTGCGCGGGCAGCAGCGCCGCCAGCACCACGCCCAGCGTATAGCCATAGGTGGTGTGACCGCTGGGATAGGAATCATTGCCCTCGCGCAGCAGCCGCGAGACGCAGGTTTTGATGCTGGGATCGGCCTGCCAGGGCCGGGGGCGATGGAAATAGCGCTTCGCCGCGCCGGTATTGCTCTCTTGTCCCGCCTCCCGCAGCAGTTTCAAAACCGCCGGATATTGGGTGACGTCAAAGCCCAGCACGGCATTGAACATGTCGGGCTTCTGGTCGTTGGCATCGCGCGCCGCGGCCGCCAGCATCTGCGGCGTCGCGGCATCGGCAATGGCGTGAAGCTCGGCAAGCTCGCCCCTGGCGGTGTCCGAGCCTTCGGCCGGCGGCGGCGGCAACAGGCGGGCCGCATCCACTTGCGCCGGACCCAGCAACGCGGCGTCGGCCCCGCCGCAAAGGCCCAGCACCAGGACGAGGGCGACCCAGCCCAGTTTCACGACAGATGTCTCACCAAAGATGGACGCGCTGGTTCGGCGGCAAATAATATTTGTCCGTCGGCTGAACATTGAAGGCGGCGTACCATTCGTCCTGGTTGCGGGTGGGACCGATGACGCGGAATTCCGCCACCGCATGTTCGTTCGATAAAGTCTGGGTCCGAAGCGCGCTTTCGCGTTCCTGGGTCCGCCAGATCTGGCCGAAAGACAGATAGAAGCGCTGATCGCCGGTGTAACCGTCGATCACCGGCGCCGGCTTGTCGTTCAGGGAAATATGATAGGCCTTCAGCGCGATGGCCAGGCCCGCATTGTCCGCGATGTTCTCGCCCAGCGTGTTGGCGCCGATGATGTGCAGCCCGGGCAAGGGCTCATAGGCGTCATATTGTTTGACCAGCGCGGCGGTGCGGGCATCGAAATTGGCGCGGTCTTCCTTGGTCCACCAATCCTGGAACACGCCCTTGCCGTCATATTTGCTGCCCTGGTCGTCGAAACCATGGCTGATTTCATGACCGATCACCGCGCCGATGCCGCCGTAATTCACCGCGTCGTCCGCCTTGGGATCGAAAAAGGGCGGCTGCAGGATGGCGGCGGGGAAAACGATCTCGTTGAACGACGGATTGTAATAGGCGTTGATGGTCGGCGGCGTCATGCCCCATTCGGTTTTGTCGACCGGCTGATTGATGCGCCTCAGTTCGCGGTTCCATTCGAACTCATTGCTGCGCTCGACATTGCCCAGCAGATCGCCCGGCTTCACATCGTAATCGGAATAATCGCGCCAATGCGTCGGATAGCCGATCTTGGGCGTGAATTCGTGGATCTTCTCCAGCGCCTTGGCACGGGTGGCCGGCGTCATCCAGGACAGGGTCCGGATATCCGCCTCATAGGCCTTGAGCAGATTGGCGACCAGCGCATCCGCCTTGGCCTTGGCTTCGGGCGGGAAATAGCGCGCGACATACATCTTGCCCAGCGCCTCGCCCATGATGTTGTCCAGCAGATGCACGCCCCGCGTGCGCCGCGCCAATTGCTCGGTGCGGCCCTGCAGCACGGTGCCGTAAAAGGCAAAATCGCGGTCGTCGAAGGCCTTGGGCAGATAGGCCGAGAACTGGTGCAAGTAATGCACGATCAGATAATCGCGCCAGGTCGATACCGGGGTGGCGACGAAGATTTTCGCCAGCGGCTCGAAAGCGGATTTTTCCGCTACGATCACCTGGCGTTCGCCATAGCGGGAGGTCAGCGGAATATGGGTTTCGCCTAGAAACGCGTTCCACGGGAATTCCGGCGCCAGCGTCTTCAAGGCGGACACCGGCATGGGGTTGTAGATCTTGTCCTCGTCGCGGCGGTCGGCGCGATTCCAGGAGACCTTGGCGATTTGCGTTTCCACCGCCAGGATGCGGTCGGCGCGCGCCTCGGGATCGCTCATCCCGGCCAGCTTCATCATATCGGCCAGATATTGGCGATAGGCGGTGCGGGTCTCGACCATGTTCTTTTCGGTCGAGAGGTAATATTCGCGGTCGGGCATGCCGAGCCCGCCCTGGCTGAGATTTACCGAATAATTGTCGGGATTCTTATCGTCGACGCCGATCCCGATATTGTAGACGCTGGTCGTCTGCAGCCGGGTCGACGCCATCGCCCGCGCCACGTCATCGAGAGTCGCCAGCCCGCCCAGATAATCCAAATCCTTGCGCGCCGGCGCCAGCCCCGCCTTCTCGATTGCCGGGGTGTCGACAAAATCCGCATAGAGATCGCGCAGCTTGCGTTCCTCAGGCGTGAGCTGGCTTTGCGGCTTGGCCGACAATTCCTGCACCATGAAGCCCAGGCGGTTCTCGCTCAGGATCTGCAATTCCTGAAAGGTGCCGACTTGCGAGCGGTCCGGCGGTATCGCGGCCCGGCTGAGCCATTTGCCATTGACATATTTGAAGAAGTTGTCGCCCGGCTTGATCGACAGATCCATCGAGGAAAGATCGACGCCGAAGGTCCCGAATTGCGGACGATCCTGGGCCAAAGCGGCGGTGGCGAGAAGACAAACGGCAAGGCCGGCAACAAAACGCTTCACGGGACGCTCCAGCGATAAAGGGAGGAATGCGAGCTTACAGCCAGGATCGCGGCAAATTCCAGGGTGCCGGGTGGCATTAGCGCCGGGCCGGCACAGGCGCCGGCACAGCGGTCGTCGAAGGCGCGGCCGGTTTTTGCGGCGCATTGCCCTCGACCGTCAGGCCCGGGGTCACCGGCTTGCCGTCCGGACCGGCCAGGATCGAAACCGCCAGGATGGCGCCCGGCACCAACAGGCTTTTGTCGCCGTCCAGCAAGGCGATCACCGGCACGCCGGCGGCGACCGCGATGGTGGTGCTGCCCTTGCAGCCCCCGGCCTTGGGGGCCCGGCCGCTGCAGGCCGGTCCGTCCTCACCCTCGCTGCCGCGATAATCCAGGGTCAGGCTGCCCGGCGCCACGGCGCTGACGGCGCCGCCGATCATGAAGCGGTTGTTCGGGGTGGCCACCAGGCCCTCACCCGAGCCGCGCAGGCTTTCGGGGAATTCATGAACTTCCTGGGCATGGCGGCTGCCGTCTTTTGCCACGGTCAAGGTGGCGCCGACATAGGCGCCGGGTTTGATATCGGCCAAGGCGCGCTTTTCCTGGCGGACGATCCGGGTCGCCGGCGTCAGACCGACCATCATCGGCTTGCCGCTGCCGTCGTCCAGGGTCAGCGCCTGGCCGTCAAAGGATATGACGGTGGCTTTGATGCGCGGCAGGGTCTGCGCCATCGCCAGGGACGGCAAAGCGAGGGCACAGAGCAGAACCGCAGGCCAAAACTTCATCAGGGTTTTCTAAATTTCAGCACGAACTGATCGGTGTGGTCGTGCTCGCCCGCTTCAAACACCCGCTTGGTGTTGTCGTCGGAGGGATTGGTGAGAATCTTGCTCTCGCCCACCAGCTTGAAACCGGCTGCTTCGATTTCCTGTTTGGCGAGGTCTTCGTCCATGCGGTGCAACTTGCTGCTGGCGTCCACGCCGGCGCCTTTGGCCGCGCGATGGTCCACCACCATATAGATGCCGCCATGCTTGAGGGAATTGTAGATGCCCTTGTTCATCGCGGCGAGGTCGGCCTGATAGGTGGGCGAATTGTGCAGGTCATGCAAATTGTCCGAGGTCCAAACCATATCGACCGGCTCGGGGGTCACGAAACTGGGCAATGGGCCGTGGAGGACGCCCAGATTGGGATAGGCCGCCTTGAAATCCGCCATCTGGTTGTCCGGATCCTTGCCTTGGCTTTTCATGCGGGCATCGCCGCTGTTGGAAACATAGGCATAGACCCGGCCCTTGGGGCCGACCGCCTTGGCGAAGACGCGGGTGTAATAACCGCCGCCCGGCAGCAGATCGACCACTTTCATGCCCGGCCGCAGCCCGGCAAAGGCGATGAGTTCGCCCGGATGGCGATTGACGTCGCGGTTGGTGTCGGCGGCGGGACGGGCGGGGTCGGCCAAGGCCGCACGGATATGGGCCGGAAGCCCGGCGGCCAGGGCGCCACCGGTGCAAAGAGCCAGGACGGCGGCGGCGGCGAGGACTGCACTGGTTTTCATGAAATCTCCTGGAATCGAATTATCGAATGGTTTTTGGGCGGAAACAGGGCGGCGAGATTACAGTTTTTTGGGCGAGCGATCAGGGCTTGCGGAATTTGAGCAGGAACTGATCGGTATGGTCGTGCTCGCCGGCCTCGAACACCCGCTTGGTGTTGTCGTCGGAGGGATTGGTGAGAGCT
Organism: Alphaproteobacteria bacterium; assembly: GCA_025924715.1. GTDB lineage: Bacteria > Pseudomonadota > Alphaproteobacteria > Micropepsales > Micropepsaceae > Rhizomicrobium. The sequence goes on from JAICHV010000024.1 coordinate 49,883, forward strand.
TTGCTCTCGCCCACCAGCTTGAAACCCGCCGCTTCGATTTCCCGCTTGGCGATGTCTTCATCCATCCGGTGGAGGGTTTCTGTGGCCCCCATGCCGGCGCCCTTTGCGGCACGATGATCGAGTACCAGATAGATACCGCCATGTTTGAGCGAGGCGAAGACCCGCCGGTTCACCTTGTCGGGGTCCATCGCATAGGCCTTGGTATGGGTGTCGTGATAATTGTCGCTGGTCCAGACCATGTCGACCGCTTCGGGGGTGACGAAGTCTTCCAGCGGGCCATAAATGACGCCGAGATTGGGATAGATGCGCTTCAGGTCGCTGAATTGCATCTGCGGGTCCTGGCCCTGGCGCTTCAGACGCGCATCATATTGGGTCCCGAAATAGGCATAGACCCGTCCCTTGGGACCCACCGCGCGCGCCAGAATCCGCGTGTAATAGCCATTGCCGGGCAGCATATCGACCACCACCATGCCGGGGCGGATGCCGGCAAATTCCAGGACCGGCGCCGGCTTGCGCCCCGCATCGCGGCTGGTGTCCGTCGCGGGACGCGCCGGATCGCCAATCGCTTTTTCGATATTGGCCGGCGCCGCGATCGCCGCGCCGCAAACCGACATCACCAGAAAAGCCGCCAACAATTTGGTCATTCTTTCCTCCCCGTTTCGCCAATGTGCACACTAGGCCTTTATTCCGGCACCGTCACCGGCACGCCGGGCTCGTTCTTGGAAACATGAATCATCAGCGAGCTTTTCACGCTGGCGACATTCTTTTCGGCCGTCAGGGTGTCGGTGATGAAGCTCTGGAACGCCGCCAAATCCGCGGCCACCACTTTCAGCAGGAAATCCACTTCGCCGGACAGCATGTAGCATTCGCGCACCTGCGGCCAGGACCGCACCCGGTCCTCGAAATGCTTGAGGTCGGCATCCTTCTGCCCGGCGAGGCCGACAAAGACGAAGCCGGTGACCGAAAATCCCAACGCCTTGCCGTTGAGGTCGGCGTGATAGCCCTCGATATAGCCGGCCTTTTCCAGCGCCCGCATCCGGCGCAGGCAGGGGGGCGCCGTGATCTTGGCCCGGCGCGACAGCTCGACATTGGTGATGCGGCCATCGGCCTGCAGCTCGGCCAGGATCCGCAGGTCGATGGCGTCAAGTTTGCGGTTTTCCAAAAATAAATCCTGTCGGGCTGGTGAGCTGACGGGTTGTACGCGGCAGACCCGGCCAAAGCAATAATATTGCTGATTATGCACTTCGCAAATGAATCATCGGTCGCGGCAGCGTAAGCGCCTGACCAGACTCATTTTTTCCGTCTGTCCACAGGCTTAATCAGTGGTGCCGCCGCCAGGATACCCTTCACGGCATCGCGAAAATTCAATGGGCTCAATGAGATAGTGGCGTTATTCCTCCGCTGGACCGATGGTTCACGTGAAAGTGTTTCATCGGTCGCCTCAGCTTGTATTCTCCGATTAGACCGCTTACGTTCTTTTTTCATGAACCCTCTGAGACTGTCTCATGCCGCCCCGTGATTTGATCGACAAGTTCGCCTCTGAAATGGAAGCCACTGGCCGGGCCAAGGGCTTCACTGAGGCAGTGCGGAAGGCGAAGCGCGAAATCAACATGGTCTTAGACAATATGCTTCGGGAGCTAGAGGTGCCAGAGTCCCGCACATCGCTCCACAAAACCCTTCCGCCCCCTCCGCCTCCGCCCAGCCGCCCTCGTGCCAATGTTGTGCATGGGAGATTGCAGGAGGGTAAATCGGGGCATGCCCTTGTTGTCGATATGATTGAGAAGCACCCAGGACTAAAGGGTGCAGAAGTATTTGCCGGGCTTATTGATGCCGGAACACCCGTGCATGAGCGCACGGTAAGGACCGCGCTCTTTAGAGCAAGGAGAAATGGGACGATTGAGCAGCGGGAGGGCCGCTGGTATCTGACCAAGAAATACAAGGAGATGTTTGAATAGTACCGCCCCCGGAGGGGCGGTTTCAGTTTATCGGAAGTGTGGCAGAGCGGTTTATTGCACCCGGTTTAGGTCCGGGCGGTCCCCCATCCTCAGGCCCTCAGAAAGCAGAGGGAAAGGGTCCCGTGGGTTCGAACCCCACCACTTCCGCACCGTTAGTTGGACGCCCCGGTTAGTAGAATGACAGCACGCCAGTAGGGACTAAGAGGTTGCACACCCACCTACGGAGATGCCGGTATCGAGTCCGGTGCCGGGCACCAACTAACGCTTCAAATGTAAGCTGAAAACGTTTGCAGTCAAGTATTCCTTCAATGATTCCAATGGGCTATTCATTCCGATACAGTCTTCTTGTATAGCAGCCTCTTCCCTTCGGACTGCTTAATGGCAGTGAAAGTCCGGGCCCCATCGTTCATTTTACGATGATCCCAGCGAAACCCGGCCTCTTGAACATAGCGATCCAAGTGCTTCTTGCTGACATGGTGCCATGAGCCAGTAATAGACCGCTTCAGCAAGCCGAAGAACGCTTCGACGTTCTGGGTGTGCACTTCACCTCTAACGTATTCCCCCGCTAGGTGCTTCACCGTGTGATGCCCACCGGCAAACTCCTGGCCGATACCCCGATAGGTATAGAGATCGTCTGTGTAGATGGTCGAAGAAGGATCGACGTTTTCGCGGATTGCGCCCTTCAAGGTCTTTCCAGTGACGTTCGGGATATGCTTCGCGCGGACCCGGCCACCACGTTCAACTAATGCAACAACGGCGGCCTTTTTAGTGCCACGCCCAATATGAGAAGTGCCTTTCTGGTTGCGCGGCTTCCCGCCAATGTACGTTTCATCAACTTCAACGGCTCCCGACAGCATCCCCTTTAGAGGGTCCTGGCTCATGGCATGGCGGACCCGGTGGCACATATGCCAAGCCGTCCGATACGAGCCCAGACCAAGCTGGCGCTGAAGCTGTAGGGCGCTCACGCCCTTCTTTGAAGTGCACATGATCGCGAACGCCATGAGCCAAATCCGGATCGGGATATGGCTCTGCTCCATGACCGTCCCGACTGTGACGGAAAACTGCTTTGCACACCCCTTGCAGGAATACAGGCCCGCACGGACCTTTTTATCCTTGTTTTCCAAGAGCTTGTAGGCGCCCTTGTCCGTGGTGCAGTGGGGGCACTTGGGAGTCCCGCCCCAGCGGATTTCTTCCAATAATTCCCGGGCCTTATCCTCGGTGAGCTTCGAAAGCTGGGACAAGTTCATGGCGACACCCTCTCAATGGGTGAATAGTGCCGGAACCCGGTTCGTTTGTAAAGTGCATAATCAGCATAATATTTCACTCCGGGGCGAGTCGCGGACAGGACCAATCAAACGAGCCGCCCTGCGGGCTAACATCATGCAGCGGCTGGGCTTTCCCGGGTGCTTGACCTTTGCCGCCCGGCTTCCGATATGAGGGCCCCTTTATCCAGGCGTTCCATGAGCTCCCATTCCAAAGTCGTCATTCTGGGCAGCGGCCCGGCCGGCTGCACCGCGGCGATCTATGCCGCCCGCGCCATGCTGGAGCCCACCCTGATCGCCGGCATCCAGCCGGGCGGCCAGCTCACCATCACCACCGAGGTTGAGAATTATCCGGGCTTTGCCGAGGCCATTCAGGGCCCCTGGCTGATGGACCAGATGCAGGAACAGGCGAGGCACCTGGGCACCAAATTCGTCACCGACACCATCGCCTCGGTCGAGCTGTCGCGCCGGCCTTTCACCCTCACCGGCGATAGCGGCGAGGTCTATACTTGCGATGCTTTGATCATCGCCACCGGCGCCAGCGCCAATTGGCTGGGCCTGCCCAGCGAAAGCCAGTTCCAAGGCTTCGGCGTTTCGGCCTGCGCCACTTGCGACGGATTCTTTTTCCGCGGCAAACAGGTGGCGGTGGTGGGCGGGGGAAATACCGCGGTGGAAGAAGCGCTGTTCCTGACCAATTTCGCCGACAAGGTCACATTGATCCATCGTCGCGACACCTTGCGGGCCGACAAGACCAATCAGATGCGCCTTTCTGCCAATCGCAAGATCGAGGTGCTTTATGACAGCGCCATCGACGAAGTGCTGGGCACGGCCGAGCCCAAAGGCGTCACCGGCGTGCGGATCAAGAACATGATCACCGGCTCCAAGCGCGAGTTGGCGGTGGACGGTGTGTTCGTCGCCATCGGCCATTCCCCGGCCACCGAGTTGTTCAAGGGCAAGCTGGAGATGGACGAGAGCGGCTATATCAAGACCGCCCCCGACTCCACGCATACCAGTATTGCGGGGGTCTACGCTGCCGGAGACGTCAAGGATAAGATATTCCGGCAAGCGGTGACCGCCGCCGGGATGGGCTGCATGGCGGCGCTCGAGGCGGAGCGGTTCTTGGCCGCGTCGCATGGCGGGGATTTGCCGTTGTCGGCTTAGTTGGCATGCCTGATGGGCAGGCACAGCCCAGACTCTCCCTTTGTGCGAAGCGCATGGAGCGAGAGATGCCGTAGCTGGGCCTGGGCCCGGCGAAGGCAGAGGGGTAAAGAATATGGATTGGGACAAGCTTAGAATTTTCCATGCCGTCGCTTCCGCCGGCAGCTTCACTCATGCCGGCCAGCAGCTCACCCTCAGCCAGTCTGCGGTGAGCCGGCAGATCAGCGCGCTGGAAGAGGAAATCTCCACCCCGCTGTTTCAGCGCCATGCCCGCGGCCTCACCCTCACCGATGAAGGGGCGATGCTCTACAAAACCGTCAGCGAAGTGCTGGCCAAGCTGGCGGCGGCGGAAGAGACGCTCAAGAACATCCACGAGTCCCCGCGCGGAACCCTGAAGATCACCACCAGCCACGGCATCGGCTCTTACTGGCTATTGCCCCGGATGAAGGAATTCCTGAAGGAGTATCCCGAAGTC
>JAICHV010000025.1 GCA_025924715.1 Alphaproteobacteria bacterium
CGGCGATTGATGCCGTACATCTGATCGACCAGGGCTTCGATGCGGTTGTTGTTGAGCTTGAGCGACTTGACCAGATCCATGGTCTCGTTGCGCAGTTTCTTGAAGCGGCGTTCCTGGCCGGTGGAAAGCTCGTCGCTGGCCAGCGCCGCTTCGACGCTAGCGTCCTGCAGCTTGCCCAGCTTCTTGTAGAGGCCGGCGATATTGTCCAGCGCTTCCAGCACCTGGGGCTTGAGCGCGGCTTCCATGGCCGAGAGCGGCAGATTGCCTTCGTCGTCGAAATCATCGCCGTCCGAGGCGGCATCGGCGGCCGCGGCGGCTTCGGCCGGATCCTGCTCCTCACCTTCCACCTTGGCTTTTGGCGGCGGGGGCGGCGGCGGAGGGGGAGCGGGTTTCTGGAATTGCGGCGGCTTGAATTCCGCCATCTTCACTTCGCCATTGGCGGCGCCGTTCAGGGCGGAATTGTCCAGCGGCTTGCCGTCGGGGCCCACCGGCGGAGGCACATTGGCGGGCTGGCCATCGGGGCCGGCGCCATACATCGCTTCCAGATCGATGATGTCGCGTAGGAGAACCTTGCCTTCGTTGAGCTCGTCGCGCCAGACGGTGAGCGCCTCGAAGGTCAGGGGGCTTTCGCACAAGGCGCCGATCATCAATTCGCGCCCCGCCTCGATGCGCTTGGCGATGGCGATTTCGCCTTCGCGCGATAAGAGCTCGACGCTGCCCATCTCGCGCAGATACATGCGCACCGGATCATCGGTGCGGTCATATTGCTCGCCGGATTTGGGCGTCGTGGCGAGGGCCTTGCCTTCCATGGCGGCGGGAAGGTTTTCCCCCTCGCCTTCCTCGGCCTCTTCGCTCTCGATGACATTGATGCCCATCTCGTTGAGCATCGCCATGGTGTCTTCGATCTGCTCGGACGAGGTCTTGTCGGAGGGCAGGACCTTGTTGAGCTCGTCATAGGTGACATAGCCGCGCTGCTTGGCGCGGGCGATCATCTTGCGGACGCCCACATCCGACATATCCAGCAGAGGCGAATCCGGATCGCCCGGGGTTTCGTTCTCGCCCGGCTTCTTGGGCGGCACCTTGCCGCTCTTCACCGGCATGACGGGGAGGGGGGCTTTTTTGGCGGCCTCGGCAGAGACCTTGGCGGCGGCGGCTTTGATCTTGGCTTTGGTATCCTGGCCCTTCAGCAGGGGTTCGGGCTTTTTGACCTTCTTATCGAGTTCGAGTTTGCCCTTGGGAGCGGGCTTCACCGCCGCTTTGACGGCGGCCTTGGCAGCAGGCTTCACCGGCTTGGCAGGGGCCTTGGCCGATTTCTTGACGGCCGCGCTTTTGGCATGGGCCGGCTTGGCGGCCGCCTTGGCCGGCTTTTTGGCCGGCGGCTTGCCCTTATGGGCGGGTTTCTTGTGTGAAGCAGGCTTGGTCACAGGTCTATCCTAAAGAGCCCCGATAGTAGGGAGAGAGAATCCGCTTTTGCGGCTATTCGCCGGGAGGCGCCAGGAACCGGCTGGCCGCGGCCCAGGCTTCTTCGCTGCCTTCGCTGGCAAACCGCTCCAGGGCGCGGGCACGCTCGGGTTCCCATTCCGCCAATTTGCGCAAGTCCAAGGCAGCGCGGAGGAAACGGGCTTCAGTGTCATGCTCCGACAAGGGGTCCGGCTCGGCCGGGGTCTCGTCCGGCAGGGCCAGACGCGCGATCAGATCGGCCATTCCCAGACGTCTGAAATGGTTCAAAACCGGCGATTTTTCAAGGCTGGAGCCGGAGGCGGCGAGGTTTAAAAGCTCGTGACGCAGCCTGTCAAGCGACGGGTCGGTGATGGGGAGCTGGGCCAACATCTCGCCATGGCGGGCGGCGAGGCCGGGATCCTGCAGCAACAGGGCCGCCAGTTCACTTTCCTTAACCTTGAGGGCCCCCGCCTGCCCTGCCCGGGCCAGCAGCGAGGCCTTGACCGCGGGCGACACCGCCTCGGGGGTGCCCGCCTGGGGGCGGGGCTTTTCGAAGCCGCCGCGACCCCTGAAAGAACGGGCGGGCGTAAAAGCGGGGCGCGGGGCCGCCGGGGCGCGCCGCTTGAAGCTTTCGAACACTTTCTGATCGAAATCGCGGCGATAGTAATCGGCGATCTTGGCGTCGGTGATCTGGGCCACGATTTCGCGCAAGACATGCTCCAGCCCGGCGCGGCGCTCGGGCGTGGAAAGATCTTTCCCTTCGGTCTCGGTGCGCCAGAGCACTTCCGACAAAGGCAGCGCGCCATCGATCAGCTTGGCCATCGCCAGGGCGCCGGAGCGGGCGATCAGCGAATCCGGATCTTCCCCGGCCGGCAAAAAGGCAAAGCGCAGCGAATAGCCCGGCTTCAGGGCCGGCAGCGCCAGATGAGCGGCGCGATGGGCCGCTTTCAATCCGGCGGCGTCGCCGTCAAAGGCCAGCACGGGTTCCGCCGCCATGCGCCACAGCATTTGCAGTTGGTCCGAGGTCAGCGCCGTGCCCAGCGGCGCCACCGCATGACCAAAGCCGGCGCGCACCAGCGCGATCACATCCATATAGCCTTCCGCGACAAGGATGGTATTGGCCTTGATCGCGGCGGCCCGGGCACTGGCGAAATTGTAAAGATTGAACCCTTTGGAAAACAGCACCGTCTCGCCGGTGTTGATATATTTGGGCTTGGCATCGGGCTGCAACCCGCGCCCGCCGAACGCAATTGGGCGCCCGCGGCCATCGGTGATGGTGAACATCAAGCGGTCGAAAAAGAAATCGCGCATCGGCCGCTCTTTTCCCGCCTCGTGGGTGGCTTCGGCGGGGCGCGCCAGGCCGGCGGCGATCATGTCGTCCTGGGTGACATTCTGGCTTTTGAGATGTTCGACCAAGGCCTGGCCATTGGCGGGTGCATAGCCAAGGCGAAATTGCTTGGCCGCGGCGCCGTCGAGCCCGCGCGATTTGAGATAGTCACGCGCCATGCGGCCGGCATCGGCGAACAATTGCGATTCATAAAACCGCGCCGCCAATTCGACGATGTCATAAAGCGATTTCTTTTTCTGCTCGCGCGCTTCGTCGTCGGGCGACCATTTGGGCAATTCGACGCCCACTTCGCCGGCGAGTTTTTCCACGCTTTCGGGAAAGGACAGGCCTTCGGTTTCCATCAGCCATTTGAAGGCATCGCCGCCGGCGCCGCAGCCGAAACATTTATAGGCGCGCCGTTCGTTTTCGACCTTGAAGCTGGGCGATTTTTCGCTGTGGAAAGGACAGCAGCCCCACATGGTGCGGCCCTTGCGGACCAGCTTGACGCGCCGCCCCACCAGCGCGACCAGATCGGTCCGCCGCCGGATCTCCTCCAGCAATCCCTCGCCATAGCGCATGAGGACAATCTAGGCGTTCCGGCCGCAAATTGCGCCCAAACCGGCCCGGATTCCTGTGAATCAGGCAGAATTTTCGCCTATTTCGGCGCGGACAGGGTCTCTTTGACGATGGCCGAGGCCCGGGCGAAATCCATCTGGCCGGCATAACGCTCTTTCATCGCCGCCATGACCTTGCCCATGTCCTTGATCGAGGTGGCGCCGAGTTCCGCGATCACCCCCTGGGCCGCCGCCTTCACCCCGGCCTCGTCCATCTGGGCCGGCATGAAGGCGCGGATGATGGCGATCTCCTCGCGCTCGCCTGCGGCCAGTTCGGGGCGGTTGCCGGCGTCGAAGGCGATGGCGGATTCTTCGCGCTGTTTGATCATCTTGGCCATGAGGCCCAGGATTTCGTCGTCGCCCAAAAGCTCGCGGCTGTCTTCGGTGCGGGCGGCGATGTCGCGGTCCTTGAGCGCGGCCAGCACCAGGCGAACGGTGGCCAGGCGCTTGGCATCCTTGGCCTTCATCGCCTCTTTCATGGAATCGTTCAGTTGCTGACGCAGGGACATGAGTCTCACCGGGTTTTAGGGCCGCGAACCTAGACGAAAACCAGGCCCCTCTGCAACGCATTGAAAACACACAGCAAGTTTGTGCGCGATAGGTGTTGACCCCCAACACCGACCTCCCTATTTTCGCGCAAATCCAAGGACAATTGCGATGAGCGGAACCCAGACGGCTTTGTCACGCGGCGGCGTGATGCTGGCCGATGGCAGTTTCTTCGAAGGCATCGGTTTCGGCGCTCCCGGCACGGCCGTAGGCGAAGTCTGCTTCAACACCGCGATGACCGGCTATCAGGAGATTCTCTCCGATCCGTCCTATGCCGGGCAGATCGTCGCCTTCACCTTTCCCCATATCGGCGTGGTCGGCACCAATGAGGAAGATATCGAGACCGTCACGCCGGCGGTGCGGGGGTTGATCGTGCGCGCGGACGCGGAGCATCCGTCGAATTACCGCAGCCTGGCGGCGCTGGATCGCTGGCTGAAGCGGCACAACATCCCCGCCGTGGCCGGCATCGACACCCGCGCCCTGACCAGCCTGATCCGCGAAAAAGGCATGCCCCATGGGGTGATCGCCAATGCCGGCAGCGGAACGCTGGACAAAGCCGCGCTGCTGCAACAGGCCAAGGCTTTTCCCGGCCTGGTTGGGCTGGACCTGGCCAAGGATGTGTCCTCGCGCCAGATGTATCGCTGGGCCGAAACGCCCTGGGCCTGGAATGAGGGCTACGGCAAAGAAGCAAAACCCGATTGGCGGGTGACGGTGCTGGACTATGGCGTCAAGCGCAACATCCTGCGCTTGCTGGCGGGACTGGGCGCCGACATCACGGTGCTGCCGGCCAATTCCACCCTCGACGATGTCTTGCGCAGCCAGCCGCATGGCGTGCTGTTGTCCAACGGCCCCGGCGATCCGGCGGCAACGGGCGAATACGCCATTCCCACCATCAAGGGCGCGGTCGACAAAGGCCTGCCGGTGTTCGGCATCTGCCTGGGCCATCAAATGCTGGGCCTGGCGCTGGGCGGCAAAACCAAAAAAATGGCCCAGGGCCATCATGGCGCCAACCATCCGGTGAAGGATTTGGAAACCGGCAAGGTCGAGATCGTCTCGATGAATCACGGCTTCACAGTGGACCGGGAATCCCTGCCCGCGGGCGTGATCGAAACCCATGTCTCGCTATTCGACGGCACCAATTGCGGCATCCGTCTGGGCGGCGCGGATGTGTTCAGCGTGCAATATCATCCCGAAGCCTCGCCCGGTCCGATGGATTCGCACTATCTGTTCGATCGCTTCGCGGCGGCGGCGCGGAAGCGGACGTGACTCCGATAAAATTTGCCTGGCGGATGCGACCCGCAAGCTGGCGGATGCGGACGACAATTTCGTCACCTTGATGACCGGCAAGAACGGACGGCTGCTGCTGTTCGCTCCGGAAGGGGAAGACCGCCAGGCGCCGCACACCCAGAATGAGTTGTACATCGTCTTGTCGGGCAGCGGTGTCTTTAGGCGCGGCGAGGAAACGACCCCGTTCGTCGCCGGCGATGCCTTGTTCGCGCCGGCTCAGATGCCGCACCGCTTCGAAGATTTCAGCGAGGATTTTCAGACCTGGGTGGTTTTCTACGGCCCGCGCGTGGAAGCCTGACCCATTTCGACCCCTTTTAGGGGACGCAGGCCCAACCCTGTAATCGATCGTGCAGCGAGACGGCGCGAGGGATTTTGTGACGCCGGCAATACCAGCCTTCCCCCTCCCACCAGGGGAGGGGGGAAGTTGGCGATTTATCGCGTCAATTCAATCGCGTCGAAATCGGCGCGGGCCGCCATCATCAGGGCAGCGGCGACAGGTAAATCGCTTTACGCGGCACCATTATCGTCGCTGCCATTTTCCGCCGTCCAGCTCTTCAGATCCGCGGTGGGCGGCATGCCGACGATGTTGAAACCGGCATCGACGAAATGCACTTCCCCGGTCACCCCGCCCGACAGCTCGCTCAGCAAATAAAGCGCCGCACCGCCGACATGCTCCAGGTCAACCGAGCGCTTGAGCGGCGAATGGCTCTTGTTCCACTTGAACACCAAGCGCGCATCGCCGACCGCGCTGCCCGCCAAGGTGCGCATCGGTCCGGCGGAGATCGCATTGACGCGAATGCGTTCGCGGCCCAGATCGGCGGCGAGATAGCGGACACTGGCTTCCAGCGCGGCCTTGGCCACGCCCATCACGTTATAGTTGGGCATCACCCGCTGGGCGCCCAGATAGGTCAGGGTCACCATGGCGCCGCCATTGTTCATCAGGGCGGCCGCGCGGCGCGCCACTGCGGTGAAGGAATAGCAGGAGATATCCAGACTTTTCAGGAAATTGGCGCGGGTGGTGTCGACATAGCGGCCCTTCAATTCCTTGGCATCGGAAAAGGCCAGGGAATGAACCAGGAAATCCAGCCCGCCCCATTGCGATTTGAGTTCGGCGAAGACGGCGTCGAGCTGGTCGTCATTTTCGACATCGGCGGGAAGCACGATGCGGCTGTCCACGCTTTGCGCCAGCGGCTTGACGCGTTTTCCTTGCGCGTCGCCCTGATAGGTGAAGGCGAGTTCGGCGCCTTGGCGGTTCAGCATCTGAGCGATGCCCCAGGCGATGGAATGATCATTGGCCACGCCCATGATCAAGCCGCGTTTGCCCGCCAGCAGTCCCGATTTGGCTTCAGCCATGACGACCTCGATGGGCGTTTTCTGTTCCATGATCAGACGTCACTTTTCCAGGCGCTGGAACACCAGCGAGGCATTGGTGCCCCCAAAGCCGAAGGAGTTGGAGAGGGCGGTTTGAATTTTGGCATTGTCGATGCGGGCGCGCACGATATTGGCGTCGGCCACGGCAGGATCGATCTCTTCAATATTGGCGCTTTCGCAGATGAACCCGGATTGCATCATCAGCAAAGTGTAGATCGCCTCGTGCACGCCCGCGGCGCCCTGGCTGTGGCCGGTCAGCGATTTGGTGGCGCTGATTGGGGGCATCTTATCGCCGAAGACGGTGCGGATGGCGTTGATTTCAGGAATATCGCCCACCGGCGTCGAGGTGGCGTGCGGATTGATATAGTCGATCGGCGCTTTCACATTCTGGATCGCCATCTGCATGCAGCGCACCGCGCCTTCGCCCGAGGGCGCCACCATGTCGGCGCCGTCGGCAGTCGCGCCGTAACCGGCCAGCTCGGCATAGATCTTGGCGCCGCGCGCCTTGGCATGTTCCAGCTCTTCCAGGATCAGAATGCCGCCGCCACCCGAGATGACGAAGCCGTCGCGGTTCTTGTCATAGGCGCGTGAGGCTTTTTGCGGCGTGGCGTTGAACTTGGACGACATGGCGCCCATGGCGTCGAACAATTCGCTAAGCGTCCAGTCCAGCTCTTCGCCGCCGCCGGCGAACATGATGTCCTGCTTGCCCCATTGGATCATCTCGAACGCATTGCCGATGCAATTGGCCGAGGTCGAACAGGCCGAGGAGATCGAATAATTGACGCCCTTGGTCTTGAACCAGGTCGACAGATTGGCGCTGCAGGTCGACGACATGGCTTTGGGCACGGCGAAGGGACCGACGCGCTTGGGACTTTTGTTTTCGCGGGTGATGTCGGCGGCCCCCACAATGGCCTTGGTGGACGGTCCGCCCGAACCCACGATCAAGCCGGTGCGCGGATTGGAGACGTCGTTCTGTTCCAGCCCGGCATCGGCGATCGCCTGGTTCATCGCCACCCAGCAATAGCCGGCGCCATCGCCCTGGAAGCGCCGCGCCCGGCGATCCACCATCGCGTCCAGATCGAGCTTCAAGCTGCCATGGATTTGAGAGCGGAAGCCCAGCCGCACATAATCTTCGGCCGTGACGATGCCCGATTTTGCCTGGCGCAGCGACGCCGTCACCTCATCGGCATTGTTGCCGATGGAGGAGACGATACCGAGGCCGGTGACGACAACGCGACGCATGGATTTTTTCCAGCTTCACCCTCGGGCAGGGTGCGAAAGATTGAGGGTAAGCCTAAGCCGGCGCCGGCGAAGCCGCCTTTGCCAGGGCCGCCGCCGCTTCGGTGAACAGCCCGACCCGAAGGCCCTTGGCTTCATAGATCACTTTGCCGTCGACCTTCATGATGCCGTCGGCGATGCCCAAGACAAGTTTGCGCATGATCACGCGCTTGAGCTTGACGATATAGGTGATCTTCTTGGCATCGGGCAGCACCATGCCGGTGAATTTGACTTCGTCCACGCCCAGAGCGCGGCCGCGGCCGACCCCGCCCATCCAGCCCAGGAAGAACCCGACCATCTGCCAAAGCGCGTCCAGGCCCAGGCAGCCCGGCATCACCGGATCGCCTTCGAAATGGCATTTGAAGAACCAGAGATTGGGATTGACGTCCAATTCGGCGACCACTTCGCCCTTGCCGTCTTCGCCGCCATCCTCGGAGATCGAGGTGATGCGGTCGAACATCAGCATCGGCGGCAACGGCAATTGCGCATTGCCGGGGCCGAACAATTCTCCCCGGGCGCAGGCCAAAAGGCCCGCCATGTCGAAACTGGATTTCTTCACCGGCTTGTCCAAGGGCGTGTCCTTCGAAAGGGGCGTTCCAGAGAAGTGCTTACCCCAAACTGGGTTTCGCGGCACCCTTCGAAACGCGACAAAAAGGCGAATCTTGATTAGAAGCGTTCTAACTATTAGAATAGTGTCGTTTGTACGCTTGAACCCCAATCATGGCCAAAGCAATTTCTGAAATCCAGACACCTCCGGCCGCAAAAGCGGCGGCCGAGAGGCTGCGCCAGGCGGGCTTGCGCCCGACCCGCCAGCGGGTGGAACTGGCCAGCCACCTATTCGGTGGCCCGGACCGGCATGTCACCGCCGAAAGCCTGCACGACGAGGCGGTGCGGGCCGGGAGCAGCATCTCCTTGGCCACGGTTTACAACACCCTGCACCAATTCACCGCCGCCGGCCTGCTCAGGCAGGTGATCGTGGATGCAGCGCGGGGCTATTTCGATACCAATACCGGCGATCACCAGCATTTCTTCCTGGAAGAAGAAGGCACCCTGATCGACATTCCGGGCGACGAAATCGCGGTTTCCGGCGTTCCCGTCCCGCCGGAGGGCTTGGCCGTTGACCGCGTCGATGTCGTAGTGCGGGTCAGGCGCGCCTAATCCGCCTTTTTCGCCCGCCCAAATCCTCTCCACATCAGTTTAGAATTATTCTAAAAACTGTTGACATGCCCAGTCAGGGGGGTACTGTCGCGACCGGAATTCACCAAAAGGAGTGTTTATGCCCGCCCTGAAAAACACCAAGACCTGGGAAAATCTCAAAGAGGCTTTCGCCGGCGAGAGCCAGGCCAATCGCCGCTATCTCTATTTCGCGCAAAAGGCCGATGTCGAAGGTCACAACGATGTCGCCGCGGTGTTCCGCTCCACCGCCGAAGGCGAAACCGGCCATGCCCATGGCCATCTGGAATATCTGGAAGAAGTAGGCGATCCGGCCACCGGTGAGCCCATCGGCGCCACCGATGCCAACCTGAAAGCTTCCATCGCGGGCGAGACCCACGAATATACCGATATGTATCCGGGCATGGCCAAGACCGCGCGCGGCGAAGGCTTTGACGAAATCGCCGACTGGTTCGAAACCCTGGCGAAAGCCGAAAAGAGCCATGCCGGCCGCTTCCAGAAAGCGCTCGACACTCTGGGCAAGTAGTTTTTTCTGACTCCCTTCGCACGCTCCAGAGCGTGCTACGGGCACCCTCCCCCTCCAGCGCGCTTAGGCACGCGAGGGGGAGGCGCGCGTCATCCAAGGCACTCTATTCATGCCCTCACACGAAGGCAGTCTCGACGCTCCGACACGCCATGCGATTCCATGGCAGGATCCCGACTTCACCGATCCGGTGAAGCTGGACGCGGAAATGCGGCGGGTCTTCGACATCTGTCACGGCTGCCGGCGCTGTTTCAATCTCTGCGATTCCTTCCCGCGCCTGTTCGACCTGATCGACAACAGCCCGCATGAAGAACTCTCCGATGTGAAGTCGGAAGATTTCGCGCCGGTGATCGAGGCTTGCACGCTTTGCGACATGTGCTTCATGACCAAATGTCCCTATGTGCCGCCGCATCCCTTCCAGTTGGACTTTCCCCATCTGATGCTGCGCCATCGCGCCGCCAGCCATGGCAAGAACAACAATGAATTCACTCAGAACCAGTTGGCGGAAATGGACCGCAACGGCACCCTGGCCCGTTTCGCCTCGCCGATCGTCAACTGGGCATCGGACAGTTCGAACAAGCCGGTGCGGGTGCTGATGGAAAAGACCGTGGGCATCGACCGCGATGCCGAGCTGCCGAAATTTCATACCCGCACCTTCATGGCGGCGGATCGCGGCGATCCGATTGCACCCAACCCGGCGGCACCCGCTTATGGAAAGCGCAAGGCGGCGATCTATGCCACTTGCTTTGTCAACTACAACCGCCCGGTGACCGGCATGGATGCGCGCGCCGTGCTGAACCATATCGGGGTCGAAACCAAGGCCGCTTATCCCGGATGTTGCGGCATGCCGTTCCTGGAACAGGCCAAGCTGGAGCGGGTGGCTGAGATGGCCGCCAAAGTGTCGAGCGAATTGGTCCAGCTGATCGATCAAGGCTATGACATCGTCACCCTGACGGCATCCTGCGGGCTGATGTTGAAATTCGAATGGCCCTTGATCGTCCCCGATAATCAAGACGTCAAAAGGCTGTCCGAAGCGGTATTCGACATCGACGAATATGTCGTCGACATCGCCAAGACCGAAGGCCTGCCGCAAGACCTGACGCCCCTGCCCGAAGGCGTGAGCGTGCATCTGGCCTGTCATGCCCGGGCCCAGAATATGGGGCCCAAGGCGGCGGAAATGCTGCGGCTGATTCCCGGCACGCCGATCGATGTGATCGAACGCTGCTCCGGCCATGGCGGCACCTTTGGCGTGGTCAAGCCGACCCATGACGTGGCGGTGAAGGTGGGGCGGCCCGTGTTCCGCGCGGTGGAAAAACAGGCGCGCGGCCATATCGTTTCGGATTGTCCGCTGGCGGCGCAGCATATTTTCCATCAAAGCGAAACACCCGCCCGGGAACCGGAACATCCGATCCAGATCATGGCGCGGGCATTCGGACTGAAGGAGGATTAGATGAGCGAAGCTGCGCGCAAAATCGCGCCATCCGACCTGCTGCCGCTGAACGAATATGAATTCCGGCGCGCCAGCCTGAAACAGAATCTCCTGCCTCTGAAAAAACTGCGCCGGGTGGAAGTCGGGCCTTTCGCCACTTTCTATTTCGAAAATTACGCCACCATGTGGCTGCAGGTGCAGGAAATGTTGCGCATCGAAAAAGGCGGCGACGAACAGGTCGCCGGCGAATTGGAAGCCTATAATCCGCTGATTCCCCAGGGCGACGAATTGATCGCCACCATGATGCTGGAAATCGAGGATGCGGGCCGCCGCCACGCCACCCTGCTGACCCTGGGCGGCATCGAGGAATGTATCTTCATGGAAATCGGGGGCGAGAAAATCCGCGCCACGCCGACCGAATATGACGACCGCACCACGCCCGACGGAAAAACCTCATCGGTGCACTGGCTGCGCTTCACGCTGACCGCGGATCAGATCGCCCGCTTCCAAAGGGAGCGGGTGGTTTTGGGTGTCGAGCACAAGAATTATGGCCATATGGCCGTGCTGGGCCAGGACACCAAAGCGGCGCTGGCAAAGGATTTTGACTCGCCAACCCGTTGAGCGGGTTTGGTTTTCTATCCCGCTATACGATATGAAATTATCGTATTGCAATAATTTGTTATTGCGCTATAGTGTCTTCGCTTTTGAAGGACATACGCAATGACCGACACGATGGTTTTAACCCCGGCGGCTTCGGAAGACTTCGCCCGCGCTCGAAAACTCAGCCGCGTCATGGCGGTGCTGTTTACGATCGGATTCTGGTTCACGCTGCTGGGCGCCATCCTGATACTGGGCACGCCCCTGGACCCGATCATTGAACGCGGCGGGCACGGCCTCGTCGGCCATGGCGTCATCGTTGACGGGTTCAGCGGCATGACGGTTTCGCTGGAGGGGCTTTCCGTCATTCAATGCGTCTGGGTGATGCTGGCGTTGGAGATAACCATCGTGCCGGTAGTGTTCCTGATGCATCACACACGCCGGGTATTCGGTCATTTCGCCAAAGGCGAAATCTTCGTCCTGCCGGTGATTCGGCATATCCGGCAGGCGGGGCTGTGGCTGATCGTTTCCTTTTTCGCCCCTATCATTGGCAAGCTGGCACTGAACGCGTTGAAACTGTCGCATGGACAGTCCCATGGCACATCCTGGCCATTGGTGATCGGCGTGGTCACCGTGATCGCCGCCTATGTGATGGAAGAAGCCCGGCGCATCGCCGCCGATCATGCGGAGATTGTCTAGTGATCGTGGTCAATCTCGATGTGATGCTGGCCAAACGCAAAATGCGGTCCAAGGAACTGGCCGAGCGCATCGGCATCACCGAGGCTAATCTGTCGCTGCTCAAATCCTCCAAGGTCAAGGGGGTGCGCTTTGAGACCCTGGACAAGATCTGCGCCGCGCTGGAATGCCAGCCGGGCGATTTGCTGGAATACCGTGGTGACATGGCCCCACCCTCTCCTTGAGGGAGGGTGGAAGCCTGAGAACGGTCATCGTCTCGTCACGCGGATCACAACTTCACCCGGTCTGCGATAATGTCCGCGTAGCGCTCGGGCGTGAGGATTTCGTATTGCCCGCTGGCGGGATTGAGCCAGAAGATCGGATTGGGGATTGCGGAAGGATCGAACCCTTCGCGCACCATCTCGATCTTGCGCTGCTTGAAGGTGCCCGTAACCTCGATTTGCGGCTGCAGGCGCAGGAAAACCGGGCGGGCATAAGGGGGCAGCCGCCCTTCCAGCCGCTTGGCCAAATGCGCGATGTCGAGGGTGCCGTCGACCACCAGCGCCGCCATCCCGGCGCGGCCATCCATGCCGGGCACCGCCACGCCATAGACATTGGCTTCCTTGATCCCGGGGATGACCGACAGCGCCTCGGCCACTTCGCTGGTGGCGACATTTTCGCCTTTCCAGCGGAAGGTGTCGCCGATGCGGTCGACGAAATAAAAATAGCCATGGGCGTCGCGGCGCATCAGATCGCCGGTGCGAAACCAGGCATCGCCTTTGCGGAACACATCGCGCAGGATCTTTTTTTCCGATTCTTCGCCCTTGGTATAGCCTTCGAAATTGCGCCCGGCGCGCTGCGAAATGCCGCCCACCGCTTCGCCCACTTCGTCGGGTTCGCATTCGATGCAGAGTCCGTTTTCGCCGCGCACCGGCATCTGCTTTTCCACATCGAAGCGCACCACCCGGGTCGGCAGCAGTGCCTCGATATAGTTCGGCACCCGCCCCACGGCGCCCACCGTGCCGTCGTAATTGAGCATGGAGACATTGCCCTCGGTCGCGCCATAGAACTCGACGATCTTTGGGATCGCGAAACGCTCCTGGAAGCTGCGCCAGATTTCGGGCCTCAGGCCATTTCCGGTGATGGCGCGCACATGATGGTCCCGCTCATGCGGACCCGGCGGGGCGTTGAGCAGCCAGCGGCAAAGCTCGCCGATATAGGCGAACATGGTGGCATCATATTTGTGGATGTCGTTCCAAAAATCGCTGGCGGAGAATTTGCGCCGGATCACCAGTGCCCCGCCCACCATCAGCGCCATGCCGACGGCGCAAACCCCGCCGGTGGCGTGATAGAGCGGCAGCGGGTCGTAGATGCGGTCGCTGGACCGGGGCTGCAGCGCGCCGATAAAGCCGCTCATCATGAACAGCATGCGCATATGGCTGAAATTGGCGGCCTTGGGCAGGCCCGTGGTGCCGGATGTGTAGATATAGAACGCGCGGTCGCGTCCGCGCACGCCGGCCCGCGGCGCGATGCCGGGCGACAAGGGCGAGGCGGCCGCCAGCGCCGCATCCAGATTGCCGCCGCTCTCGACCCAGACTTGCGGCTTGGCGGAGAAATAAGCCTCCGCCTCGACCACGCATTGCGCCAATTCGCTGCCCACGATGAGGTGGCGGGCGCCGACAATTTCCACGGAATGGGTGAGCTGCTGCTGGCGCTGATTGGTGTTGATCAGGGCCACGGCCGCGCCGGCCTTGAACAATCCCAGCCAGCAGCAAAGGTAATCGGGCCGGTTCTCCATGAACAAAGCGACGCAATCGCCCGGCTTGATGCCCTGCGCGATCGCCCAATTGGCGTAGCGGTTGGCGCGGGCGTCGAGTTCGCCATAGCTCAGCACCTCTTGGCCGCAATAGACCGCCGGCGCGCCCGGCTGGAGCCGCGCAAAATTTTCCACGATATCGACGATGGTGCGGCGCGAATGGGGCGTCACCAGCCTGAGCAGCCATAAGGTGCGCAGGATGCAGGAGAGATAAATATATTCGCGCCGGATCGCGGCGGTCAGGCTCATCGGCGATTCCCCCGGCCAGATTGGGGCGCGCGCTTGTGAGACGCAAGCAAGATACTTAACAGTGCAGCGATGCCCGATGACCCACTAGACCTGCGAGGACTGAAATGCCCCCTGCCGGCGCTGCTGACCCGGCGGCGGCTGGCGGCACTGCCGGCGGGCGCCGAACTGACCGTGCTGGCCAGCGATCCCTTGGCCGTGGTCGACATTCCCCATATGTGCGGCGAGGAAGGCCATGCGATGATTGACAGCCGCAAAGCCGCCGACCATCACGTCTTCATGATCCGCAGAGGCTAATCCCGCCGGTCAGTCGGGCGGGGCGCCGGGGTTATATGCTGCAGCACGGCCCGGGCATCGACCGCGCGAGGCTCGCGCGCCGCTTCGGCATCGTTCAGCAACACGATCTCGGCATAGGCTTCGTAGCGGGTGGTGGCGATGATATCGACATCGGGCCCGAACGGGTCATAGCCCCAGCGCGGACGGAAGCTCCAATACCCGAAATAGGGACCGGGCGGCTGCGGGATGCTGGTGAAGCGCGTGTCCGCCTTGGTATCGCGGGTGTCGAACAGGAAATGGCTGTAGCCGGCCGCCAGGGTCACCTCCGCCGCCCGCAGCAGCAGATAATCCTCCACCTGCTCGCGCGGGGTGGAAGAATTGCCAGTGAAAGTGATGCGGTAGCGGTTGGGAGCAAGTTCCCTATCGGTATAGCCGGTGCTCTGGCCGGGCCCCCTGGGCGCATAGGGCGCCGGCATGGCGACGCAGCCGGCCAGCGTCAGCAGGCACAGAGCCGCAACAGGGGTTTTCCAGGAAAAGCGATCGATCTGGCGCATGGGCCACTCCGGTATCAAATGTCGCACCGATTCCTACGCGCGCGGTGCGAATAGCGTTCACTTACAAATACGACAAGTGGCCCTCCCAGTTCCACTTCTATTCTCCTTATGTTCACCCCTGCCCTCTTGCCATTACAGGCTGGGCGTAACAAGTTCGGGCCGCCCGGTCCCTGCCGGGCCCGAAGAGCCGCAAACTGCCCGCTGGGTGCATGTGTCGGCAGTGGAATAAGCCTTTGGGGGCCGCAATCTTCGTCATGATGCTCGGCTATATCCTCTCCTTCTGTCTCGCAGTCATCCTGATCGCGGTCAGCATGCTGTCGATCCAGTTGGCGGCGCTGGCCTGGGTACGGATCTTTCGCACCGCACCCAAAGTGGTGATGGCGCAGCTTTGCGATGCCGCCTTGCCGCATGTGCTGGTCCAATTGCCGGTCTGCAATGAAGGCTATCTGGCGCTGCGAGTCGCGGCGGCGGCCTGCGCATTGGACTGGCCGCGCGACCGGCTGACCATCCAGCTTCTCGACGACGGCACCGAAGACAATCACGCCGCGCTGGCGGCGGGGCTTGTGGGCCTGGCGCCCGAAGGCATCAACCTTCAGCTTTTGCGCCGCGGCGACCGCAAAGGATTCAAGGCGGGCAATCTGGCCTTCGGCCTGGCGCACTGCGATGCGCCTTATGTCGCCATCTTCGATGCGGACTTCGTACCCGCGCCCGATTTCCTGCGCCGTACCGTGCCGGCACTGGTGGCCGACAATGGGCTCGCCTTTGTCCAGGCCCGCTGGGGCCACAACAACCGCAATCTCAACTGGTTGACGCGGGTGCAGGGCCTGCTGCTGGATTCGCATTTCGCGGTGGAACAGGAAGCGCGGGTTCGCGCCGGTCTGCCGATGAGCTTTAACGGCACCGCCGGGGTGTGGAATCGCGTCGCCATCGAAAATGGCGGCGGCTGGACCGGCGATACGCTGACCGAAGATCTCGATCTTTCCATGCGCTGCGTTCTGAAAGGCTGGCGCGCGGCGATGCTGCCCGATCTGGTGGTGCCCGGCGAATTGCCGCCCACCGCCGCGGCCTGGCGGGCGCAACAGGCGCGCTGGACCAAGGGCCATGCCCAATGCGCGCGCAAATTGCTGCCCATGGTCTGGAACAGCACTTTGCCCTTCTGGAAGAAGACGGCGATGACGCTGCAGATGTGCCAATTCGCCTTCTATACCTTAGCTTTCACCAGCGCCGCCATCTCGCTTTTCATGATGTCCGTGGGCCTGCCGCCCTATCCCGCGGTCGCCATTCTGGGCCTGATCGTCACCTTTCTGGGCCTGTCCTGTTCGGTCGGCTATCTGTGGCTGGGTCAGCGCGTGCTGGGCCAGGAGCATGAAACGAAATTGTATCGCGCTTTGGTCCTGGCGGTGGTGTTTCCCTCCGGCCTGATCCTGGCCAATACCCGCGCCACCTTTGAAGCGTTCTTCAGCACCCGCATGGATTTCCACCGCACCCTGCGCGCCGGCGAAATTCATTCCGGCGGCTGGCGGGGCGCCCCCGAATTGCTCGCCGGCGCTTTCGTCGCTGCCCTTGTGCTCGCGGATTCGGCCAAGGCGATAAATATTGGCAATGACGGCGCCGCCTGGAGCGCGTTGTTCTTTGTCTTCGCGGTGTCGGGCCTGGTTTCCATCGGCGCCATGGGCGCCTCGGGCCGGGCCGAACCGGTGCGCCAGCGCATCACCCCCGGCGAATAAATCTCAACACTTTGTTAAGGACGTAATTGCAACATCGCGGCGCGGATGGGCGCGCGAGCGGCTTGAATCGCATTTGAATGAATTGCCTAACACCACTTTGGCAGGTGCCGGCATAGGGTTCCGGCGGGGACGGGGCTGAAGGTCATGGGGAAAATCGCCGCGGTGATGCATTGGCTGATCGGGCTGGCTTTGGTGCTGGGCCTGGCGGGCTGCGCCGGCGATCCCATGCAATATGCCTCCCTTCCCAATGCGCCGGCGCCCTCGGCACTGCAAGACCACACACAAGCGCCGCTGCAATGCGTGCCCTATGCGCGCGATCATTCCGACGTGAAGATTTTCGGCGACGCCTATACCTGGTGGGACCAGGCGGCGGGCAAATATGCGCAAAACGCCCTGCCGCAGATGGGTTCGGTGATGGTGCTGACCGGCTATGCCGGACCCGATCACGGCCATGTCGCGGTGGTGCGCGAGATTGTTTCGCCGCGGGAGATCCGCGTCGATCACGCCAATTGGCTGGATGACGGCTCGGTCTATCTGAACGACCCGGTCCAGGATGTCAGCCGTTGGAATGATTGGAGCCAGGTGCGGGTCTTCAACATCAAGACCGGCGCCTGGGGCAGCAAGACCTATCCGGTGCAGGGTTTTATCGGTGGGACGCCGGATTCGGCCCCCGCCGCGGTGGCGGACCGCGCCCCGACCGACCTGCTGGCGCGGGTCGAATCTTTGGAAAAAAGCAAGTAAACCAAGTCCTTATGTGGGTCCTGCGCCAAAAGGCCCCGCCCCCTTTGAGGCCGGCACGCTTAGGAATATGGTCCCGCTCCTTCGCGGGGACCCCGAACCCTTGCTGCAGCCCCTCGCCCAAGCGCCGCGTTTCATTTCCATGAAAAATCGCAAGGCCCTGTGATCAACCCCACCCCATCCGCTCCGTCCGATCCTTTGGGCGAGAGTGAGGGCTTGTCGCCCGGGCAGCCGGCCAAGCCCAAGGCGAGCCGCGGCGAAGGCACGGGCGGCACAGCCGGCAAGCCTCCGCAGGCCGCCAATGATCGCCGCCAGACCATGGGCCTGATGCTGGGCGCCCTGGGCGTGGTGTTCGGCGATATCGGCACCAGCCCGCTTTACGCCTTGAAGGCCACCGTGCTCGCCACCGAAGGCGGCCTGCCCAATCATGTCGCCGTGATGGGTTCGCTGAGCATGATCTTCTGGGCCCTGATCCTGGTGGTGACGGTCAAATATGTCTCCATCATCATGCGGGCCGACAATGACGGCGAGGGCGGCACCCTGGCGCTGGCGGCGCTGGCGCATCGTTCGCCCGGATTGAGCCGGCGGCTGAAAGCCACCATCGGTGTGGGTGCGATCGTGGGCCTGGCGCTGTTTTATGGCGACGGCATGCTGACCCCGGCGGTGACTGTGTTGTCGGCGGTGGAAGGCTTGAAAGTGGAAAGCCGCGCCTTCGAGCCGCTGATCCTGCCCCTGGCGCTGGCCATCCTGATCGGATTGTTCGTGCTGCAAAATCGCGGCACCCACAAAATCGGCAGGCTGTTCGGGCCGGTGATGCTGCTCTGGTTTCTCGCCTTGGCCTATTTCGGTGTGGTCTCGCTTATCGCCACACCCAGCATCCTGATGGCAGTCAACCCGCTCTATGCCTTTCAGATGTTCCTGCAAGCGCCCTGGGTGGCCTTTGTCAGCCTGGGCGCGGTCGTGCTGGCCGTGACGGGATGCGAGGCGCTTTACGCCGATATGGGGCATTTCGGCAAACTTCCCATTCAATTCGCCTGGTACTTCGTCGCCCTGCCGGCGCTCCTGCTGAATTATTTCGGCCAAGGCGCGGCCTTGCTGCGCAATCCGGCCCAGGCAGGAATCGCGTTCTTCTCGGTGATCCCGCATTGGGCCCATTTGCCGATGGTGGCGCTCGCCAGCTTGGCCGCCATCATCGCCAGCCAGGCGGTGATCACGGGCGTGTTCTCGATGACCCAGCAGGCGGTGCAGCTGGGGCAATTGCCGCGCATGGAGATCCGCCACACCTCGGCCACCGATTATGGCCAGATCTATGTGCCGCGGATGAACGCCTTTCTGGCGGTCGGCGTGGTGCTGATCGTGCTGATCTTCAAATCCTCGGATGCCCTGACCGCCGCCTATGGCATCGCGGTGACCGGCGTCATGGTGATCGACACCTTCAACGCCTCCTGGGTGGCGGAGCGGCAATGGCGCTGGGCGACCTGGCTGGTGGTGGGCCTGTTCGGGGCGATGGGCGCCAGCGACCTGATCTTCTTCGTCGCCAATTCGCTGAAAATTCCCGAAGGCGGCTGGCTGCCGTTGTTGATCGCCGCAGGCGTGTTCCTGGTCATGGACACCTGGCGGCGCGGACGCCGTGTCCATCTGGAAAAGGTGCGCAGCGAATCCCTGCCGCTGGAGTTGTTCCTGGAACGCGCCGACAAGAGCACGCAGCGCGTTGCCGGCGTCAGCGTGTTCCTATCCTCGCGCACCGATGTGGTCCCCAACGCGCTGCTGCACAATCTCAAGCACAACAAGGTGCTGCATGAGCGGGTGGTTCTGGCGACCGTGGTCGTCGAGGACACGCCGCTGGTGCCGCCGAACAAGCGCCTGGAAGTACAGAAACTGGGCAAGGGCTTCTATACCGTTCGCGTGCATCACGGGTTCTACGAAACCCCTGACGTTCCCCAGGCGATGGAAGAGGCCCGCCGCTTCGGCCTGGCCTTGGATGTGCCGACCATCACCTTTTTTATCGGCCGCGAGACTTTGGTGCCGGCCGAACATTCCGAACTCAGCATGTGGCGCAACTGGCTTTATCGCAATTTGGCCGGCAATGCGCTGTCGCCGGCCCGTTTTTATCATCTGCCGCCCAACCGGGTGGTCGAACTGGGTACCCAGATCACGATTTAAGAAAACACACAGAACAAGACATACCCGAGAGGACGCGCCTTACCGCCCCGAAAGGGGCAATTGATCACGAGGCCAGTCATGAACCAATCCGCAGTGCTTTCCGCTCCCGAGGGCAAGACCCGAACGCCGCTCCGCCGCGAACTGTGGCTGATGCTGGGCGCGTTGGGTGTGGTGTTCGGCGATATCGGCACCAGCCCGCTTTACGCCATGAGCCAAAGCGTCATCGCCGCCGGCGGCGACAAGCCCGCGGCAATGGCGATTTATGGCGCGCTGTCACTGATCTTCTGGGCTCTGATCATTGTGGTGACCATCAAATATGTGATGCTCATCATGCGAGCGGACAACAACGGCGAAGGCGGCGTGATGGCGCTGGCCGCGCTGGCGCATCGCTCCCCCGTACGCCGCATTACGAAGACGGCGATCGGCATCGCCGCCCTGCTGGGCCTGGCTCTGTTCTATGGCGACGGCATGCTGACGCCGGTCATCACCACGCTTTCCGCGTTGGAAGGCATCGGGGTGGAAAATGCGCAGTTTGCGTCCTTTGTCGTTCCCCTTACTCTGGTGCTCCTGGTCGCTCTGTTTGTTTTGCAACGTCATGGCACAGGAAAAATCGGTAAACTGTTCGGGCCGGTGATGGTGCTGTGGTTCGTGGTAATTTCCGTGCTGGGCGTAACAGCGATACTCAAGGCGCCCGAAATCCTGCGCGCTGCCAATCCGATCTATGGCATCCAGCTTTTCGCCCACGAGCCTTGGACTGCCTTTGTCGCATTGGGCGCCGTGGTTCTGGCGGTCACGGGCTGCGAGGCTCTGTATGCCGATATGGGCCATTTTGGCGCCCGCCCGATTCGCTGGGCCTGGCTCTATTGTACGCTGCCGGCCTTGCTGCTCAATTATTTTGGACAGGGCGCACTTCTCTTATCGCAGCCCGGCGCCGCGCCATTCCTGTTCTATGCCATGGTCCCGAGCTGGGCGCATTACCCGATGGTGGTCCTGGCGACCGTGGCAAGCGCCATTGCCAGCCAGGCGGTGATCAGCGGCGTCTTTTCCATCACCCGCCAGGCGGTGCAGCTGGGCCAATTGCCGCGGATGGAAATCCGTCACACCTCGGCCACCGAGCAGGGCCAGATCTACGTTCCGCGGATCAATGCCATGTTGTGTGTCGGTGTCGTACTGATCCTGTTGATATTCCGATCCTCCGTCGCGCTTGGCACGGCTTATGGCATCGCCGTTACGGGCGTGATGGTGATATCCACGGGTTTGGTGGGTATCGTTGCGGTGCATCGCTGGCACTGGAAACTGCCGGCGGTGCTGGCGGTGTTCGGATTGCTCGGCCTGATCGATCTGGCCTTCCTGGCGGCCAACAGCCTCAAGATCATCGAAGGCGGCTGGCTGCCGCTGGCGGTGGCGGGCTTGGTCTTTGTGGTGATGGATACCTGGCGGGTCGGGCGGCGCATCCATCTGGAAAAGATGCGCGACAATTCCCTGGCCCTGGACCTGTTCCTGGAGCGGGCAGACAAGATCAACCAGCGCATCGCCGGCACCGCGATTTTTCTCAGCGTGCGAAATGATGTCGTGCCCAACGCCCTGCTGCATAGTTTGAAGCACTACAAGGTGCTGCATGAGCGCGTGATCCTGGCCACTGTCACTGTCAGCGATACGCCGTTCGTGGCGCCTGCCCGCCGCGTCAGCGTGGACAAGCTGGGCAAAGGCTTTTTCGCCGTCAAAATTACTTACGGCTTTTTCGAAAGCCCCGACTTGCCCGAAGCGTTCACCTTGGCGCGCGCCCATGGCTTGGCGGTGGAACTGGACAGCGCCACTTTTTTTCTCGGACGCGAAACCTTGGTGCCCGATCAAAAACCCGCAATCAGCCGCTGGCGGGTGGGGCTCTATATGTGGCTGGCCTCGAACGCATTGTCGCCGGCGAAATTTTACAAACTGCCGCCCGGACGCGTGGTCGAGTTGGGCACGCAGATTTCGATTTGAGTCTCTTACTCACCATGGCCGGCCTTGAGCCGGCCATCCATCTCGATGAGAACAGTTGGATGGGCGGGTCAAGCCCGCCCATGGTGAGAGGATTAGTCCAGCGCGTAGACCAAAGCCTTCAGATACGCGCTTTCCGGCAGCATCGGATGCACCGGATGATCCGGGCCGGCGCCGGCGCTGCGGATCAGCGTGGCGCGGCGGCCGCCCCGCATCAACCCGCCGGCGCATTGGGCGGCAAAGCGATCGGCCGGGATATTGTGCGAGCATGAGGCCAGCAGCACCAGTCCGCCCGGGGCCACGACATCGCCGGCCAACCGCGCCAATTTGCGATAGGCCCTGGCACCGGCTTCCAGATCTTTTTTGGATTTCACGAAAGGCGGCGGGTCGGCCACCACAATGTCGAACACTTCCTTGCCCGCAACAAGGCGTTCCAGCTCTTCGAAAACATCGGCCTTCACGGCGCGGATAGAGACCTGGTTGGCGCTGGCGCTGTCTTCCGCCAAAGCGAGCGCCGGCGCGGATGAATCCAGGCAAATGACTTCCTTGGCGCCGCCCTTGGCGGCGGCGATGCCAAAACCGCCGCTATAGGAAAACGCGTCCAGCACGGTCTTGCCCCGCGCAAGTCCGGCGATGAAGGCGCGGTTGTCGCGCTGATCGTAATACCAGCCGGTCTTCTGTCCTTGGCCCAGATCGGCGAAATAACGCGAGCCGTTTTCCTCCAGCGCGATGCGGCCCGGCTCGCCCTTTTGCGCGCGCACATAAGAGTCCAGCCCTTCCAGCGCGCGCGACGGCGTGTCGTTGCGCAGCAGGATGGTGGCGGGCGCCAAGACCTCTTCCAGCGCCATGGTCAGGGGGGTGAGCAGGTTTTCCATGCCCGCCGTGGTGATCTGCACCACCAGCACATCGCCGAAGCGATCGATGGTCAGCCCGGGCAAGCCGTCGCCTTCGGCATGGATCAGGCGGTAGAACGGCTTGTCATACAGCGCCTGGCGCAGCGCCAAAGCGCGCGTCAGCCGTGCGGCAAAGAAGCTGGCATCGATCCGCGCCCCCGCCTCGCGCGCCAGCAGGCGCAGCGCGATCAGGCTTTTGGGATTGAAATAGCCGCTGCCGAAATCGCGGCCGTCATCGCCGGCGACATCGACCAGGGTGCCGGGCACCAAGGCCTTGGCCTCGGCGCTCATCACCAATTCGTTGGAGAAAATCCAGGGCGCCCCGGCGCGGGCTCTACGGCCTTCGCGGGGCTTGAGGGTCAGGAGCGGACGTTTGCGCATGGCATCCGTTAGCATGCCGGCGGGGGCGGGCGCGCAAAATAATAAGCATTTGATCGGGTTGCCATAATTTTGGCCCGGCGGCTTTGGCCCCGGCCAGGCCCTTGCAGGGCGGCGCCGGCCCACCTTACATGACCCCAGTATATTCATGGAGACCGGCATGGCCGTCGACGGAAAATGGGAAATCACGATCAATTCGCCGATGGGAGCGCAGAAAGCGGCCCTGGATGTGAAAAATGAGGGCGGCACGCTGAGCGGCACCCAGACGGCCCAGGGCAACACCCAGGCGCTGGCCAATGGCAAAGTGGACGGCGACAATCTGTCCTGGTCGGCCAATATCACCTCGCCCATGCCCATGACTCTGGAATTCACCGGCAAGGTGGAGGGCGATAAGCTGTCCGGCAGCGTCAAGGCCGGGGCCTTCGGCTCGTTCCCCTTCAGCGGCGGGCGCGTCGCCTAACAGGCGAGGGCTGCGTTTTAAGGGGGCAGCCTAAGGTGCTGCCCCTTTGTTTTTTGGAGAGACGATGCCAATTCATCGCGAGGGTGTGCCGTTCATCGCCCTCTTCGCCGTCTTCAATGTGCTCGCGTTTCTGTTCGCGCCTGTGCTGGGCTGGCTGCTGCTGCCGCTCACCATCTGGTGCGTGGCGTTCTTTCGCGATCCCGAACGCGTCACCCCCGATGGCGCCGATCTGATCATATGCCCCGCCGACGGCAGGCTTCTGCCCGTTGTGG
Source organism: Alphaproteobacteria bacterium (assembly GCA_025924715.1). Lineage (GTDB taxonomy): Bacteria > Pseudomonadota > Alphaproteobacteria > Micropepsales > Micropepsaceae > Rhizomicrobium. The sequence continues at coordinate 23,764 of JAICHV010000025.1, forward strand.
AAGCGGTGCCGCCGGCGGAATTGGGAATGGGCGATGCCGCCCGTCCGCGTTTGTCGGTGTTCATGAACGTCTTCAATGTCCATGTGAACCGCAATCCGGTCAGCGGCACGGTGGTGGCGAAAGCCTATCGGCCGGGAAAATTCTTCAATGCGTCCTTCGACAAGGCCAGCATTGACAATGAACGCATGTCGCTGCGGGTCCGCCCGCAGGCCAGCGATGGCGCGCGCGACCTGGCGGTGGTGCAGATCGCTGGCCTGGTGGCGCGGCGCATCGTCTGCGATCTGATCCAGGGACAGGGGGTGCAGCGCGGCACCCGTTTCGGCATTATCCGTTTCGGCAGCCGGGTGGATGTCTATTTGCCCCCCGGTTGCACCATCATGGCCCTGCCCGGCAGTTTTGTACGCGCCGGCGAAACAGTTCTGGCGAGGTTCGGTTGAACGAGGATCCCAAACCGCGCGATCCACGCTCCCGCGGCTCGCGGCGGGCGAAAGCGCGTCAGATGGTGTCGGCGCGGCTGGAGAAGCTGGAAGATCTTTCCATCAGCAAGCTGGTGCCGTCCACCCTGACGTTGCTGGGCCTGTGCAGCGGCACAACCGCGATCCGCTTCGCCTTGCTGCATGATTGGACCAGCGCCGTGGCCGCCATCGTCTTCGCCATGATCTTCGATTTGCTGGACGGACGTGCCGCCCGGATGCTGGGCGCCGACACCCGATTCGGGGCGCAGCTCGATTCCCTGGCCGATCTGGTCAGCTTCGGCATCGCCCCCGGCGTCATCATGTATGTCTGGAGCCTGGAAGCGATGGGCCCGGCCGGCTGGATCGCAACCCTGATCTTCTGCGCCTGCGCCGCCATCCGCCTTGCTCGTTTCAATGTGCAGAGCGTCCGCGACGAAGGCGCCACCAAGGCCAATCCCTATTTCACCGGCCTGCCTACGCCGGCGGCGGCCTGCATGATGCTGCTACCCATGCTGGTCAGCTTTCAGTGGAATGGCGCGCTTCCGCGGGCGCCTTGGGTGGTTGCCGGCATGATCGCGATCACTTCGGCCTTGATGGTGAGCCGGTTGCCGACGCCCTCGATCAAATATATGCGGCTTCAGCGCGAGCATCGCATTCTGGCCGGAATTTGCAGCCTCTTGCTGCTGGCCCTACTGATCGCCTGGCCCTGGGCAACCTTGACCGCCGGTCTGCTGATTTATGTCGCCACCATTCCGGTCGCGATGGTGGTGCATCATCCCCATGCGGCAAGGCAGCGGCGCGAAGCGCATTCCTGAAATCTAGCCGGCCTTCTTCATCCGCAATTTGGGATGGGTGAGAGCGTGGATGAATCCCAGCTTGGCGATGGCGCGCGGCGCCAGCACAAAAGGATAAAGATCGGGCTGGCCCATCGAGCGATTGAGGCTGTTGACGGCGAAGGCCATGGGCAGCCAGGCATCGATCAGTTGCTCGATGGTGCCGGCGCGATAGGCGTCGAAATTGACCACCGCCTGGATCTCGCCATGGGCGGCGCGGGGCTTCACCTTGACCCCGAACGACCAGGCGGTCTCCAGCGTATCGACGATGTGCAGGTAATGCGCCCAAGTCTCGGCGAAATCCTCCCAGGGATGGGTGGTGGCATAGACGCTGACGAAATTGTCCTGCCAGCCCGGCGGGGCGCCATTTTCGTAATGCCGCTTGAGCGCCTCGCCGTAATCGGCGCGTTCGTCGCCGAATTGGTCGCGGAATGACGCCAGCTTTTTTTCGTCGCCGGCGATCAGCCGGTCCCAGAAATAATGCCCCACCTCATGACGGAAATGGCCCAGCAAGGTTCGATAGGGTTCGCCCATCTCGCCACGCACTTTTTCGCGCATGGCGTCATCGGCTTCGCGAAGCGCCAGGGTGATGAGGCCATTGTCATGGCCGATCATCACCCCTTGCGCGTGCGGCACAGGGGGATCGGCGAGAAAATCGAAAGCCAGGCCATGCGCCGGATCGTCCTGGCGGTTCTCCAGCGGCAACCCCAGCCGCATCAGGCTGTAGAACAGCCGGTGCTTGGCCGCCTCGATCCGGGCCCAGAGCCGGTCATTGCCCGCCACGCTGAGGTCGGGGATCACGCGGTTGTGGCGGCAGGCGGCACAAAAGCCGCTCTCATCCTGCGCCGGCACCATCCAGTTGCAGACCCCGAACTGGGCATTGCGGCAGAATTTGCGCGGCCTATCCGGGGCCGCCAGCACCTTCCAGTCGTCGCCGCCCCCCGCCTCCAGCGCGGAAATCTGTTCCATATCAGGCAGATAGCCCAGGATATGGCCACAATGTTCGCAGCGGATATTCTCAAAATAGAGAACTTGGCCGCACGACTGGCAGCTGAACAATTTCATCGAAAATCTCGGGTTTTCTCGCAACTGGGAACGCCCCTTTCTGAAGGGGGTTCCAGGAGGCTGCGGCGGCGGGGGCATAGCCGCCCCTTCGCGGTTGCGGCATAGTTTTGTTCCGCAGAGGACCCATGAGTATCCAGGTCGCAATTCATCACGCCACGAACTACCGATATGACCGCCCGATTATGTTGGGGGCACAGACCGTGCGCCTACGCCCGGCGCCCCATTGCCGCACCAAAATTCTGGCCTATGCCTTGAATGTCGAGCCGGCGGGACACTTCCTCAATTGGCAGCAGGACCCCCAGTCGAACTGGCTGGCCCGTATCGTGATACCGGAAAAGACCGATCACTTCCGGGTCAGCGTCGATCTGACGGTCGAGCTCAATGTCATCAATCCCTTCGATTTTTTTCTGGAGCCGGAGGCCGAGCATTTCCCTTTTGCTTATGCACCCGAGCTGAAAGGCGAGCTGGAGCCCTATCTGCGCATCAAGGATTGCGGGCCGCGCTTCGATGCTTATGTCGCGGCGATCCCGCGCTCACGCAAACAGACCACCAGCTTCCTGTTCGAGCTCAATGCCAAGCTGACGCGCGAGATCGGCTATCTCATCCGCATGGAACCGGGCATCCAGGCGCCCGATGTCACCCTGACCAACCGATCCGGCTCCTGCCGCGATAGCGCTTGGCTGCTGGTGCAGATCCTGCGGCATCTGGGCCTGGCCGCCCGTTTTGCCAGCGGCTATCTGATTCAATTGAAGCCGGATGTGAAAGCGCTGGACGGGCCCTCCGGCGCCACCCAGGATTTCACCGATCTTCATGCCTGGTGCGAGGTCTATTTGCCCGGCGCCGGCTGGGTCGGGCTTGATCCCACTTCCGGCCTGTTCGCCGGCGAAGGCCATATTCCGCTGGCCTGCGCCGCCAATCCCACCCAGGCGGCGCCGATCAGCGGGGCAGTGGAAAAAAGCGAAGTGTTGTTCGATTTCGAAATGTCGATCAGCCGCGTGGTCGAACCGCCGCGCGTGACCAAGCCCTATCGCGACGAAGAATGGGCCGCGATCGAGGCGCTGGGCGACAAAGTCGATCAGATTTTGAAATCCCACGACGTGCGGCTGACCATGGGCGGCGAGCCGACTTTCGTTTCGATCGACGACCGCTCGGGCGCGGAATGGCATACCGATGCCGTCGGCCCGACCAAGCGGGCGCTGGCCGATATTCTGATCCGCCGCTTGCGCGACCGTTTCGCGCCCGGCGGCATGCTGCATTACGGCCAGGGCAAATGGTATCCGGGCGAATCCCTGCCGCGCTGGGCCTTTGCGCTTTATTGGCGCGAAGATGGGGTGCCGATGTGGCGCGATCCGGCACGCATCGCCAGCGAAAAATCCGACCACCGGGCGAGCGTCGAGGATGCGCGGCGGCTGATCGAAGCGGTGGCGGAAAAACTTGGCCTGGGCGCCGGCTATGTCATGCCCGCTTATGAAGATTTCTGGCATCATCTGGGCAAGGAACGGAGCCTGCCCGCCAATGTCGACACCGCCGATTCCAAGCTCGACGACAAGGAAGAACGGGCGCGGCTGGCGCGGGTGTTCGAGCGCGGATTGGCGCAGGCCGTCGGTTATGTTCTGCCCCTAGAACGGGCTTCGGATGGGCGCTGGCGCTCGGAACATTGGAAGACCCGCTCCGGCAAGCTGCAACTGATACCGGGCGATTCCGCCATCGGCTTCCGGCTGCCGCTGCATTCTTTGCCCCATGTGCCGCCAACCGCGCGAAACTTCGTCGCCCCGCCGGACCCCTTCGCGCCGCCGCCGCCGCTGGAAGGCCACGATGGCGCCTATGCGCAAATCAGCGCCCCGCCGAAGACGCGGATCGTGGCGAAGGACAGCGCGGCGCAGCAGGCGGTGCGCACCGCCATGACGGTGGAACCGCAAGGAGGTCATCTCAATATCTTCATGCCGCCGGCCGAGACCATCGCCGATTATTTCGCGCTGGTCGCCGCCGTCGAAGACGCGGCTGAAAGCTTGAACCTGGCGGTGCAGTTGGAAGGCTATCCCCCGCCTTACGATCCGCGCATCAATGTCATCAAGGTGACGCCCGATCCCGGCGTAATCGAAGTGAATATCCATCCGGCCAAAAATTGGCGCGAACAAATCGACATCACCGAGGCGCTGTACGAAGAGGCCGCCGCCGCGCGGCTGTCGACCGAAAAATTCCTGCTGGACGGCCGCCATACCGGCACCGGCGGCGGCAATCACATTGTGGTGGGCGCGGCCACGCCCGCGGATTCGCCATTCCTGCGCCGGCCCGATCTGCTGGCCAGCCTGGTCGCCTATTGGCAGAACCATCCGGCGCTATCCTATTTATTCTCCGGCCTCTTCATCGGTCCCACCAGCCAGGCGCCGCGGCTGGACGAGGCGCGGCATGACGCACTGTATGAACTGGAAATCGCCTTCGGCGAGATCGAGCAACAATGCGGGTCAAACGGAGCGGCCGCCCATGTCCCGCCCTGGCTGGTCGACCGTATTTTCCGCAATCTGCTCACCGATGTGGCGGGCAATACCCATCGCACCGAAATCTGCATCGACAAGCTCTATTCCCCCGACGGTCCGACCGGGCGGCTGGGGCTGGTGGAATTCCGCGGCTTTGAAATGCCGCCGCATGCGCAAATGTCTTTGGCGCAGCAATTGTTGCTGCGTGCCTTGATCGCGCGGTTCTGGCGCGAGCCGTATCGCCAGGGGCTGGTGCGCTGGGGCACTGCGCTGCACGACAAATTCATGCTGCCTCATATCGTCTGGGCGGATCTGACCGACGTCATCGCCGATATGAAGGCTCATGGCTTCGGCTTCGATGCCGCCTGGTTCGCGCCGCATTGGGAATTCCGCTTCCCGCTTTGCGGCCGCGTGGCCTATGAGGGCGTCGGCCTGGAATTGCGCACGGCGCTGGAACCCTGGCATGTGATGGGCGAGGAAGGGGTCGTCGGCGGCACCGTGCGCTATGTCGATTCCTCGGTCGAGCGGCTGGAAGCCAAACTCTCCGGCTTCACCCCTGGCCGTCATTATCTTCTCGCCAATGGCCGACGCGCGCCGCTCCAAGCACTGAGCCAAGGCGTTGCCGTGGCAGGGGTGCGCTTCAAGGCTTGGCAGCCGGCCCATGGCCTGCATCCCACCATCGCGCCCCAAGTGCCGCTGACCCTGGAAATCTGGGACGCATGGCGCCGCCGCAGCCTGGGCGGCTGCACCTATCATGTCGCCCATCCCGGCGGTCGCAATTTCGAAGTCTTTCCGGTCAATGCCAATGAAGCCGAAGGCCGGCGCCTGGCCCGCTTCGAGCCCTTCGGCTTTAGCGGGGGAATTTTTGAAGCCCCAAGGGAAGATACCAATCCGGATTTTTCCTATACATTGGATCTGCGCCGCGGGGCTTTGAATTCCAGCAATGTCTGAGATCGTCGAAGCCATGCCGGTCACCCGCTTCGATGAATTGCGCGACGCCTCGGGCGTGATCCGCCCGCAATGGCGCAGCTTCGCCAAAATGCTGACCGGGCTTTCGCCCGAGGATTATGCGCGCCGCCGCGCCAGCGCCGCGGCGATGGTGCGCGACAATGGCGTCACCTATAATGTCTACGACGAGAGCGCCGGTCAGTCGCGGCCCTGGCAGCTCGATATCGTGCCTTTTATCGTTTCCGCCGCGGATTGGGCGCAGATCGAAGCCGCGGTGCTGCAGCGCGCCCAACTGGCGGACCTGGTCCTGCGCGACATCTATGGCGAGCGCAAACTGATCGCGCAGGGCCATTTGCCGCCGCATCTGGTGCTGGGCCATCCCCAATTCCTGCGGCCTTTGTCGGGTGCCGAGCCGGCGGGCGGCGTGCATGTGCATTTATATTCGGCCGATCTGGCGCGCACACCCGACGGAAGTTGGCGGGTGCTGGCCAGCCGCGCCGATGCGCCGGGCGGACTGGGCTATGCGCTGGAGAACCGGCTGGTGGTGAGCCAGAGCTTCCCCGACGCCTTTGCGCAAATGCAGGTGGCGCGGCTTGCCTCCTTCTTCAATGCCTATCGGGAAAGCATCTTGGACCTGGCCATGTCGCGCCGCGACCGCGCCGTGTTGCTGACGCCGGGCCCGTATAACGAATCCTATTTCGAGCATGTCTATCTCGCCCATTATCTGGGTCTGACCTTGGTCGAGGGCGACGATCTGGTGGTGCGCGATTCCCAGGTGTTCCTGAAAACCCTGACCGGGCTGGAACGGGTGGCGGCGATTTTCCGCCGGGTGGATTCGGATTTCTGCGATCCCTTGGAATTGCGCGGCGACAGCGCCCTGGGCGTACCCGGCCTGGTGGAAGCTGTGCGGGCCGGCGGCGTTGTCGTAGCCAATGCGCTGGGGGGCGGCGTCACCGAATCCCCGGGTATGGATGCCTATCTGCCGTCACTGTGCCGGGCCTTGCTGGGCGAAGAGCTCAAAATTGCCGACATCGCCACCATCTGGTGCGGCACGGAATGGGGCCGCAAGGAAGCGGCCGCGCGGCTTTGCACCGGCATGCTGCGCGATGCTTTTGACGCCAGACCCCTGTTTTCGCGGGGCTCCACCGCCAGGCTGGGCGCCGATATGAGCGCGCAGGACCATGCAAAGGCGCTGGCGCATATCGCGCAGCGCGGCGAAACCCTGGTGGTGCAGGATATCGCGCCGGTGGGGATGGCGCCTACCTTTGACAATGGCGTCTTCGGCGCGCGCCCCGTCAGCTTGCGCGTCTTCGCCGCCCGGACGGCCAAGGGCTGGATCGTGATGCCGGGCGGACTGACCCGGGTCGCCGCCGATGAAACGGTGCGCGCTTTGTCGATGCAATCGGGCGCCTCGTCCAAGGATGCCTGGGTATTGTCCGAAGCGCCGGTGGATTCCTTCAGCCTGCTGGGCGGCCAGGGCCGCAGCGTGGAGATCAAACGCCATGGCGAAAGCGCCCCCAGCCGAGCCATGGATAATCTGTTCTGGCTGGGCCGCTATGCCGAGCGCAGCGAAAGCCTGGTGCGGATATTGCGCGCGGTGGCCATGCGTCTGGGCGATGCGCCGGCATCGGCCTTCGAGCTGACCCAGAAACTGGTGGTGCCGTTCAGCCAATCCACCGAGACGCCCGTGGCAGCCGATCCGGGCGATGAAAGCGGATTGGCCGCGCAATTGCAGCTTCTGATCTATGGCAGGCGCAAGAGCCGCGGTTTGCAGCGGCTTTTGGCGCGGGTGGAGTCCACCGCCTGGTCGGTGCGGGACCGCTTGTCGCTCGATACTTGGCGCACCATTCACACCCTGACCATGCGGGAGGGGCTGCCGGATGAAAGCCAGCCCTTTGAAGCCACCGGCGCGCGGTTCTATCTCGACGACTTGGTGCGGCGGGCCGCGGCGCTGTCGGGCCTGTCGGCCGAGAACATGACCCGGGGCCCCAATTGGGTCTTCATGGATCTGGGCCGGCGCATCGAACGGGCCTCGCATCTGGCCTGGCTGGTCCAACAGGCGGTCTATGACGCGGGGGCGTCCGAGGCCGACAATATTCGCGGCGTGCTGGAAATCGCCGATAGCGCCATGACCTATCGCTCGCGCTATCTCAACCAGGTCCAGATCGTGCCCTTTATCGACCTGTTGCTGCTGGACGAAGCCAATCCGCGCTCGGTGGCGTTCCAGCTCGCCGCCATCGAAACCCATTTGCGCGAATTGCCCCGCATCACCCTGGCGCAGCGCAACGACGTTCCCGGCAGCATTGCCGCGGAAATACGCGCCCTGGTCGCCAACACCCATCCTTCGCGCATCAGCGTCTGCGAACATGGTGTGCGCCCGGCGCTGGGCGAATTTTCCGGGACCGTGCGGGAGCATTTGGCCATGCTCTCCGACGCCATCGCCGACGCCTATTTCCAACATGCCGGACGCCGGCGTACCGGAGCGGCGGCACGGGTGGGGATCGGATGAAGGATATCGCCTGATGGAATATCTGGTCCGCCACCGCACCACCTACCGCTATCTGCAGGATGTCAGTTATTCCTGCCATTTGGCGCATCTGGCCCTGCGCAGCTCGCCCTTGCAGCAGGTGATCTCGACTCAGCTGACGCTCAATCCGCCGCCGGCCTCGCGGTCGCGGCGGGCGGATTTTTTCGGCAATCAGGCCGAATGGTTCACCCTGGACCAGCCCCACAATCTGCTGGAGGTCTTGGCCGAAAGCCAGGTGCGGGTGGCGCCGGCGCCGCAGCGCGACCCCGCCCTGACACCAAGCTGGGAAGAGATCCGCCGCATGCTGGAAGAAGCGGGGGACGAGGCCAGCCGCGAGGCGGTTCAGTTCATCTTCGATTCTCCCCTCACCGCCTTCCAAAGCGATGTCGCGGCCTATGCCGGGGAAAGTTTTCCGCCTGGCGAGCCGATCCTGGCCGGGGCCATCGATCTGATGCGGCGCATTCATGCGGATTTTCGCTACGACACCACCGTGACCGACGCCACCACGCCGGTGGACCGGGTGTTCGAAATCCGCGCCGGCGTCTGCCAGGACCTGGCCCATATCGGCATCGCCTGTCTGCGCAGCCTGGGTCTTCCGGCGCGTTATGTGTCCGGCTATCTGCTGACCTATCCGCCGCCCGGGCAGCCAAGGCTGCTGGGCGCCGATGCCAGCCATGCCTGGTTCTCGGTCTGGGCACCGCCCTTCGGCTGGGTCGATCTGGATCCCACCAACAATGTCGCGGTCAGTGAAGATCATGTCACCCTGGCCTATGGCCGCGACTATGGCGATATCGCCCCGCTGAACGGCATCATCCTGGGCGGGCATGACCATATGATCGAGGTCGCTGTGGACGTTATTCCGGCGCGCGACTATGGCTAGCCGCCGCAGGATTCCATGACCTCTGTCAGTATCATCGCCATCGCGCTTCTTACCGCCGCCGCAACCATGTCGGGCGGATGGATGGCACTGTCGCTGGGGGCAAGGCGCAATCTGGTGTTGGGCTTTTCTGCGGGCGCGGTGATCGGGGTGGCGTTTTTCGATTTGCTGCCGGAAGCACAGCAATTGAGCGGAGGCCTGGCGCTGAGCGCGGCCGGCGTCGGCTTCGTGCTTTATCTTTTGTTCGACCGGGTCCTGGCGCGGCATGACAATTGCGAAGCCGATATGCGGCGCGGCTTTCTGGGGGCCGCGAGTTTTTCGACCCATTCGCTGCTGGACGGATTGGGTATCGGCCTTGCCTTCCAGGCCGGCCATGGCGCCGGCGTGGCGGTGGCGGCCGCGGTGCTGGCGCATGATTTCGCCGACGGTCTCAACACCGTCAATGTGGTGAGCCGCAATGGCGGTTCGCGCCGCCATGCCTTGCGCTGGCTGGTGGTGGACGCTTTCGCGCCCCTGGCAGGCGCCATCCTCAGCCTGTTCGTCAGCCTGGCGCCGGAAAAATTGGGTGTGATCCTGGGGCTGTTCGCCGGATTCTTTTTATATATCGGCGGCGCCGATCTGCTCCCCGAAAGCCAGCGCGCCGGTCCCCGGCTGCCCACGGCCATCGCCACCTTGCTGGGCGCGCTGTTCCTTTATGGCGTGGCGCGGCTGGCCATGCCATAGGTTTGAGCCGCCCTAGGCCTAGCTATGCAGCAAGAGATAGAGATCGACCTTGCCGGCTTCGATATCGCTCATCGGATAACGGGGCTTGTAGCCCAACTGCACATTGTCGCTGGCGCGCCAGGCGTCCACCACCAGATCGCGCAACATATCGGCGCCGGCGGCCAGCCTGGCGGCGACAAAGGCTTTCGCCTCCGGGGTCCCGGTGTCGAAACCCTTGGCCTGATCCAGGCGATAGGCCGTCACGGTGCCGGCCTGGGTGGCGGCGAGATAAGCGCCGGTATGGGCCAGAATAGAGCAACCGCAATCCGCATAGGGCCTCAGCAAGGGCCTGACATTCTTGATGTCGATATACTGATCGACAAAGACGGATTCGAAGCGGGAATGAAAATCATTAATGCTGTTGAAATTTTCCGGATTGGGGAAATTGCCCCAGCCGTTGAAATGCACCGAGGCATGCATAGGCTGGCTGCCGTCGCCGACATAATGCGCCCAGGTCCCCAGATCGCGTAAGGTCAAGAGCTCGCGCAGCTTTCGGTCCTGATTGAACCAGTCGCGCTGGGCCTTGAGCTTGGCGAATTTCGCCCCCGCGCGATCGGCCCGCCAGATGGCGAAATCCTGTACCACTTGCTGCCAGCCATCCGCGATCGCATATGGCAGCCAGCCCGCTTTGTACTGGTTGCTGGAGACGGCGCGCAGGGCGGTGTCATAGTCGAGCCGGCTGGCGGGCAGCGCGTCCAGGCGTGGGCCCTCCAGGATGGTGCCGTCGTCGCTGACATCGACGAAATGCGCAGGATCGCGATCATTGTCATGCGGTTGGCCGGCGCCGCGCGAACGATCGGGCTCGCGCGCCATTTCGCCGATCTGGGCGATGGCCGCCGGGCTGCGCAGGAAGGCGGGGATCGTGGCCGGGAAATGGCCGGCGGCCAAGACGCCGATCATGCGGTGGCCGGTGCCACCCCAGCCCAAGGCCGGCGTCGCCGCAACCAGGGCAAACACGAGTCCAATCACGCCGGGACGCATCATGCGGGCCTCCATCGGTAAACGTAGTGTGTCTCGCCGCGCGGCGGCTGCAAAGCGAAAAAAACCGGCCGGGCTTGCACCCGGCCGGTGTCTCAAACGATCAGAGGCCTGAAAATTAGAATTCGTAACGCACACCGAACTGGATTTGATAGGTCGAAGACGTTCTTTGGGTTTGGAAGGTGAAGCTGTTGAACTGCGACAGGGTCTGCACCTTGTCATAGAGGAATTTGCCATTGACGATCGAGCCGTTCAAAACCGGATCGGCCTGGTAGAAGATGGCGGTGGTGTTGGCACCCCAGGACGGATTCAGCAAGTTCAGGAAGTTGTAAATGTCGGCGACGAAGACCAGGCGGTGGGTATCGTTGAAGCCCGCCAGTTCCTGCTCCGCGCTGAGGTTGACCAAGGAAGACCAGGGACCGGAGAAGGCGTTGCGCGGCGCGATTCCGCCGGCATATTTGAGGGCGCCGGTCTGCTTCAATATCGCGTTGAAGGAAGCGAAATCGAAGCCCGCCGTATAAGTGACCAGCGGATCCGAGGCCGCCGTGACTTGGCCGGTGGTGGGATCGACCTTGGGGACATAGAGCAGCGAACGAGCCCCCGATGAGCTGTTGGCGAAGGCCCCTGTATTGGCGTTGATGATGAAGGGATTGCCGCTGGGGTTGAAGTTCAGGCTGTAATGCTGGCCCGACAGGCGCTGGGCGAAGATGTTGAAGCGGGTTTCCAGATCGCCGAAGAATTTCTCGCCGATATTGACGTTCATGGTGAGCCGGTGCTCGCGCTCATAATCGGACCGTCCCACTTCCGGATCGTTGAAATTGACGCGGGCGATATTGTTGTAGTTGGAGCTCGCCGTCGACGACGTCGCCGACTGGGTGTCGGTGGTGCGATCATGGGTATAGGACAGGCTGACGCTGAAATCGCCAAAGCCGGTGTCCTTCCAACTGTTCTTGATGCTGGTGATGAACAGGGTCGAATTGCCGCCATCGACGCTGCCCAGAGCGTAGTCGGTGCCGGTAAGTGCACCACCGCTGGCGGGGTCCACGGCACCCGGTGCGCCGGGAAATTTGAGCTGATAAAGCGCGCGGCCGTCGGGCGCCGTACCGGAGGCCTTGACCAACCTCAGATTGGTCCAATACGGCGAATCATAGGCGTTCATGTTGAGATAATCGAAGCCGAACTGCCAATTGGGGCCCAGCCAGCCATTGCCGAAAAAGACATCGAAGCCCAGATTCATGCGCAACGTCTTGGGCAGTTTGAAGTTGGAAAGCTGCGCGTCGACGCTGGCGGTCTTGATGCTGGTGGCGCTGGAAAGCGGGCCGGTGACCAGCGATTGGACGAAGGCATTGTGATCGACCGGCATGGTCACAGGCACCGAGGCGAAAGCGCCCTGCCCCGGAATGCCCGTGACGTTGATCAGGTTGATGCCGTTGGTGTCGTAGTTATTGGTGATCCAGACATTCTGGAAGCCGCCCGAGAACATGCCGACGCCGCCGCGCAAGGTGACCAGGGTCTCGGGAATGAAGTCCTGGTCCGGGGTCATGTTGTAGGTGACCGAGAAGCGCGGCAGCAGCGCATCCAGCCCGTTCAGCGTCAGGGTATTGGAGAAGCCGTAACGCTGCTGGAAATAGGGATTGGCGACAATGCCATTGGGGTTGGTGGCGTAGCGGTCGTAGCGCAGCCCCGCAATGACGGTCATATCCTTGATCGGGTACCAGGTGTCCTGGGCAAAGACCGAGCCGATGCTGTAGCTGAACTTGCCGTCGGCGGCAGAAGGGTTGCCGCCAGGGCCGCTGGCGAAATAGATCGGATTGCCCTGAGCATTGGAGGTACTGGCGTTGATGCCGTTGCTGTTGGTGATGATGGCGGTGGAAATCTTGCGGGCGGCGAAATCGGCTTCGGAATCGAAGCGCACCACGCCTTGGGCGCCCTGGACGAATTTGTCGTCGATCCACAATTCATGGAATTCGGCGCCGAATTCGATGGTGTGATTGTCCATCGTATAGGTGCCCAGCGCTTTGGCATAATCGTTGCGGTAATAGAGGAAATTATATTGCCGCGAGAAATCCGGGCCGAGACGGACATAGCCGTCATCGGAACTGCCCAGAACATTGTCCAAGCCGGGGGTGCGGACATACACTTCGGGGAAGTTCAAGCCATCCAAGGGCGTGGGCAATTCATGCACGCCTTCATGGCCGATGCTGATTTCGGTGGTGAAATTCTCGGTCCAACGGCCGGTTTCCTGGAGATTATAGACCTCCATTTTCTGGGCGTTCTGGTACCAGTTGGAGGGCAGGGTGACGCGGGGGCCGCCGGTGCTGGTGACACCGGAACCGACCACCAATTGCGCGCCGGCGGCATGCTGATAGACGCCGGTCAAGGTGTGATCGTCATTGATCTGCCAGGTCAGCTTGCCGATATAGCGCTGATTGGTCTCGGTATAGACGTCCGACAGATTGCCGGCATTGAAGCCATAAACGTTCTTGGCATCGGCGACGATCTGGTTAACTTCCGCCAGCGAGATGGAGGTGGCGGTGGAGGCGAAGCCGGCACCTTGCGGACCGACGGCAATGCCGCTGGGGGCGGAGGTGCGCTTCAGTTCGTCATAGCCGACAAAGAAGAACAGCGTGTCGGGGATGATGGCGCCGCTGAGCGTGCCGCCATAGCTCTTCTCGTCGAAATAGGGTTTGACCGGCCGGTTCCCCGGGGTGGTGACTTGGGATTTGCCGGTGGCGGGATTGAACAGATTGTAATCCTGGCCATTGAGACCATCATTCTTCATCAGGCCATAAAAAGTGCCGTGCAGCGTGTTGGTGCCGCTCTTGGTCACCACATTGATCACGCCGCCACAGGTATCGTTGTACTGCACGTCATAGGGCGTTACCGCGACCTGCACCTGCGCCGACCAATCGGTTGGAATCGGGGCGCGGGTCGTGGGATAGCCGGTGGAATTGAGACCGAAACTGTCTTTCTGCTGCAATCCGTCGACCAGGAAGTTGTTACAGCGCGGATTGGCGCCGGCGATATTGACGGTGGGGATGGGCGGATTGGTGCCGCCGCCGACCGGGTCGATATAGGCATAAGGGGTGTTCTGCACGACGTCGCGGATATCGCGCTCGACCGTTGGTGTGTTCTTGATATCGCGGGCACTGAACGAGGTGGCGACGCCGGCGGATTCGGTGATGGCGAAGGCGGCGTGGCTGGCTTGGCCGGTAACGACCACGGTTTCAACCGGCGCAAGATTGACACTGATATTGGACGTGCTGCCCAAGGTCAGGCCGATATGGTTTTGGGTTTGTGCCGGATAACCGGGCGCAGTGACGGTGACGGTATATTCGCTTTGCACCGGCAGGTTGGAGAGGGTGGCGGCGCCGCTGGCGTCGGTGGTGGCGCTGAGGGTCGCGCCATTGTCTTCATTGGTGACTTTGATGCTGGCGCCGGGAACCGGCGCGCCGCCATTGCCGATGATCTGGGCATGGATGCCGCCGCTGATCGCCTGGGCATGGGCCATATCGGACTGTGCCAGCATCAGCATGAACACCGGGCTTGCGCCCAGCATCAAGAGTTTCGCGTAGGTCCTTTTCATCACAGTAACCCCTCTCATTTTTGCGTGGGCGACGCGGCCCCGCTTGATTTTGGTGATGGCGACAGTGTCCCTGATGTTATCGTTCGCGTTTGCAGCAATTCTCTCACCGCCACTTTGGCGCCGTCAATCTAAGTTGCGGGATTTTCACATTTGTGACAGGGGGCGTGTGCATTTTGACACGGTGGCCAAACCCACGGCATTGGGGGTTTTCCGGGCAGCCGGCGCCCCCGCTTTCGGCGATTCCGGTACGGGTAGCAGTAGTCCTGTCGTCCGCCTCGCCCCGCCTAAATTTACATTGTGCATTGCAAAAAACCTGGGACTCCGCGCGATCTTCTAACCTTCCAAAGCAGCGAAAAATGTTACAAGCAGCCGCTCCACCTGCGCATAGGCCTTGGAAGCCTCCGACAAAGTCTCGTCATGACTGAGGGCGCCCGGCGCCAGTCCCGCTCCCAGATTGGTGATCAGCGAGAGCGCGGCGACTTTCATTCCACAATGCACCGCCGCCAGGCATTCGGGGACCGTGGACATGCCCACGGCATCGGCGCCCAGCCCCGCCAGCATGCGCACTTCCGCCTGGGTCTCGAAATTGGGGCCCAAACAATAGATATAGACCCCCGTTTTCACCGCGACGCCGCTTTTGTCCGCCGCCGCCTGCAAGCCGGCGCGAAGGCCGGCATCATAGGCATCGGTCATGTCGAAAAAGCGCGGGCCGATGGAATCATCATTGGGCCCGATCAAGGGATTCTGCCCGGAAAAATTGATGTGATCTTCAACGATCATCAGCGTGCCGGCGGGAAATTCGTGGCTGAGCCCGCCGGCGGCATTGGTCAGGATCAGCCGCTCCGCCCCCAAAGCCTTGAGAATACGGATCGGCAGCGCCAGGGCCGCAGGCGCATGACCTTCATAGGCGTGAAAGCGTCCTTGCAGGCAGGCCAGCGCCGTTTGCCCCACCGTACCGATGCGCAAGCGGCCGGCATGGCCCGCCACACCGGGCACAGGAAAGCCCGGGATATCGCCATAAGAGATGTCGGCGGCGTTTTGGAGTTTGTCCGCAAAGGCGCCAAGCCCGCTGCCCAGGATCAGCGCCGTTTTGGGAAAGGCGCCGGGATAGGCCTTGCGGATCGCCGCCGCGCCGCGTGCAATCTCTTGCGCCTGATCTGCGCCCTTTGCCATGCACCCCGCCCCTGGCTATGTTCGACCAAAGGCCAGCGTGGCCGTTCCGGCCGGGCAAATCCAGCCGGATTTTTCGGACAATTGCCTTGCGCGCCATTATCGCCGTCCTGGATTCTTTCGGTCTTGGCTCCGCCCCCGATGCCGCGCGCTTCGGCGACGAGGGCGCCAATACCTTTGGCCATATTGTGGAGCGGGCAGGGCCGCTGGACATTCCCAATTTCCTTAGCTTGGGTCTGGGCAAGGCGGCGCAAGGCGCCGACCCGCGCGTGTCCCTGCCCGCGCCGCCGCACATCACGGGACGTTACGGCTATGCCGCCGAACTCGGCCGCGGCAAGGACACCCCGTCCGGCCATTGGGAAATGATGGGCTTGCCGGTCGATTATGATTGGGGATTTTTCCCGCAGACCATTCCGACTTTTCCCAAAGCCTTGACCGACGCGCTGATCGCTGAGGCCAAACTTCCCGGCCTGTTGGGCGATTGTCATGCTTCCGGAACGGAGATCATCAAGGCCCTGGGGATGGAGCATATCCGGACCGGCAAGCCGATCGTCTATACCTCGGCGGATTCGGTTTTCCAGATCGCCGCGCATGAAAATCATTTTGGGTTGGAGCGGCTGTATGAGGTTTGCCACATCGCCCGAAAGCTGGTCGATCCGCTCAATATCGGGCGGGTGATCGCCCGGCCTTTTGTGGGCGAGACGCCCGAGACCTTCAAACGCACCGGCAATCGCCACGACTACGCCATGCCGCCGCACAAGCCGACCTTGCTGGATATTTATGCGCAGGCCGGCCATGAAGTGGTCGGCATCGGCAAGATCAGCGACATCTTTGCCGCGCGCGGCATCACCAAATATGTCAAGGCCTTCGGCAACGAGGAAGTGTTCGACCGGATGATGGATTGCGTGCGGGAGGGCCCCGACGACAGCATCATCTTCGCCAATTTCGTCGATTTCGACACGCTGTATGGCCATCGCCGCGACATCACCGGCTATGCCCGCGCCCTGGAGGCTTTTGACCGCCGCATCCCGCAATTGCAGGCGGCGCTGCGCCCCGGCGATGTCGTGGTCTTCACCGCCGATCATGGCTGCGATCCGACCTGGCCCGGCAGCGACCATACCCGCGAATATGTGCCGGTGATCGCTTTCGGTCCCGGCGTCTCCCCCGGGCCGATCGGGGAGCGTCGGACCTTCGCCGATATCGGCCAGAGCCTTGCCGGGCATTTGGGGCTGGCGCCCCTTGCCGTCGGCATGTCTTTTCTCTAGGCCCGTCGGATGACCGGCCCCAAACATGGCAGCGTCCCCGCCACCGAACTGATTCATTGCGCCACGCCGCTGGCGGCGATCGAAAGGTTGATCGCGCTGTATGACGGCGCCATCGCCCAGATCGAAAAGGATTTCGAAAGTTTCGCCCGGGGCGAAGAGAAGATCTATCGCAAGCAGGCCTATCCCTATCTCGGCATCGAAGTGGAATCGGTGGCGGCGCCGGGTCAGTCGACGCTGGCCTTCGGCAAGATTCCGCGCCCCGGGCTGTACGGCACCACCATCACCCAGCCGCGGCTGTTTCGCGATTACCTGATCGAGCAATTGGAAATCGTTTTGGCCAATTGCAAAGGCGAGCTGTATGTCGGCAAAAGCCATTCGCCGATTCCCCTGACCTTCGCGGTCGAGCGCGCCGCCGCCCAGATGAACGCAAGCCAGCGGCGCCTGATCGGACAGAATTTCCCCCTGCCGCGGTTGGATGCGGCGCATGACACCATCGCCGATGGCGGCCGCTGGCTGGGGCCCGGCGCGGGACCGCTGTCGCTGTTCTCGGCCGAGCGGGTGGACTATTCGCTGCACCGGCTGCGCCATTATACCGGCACCGAGCCGGCCAGTTTCCAAAGCTTTGTGCTGTTCACCAATTACCAGCGCTATATCGACGAATTCACCGATTACGCGGCGCGGGAAATCGAAGCAGGGCGGGCGCAGCGTTTTGTCGAGCCGGGCCAGCGCATCACCGAAAAGGGCAAACCGCCCAGCCGGCCCGTGGTGGCCAAGATGCCGCAAATGCCCGCCTATCACCTGGTGCAGGAAGGCGGCGAGGGCATCACCCTGGTCAATATCGGCGTGGGGCCTTCCAACGCCAAGACCATCACCGACCATATCGCCGTGCTGCGTCCGCATGTTTGGATCATGGTGGGCCATTGCGGCGGCCTGCGTGCCAGTCAGCGGCTGGGCGATTATGTGCTGGCCAATGCCTATCTGCGCGACGATCACATTCTGGATCAGGTCCTGCCGCTGGCCATTCCGGTGCCGACCATCGCCGAAGTGCAGTTGGCGCTGGCCCAGGCGGTGACATCGGTGACCGGGCTTCAGGGCACGGTGCTGAAAGAGCATTTGCGCACCGGCACCGTGGTGACCACCGACGACCGCAATTGGGAATTGCGCTTCGCCGAGCTGGCGACCCGCTTCAACCAATCGCGCGCCATCGCCATCGACATGGAGTCGGCCACCCTGGCGGCCAATGGCTATCGCTTCCGCGTGCCCTATGGGACGCTGTTATGCGTTTCCGACCGGCCGCTGCATGGCGAGATCAAGCTGCCGGGCATGGCCGATGCCTTCTACGAAGAACGAGTCAGCCAGCATCTGCAGATCGGGATCAAGGCGCTGGAATATATGCGCGAAGGCGCCCGCGCCGGCACTCTACATTCGCGCAAACTGCGCAGCTTCACCGAGCCCGCGTTCCGGTAGAGTGATCTTCAGGAAAATTTCGCCGTGTAAGCGTCGATGTCCTTGAGGTGGCGCAGGATGGAGGGTCCGTCGAGGAATGAGCCCAGGAAGCTGTTCTTCGCCAATTGCACCACCTCGTCGCGGGTGAGCCCGACACCGGCCGCCGCGGCGCGATAATTGTCGTTCAAATAGCCTCCGAAATAGGCGGGGTCATCGGAATTGACTGTGGCCCGCAATCCGAGCGCCAGCATCTTCTTCAAGGGATGCGCCGCCATGTCCTTGACCACACAGAGTTTGAGATTGGAGAGCGGACAGACCGTCAGGGTCATCTGATCGCGCACCAGCCTTTCCGCCAGCGCGGCATCCTCCAGCGAACGATTGCCGTGATCGAGCCGGTCGACATGCAGGACATCCAGCGCCTCCCAGACATAGGCGGGCGGGCCTTCTTCGCCGGCATGGGCCACCAGCCTCAGGCCGCGCTCGCGGGCCGCAGCGAAGACCCGGGCGAATTTCGACGGCGGATGGCCCATTTCCGACGAGTCCAACCCCACCGCCGCGATGCGGTCCAGATAGGGCTCGGCCTGGCGCAAGGTCTCAAAGGCAGCCTCCTCGCTCAGATGGCGCAGGAAGCACAGGATCAGTTTGGAGGTGAGGCCGGTCTGCTGCGCCGATTTGAGCGCGCTCAGCATCCCGTCGGCCACGGTCGAAAATTCAACGCCCCGCGCGGTATGGGTTTGGGGATCGAAGAAGACCTCCACATGTCTTGCGCCATCGGCGGCAACGCGGGCGAGATAGGCAGCGGTCAAATCGTGGAAATCGGCCTCAGTCCTCAGCACATCAGTGCTGCGGTAATAGATGTCGAGAAAATCCTGCAGATTGGAAAAATCATAGGCGGCCCTGGCTGCCTCGACCGTCTTAAACGGGATATCGACTTTGTTGCGCCGGGCGATGGCGAACATCAGCTCGGGCTCCAGACTGCCTTCCAGATGCATGTGCAATTCGGCCTTGGGCAGGCCGGCGATAAATGTTTCAAGCGCCGTCATGAGGGGGTCCGTTGCTTGGGCTTTTCTTGTAAACGCTTCTGCCGGCCAGAAAGGTCTCAGCCACCATGCGGTCGTCGCCCAGAATGGCCAGCGCGAAGAGCAATTCTTCCGGCGGTTTGGTCCGCGCCAGACGGCGGGCGATCAGCGGCGTCGCTTTCAGATCCAGCACCAGGAAATCGGCTTCCTTGCCGGGCGCGAAATTGCCGATCTGGCGGTCCAGCTTTAAGGCCTTGGCCCCGCCCAGGGTGGCGAGATGGAACAGCTCAAAGGCGCCGAGCGGTGATTTGCGCATCTGCGACACCTTGTAGGCTTCGTTCATGGTCTGGAGCAGCGACAGCGAGGTGCCGGCCCCGACATCGGTGCCAAACCCAACCGGCACATGGTTGCGCCGCGCGCTGGCGGAATCGAACAAGCCGCTGCCCAGGAACAGGTTCGAGGTGGGGCAGAACGCAATCGCCGACCCGCAGCGTCCCAGGCGTTGCCATTCGCCGTCCGAAAGATGGACGCCGTGAGCGAAGACGGAATGGGGCGTGGCCAGACCGAATTTTTCGTACACCGCCAGATAGTCGGCGCAATCGGGGAATAGCCGGCGGACGATGGAGATTTCCTCGTGATTTTCCGCCAAATGCGTATGCAGCCGCACGCCGGGGTTTTCGCTCAGCAGCCGCCCGCCCAGTTCCAATTGCCGCTCCGAGGAAGTGAGCGCAAACCGCGGCGTGACGGCATAGCCAAGCCGCGCCCGTCCATGCCAGGCGCGGATCAGGGCGCGGCTGTCCTGATATCCGGTTTCCGCGGTGTCGCAGATGCCGGCCGGAGCATTGCGGTCCATCAGCACCTTGCCGCTGATGAGCCGCATGTTGCGGGCAAGGGCCGATTCGAACAGCGCCTCGACGGCGGTTTTGTGCACCGTGGCGAAGACCAGCGCCGTGGTGGTGCCATGGCGCAGCAATTGATCCAGGAAGAAATCGGCGGTTTGGCGCGCCAGACCGGCGTCGGAAAAACGTTCCTCAGCGGGATAGGTGTAATGGGTCAGCCAATCCATAAGCTGGGCGCCGGGACTGGCGATCATGTCGATTTGCGGAAAATGGACATGGGCATCGATAAAGCCCGGCACGATCAGGGCATCGGGGTAACGCGTCACCGCCACCTCGCGGGTCAGGCGCGGGGCGATGCTGTCCCAGGCCCCGGCCTCAAGCACCACGCCGTCTTCGATCAGCAGCCCGCCGTCTTCAAACCAGCCTTCCAGCGCGGGACGGCCGGGCTGCGGCTCCTCCAGCAGATGGAACAGCGATGCGCGATAGGCCTGGCGCGCCATCAGCTTTCGCTATCACGATGCTGCACTTCCACCTGAACTCTCCTATGCCCTCGCTCCGACAGAATATCGCAAACGCTCAGGCTTCGGTGATCCGAGCGCCGACCATCGGGTGCGGATCTGGAACCTGATCGGTGATCTTGATGGCGCGCGCCAGTTCCGCCATCGCGGCGTCGGCCGCAGTCTCGTCCCGGGCATGGACAAGCGCAATCGGGTCACCTTTTTCCAGCTTGGTGCCGATCGGTTGAAAGCGGGAAAAGCCCACCGCGAGGTCGATTACATCGGTGGTGGCGCGGCGCCCGCCGCCCAAACCAATCGCGGCGACGCCGATGGCGCGGGTGTCCATGACCGACAGAAAGCCGGACCGGCTGGCGGCAAATGGTTTGACCACCGGCGCCTTCACCAGATAGTCCCCGGATTTTTGCAGAAAATCCTGCGGCCCGCCCAGCGCCGACACCATGCGCGAGAAATATTCGCCCGCCCGGCCCGTGGTCAGCGCCCCTAGCGCCTTGCTCTTACCCTCTTCAACAGTTCCCACCAGTCTTCCCAGCACCAGCATTTCCGCCGCCAGGGCGATGGTCACCTCATGCAGGCGCGGATCGCGTGGGCCCCCTGTGAGATAGGCCACCGCTTCTTCCATCTCCAGCGCATGGCCAACCGTGGTGCCCAGCACCTCGTCCATATCCGTCAGCAGCGCCGTGATCGCCAGCCCGGAACCCTTGCCGATGGCCACCAGGTTGCGCGCCAGCAGCCCCGCCTGATCCAGATCGGTGAAGAAGGCGCCCGAGCCCGTCTTCACATCCATCACCAGGCCTTGCAGCCCGGCGGCCAGTTTCTTGGATAGGATGGAAGAAGAAATGAGCGGAATGGATTCCACCGTGCCGGTGACGTCGCGCACGGCATAAAGCCGGCGGTCGGCGGGCGCGAGATCGGCGGTCTGGCCGATGATGGCGCAGCCCACCTCTTTGACCACCCGGCGCAAGCCGGCAATATCGGGATCGACGCGGTAGCCGGGAATGGCGCCCATCTTGTCGAGGGTGCCGCCGGTATGGCCCAGGCCGCGTCCCGAAATCATCGGCACGAAACCGCCGCAGGCCGCCACTATCGGCGCCAGCATCAGACTGACCTTATCGCCGACGCCCCCGGTGGAATGCTTGTCCAGCACCGGCCCGCCAAGGTCCGACTCGTCCCAGCGCAGCACCGTGCCGGAATTCGTCATCGCGCGGGTTAGGGCAACGCATTCGTCCCCGGTCAGGCCGCGGAAGAACACCGCCATGGCGAAAGCGGCAACCTGGCTTTCGGTGAAGGAACCGTCGGTGATGCCGCGCACCACCGCCTGAAGTTCGGCCTCGCTGAGAACGCCGCCATCGCGTTTCTTGCGGATGATCTCTTGCGGAAGCATCAGGCCTTGGAAATGTTGAGATGGTCCCGGCCGAAGGACAGCGGCAGCAATTCGCCCAGGGTGATGGTGTGGCGCAGCCCTTCGGGCCCGCAGACATAGACCGGGATTTCTTCGCGTGCGAATTCGCGCAGGCGCTGACGGCAACCGCCGCAAGGTGTCACCAAGGGCTCGCCCTTCGCCATCACCACCACTTCGCGGATCACCGTTTCACCCCCCGCCACCATATTGCCGATGGCGCTGGCCTCGGCGCAGAGGCCTTGAGGAAAGGCGGCGTTCTCGACATTGCAGCCGCCATAGAGTTTGCCGGTGTCGGTTTTCAGCACCGCGCCGACATGAAAGCGTGAATAGGGCGCATGGGCGCGGGCCATCATTTGGCGCGCCAGCTCGAGCATTTCCTGCGAAGGTCCGTTCACCACTTACCTCTCAATGTTCTTTTTCATAGGGCACGCCGATTGCCTTGGGCGCCACCGCCCGCCCGATCAAGCCTGCCAGCAGGATCACCGTCAGCAGATAGGGCAGCGCCTGGATCAGTTGCACCGGCACTTCGCCGATTGCCGGCAGGCGCACTCCTTGCAACCGGATGGCGACGGCGTCAAGCAGACCAAAAATCAGGCAAGCGCCGAATGCGGAGAGCGGCCGCCATTTGCCGAATATCAACGCCGCCAGCGCGATATAGCCTTGGCCCGCGCTCATATCCTTGCTGAAATTGGCGTTCTGGGCGATGCCGATATAAGCGCCGGCGACGCCGGTGAAGAACCCGCAGACCACCAGCGCGCGATAACGCAGAAAGCTGACGGAAATGCCCGCCGCATCGATCGCGGCGGGCGCTTCGCCCACGGCGCGCAAGCGCAAGCCGAAGCGCGTGCGTGTGACCACGAACCAGCTTGCCGCTACGCCGGCCAGCGCGACATAGACCAGCAGATTTTGTCCGCTGATCAGGGCCGCATAAACAGGTCCAATCAGGGGAATCCGGCCGATGCTGTCCACCGCCGGCAAGATGATCGGCATGAATCGCGCGGACGGCGCCAGTGCTGGCGTCTGTCCCCCCTCCCCGAACCAGGCATTACCGAACACCATAGTCAGCCCCGAGGCGAGAATATTGATCGCAACCCCGGAAACCACCTGGTTGCCGCGATGAGTGATCGCGGCATAGCCATGCAGCAGCGCCAGCAGGGTGGCGACGGCGATGGCGCCCAGCAGCGCGGCCCAGGGCGAGCCGGTCAAAGCGGCGATGGTGGCGGCGGCAAAGGCTCCGGCCAGCATCTTGCCTTCCAAGCCGACATCGATGATGCCGCTGCGTTCGCTGAACAACCCACCCATGGCGCAAAGCATCAGCGGCGTCGCCACCCGCAAGGTTGCGGCCAAGGTCGGGATCAGGGCGGCGAAAAACTCGTTCACGGCCGCGCCTCCACCGCCCGGCCCCGCTTTTGCGCCAGCCACAAAAATGGCGCTTCCAGCCAAGGGCGCGGCAGATTGGCGAGGGCGCCGGAGAACAGGATCACCAGGCCTTGGATCGCCACCACCATGTCGCGGGTGATGGTGGGAATGTCGAAACTCAGTTCGGTGCCGCCTTGCTGCAGCACCCCAAACAGCAAGGCCGCCAAAACGATACCCAACGGATGGTTACGCCCCATCAGCGACACGGCGATGCCGCCGAAGCCGCAACCGGCGGCGAAATCCAGCAGCAGCCGGTGATGCACGCCCAAAATCTCGTTGACGCCGACAAAGCCCGCCAAGGCTCCCGACAGGCACATCACCAGCATGGTCATGCGCCGGGGATTGACGCCGGCATAGAGCGCGGCATTGGGATTGAAGCCCATGGTCCGCACTTCATAGCCGAAAGGCGTATGCCACATCAGAACCCAGACCAGCACGCAGCAAAGCAGCGCCAACACAATCGACAGATTGAGCGGCGAGGCGTCCATCGCAATGCCCCAATGGTTCAGCAGATCGCCGATCATGGGCAATTGCGCGGCGGTGAAATCGCGACTTTCGGGCGACATGGATCCGGGCGCGATCAGCACATTGACCATCAGATAGACCATCAGCGAGGCCGCGAGGAAATTGAACATGATGGTGGTGATCACGATATGGCTGCCGCGCCAGGCTTGCAGATAAGCGGGGATCGCTGCCCATAGCGCGCCAAACCCTGCCGCCGCGACCACGCAAAGCGGAATTGCCAGGAGGGGCGAGAAACCATGATCCATCGCCAGCGCCGCCAGTCCGGCGCCGAGCCCGCCCAAGGCCGCCTGGCCTTCGCCGCCGATATTGAACAGCCCGGCATGAAAGGCGACCGCGACCGCCAGTCCCGTGAAGATGTAATTGGTGGCGTAATACAGCGTGTAGCCAATGCCTTCGGAACTGCCCAAAGCGCCCGACAGCATGTCGATAAAGGCTTCCCTGGGACTGGCGCCGATCGCCAGCACCACCAGCGCCGCCACCGCAAAGGCCAGCACCACATTGGCCAGCGGAATGAGCCCGATATCCACCCAAAGCGGCAGCTTTCTCATGCCGCTCCTTTCCAGGCGCCCGCCATCATCAGACCCAGGCTGCGTTCGTCGGCGCTGGCGCCGTCCACGCTGGCCACGATGCGGCCCCCATACATCACAACAATCCGGTCACCCAGGGACATCACTTCGTCCAGCTCCGCCGAGACCACCAGCACGGCGCAGCCACGGTCGCGCAACCGCAACAATTCGCGGTGGATGAATTCGATGGCACCGATATCGACGCCGCGGGTGGGCTGGCCGATCAAGAGGACACGCGGCTTGGCATCGGTCTCGCGCGCCATCACCAATTTCTGCTGGTTGCCGCCGGAGAATTGCAGGGCGATCTGCTGCGGCCGGCGGGGGCGCACGTCATATCGTTCCATCAAGTCGGCGCAGTGGCGGGTGGCGGCGGCGTGGTCCAGCAAAGGCCCGCGGCGAAATTCGCCCGCCCGCTGATAGCCCAGGATCGCGGTCTCGGCGGCGGTGAATCCGCCGGCCATGCCATAGCGGTGGCGGTCTTCGGGCACATGCGCGACGCCTAGCCTGCGCATATATGCCGGGCGGATGGGCTTTTCCGGCCTTGCCGTCCGGCCATAGATATTGATCCTGCCGCTGGTGGGGCTGCGGATCCCCGATAACACTTCCAGCAATTCGCTCTGGCCGTTGCCGGAAACGCCCGCGACGCAGACGATTTCGCCGGCATGCAAGTCCAGGCTTATGTCATCCAGCAGCGTTACACCCGCGGAAGATGTGAGGCCGAGATTGCGGGTGGACAGCAACACGTCGCCCGGGCGCGCCGGGGCCTTGTCCAAATTTAGCCGCACCTTGCGGCCCACCATCAATTCGGCCAGTTCTTCCTTGCCGGTGTCGGAGGTTTTGCGTACCGCGACCATCTGGCCGTGGCGCATCACAAAAACGATATCGGTGGCCGCCAGGATCTCGCGCAGTTTGTGGCTGATCAGGATGATGGTGGTGCCCTTCTCCTTCAGGGCCGCCAGGATGCGGAACAATTGATCGGCTTCCTGGGGCGTCAGCACCGCGGTGGGCTCATCCAGGATCAAAATTCGCGCCCCCCGATACAGCGCTTTGAGGATTTCCACCCGCTGCTGTTCGCCCACCGGCAGATCGCTAATCAAGGCGTCCGGATCGACCTTCAGCCCATAATCGCGTTCCAGCCGCAGCAATTCGGCGCGCGCGGCTTTCAGGCTGGGTTTGAGCAGCCCGCCGGCTTCGGCGCCCAGCACCACATTTTCCAGCACCGTGAAATTGTCCACCAGCATGAAGTGCTGATGCACCATGCCGATGCCGTGACGGATGGCATCTTTGGGGCTGGCGATCTTTACTAACTCACCGTCGACCGCGATCTCGCCGGCATCGGCCTGGTAGAGGCCATAGACGATGCTCATCAGGGTGGATTTGCCGGCGCCGTTTTCGCCGATGATGCCGGCGATGATGCCCCTGGGAATTGCCAGCGAGACGCCGCGATTGGCGTGCACGGGGCC
The DNA here is from genome assembly GCA_025924715.1 of Alphaproteobacteria bacterium. Taxonomy (GTDB): domain Bacteria; phylum Pseudomonadota; class Alphaproteobacteria; order Micropepsales; family Micropepsaceae; genus Rhizomicrobium. The sequence goes on from JAICHV010000025.1 coordinate 49,901, forward strand.
GAAATGCTTGTCGATGCCCTGCAGTGTGAGGGCGAAGGTCATGGCTTAGACGTTGCAGCTATTGGTGCTTTCATAGTCATGCACCTTGATCTTGCCGCTGATGATATCCGCCTTGGCCTGGTCCGCCTTGGCTTTCATCGCCGGCGTGATCAGGGCCTTGTTGTACTGGTCATAGGCGTAATCGACGCCGCCTTCCTTCAGCCCCAGCACCGAAGCACCGGGCTTCCAGTTTCCTGCCGCCGCCGATTTGAGGGCGTTATAGGCCACCACATCCACCCGCTTGACCATCGAGGTCAGCATCGAACCGGGATGCAGATAATCCTGATTGGAGTCGACGCCGATGCCGAGTTTATGCGCGTCGGCCGCCGCCTGCAGCACGCCAAGCCCCGATTGCCCACCCGCGGCGAAGACCACATCGGCGCCGCGATCGAATTGCCCTTTGGCGAGTTCGGCGCCGCGGCCGGGATTGGTCCAGGCATCCGGGGTGGTGCCGATCATATTGGCGATCACGCTGGCCTTGGGATCGGCATATTTCACGCCCTGGGCATAGCCGCAGGAGAAGCGCCGGATCAGCGGCACATCCATGCCCCCGACAAAGCCGAGCTTGTGAGTCTTGGAGGCCATCGCCGCCAGCACGCCCACCAGGAACGAGCCCTCTTCTTCGCGGAACTGGACCGACTGAACATTGGGCAGCTTGAGGTCGCTGTCGATCAGGGTGAAGTGCAGCTTGGGATAATCGTGGGAAACTTTCTTCACCGCGTCGGCCTGGCTGAAGCCCACGCCCAGGATCGGGTCGAAGCCGTGCTGCGCGAAATGGCGATAGGCCTGTTCGAATTGGGTTTCGTTGCTGATCTCGAAATCGACATAGGGAATATGGGTTTCGGCCTTGAATTTCTCCGCCCCTGCCCACAGCGCCTCGCTGAAGGATTTGTCGTGTTTGCCGCCCATGGCATAGACAACAGCGGGCTTGATCGCCGCGGCCTGGGCCGCGCCCGCCAGCATCAAAGCCACGGCCGCCAATGCGCCGCGCTGGAAAACTCGAGCCATCGCCGTCATTCCTTTTTCATGCACCATAAGGCACCCAGATATTCTTCACCTGCGTCGCCTGGCGCAGGAAGCGGCGTCCTTCGCCCTGGGTGGGATCGAACCAATCCACGGGTCCGCAGATCCAGGTCCGCTTGAGATCGCCGGCCGAGGCGGCTTCCACTTTGCCGCCGCCTGCGTCCTTGCCATATCCCCCGCCGCCGAAATGCCAGACCGCTTCGACATTGCCATGCTCGGCCAGCACCCGGGCCAGCGCATCGCGCCCGCCGGTGACGATATTGACCACGCCGGCCGGCATGTCGGAGGTTTCCAGCACCTGGTAGAAATCGGTCGCCGCCAGGGGATATTTTTCCGACGGGATGATCACCACCCGATTGCCCATTGCCACCGCCGGCGCCCAGAGCGAGGTGAAAGCCAGCAGCGGGGCCTCATCCGGACAGGCGATGCCGATCACCCCCAAGGGTTCGTTCATCGCCAGCACCACGCCCCGCAAAGGCGGATTGTGGACAGCGCCGTCGAATTTGTCGGCCCAGGCGCCATAAGCGAACAGCCGCTGGATGCACAGATCCATGCCGCGTGTCACCGTGGCGGCGGGAAGATCGGTCATGGCGCGGATGCGGTCGATGAATTCCGGCACCCGGGCGGAAAGATTCTCGGCGCAGTAATACAGAATCTGCGCCCTCGCATGGCCGGTGGTGTTGGACCAACTTTCCGCCTTGGACGCGGCCTCGACCGCGTTGCGGATGTCCTTGCGGTTGCCGTCGCCGACTTGCGCCATCACCGTGCCATCGGCCGCCAGCACGGCGCGGCTATAGCCGCCATCGGGGCGCACCTGCTTGCCGCCGATGAACAGCTTGGCGGTGCGGTCGATGCTGGGGAATTTCGCGGAAGGCGCTTTGGCTTTCTTGGGCGCCTTGATCGCCGGCGGCTTGAACGGCTTGGTCTTGTCTTTCAGATATTCGACCAGGCCCTCGCGCCCGCCTTCACGCCCGAAGCCGGATTCGCGGTAGCCGCCAAAGCCGGCCGAGGCGTCGAACTGATTGGTGCAATTGACCCAGACCACGCCCGCCTTGATTTTCGGCGCGATATCGAGCGCGACATTGATGTTCTCGGTCCAGAGCGACGCGGCCAGGCCATAACGGGTATTGTTGGCAAGCTGGGCGGCTTCGGCGGGGGTACGGAAGGTCATCTGCACCAGCACCGGCCCAAAGATTTCCTCCTGCGCCACGATCGAGGCCGGCTCGACATTGGAGAGCAAGGTCGGCGGATAAAAGCATCCGGTTGGGCAGGCCGCTTTGGGCTGGAACAGCGTCGCGCCATCGGCCACGCCCTTTTTGACCTTGGCGTCGATCTGTTCACGCTGCTTGGGCGAAACGATGGCGCCGATATCGGTGCTTTTGTCGAGCGGATCGCCGACCCGCAGATTTTCCATTCGGGCGCGCAGCTTGCCCAGCAGTTTCTCCGCCACG
>JAICHV010000026.1 GCA_025924715.1 Alphaproteobacteria bacterium
ATCCGGGCCGCTACATCATCTATCCGGAAGGCACCCCGGTCTCCAATCTGTGGCTGTCGCTGATGGACCGCATGGAAACCAAGGTCGAGCGCCATGGCGATTCCACCGGCCGCCTCGAAGGCCTCGGCAGCAGCGTCTGAGACTCGCGTATTAGAACAACAGTGAGACGGTGGTGCCGCCGCCCGGGCTGTCTCCTATGGCCACGCTGCCGCCATGCACCATGGCGATCTGGCGCACCAAAGTGAGGCCGACCCCGCTGCCCTGCCGCTTGGTGGTGTAAAAAGGCACGAACACTTTTTCGCGCTGGTCGGCCGCGATGCCCGGTCCATTGTCCGCCACCAGGATCACAGGCCGGCCGCCGCCATCCTGGAACGCCGACAAGGTGATCTTGCCCCCTTGGGTGTCGCGCAGGGCTTCCATGGCATTGCGCACCAAATTGATCAGTGCCTGATCCAGAAGATCGGGATCGACGCTGATCTCGAGCGTTTCGGGCTCGACCTTCGAGACCAAGGCGATATCGCGGCCGGTCAGATCCTCGGTCAAGAGCCGCTGCAGGCGGGAAAAGACGCGGCGCACCGGCACGATCTGCAGCTGGGCGTCAAAACGTTTGGTGAGACGGCGGTGATTCTGCACGAAGTGCAGCAAGCCGTCGCTGCGGCGGGCCAGGGTCTCCAGCGCCTCGCAGGCTTCCTCCAGGCCGGAACGTTCCGCCGCGTCGGGCGCAAGATTTTGCAGGCTCTCCTGCACACGGGTGCGCGCGGTTCCCGCAAGGGAAGAGATGGGCGTCAGCGAATTCATCACTTCATGCGCCATCACCCGGATCACGGCCTGCCAGGCCAGCAATTCATGCGCCGTCAGCTCGGTTTCGATGTTCTGGAGCGAGATCAGGCGCTGGCGCACGCCCGCCAACACCACATCCGTGGCGGCGGCCTTGAGATGCAGGGAGCCGGCCGGCCGGTCCATGCGGACCAGGCTGGTGCGGCCCGGCTTCAGGTCTTCCAGGCCGGTGACAAAACCCAGCCCAAAGCGGGAGAAGGCCGCTACGTCGTCACAGGGACCGGCGAATAGGCGGCGCGCTGCCAGATTGAGCATTTGCACATTTCCGCGCTGGCCGATCGAGATCAGGGCCACCGGCACATGGGCAATCATGGTCTGCAGATATTGCGCCTGTTCCTCCCTTTCCCGCCGGCCCAGGCGCAACTGATCCAGAACGCGGTTCATCGACAGGCCCAGTTCGCCGAAGCCGCTCTGGCGTGAAAAACCCGAAAACGTCACCGAGGTGTCGTCGAAGGCGATGGCGTCGAGAAAGCGGGCGATTTCCCGGCTGGCACGCGAAGCGTAGCGCGACAGGAGCACAATCTGGGTGAGGGCCAGGACGAAGCACAGCGCCGTCGTCACATACCAATTGGTCTGGACGACCATCCAGGCCAGCAGGGCCAGCGTGCCGACCAGCCCGATCACCCGCAGCAGAATGCCGTTTTGCAACCCGCTAAAGACCATATTTCTCCATCCGCCGGTAAAGCGAAGCCCGTGTCAGCCCAAGCGTCTCCGCGGCCCGGCTGACATTGTTGTTGGCCCGTTCCAGGGCTTGCATGATGGCGGCTTTTTCGACGGCGTCCAGCCTGGCGGCGTTGGGCGGTACCGGCCCCGATTCCCGAACGGAATCGGCGAGCGGGAAGTCCGCCAGGCTCAGGACATCGCCCTCACTGAGGATCACCGCACGCTCCACCGCATGGCGTAGCGCCCGCACATTGCCGGGCCAGGACCAGGCGCAGAGCCGGTCGAGCAGCCCGGCCGATAGCCGCTTGGCGGGCAGATTGTATTTCTGCGAATAGAAACCGACATAATGCTCCAGCAGAAGCGGGATGTCTTCCGGGCGCTCGCGCAGCGGCGGCAGCATGATCTCCACCGTATTGATGCGATAAAGCAGGTCCTGCCGGAAGAGATTTTCATCCGTCAGCCGCTCGCGGCTGGTATTGGTGGCGCATACCAGCCGGACATCGATGGCTTCGGGCTTTTCGCCGCCCACCGGCACCACCTCGCGCCGCTCCAGCGCGGTCAGGAGCTTGCTCTGAAGCGCCAGCGGGACATTGCCGATCTCGTCCAGGAACAGCGTGCCGCCGGTGGCGGCGCGGAAATATCCCGTGCGATCCTGTTTGGCGTCGGTGAAGGCGCCCCGGCGATGACCGAACAATTCACTTTCGAAGAGCTGGGGCGACAGCGCGCCCATATCCACCCGCAGAAACACCTCGCCCGCGCGAGACGATAGGCGATGGATCTCTCGGGCTGCCAGCTCCTTGCCGGTGCCGTTCTCGCCCAGGATCAGCACATTGGCGTCGGTGGGGGCGGTGCGGCGGATGGCGCCGAACACCCGCAGGATGGCCGGCGAGGTGCCGATCATGTCGGAGGCGATATTGCTGGCCGCCGCCAGCCCGCTATGACGCTGGCGCAGTTCGGAAGCTTCCTGGCGCGACCGTTTCAGATTCACCGCCGCGGTCAGGGTCGCCACCAGCCGCTCATTCTCCCAGGGTTTGGTGATGAAGTCGGCCGCGCCCCGCTTCATCGCCTCCACCGCAAGATCTACATCGCTATGGGCGGTGACCATCACCACAATGGCCTGGGGATCGATCTCAAGCACTTGCGTCAGGCACGTCAGTCCCTCGGCGCCGCTGTCGGCACCGGGAGAAAAATTCATGTCCAGCAACAGCACGTCGAAGGCGCCGCGCCGGACCAAGCTGGCCAGATGCGCCGGATCGCTCAGAGTGTGCACGCTGGTGAAATGATGTTTCAGCAGCAGCCGCGCGGCTTGCAGCACGTCTTCATTGTCGTCGGTGACCAGGACGCGCGCTTCGATGGGTGGCATATAATCGCTGTTCGAAAACGGACAGGTGTCCGCCTATGTGTACGTCCGCGGACAGGAACCGGCCAGTCCGAAAATTAAGCCGTTGTAAACATTAGTGAAAATGTTGGCATTCCCCTTGCGATGGATGAAGCCATGGATAGACCCCTCGCGCGTTCCGAGCTGAAAACCCGCTTCCTACGGCTGATCGGCAGCGGCGAACCGGACGGACAAGGCCCCATCCCCGGCAGCGACGGGCAGGACCGCATCCTCGCCAAAAAGCCGCTATGGCGCCGGTACTGGAAAGCGGCTCTGGCCGTGGTGGTGGCCGCCGGCGGGGCCATCTGGCTGCTGGCGGGTCAGGGCGGGAATGTTTATCGCGCGCCTTTGAATCAGTTGACCATCGCGACGGTGACGGAAGGTCCGTTCGAAGATTATATCGCGGTACGCGGTGCGGTGGCGCCTTTCACCACCGCCTATCTCACCACCGATCAGGGCGGCACGGTCAAGCAGGTGCTGGTCGAGGACGGTGCCATGGTCAAGGCGGGACAGCCGCTGATCATCCTCTCCAACCCGGCGCTGCAGCTTCAGGTCGCGGCGCAGCAGCTGACCTTCGAACAGACGCGGTTCAAATACCAGCAAGACCTTCTCAATATCGAGCACCAGATCGCCCAGCTCAAAGCCAATTTGCAGCGGGATAAAATCCTGCTGGACGGCAACGCAATCGCGCCCAGCGAGTATCGCCGCGAAGAGGAAGAATATGATTATTACGTGAAGCTGCGGGCCGCGACCATCGCCTCCAACCAGGCGGAACAGCGGGTGCGGGGGACCCAACTCAGCGGCGATACCTCCGGCAAGGCGGATATTGCCAATGCCGGCGTCGAAGCCTTGACGATCCGTGCCCCGATGGACGGCCAGCTCACCGCACTGGACGCGGAGATCGGCCAGTCCAAGACCCAAGGCGCGGTGCTGGGACAGGTCAACTCCGCCGACCGCTTCAAGCTCACCGCCCAGGTCGATGAATTCTATTTGGGGCATGTTACACCGGGACAAGAAGTGCTGTTCTCGGTGGACGACCGCAACTATCGCGCCCATGTCTCCAAGGTCTATCCCCAGGTTACGGGCGGCACCTTCAAGACCGATTTCTATTTCGATGGCGCCGGGCCCACCAATATTCATGTCGGCCAAGCCATAGACCTGAAGGTCGAGTTGGGCGGGACATCCCGCGCGGTCATGCTGCCCAATGGTCCTTTCTACCAAGAGACAGGGGGTAACTGGGTCTTTGTCGTCACGCCCGACGGCCGCTCCGCCATCCGGCGCAATGTGAAGCTGGGCCGGCGCAATCCCGATTTTGTCGAAGTGGTTGAGGGATTGAAGCCCGGCGAGCGGGTGATTGTTTCGGGCTATGACGCCTATCAGAAGATGGACCGCATCGAATTCGACACCGGGGGAACCCATTCCTAGGGGATGAAAACATGATTTCGCTGAAACACCTTGCCAAGGTCTATCGCACCGACGAGGTCGAGACCACCGCTCTGCGCGACATCAATCTGGATGTCGCCAAGGGGGAGTTTGTCGCCGTTATGGGACCATCGGGCTGCGGCAAGTCCACCTTTCTCAACATCGTGGGCATGCTCGATGCGCCCAGCGGCGGCGAGTATTGGTTCGATGGCCGGGATATCGCCGGCTATTCGGAAAGCCGGCTTGCCGATCTGCGCAAGAGCGCCATCGGCATCATCTTCCAGAGTTTCAATCTGATCGATGAACTGAATGTGCAGGAAAATGTGGAGCTTGCGCTGCTTTATCACGCGGATGTGGGGGCGGGCGCACGCCGCAAGCGCGCCAGCGAGGCCCTGGAGCGCATGAAGATCGGCCATCGTGCCCGGCACATGCCGTCGCAGCTTTCGGGCGGCCAGCAGCAGCGCGTCGCCATCGCCCGCGCCGTGGTGGCACGGCCCAAGCTTATCCTGGCCGACGAGCCGACCGGCAATCTGGACACCGCCAATGGCGAGGACGTCATGCAGCTTTTAACCCAGCTGAACGATGACGGTACCACAATCGTGATGGTCACCCATTCGCACAGCCATGCCCAATATGCGCATCGTGTGGTCAACCTGCTCGACGGCGCCATTGTCACCGAAAGCATCCGCCAGGTCCTGTAGGTCGGCGCAACGAAAGTCCGCCATGTTCCGCAATTATCTCACCATCGCGTTGCGCAATATCCTGCGGCACAAGCTGTACAGTTTCATCAATATCGCCGGGCTTGGGCTGGGGCTGGCTTGCGCCATCCTTATCATCCTGTTCGTGCGCGACGAGCTGTCCTATGACAAATGGATCCCGGCCAGCCAGAACATCTATCGCGTCGAGGAGACGATTCAGACCATCGGCCGGGGCGCATTGCCGCTCGCCGTCACACCTTACCCGCTAGGACCGGCGATGCGCGACGAAATTCCCGGCGTGGTCGATGCCACGCGATTCTGGGAGCAGCCGATGACGCTGACCGTGGGCGACCGTCAGTTTTTCGAGGGCGTGCGGTCGGTCGATCCGGGGTTCTTTGCGATGATCCGGTTGCCTTTGCTGAAAGGCGATCCGGCTACCGTCTTTCGCCAGCCCAACTCGGTCGTCCTCAGCGAAAAAGCGGCCCGGAAATATTTCGGCGATGCCGATCCGATGGGGCGGACCATGACCACAGGGCGGGGCGGCTGCCCCGACGGCGACACGGCTTGCCAGTCCCAGCTTGTCACCCTGACCGTGACCGGGGTGATGCGCGACTTGCCGCATAACACCCAGCTCGATGGCGACGCGTTTATTCCCAACACCTCGGCGGCGGATAGAACCCGCCCCGAGACCAAGCTTGACTGGGATAGCCAGAATGGTTGGACCTTCGTGAAGCTGGCCCCGGGCGCCGATCCGGCTGCCGTGGTCGCGGCGATGGAGCCGGTACTCGATCGCAATCTGGACGGGTTGCTGCGCAGGCTGGGCCTGCACGGCCAGGCGCACGACATCTACAATCTGCACCTGACACCATTTTCGCGAGTCCATCTGGATTCCGAACAGTGGCGCTACAACACCACCACGCCCGGCAGCTGGACCACGATTTACGGGGTGGGGATGATCGGTGTCCTGATTCTGCTGGTCGCCTGCTTCAACTTTATGAATTTGGCCACGGCGGCGGCCGGCCTACGGGCCAGGGAAATTTCCCTGCGCAAAACCCTGGGCGCCACCCGCCGTCAACTGGTGGCCCAATTTCTCGGAGAAGCGCTGCTGATGGCGGCAATCGCCTTGCTGCTGGCGCTGGCGCTGGTTGAAATATTTCTGCCCGTTTTCGGGGCTTTTCTGCGTAAGTCCATCCAGTTTCATTACCTCTCGGACTGGCGCCTGCTCTTATTCATCCTGGCCGTCGCCGCAGTGGCGGGCTTGGTTGGCGGCAGTTATCCGGCGTTGGTTCTGTCCGGCTATCGTCCCGGCAGCGTGTTGCGCGCCAATAGCGGCGGGCAGGCGGGTTCCGGCCGGCTGCGCACCGTCCTGGTGGTGGCGCAGTTTGCCGTTTCCATCGGTCTTGGCATCGCCGCCTTGGTGGTATTCAGCCAGATCAATTACGCGCGTAATTTGAACATGGGCTTTCGCCACGACGATATCGTGATCGTGGAGAGCGGCCGGATGACGCTGAGTGGCCAGGAAAGCCTGCTTCAGCGGCTGCGCGCCTATCCCGGCATTCTGGCGATTGGCCTATCGGACATGTCTCCGCTGGACGTGGGGCAGAATGTGGCGAATGTCCAGCTGCCCGGCCAGCCTGAGACGATCATGTTGGATAAGATCGCCATCAATCCCGACTATCCGCGAGTCTATGGCATGAAGCTGGTTGCGGGCCGGATGCTGTCTCAGGACCGCGCCGACGATAGCTTCGCCTATATGCCCTATTACGGCAATCCCGCCAATGAAGGCCATAACATCGTGGTCAACGAGTCCGCCGCTGCGCGGCTGGGCTTCACTCCGCAATCCATTATCGGCAAGACGCTGCTATACACGGGAAGCCATGTCACGGTGGTGGGCGTTTTATCCGACGCCAAACTGGGCGGTGCCCGCGAACCGGTGAGAGCGACATCTTTCGTCTATGATCCCAACCGTTCGGCAGCGGCGGCGCTTCTGCTGCGTGCCGACATGATCCCGCAGACTCTCGCCTTCATTGACAAGGCTTGGCACGATTATGCCCCGATCGTGGCGATACGCCGGCGCTTCTTGGACGACACCTTTGCCAAACTTTACCAGGCCGACCAGCGGCAAGGCATCCTGTTCGCCTTTTTTGTCGGCGTGGCGATTGCGATTGCCTGCATGGGCCTGTTCGGCCTAGCCGCCTTCACGGCAGGGCGCCGTACCCGCGAAATCGGCATTCGCAAAGTGTTCGGCGCGCGGGACCGCGACGTGGTGCGGCTGCTCCTTTGGCAATTCTCGGTCCCCGTTCTGGCCGCCAACCTTATCGCGTGGCCCTTGGCTTGGTATTACTTACGCGATTGGCTCAACGGCTTTGCCTATCGCATCAATCTCAGCCCGCTTTATTTTGCCGGTGTGGGGCTGGTGGCGCTCTTGATCGCCTGGGCCACCATTCTAAGCCATGCCCTGCGCGTCGCCCGCGCCAATCCCACCCACGCTCTGCGTCACGAATAGGGAGCCTCATGTTCCGCAATTACCTCACCATCGCCCTGCGCAACATCGTCCGGCACAAGCTTTACAGCTTCATCAATATTGCCGGCCTGGCGGTCGGGCTGACCTGCGTCATTCTGATAACGCTTTTTGTCCGGGATGAGCTGTCTTATGACAAATGGATACCCGGCAGCGAAAATCTGTGGCGGGTGGAGATCACCTACCATGTGCCCGGCCGATCCGACGCCATCGTTACGGCACAGGCACCGGTGCCGATTCCGATCGCCATGCGTGATCAGATCCCGGAGGTGCGCAGCGCCACCCGTCTGGTGCGGGAACCGATGACCCTGACATCGGGGGACCGGCAATTCCTGGAAAATGTGGGCGTGGTCGACCCCAACTTTCTCCAAATGATCCCCCTGCCCCTGGTGGCGGGGGATGCCCGCACGGTTCTGGCGCGTCCCGAAAATCTTGTAATCTCCCAAAGCGCTGCCCGCAAATATTTCGGCAATGCCGACCCTATCGGCAAAACCCTCACCACGGGGCGGGGCGGCTGTGACAACGACACCGCATGCGCCAACACCCAAGTCACGCTCAGGGTGGTTGGGGTGATGCGGGATCTGCCGCATAACACGCAACTGGATTTTGACTTCCTGATGCCCAACACGTCATTGGCGGATCGTTTGGACAAGGACCAGAAGAAGAACTGGCTCAGCAACAACAACACCTTCGGCTATATCAGCCTGGCGCCGGGAGCCGACCCGGCGCAAGTTGTGGCCAAGTTCAAGCCCGTTCTGGACCGCAATATCGACATTTCGAGCTTCACCAATGTCAAAATCCCGGGCAGCCGGCTGGTCGAGATCAAGCTGACTCATTTCCGGGATGCCCATCTGACCACCGATCAATATTTTGGGATGAAGCCGCCGGGAAGCTGGCTGACGATTTACGGCATGGCGGCGATTGGCGTCCTGATCCTATTGGTCGCCTGCTTCAATTTCATGAATTTGGCCACGGCCCGGGCCACCATGCGGGCCCGCGAGATATCCTTGCGCAAATGTATTGGAGCGTCCCGGCGTCAGTTGATCATACAGTTCTTGGGTGAGGCGGTCCTGATGGCGCTTCTGGCTCTGGCGGTCGCCCTGGCCCTGACGGAAGTGCTGCTGCCTTCCTATGGCACTTTCATGGGCCGTCCGCTGGAATTCCATTATCTGTCGGATTGGCCGCTGACGTTGGGGATCTTTGCCACCACCATCCTTGCCGGTTTGTTGGGGGGCGTTTATCCCGCCCTGGTGCTTTCCGGCTTTCGTCCGGCCACCGTCTTGCGCGCCAATGCGTCGGCCCAAGGCGGCTCCGGCAGGTTGCGGACGGCTTTGGTCATTCTGCAATTCGCCGTCTCGATCGGCCTGGGAATCGGCGCGCTGGTTGTGTTCCAGCAAATCCAGTATGCGCGCAGTATCGATTTGGGCTTCCGCCGCGAAAATATCGTGTTCACCGGCACCGCCGGGCGCCTGACCGAAGACGGGATCAAGAGCTTCATCCAGACGCTGGAGCGCGGTCCGGGTATCGTGGAGGTCGCCCGCACCAGTTTCACCCCCTTCAACGGCAACAATTCGGTGCTGCCGATCCAAAGGCCGGGCGACGCCCAGTTCCTGTCCCCCAACCATATTTCCGTGTCGGAAAATTATTTCCATCTTTTCGACATCCATGTCCTGGCCGGGCGGACCCTTCAGGACAATCGCACGGAGGACGAATTCTTCGAAGGCCCGAAGGGCGACGAGGGCCGTAATGAAGGCCATAATATCATGGTCAATGCCTCGCTGGCGCGGGCGCTTGGCTATACGCCGGCTGGGATCATCGGCAAGGGCTTCATTGCCGGCAAGTCCCATGTCCGCGTGGTTGGCGTGGTCGCCGATACCTTGACGGAAGGGGTGCGCTCCTCTGCGCTGCAGACAATCTATGTGCATACGCCTTCCAACCTGCAGAACGTTGTCATTCGCATTGCACCTGGCTCCTTGCAGGAGGCGCTGGGCTATATCGCCCAGGTTCAGCGCAAGTTCGTGCCCGGCGCGGCCTTATCGCGCACCCTGCTCACCGACAGTTACGATCGGCTGTACCAGAGCGACAAACGCCAGGGCCAGATTTTCGGCATCTTCGTTGTCATCGCCATCTTTATCGCTTGTTTGGGGCTGTTCGGGCTGGCCGCCTTCACGGCTGGGCGCCGCACGCGGGAAATAGGGGTGCGCAAGGTGTTCGGTGCCCGGGTGCGGGACTTGGTCTTTCTGTTGCTGTGGCAGTTCTCGGTTCCGGTCCTGATCGCCAATATCATCGCCTGGCCGGTCGCCTGGTATTATCTGCATGACTGGCTGGAAGGCTTCGCCTACCGTATTTCGCTCAGCCCGCTTTATTTTCTGGGCGCGGGCCTTGCCGCTCTTGTGATCGCCTGGGTCACGATCTTCAGCCATGCCCTGCGCGTCGCCCGCGCCAACCCCATCCGCGCCTTGCGCTACGAATAAGGAGCGACCATGTTCCGCAACTATCTCGTCACGGCCTTGCGCAACATGGCGCGGCACAAGCTTTACAGTTTCATCAATATTGCCGGGCTGGCAGTCGGATTGACCTGCGCCATCTTCATCATTCTTTTCGTTCGGGACCAGCTGTCTTACGATCGCTGGATAGAGGGTACCGATCATCTTTATCGGCTGGAGGTTTCGCTCAACCTTCCCGGCAAGCCATCCCATATCAGCGCAATAATTCCCTTCGCCGCCACGCAAGCGATGCTGGATCATATTCCCGAAGTTCAGGCGCGGACCCGGCTGATACGCAGGCCGGCCACAATCGCGGTGGGGGATCGCCAATTTTCTCAGCAGGTCGATGCCGTCGATGCGAATTTCCTGCAGGTGATCCGGCTTCCTCTGGCGGCGGGCGACCCGGCCTCCGCTCTGGCCAAGCCGGAATCCGTCATTCTGTCCCAAACCACGGCGCGGAAATATTTTGGAGATGCATCGCCGCTGGGCAAGCGGATCGTGATGAGCACGCAGAAATGCGATGACAGTTACCAGAATTGCCAGGTCCAATTGCAGCCATTGGTCGTCACCGGGATCTTGCGGGATCTGCCGCACAACACCCAGCTCAAGGCCGAGGTGATCATCCCCAACACCTCCGCGGCATCTCCGGTCAATCAGGAAGTGCGGGAAAATTGGGGCTTTACCAGCGGCTGGGGTTATGTCCGTCTGGCGCCTGGGGCCGATCCGGATGCCGTATTGGCGAAATTCCGGACCGTGATCGATTCCGCGGTCAATCCCGTGAAGATGCTCAATATCAAGGAGCGGGGCAGCGATTTCCTGGTTCCCCATCTCACCCGCTTCGCCGATGTGCATCTTTCGAGCGATCAATATGGCGGTATGGTGCCCGCCGGCAGCTGGACCATGGTTTATGGCTTTGGCGCCATCGGCACGCTGATCCTGCTGATGGGATGTTTCAATTTCACCAATCTGGCCACCGCCCGGGCGATGACGCGCGCCCGCGAAATTGCGCTGCGTAAGGTGGTAGGGGCCAAGCGGGTGCAATTGATTGTCCAGTTCCTGGGCGAGGCCCAGGTCACCGCCGGCGTGGCGCTCATCTTGGCGCTGGCGCTGGTGGAAGTTCTGCTGCCCCTTTTCAATCGTATTCTCGGCTTGCCCATCGCAAGCGGATCGGTCCGGGACTGGCAAGTGCTGGCATTCATCATCGTTGTCGCGGCGGTGGCGGGATTGCTCAGCGGCGCCTATCCCGCCTTGGTGCTTTCGGCTTTCCGCCCGGCTTCCACCATGCACAGGCGCAGCGCCGGCTCCGGAGCGGGACTGACCCGCACCACCCTGGTGGTGCTGCAATTTGCAGTCTCGATCGGGCTTGGCATCGCCGCCGCCGTGATCTTTGCCCAGATTTCCTTCACGCGGAATGTGGATCTGGGCTTTCGAAGAGACGCGGTGGTGGATGTGAACACCAATGGCGTTCCGCCGGCGACGATCGAGAGCATCGCGCAGGCGCTGCGGCAGGACGCCGACATCGCCACCGTCGCCATGTCCAATGCCGTGCCTTTCAGCGACGATCATAACAACATCTCCGCGCATGCGCCCGGCGCCACGTCGAGCGAGGGCTTCGCGCTGGTTCCCACCAGCCCGGATTTCATGAACCTCTATGGTATAAAGTTGTTGGCGGGCAGGCTGCTCTCGGAAGAGCACGGATCGGACGCAGTTACGCCTAGCCAATTGCAGGGCAGCAATGTCCAGCCGATCAATGTCCTGATCAACGCCACAGCAGCGCGCCGTATGGGCTATTCCCCGCGGGGCGCGGTTGGTCAAACCCTGATCATGGATGTGATGGGGCATGCCCAGGCAACCGTCGTGGGCGTCGTCGCCGATATCAAGGAGGACGGCCCGAAAAATCCCGTTGACGGCACCATGTATATGTATTGGCGGTCGTTCCCCATGGGCCATCTGTCGGTACGCTTGCGCGACGGCCGCATCCGCGAAGGGCTGGCCGCCATCGACCGGACCTGGCATGCTTTTGCCCCCAGCGCCGCCATCCAGCGCCATTTCCTCGACGACGATTATGAGAAGCAGTTCCTGGCCGACGAACGCCAGGGCACGCTGTTTGGCATCTTTGTCGGCATTGCCATTTTCATCGCCTGTTTGGGGTTGTTCGGCCTGGCCGCCTTTACCGCCACCCGCCGCACCCGGGAAATCGGCATCCGAAAAGTGTTCGGCGCCCGGATTCGAGACGTGGTCTCGCTCCTGCTGTGGCAATTCTCGGGCCCCGTGTTGATCGCGAACGTCATCGCCTGGCCCATCGCGTGGTATTACCTGCACGGCTGGCTCCAGGGGTTCGCCTATCGCATCACCTTGAGCCCCGCCTATTTTCTGGGGGCGGGGGCCGCGGCTCTGGCGATCGCCTGGGCCACCGTCTTGTTCCACGCCCTACGTGTCGCCCGCGCCAATCCCATCCATGCCTTGCGCTATGAATAGACCGCTGCTCTTTTTGGCCTCGCCTGCGTTGGCCGTGTTGCTGGCCGGCTGTTCGACGCCGGTCCCGCCTGCCTTGCCGGATCCGTTGCAGCCCAAATCCTTCGTGGGACCGGCCAAGGCGCAGGGACAAGTCTGGCCCGAGGCCTTGTGGTGGCAAGGTTTTGGTGACCCGCAGTTGACCGCGCTGGAGAGTGAAGCCGAGCAGGGCAATCGGGATATCGCCATGGCCGCGGCGCGCGTGATCCAGGCTGAGGCGCAAGCGACGATCCAGCGCTCGGCCCTATTTCCCCAGATCGATGGCCAGGCAGATTACCAGAACGGGGGTTGCAAGGGGCAGGGATGCCAGCAATTCCCCGGCAGACAGAGCTTCGGCGTGAGTATAAACGCCAGCTATGAGCTCGATTTCTGGGGCGAAGCCCGGAGCAATCTGAGAGCTGCGCAGGAAGCGCTGAAATCGACGCGTTTTGCAGCGCAATCGGTGGCGCTCACCGTCAGCGCCAATGTGGCCAGTCAATATCTCACCGTCCTGGCCATCCGCCGGCGTATCGCCATCGCGGGAGAGAATATCACCGCCATCACCGCCATTCTCGATGTCATCAAGCTGCGGGTGCAGGCGGGTTCCGCCTCGCATCTGGATTTGGCGCGCGAAGAAGCGCAATTGCAATCCGTCCAGGCGCAGCTGCCGGGGTTGGAGACGCAGGAAAAGCAAGCGCTTTACACCTTGGCGGTGCTGCTGGGCCGTCCCCCGGAAGCTTTCGGGCTCGCCGGCGGCGATCTCGAGAAAGTGGCGGCGCCCGCGGTCGAGCCCGGTCTGCCGTCCGAGCTTCTGGCGCGCCGGCCCGATATCGCCCAGGCGGAAGCCAATCTCGCCAGCGTCCATGCCAATCTGGATGCCGCGCGCGCGGCCTTCCTGCCGCAGATTTCCTTGACCGCTTCCGGCGGCTTTTTCAATACCGCGATCGGCACCCTGCTGCAGGGCTCCAGTTTCGGTTACGGCTATGGCGCGCAGCTGCTGCAAAGCATCTTCGACGGCGGCCGTTTGGCGGGCCAGAAGGACTTGTCGGAGGCTAGGCAGCAGGAATTCATCGCCGCCTATCAGAGCACGGTCCTGAACGCCTATGCCGATGTGGAGATGGCGCTGGTCCAGGTCGCCAATACCGGCCAGGCACAGGACCATTTGCGCCTTCTGATCGCGGCCGCCAATGAGGCCTTCCAGATTTCGGAGCTGCAATATCGCCAGGGTACCACCGACCTGCTCAACGTGCTCCAGTCGCAGCAGACCTTGTTTTCCGCACAGGATCAGCTGGTGCAGACTGAGTTGGCCAATCGGCAGGCCGCGGTCCATCTCTATGAGGCGCTGGGCGGCGGCTGGACGGAAGATCCGCAGGACCGGACGCAGCATTTCTGACGTTGTTTGAAGCTCGGTTATGCTGCGTCGCAGCGAAAGCATCACCGTCCGCCTGACGCTGGCGTGGCAACAGCGACGCCCGCTCCCGACGCCACAGAAATTCTGCTAAACCGGCTTAGACGGTTGGGGAGAACCAAAAATGGCCGACGCAGCTGCATCGCCCTTGGCGCGGATGTTCCGGACAGTCACCACGGTCGAGCCGATCGAGATCAAGGCGGTGTTGCTCTCATTCCTCTACTGCTTTTTTATCTTTGTCAGCTATTTCATCGTGCGGCCACTGCGCGACACCATGGGCACGGTCTATGGCGTTTCCCATCTGCAGGAATTGTTCACCGGAACCTTCATCGTCAGCTTTGCCGTCGCCCCGATTTATGCCGGCTTTGCGTCACGCATCCGCTTGGCGAGCTTTCTGCCCTGGGTCTACGGCTTTATCGCCTTGACGATGATCGGATTTTTCTTCGCTTTCCGGGCGGCGGAAAACAACCGCTGGGTTGCGGCTGCCTTCTATGTTTGGGTTTCGACCTTCAACCTGCTCACGATTTCCGTGTTCTGGAGCATGATGGCGGATATTTTCTCCAAACCCCAGGCCAAACGGGTGTTCGGCTTTATCGCGGCCGGAGGCACCATCGGCACTCTGGCCGCGCCGTTGTTTGTCACCTTCTTCGTGCGGGTGGTGGGCACCAATACGCTGCTGCTGATCTCGGCGGGCGGTTTTGTCATCACGGCTTTTTTGGTCAAAATCGTCGAGGCGGAAAAACGAAAATTCCTCGCAGTGGACGACGAGGCGCAAAAGACCACGATGGACAAGAAGCTGGGCGGCAATCCCTTCGACGGCTTCGTCCTGCTTTTCCAATCGCGTTACCTTTTGATGATCGCGCTGTTCCTGCTGTTGATGACCTGGATTTCCACGGTGGTCTATTTCCAGCTTTCCGACACCATCAGCAAGGACTTCGCCACGAAGGTGGCGCGGACCCAGGCCTTCGCGACCATCGATTTGGCCGTGAACAGCGCGGCGGTGTTGATACAGCTGTTCGGGACCGGCCGCTTCCTCAAACGCTTCGGCGTTACCACCGGACTGATGCTCAATCCTGTGATCATGGTGGTCGCGTTCCTGGCCGTGGCGGCTGCCCCGGGCCTTTTGATCCTGGGCGCCATCCAGGTAACCCGCCGGGTCGCGGAATATGCCGTCGCCAAGCCCAGCCGCGACATGCTGTTCACGGCGGTGGACCAGCAGGCCAAGTATAAAGCCAAGAACGTGATCGACACGGTGGTCTATCGGTTCGGAGACCTGACATCCGCCTGGATCAGCGCGGCGGTTCTGCCATTCGGCGTCGCCGGCCTGGCCATATTCGGGGCCGTGATGTGCGTGTTCTGGTTCCCGATCGCCTGGGCGCTCGGGCGGCGCTATGAGAGTCTGCACGCCAATGAAGTGATGGATACCGCAAAACCCGGGCTCGTGGCGGCGCCGCTTCAGCGATAGTCGGCGGGCACGGTCTCGTCCATCCGTGGGCCGCGGGACACCATGTTGAAGAGGGCGCTCACCACCAGCCCCAACACGATGTTCAGAACCAAAGCGCTGACCGCCGCATAGCAAGGTATTGTCAGGCCGAAAATATGCAGCACATAGGTTGAGCTCTTGAAGCTCAAGGTCCAGGCCATATAGGTGCCAGCCACCACGCCGGCCGCCCAGCCCACCAGAAGACCGACCGGATGGAAGTAACGCGTATAGAGCGCGATCAGCACCGACGGCACGGTTTGGCAAATCCAGATGCCGCCCAAAAGCTGGAGCTGGATCGCATAGGAGGTCTGGAACGACAGCACAAATACCAGCGCGATGACCTTCATCGTCAGGGAGGCCAGCTTTGCGATGCGCGCTTCTTGCGCCGGGGTGCAATTGGGAGAAATGAATTCCTTGTAGACGTTGCGGGTGAAGAGATTGCCGCTGGCAATCGCCATCACCGAAGCGGGCACCAGGGCGCCGATGGCGATGGCGGCAAAAGCAACGCCGACGAACCAACTGGGAAACATATGCAGGAACAGGGCCGGAATGGCGAAATTGTTGCCAAAAGTGGTGAAGCCTTGCGCATATTCCGGCATCGATTTGACGCCCGCCGCGACGGCCACATAGCCGAGCAGCGCCAGAAGCGCGAGCGCCAGCGAATAGACCGGCAGCAGAATGGCATTGCGCCGAATGGCGCCGCGGCTGCCCGAACCCAGCAATCCGGTCACCGAATGGGGATAAAGAAACAGGGCGAGAAGCGAGCCCACCGCCAGCGAGGAATAGGCGAAGGTGCCGCCGAGATTGCCGTCCGAGCCGCGCGCCACCAGCAGGCTTTTGGCCGGGATGGCATCGAAGACCTTGCCATAGCCGCCAAGCTTGGAGGGGATCAAAATGATCGCGGTCAGGACCGTGGCGTAGATCAGCAAGTCCTTGACGATGGCGGTCAATGCCGTGCCGCGCAGTCCGCTGGCATATGTATAGGCCGCCAGCACGACGAAGGCGGCCACCAGCGGCATGTTGGGCAGGGTGAAACTGCCGATGACCCAGTTGCTGGGAATGCCCATGGCCGCGATCACCACCTGCATGCCGGCCAGTTGCAGCGCGATATAAGGTGCGGTGGCGACGATGCCGGTCAGCGCCATGGCAAGGGCAAGCGAGCGGCTGCCGAACCGGCCGCGTACAAAATCTGCGGCCGTGACATAGCCGTGGCGGCGGGCGACGGACCACAGCCGCGGGAAAAACAGAAACAGGACCGGATACATCAACACGGTGTAGGGGACGGCGAAAAAGCCGCTGGCGCCGGCGCCGAACATCAGCGCGGGCACCGCGATGAAGGTATAGGCGGTATAAAGATCCCCGCCCATCAGGAACCAAGTGAGGATGGTGCCGAAGCTGCGCCCGCCCAGACCCCATTCGTGCAGGGAATGAAGGTCGGCCTTGCGCCAGCGGGTGGCGAAGAATCCCAGCAGGGCCACAAAGACGAACAGCAGCAGAAATACGGTCAGGGAGATCGGATTGGCGGTCATTGGCCGGGCTCTCCCCTTTTCTTTTCTTCGTAGAGATAGACCGGCAGGATGCATAAGGCGCCCAGAATGGTCCAAAGCATCTGGTACCAGTAGAAAAAGGGGATGCCTAAAATCTCCGGATCGATCCGGTCAAACAGCGGCACATAGAGCATTCCCACATAGGGCAGCACCAGAAAAAGATAGACCGGGTGGAATTTCCGGCGCGACGTTCGCTGGTCCATGGGATCCCCTTAATGCCGCTTGGGGCACGCGGCGGCCCAATTCAAAGCCCCGACAATTCCGGCCAATACCCGATTTGCGTGATGCGGACGGGAAGACGTCCCGCCGTTCCATCCGCTATGCGCACAGCAAGACTGGCATTCCGCCATGATCACATCCCCGCCCATTTTTATTGCATGAAGGTAAGCATAAGACCTGCGGAGCGCAAGAAGTGCCGCGCGGCCAAACGCATCAGCCACCGGGGATTTCTCCACCGGCGGCTGATGCACTCCAACCTTAAGTCCGTGAAAACTTAATTCCTGGCCTGTTTTTCCGGCACCGCCTTGTCGGCAGGTTTGTCGGCAGGCTTGGCGCCACCGATGGCGAACTGATTGGTTGCTTCGAGCAACTTGCCGTCGTCGAAGGTCCCATACATCACCTTCTCGGTGGCGTGAACAAGGTGGCCATACTCGTCCTTCATTTGGCCAATCATCTTATGGGCGCGCACATCGATGATGCTGCCGTCGCCGGCGAAGGCCAGCTTGCCGTCATTGGTCATGGTGATCCAACTGGAGCCGCCGCTGACCGAGCCATCTTCGACCTTGACCGTCTTGGCCGGATTATAGACCGGGTTGCGGCCGTCACCGGGATTGTCCCAGATCTGCCATGAACTGTTTGCGGCGTCGGTCACCCAGATCTCCTTGCCGTCCGGCGTCATGCCGATGCCGTGGCTGGGCAGGCCGTGACCGAAGAAGCGATGGTTCGGATCGGCCCATTTCGCTTTCCACAAATTGCCCGGCAATTCGACCCGCTTGATCATCTTGCAGGTCTTGGTATCGCCAATCTCGAACCCGTCCAGATTGTTCACGTTCACATAGATGAGGCTGCCATCGGCGTTCATCGTCAGCGGACGGGGCGAGTCGCTGAAGTGGATATAGCACTTCACTTTGCCGCTGTAGGAATTGCCATTATGGGCGATATTCACGATGGCGACATTGGCGTTTTCCCCGCCGCTGAGACTGGCCAGGGCGCCAAACGTGCCGTCCGCAGTCAGCGTCAGGTTATGCGCATTGGGCGCTTGGGGCGTGTCGATCTTGCCCAGAATTTTTCCGGAATGAGCATCGATAAACCACCACCAGCTATTATAGCCGGAAGC
The DNA here is from genome assembly GCA_025924715.1 of Alphaproteobacteria bacterium. Taxonomy (GTDB): domain Bacteria; phylum Pseudomonadota; class Alphaproteobacteria; order Micropepsales; family Micropepsaceae; genus Rhizomicrobium. The sequence continues at coordinate 18,273 of JAICHV010000026.1, forward strand.
AACCATCAAAGCCTTACCGCCCGGCATCGTCCAGGGGCGTTCGCAGCAGCCATCGGCCGCCGCGCCGCGACGGGTGGACTTGGCGGCGTTCTTTTCACCCTTGAAGTCCCACACCATTTTGTCGGTACCCAGGTCGAAAGCCATCATCTGGCCATCGTCGGTCGTGACGTAAATCCGATTTTCCGGAACGCTGGCGGTCATGCCGGAGATTTTCGAGCCGGGCAATTTGCTGGCCGGCAGGCCATAGGGAATGCGCGCCACGAAACGGTAATCATGATCGGCATCCAGAACCAGGATGCCGGACTGGCCATCGGCGCCGTTGTCACCGGGCAACGCAACATAAAGCCGGTGCTTGAGCGTGCTGCGCGGCGCGAATCCACGACCACCCGGGGGTGCTGCTCCACCCGCACGGTTGCCCGGCGGCGGCGCCGCGTTGTTCTGTGCCAAAACCGATCCGGTCACGGCTGCCATAAGCGCCGCGCAGCCGCCAACCATCAAGAGTTTGCGAATTTTCATACCTTCCTCCCAACCGATTCAGATTGAATTCTGAACTGCAGCTTTTTTATTGTTATTATCGAGTAGCTTGGACCAGTAGACGCAGGTTGTATGACAAAACCCTATTCGCCTTCCGGAAACTTGTCAAAGGTCAAGCGTGGTTTCATCGCCTCGATAACGGCCTTATTTACCCCCGGCACGGCTTCGACGTCCGCCGCGCTTTGGAACCGGCGATCCGAACGGCGCTGCACCATGGCGATCGCGGTCTTCTCATCGACACCCAGGACGGCGGACAGCTCATCCTCGTCGGCGTCATTGACGTCGATCAAAGTCAGGTATCGTGCCGTAAATCGATAGATATGGTTCCACTGTTCGGGCGTCGCCTGCACTCCATAGCCATACATCTGTTGGAAAACGCCCTGCCAGTTGGACCAGGGCCGCGAATGCAGGATGAAGCCGGCGGAATGACACCGGGTGCAGACGGGCTCCATCACCTCATAGTCCTCAGGATCGAGTTTCATGGCCACGGCGTCATAATCCTTGGAAAAAGATGTCGTGGTTTGCGCCGTGTTCGCAGTGCGAACAGGTTCGCGATGCCGCATCAGGATGGTCGTCGCCAGGCCGGCCAGCAGCACGAATCCGGCAACCCCCAGCGCGATGGTCGTCCGGTTCTGACTGCTCATCACTTGAGCCTCATGGCGAGCTAATAGCCCCGCGCGGGATTGACGACCGACAACAGTCTATCGCCGGCAATAAAGCGGCGCAGATTTTCCCGCGCCAGCTGCCAGGTCACTTCGCCGCCGAGATTGATTTCGGTTCCGCTGGCCTGTCCGGACATGTGCGGTGTCATCAGCACGGTCGGAATGGCGAGCAGGGGGTTGCCTTCCAGGCTGTTGCTGACATCCAGGCCCGCCGAACCCACCTGGCCGGATTTGAGGGCCGCCACCAAGTCGGGTTCGATCACTTCCTCGCCCCGGGTGACATTGATGAACATGGCGCCATGCTTCATGGCCGCAAAAAAAGCGGCGTTGAAAACGCCTTTGGTTTCGGCGGTCAAAGGCAGGCCCGACACCACCACATCCGCTTTCGGCGCCAGGGCCAGCAATTCGCCGGGAAGGCCGACATGCTCGACATAATCGGGAATGGTCTTTGGTATCGAGCCGTTGGTGGCGATCACATGCATGCCCAGATCATGTGCCGCGCGCGCCACGGTGGATCCGATGCCGCCCAACCCGGCGACCAGCAGGGTGCGGCCATGCAGGTCCCAAAGCTGGTTCGGGTCGATACGCGGGAAGTTTCCCGTCATGTCATCGCGGGCATAGACTTCCAAGCCCCGGGAAAGCGCCATCATCAACGATATCGCGTGATAGCCCACGATCGAAGAGGCCACCCGCTGGATATTGGTCACCACCACGGTTCCGCCCGGCTTTATTTTGCTGGGGACATCGGCTCCCAGGAAACAGGCATCGACGCCATCGTGATTGTCCTGGACCCATTCAAAATTCGGGCCCGTCGCGTTGACAAAGGCCTTGGTGCAGATGTTTCCGAGTTGGGCGTCCGCGTCCTTTAATTCCTTCATGCCCTCTTCGGGCGTGCGCGCTTCGACCAATTGCACATCCGCGGGCACCACCTCGCGAAGCCAAGCCATTCGGTTGGTATTGTTGTCCGGAAAGACGACGATCTTTTTGGGTGGATGCCAAGTCTTCAAAAACTCCCGCACCGGCAGATCGCTCTGGACGATCCCCAAGGATCGAACCAGTTCCGCGACATCCGGCTCCGCCAGAGGCGTGCTGACGGGCGGCAATTGGGCGCGCTGGCGGCTGTTTTGGGCAGAGGCTGGCGCGGCGAGCGCACAAATCGCCATCGATGCCGCCATGACAAAGCGAGCGGTAGCAGAGGAATCGCTTTTCATGACCGCTCCCCGATGATCTTTTTTGCTGTTTTAGCATGGGGCCGCATGTCAGACGATGAAAACATTTGGGTGCACCGCACAAAGGTGCGCCTGACGCCCTCTTGTCCGTAGGCTGAACGCAAACGCAAATTTTTCGCCGGCGATTCCTAAGGCCCCCGGCCCGGTTCAATTCCGCAGCGGACTTTCCGCACCGCTTGCGTTAGGTTCGGCCGATGTCGCAAACCGCCCCATCCGAGCATGATCTTACGCTGCAGCAGGCTTTGGCGCGGCACCGGGCCGGAGGGCTTGCGGCTGCGGAAGATGCCTATCGGGGAGTGCTGGAAGCCGACCCGCGCCACGCTGCCGCCAACCATCATCTGGGCGTGTTGTTGGTCCAGACGGGGCGGATGGAGGAGGGGGTCGGCCGACTGAGATTGGCGCTGGGGAGCGATCCCCGCGAACCGCTTTACTATTTTTCCCTCGCCAAGGGATTGCTGGCCTCGGGCAATCCCGGTGAAGCTGCCGCAGTTTTGCACCAGGCGGGGCAGGTGGGCCTGGGCGACAAACGATTTGATCCTCTGAAATCCGAAATCCGCGACACAATGGTACAAATGTGTCGACGGTCGCTCACCGCCCATCCCAACGACTCGGTGCTGCTGGACAGGCTTGGCGGCGCGCTGCTTATGCAGGGCAAAACCGAGGAGGCTGTCAGCTGTTTCCGCCGCGCTTTGGCCGCCGATCCCGAATTTGCCGACGCCCATTTTCACCTGGGCACCGTTCTGTCCCAGACGGGCCGCATTGCTGAAGGCTTCGAGCATTATACGCGCCGGGCCGTGCTGACTTATGGCGCGGGCGATGCGCCCAAACCGGAGCATCCCGAGCCGGAGCACAAGCTTCGTCATGATGCCGCCCAGCGCGACTATATCTGGGGCAAGCGCGATGCGCCGCCTCCGCCGGACATGTTCCACTTGGCCGATGGCAGCCGGATTGAGGGACCCGCGGTGGATCCGGCCCATGCCACGGCGGAGCTGCTCGAGAGTTGGCGCCGCAGCCGGCCGCAAATGGTGGTGATCGACAATTTCCTCACCCGGCCTGCGCTGGAGAAGCTGCGGGAATTTTGCGCGGCGTCCACGGTGTGGCGGAAAATCTACACAGCCGGCTATCTGGGCGGGGCACCGGAAGACGGGTTCTCCTGTCCCCTGTTGGCGCAGATCATCGAGGAGATACAAGCCAGTTTTGCGCCGATCCTGGAGGGCGAACAATTCCGCTACCTGGGCGCGTTCAAATATGACAGCGAACTCTCCACCGGGACCAACACCCATGCGGATAATTCCAGGATCAACGTGAATTTCTACATTGCTCCGGATGAGGCAAATCTGGATCCGCGAAGCGGCGGCATGGAAATCTGGGACATGGCGGCACCGGACATGAAGACCATGCGGCAGCTCAATGGCAGTGAAGAGATGGTGCGCGATTTGCTGAAGCGATCGGGGGCGAAGCGCACGGTAATCCCCCACCGGTCGAACCGGGCGGTGATTTTCAAATCCACCCACTTCCACAAGACCGATAAATTCACTTTCAAGAGTGATTACCTGTCGCGGCGCATCAATATCTCGATTTTGTTCGGACAGTTCGGACCGGAGGATTGAGCCGCGGACCGCCTTGACCCGGCGGTCCGCGCTCAAATGGTTTGATACGGCCGGCTAGCGCCCTGCTGTCCGGGGCGCCTCGCGCGGGCCGTAATGCGGCATCGGCTGGCCCAGCTCGATGGCGCCAAGGTCAGGCGCCTTGCCGGCAAAGCCGTCGGTGATGCCGGGCAACTCAACCCCCGCGTCCACCGCCGCCGCGCCCGGCTTCAGCCGGAAGTCGTAGAAATACGAATCATAGACCTTTTGCGGATCGCCGATATTGGGCGGCGTCACGTTCTGGAAGATGTCGTAATCCACCAGCACGCCATGCTTTTCCTGCCCGGTGGCGGCCGCCATTTCGGGCAAAGTCTTGAACACGCGCCGCACCGCCGGCTTGTCATAGGCGTGCAGAACGCCATCCGGTGGCGTGTTCCATTCGAAGGCATCGGCCTTGCCGGGATTGGGCCGGAAGCCGTCATAATCGGCGTCATTGGTGTTGGAGGTCGAGGTGAGAGCGAAAACCGGGTCGGTCAGCCCTTCGCCGACGATCAGATTGTTGCGGAAATGCATGTTCTGGGATGGGGTGGGCCGACCTTCGCCGATGATGGTATTGTTGAAGGTCATGATGCCGGCGGAATTCTCGATATATTTGAAGGCGCCGTTGGTGTTGTAGATGATATTGCGGATCCAATAGACCGGCCCGCCGAAGCCGGGCTGCACGCTCAGCGCCGTCGAAGCCAGGTTGAAGCAGCGATTGCCCCACACCCGCATATTGCGGCCGGTGCCGTCGGTCTCGATGCAATTGTCACCCATATTGCTGACGTCGTTGCCGTAGAAATCGTTGGACTGCGGGAAACGGTCCTCGATTTCATGCTCGGCCGAACCGTCGGGCAGGCTGACGCCGTCCGGAACGCCATAGGTGGCGAAATCGATAGCGTCGTGGAAGTTGGTGATCTTGTTATAGGCGACCACATTGCCCTGGCCATAAAGCTTGATCGCATATTCCGAACCCAGGCTGCCGCCCATCACTTCGGGATAGCCGGGAAAGGGCGCGTAACGCGTGCCGCTCCAGCTCATCATGTGAATGGGATCGTGGCGGCCGTCGAAAACATTGTCGGCGATATAGAGATCCTTGGTGCCCGACCAGTCGTCCTGCACGCCGCGGCCGACATTGGAGAGCTTGGAATGCTTGAGGGTGAAGCCGCTGCCGCCGGCGATATTCTTGATCCCCAGCAGGAACGCGACATTGGTGTTGCGAACGGTGATGCCCTCGAAATAATTGTAATTGGCGCCCATCAGGTTGAACAACGTCTGCGCCCCGTCGCCGTCGAAGATCACTTCGCCGTCGCCCGCCGCCTTGATCGCGATCGGCCTGTCCGCAGTCCCTGATGCGGTGAGATAGTAGGTGCCGTCGAAATAATTCGCCAAGGCCAGAAAGCCCGGGCGGGGCGTGGTGTTCATGTAGTGCAGGCGATCGCCGACATAAAGACCGGCATGAACCAGGATGGTGTCGCCGGGTTGGACGCGGGGAGGATAGGCGTTTTCATAGTCGTAATGCGCCCCGCCCATGTAATAGGCCGCCATGATGCCGGTGAAGGCCGGCTGTTGCTTGGGGCCTGTCCAGTCCACCGGATAGACGTGATAGACCTTGCCGCCGGCATAGGGCACCGGTTCCTTGCGGGTGTGGAAGGTGACGGTCTTGGTGGCTCCGCCGCCATCCGGATCGCTCAGCGTCAACTGCGCCTCGTAATCGGTGTCGGGGGCGAGGTTGAAAAGACTGCCCGCCAGCATATTCGGCACGACATATTTGAATTCCTCGTAGCGCGGTCCCGGCGGAGGACCAACAGGCGCCCCAGCCGCCCCGCCCGCGCCGCCGCGGCCGCCCGCCCCGCCAGGGCCTTCGCCGCCGCCGCCATTGCCGACCGTTTCACCATTGCCGCCGACGCGCAGAAAGGGCAGCCCCGTTGTCCAGGCGCTGTCGCCTTTTTTGCGGAATTTCACCGTGACCGTGGCGTTGCGATTGTCATCACCCGTGATGCGCCAGTCGAAGCCTTCGGCCACCAGGGTGGGTCGCTCGACATTCAAAGCTCCGGCACTGACTTTGTTTGCCGCGTGTGCCGACGCGGAAAACAGGCATGCCGCCACAAAACTCGCAGCCAATAGCGTTGTATTTTTCACCTTGATCATTGTCTTCCCCCTGATGTCGTCGCCTCGGCCGCTTTTAGGACCAATGCAAATTGAGAGGCTACGGCGTTTCTGCCCGACATTGACGATACTGGTTCGGTCCGTTCACGACAACCGGTCGCGCTGTTGCGACGGTCGGTGTGGGCCGCACATCAAACGCAACGCGGTGGGAGTATGGCAGCCAAGCAGTTCGCGAGGCGCACAAAAATGACATTATTGACAGACTTGGGAATTGCGGGGATATTCGTCGTAAGAGTCCGTGATCGCCAACTGGTTTCAACTGGAGGGGATGCACACAAGTTTGGGCGCCATTTGAGCGCCTGACTGTCTGGCGTAGCCGTCGTAAGGCCGCGCATGTCGCGGGCTCTGTTCAATAAAAAAGATAAAACCGAGGGAGGGGACTATGAACGCTCTTTGCCGCAAAATGATGATTGGTGGCTCGACGGTCGCGCTGATGGCGGCTGCGCCATTGGCAGGGGCCTGGGCTCAGACGCCGGCGCCGGGTGATCTCGAGTCGGTGGTGGTTTCCGCTTCCCGCATCGCAGTCGCCGGCTATGAACAGCCAACGCCCGTTACGGTGGTCGGCGCCCAGGACATTCAGGCCAATGCCTATGTCGATATCGGCGACACCATTCGGCAATTGCCCTCGATGGGCACCGCGGTATCGCCCGACAATGGCGGCAATGCCGGCTTGGCGAGCCAGGGCACCGCGGGCCTCAGCGAACTCAATGTGCGCAATCTGGGCAACACCAGAACCCTGGTGTTGTTCGACGGTCAGCGCGTCGTGCCATCCGACCCGCTCGGCAACTCCGCCGATCTCAACACCATTCCCCAAGGGATCATCCAACGAGTCGATGTGGTGACAGGGGGCGCCTCCGCCGCCTGGGGCTCGGATGCCGTGGGCGGCGTCGTCAATCTGATCATCAACAAGAATTACACCGGCTTGAAGGGTGACGCGGAAGTCGGCCAGAACTCCCACAACAACCATTTTCAGTTCAAATCCAGCCTCACCATGGGCGAGGATTATCTGGGCAACCGCCTGCATGTGGAATTCAGCGGCGTCTATCTCATCGCCCCGGATGCCGGCTGGACCCGCTATCTGCCCGGGGCAAATCATCCGATAACGCTTTTTCCCGGACCGGCCGGAGGTCCCACCTGGGTTCACACCACCAAGCCGCTGTTCACCTCGCAATTCGCGCAAGGCGGCCGAATCGTAACCGGTACTCTCAAGAATATCGAATTCGTGGGAACCGGCATCCCGGTGCCGTACAACCCGGGCACGACCTTCGGCGGTAACTGCTATGACTGCAGCCCATCCGATCTCGGCAGCCAAACAGGCCTGACCGGCGTGCCCCATCACGCCACCACCCTGTTCGGCTTCGCCAATTACAAGATCAACGACAATCTTGGGGCGTCCATCCAGTTGAACTATGGCGAGTTCGGCGAGGAGAACATCAGCACCAATTTGAACAAGGCGGAGACCATCCTCAGCGGCAATCCCTTCATTCCGGCCAGCATCCAGGCGCAAATGACGGCAACGAAAACCGCCAGCATCTCCGTCGCCACCGACAATCAGCAGGGCTGCGACCTCAACAATACTTCGATCGCTGCTTACGGCCAGTGCATGTCCGGCGACGGCTTCAATCTCCTGCGCCGCCAGCTGTTCCGCGGTGTCTTCACCTTGAACGGCTCGCTCGGAAAAGATTGGTCGTGGACGGCCTATGCCCAGGCCGGCACGGTGCGCGCAAGCGAACATGAGCCCGATGATCCGTTGCTCTCCCGCCGCGCCCTCGCCCTCGATGCCGTCACCGTGACGTCGGCCAATGTGGGAACCTCGGGCCTGACCATCGGCTCGATTGCCTGCCGCTCAACCCTGACCGCCCCCACCAATGGCTGTCTGCCGCTCAACATCATCGGCGACAATAAGGTACCAAGCGCAGTGCTCGATTACATTGAGCCGGGCCGCCTCGATCCCTGGGGCATCCAGGATCAGTCGCATTGGATCATGAACCAGAACGTGTTCTCCGCCTCGATGACGGGCGTGCTACCTTGGGGCCTTTCGGCCGGGCCGATCGCCGCGGCCTTTGGTGCCGAATATCACCTGTCGCAGCAACGCCAGATCGCCGACCCGCAGCAATTGGGGGACCAATCGGCCTGGAACAACGGCAATTTCACCCATTGGGCCGGGCAATATTCGGTCGAGGAAGGTTTCGGGGAAGTGACCGTGCCGGTGATCAAGGACGGCTTCGTCGACTCCCTGGACATCAACGCCGCGGGCCGCGTCACCAACTATTCCAACAGCGGGCTGGTGGAGACCTGGAAAATCGGCACCACCTCCCAGATCAACGACGACTTCAAGCTGCGTGGCCTGGTTTCGGTGGACATTCGCGCCCCCGATCTGTTCGAGCTCTACACGCCGGAGCAATTTTCGCACAACACGCAGCTCGATTTTAAGACGGGCTTGCGGGTTTCGACCTTCACCTCGGTCAAGGGCAATCCCGACCTCGTGCCGGAAGTTGCCAATACACAATCGGTGGGCGTGATCATGACGCCTAGCTTCATTCCGGGCCTCAGTGCATCGGTCGATCTGTACAGGATCAGTGTTCACGGTGCGATCTTCCGCCAAGGCGCGGCTACGGTCCTGCAGCAATGCGCGCTCGGGGTGGCGCTTTTTTGCAAGGACGTCGGCTTCGGTCTGCCCCAATTCTCGCCCGACTATCCCGGCGCGCTGGATTACATCACCTCCCAGGCTGAAAATGCCAATTCGGAGCAAACGTCGGGCATGGACTTCCAGGCCGACTACAACATGGATTTCCTCGGCGGCAGGATGGGCTACCGGGTGCAGGGCAATTACATGGACAAGTACACCCGCACCGCCTTGGGCCAGACCTTCGATGGCGCCGGCGCGCTGGGCGCCGACGCACCGTATAGCGTAGACGTGAAATTCCATCTCAACGCCACCGCCAGTTACAACATAGGCCCGTGGAGTGTGTCCTTGCAGGGCCGCTATATCGGCCCGGCCAGGCTCAACAATTACTGGGTGGAGGGCAAGGATGTGGACCGCAACGCCATCCATGGCGTGGCCTATCTGGATTTGCGCACCAGCTACAAGTTGAACGACAGGTTCCAGGTCTATGGGACGATCAACAATTTCTTCGACACGCCGGGCCCCAACATTGCCAGCAGCACCGGCGGTTCGGGAACCAATGCACAGGTCTATCAAACATTGGGCCGCATCTATTTGGGCGGTATCCGCTTCGACATGTAAAAATATCCGTATTGCGTGATTCACCGGTGGCTGTCTCGACAGAGCGGCCGCCGGTTTTTTTGCGCGGGCGCGATATCGCGCGGCGGATTGGGAAGAAATCCCTTCAAATAGGGGGCTGGGCGGATCACAATCGGGGCGTTTTTGCAAAAGGCTGCCTGCCGCCGTGAACCAGAGCGCATCCGTGGATGTACGTAGCCGCTTCGCGCAGGCGGTTGCGCATCATCAGGCGGGCCGCCTCGCCGAGGCGGTTGCCGGTTATGATCAAGTGCTGGCGTTGAGCCCCGACCTTGCCGCCGGGCACAACAATCTGGGCAGCGCGCTCTGCGAGCTGGGACGGCTCGAAGAGGCCGAAGCCAGCTATCGGCGGGCCCTGGCGCTGCAGCCGCAATCGCCCGAAGCGCGCAACAATCTGGGGACCGTGTTGTTCGACCGCGACCGGTTGGATGAGGCGATCTCCTGCTACCACCAGGCCATTACCCTGGACCCCGGTTATGCCGAGGCGCATGACAATCTGGGTGCCGCGCTCAATCGCAAGGGCTTGCTGGACGAGGCCGAAACCAGCATCCGCAAGGCACTCTCTTTCAATCCCAATCTTGCACAAGCGCATGACAATCTAGGCGCGCTGTTGTGGGAGCAGGGCAGGTTGGAGGAAGCGGTGGCCAGCACCAGCCGCGCCATCGCCCTGGCGCCCCATTTCGCCCGGGCGCTGGACAATCTTGGCGGTATGTTGATGGACCTGGGGCGTCCCGATGAAGCCATGGCCGCCTATCAGCGCCTGTTGCAATCCAGCCCCGGCAGCACCGCGGGGCTGAATGGGCTCGCGGGGCTGCTGGCGGCCCGCGGCGACACCGCGCGGGCGTTGGAGCTGGTTCTTCAATCCCTGGAAATCCAGGAGACGGCAAAAGCCAAACGCATATTCGCCGACATCGTGCGCTCGGTCGGCTGGACCAGCGACAGCCCTTTGTTTCGCACGCGCATGGTGCAGGCCATGGCTGAGGCTTGGCTGCGGCCGAACGAACTTGCCCATGCCGGCGCCAGGCTGATCAAACGCAGTCCGCAGACAGGCCCCTTGGTGGCGCGCGCCGCCGAAGCTTGGCCCCGGCATCTGTCGGCGGAAGATTTGTATGGGACCGGCGGTCTGGCCGCGCTTGCCGCGGACGAATTGCTCTGCACCCTGCTGGCGTCCGCCCACAATGCCGATATCGATATCGAACGTTTTTTGACCATGGCGCGGCGGGCTCTGCTGGACGCGGCCGCCGGCAATGATGCGCAAAGCGACGGGCTGGCATTCTATGCTGCGCTGGCCTTCCAGTGTTTCCTTAACGACTATGTTTTTTTCTACGATGACGAAGAATTCGGCCGGGCGCGGCACCTGCAGGCCGCCGTGGCCCGGGCCATCGCGGCGGGCACGCCCATAGAACCCCTTCGGCTTCTGGCCGTGGCGGCTTATTTTCCCTTGCATGCGCTGGATGGAGCCGCGCGATTGCTGGAACAACCCTGGCCCGCGCCGGTGGCGGCAGTGATTGTCCAGCAGGTTGCGGAGCCGCTGGAGGAGGCACGTCTTCGCGAAAGCATTCCAAGATGGACGCCGATTAAGCGCGAAGTCTCGCGCCGCGTCCGCAGCCAATATGAGGAAAATCCCTATCCGCGCTGGGTACGGATTCCGCCGGTGGAAAAGGCCAACACCGTCGGCGGATATTTGCGCCAGAAATTTCCTTTTGCCGGTTTTCAGCGCCAAAGCGATTATGAGATCGCCGAGATCCTCTGCGCCTGTTGCGGGGCGGGGCAAATGGCCCTGGAAATCGCCCAGAGCCTGAAGGGGCGCGTGTTGGGCGTCGATCTCAGTCTCAAAAGCCTTGGTTATGCCCAACGAAAGGCGCATGAGATGGGCGTGGCGAGCATCGAATTTGCCCAAGCCGACGTCATGGAGCTGGGCTCGCTCGGCCGCAGCTTCGATCTGGTGGAATGTTCGGGCGCGCTGCATTATTTCGCCGACCCCTTTGCCGGCTGGCAGGTGTTGCTGTCGCTGCTGCGCCCGGGCGGCCATATGCTGCTGGGCCTTTACAGCAAAGTGGCCCGGCGCCGGGTGATGGCGGCGCGTCGCCAGATCGCGCAATGGGGCTATGGCGGTTCGGCCGACGACATCCGCCGCTGCCGCGAGGATCTGCGCAATTTGGACAAAAGCGCCGATCCCGGCATCCTCAGCACCTATGATTTTTTCGGGATCAGCACCTGCCGCGACATGCTGTTTCACGTCCAAGAGCAGCAGCTCGAACTGCCGGAGATTGCCGCCTTTATAAAGGAGAACGGCCTGACATTTCTGGGCTTTGAAACAGACCACGCCACCCTTGGAGCCTATCGGCGCCGCTTCCCCGATGATCCCGCCGCGACCAATCTGGAGAATTGGCAGGCCTTCGAGAATGACAATCCCGAGATATTCGCCCGCATGTACATGATGTGGATTCAGAAGGCGCCGCCGCCCTGATCCAAACGCGCCGTTCCGCGCTGCGCTTCATATTGCCGGCCCAGCAGCAGCGCGACCAGTCCCCACAGGGCCGAGACCGCCACCCCCAGGCCCACCGCGCCCGCCAAACCGAAGCCGGCCAAGCGAAGGCCCGTTTGCATCCAGGCCGACGTGACGTCGCCAAAACGATAGACCACCGTATCGATCACATTCTTGGCTTTGTATTTGCTGTCCTGGTCGACGATCGTGAAGAGGATCTCGCGGCTGGGCCGGGCGATCGCATATTGCGCAATCCGCTGCAAGGCACGGGCGCTTTGCACCATCAAAAGTCCTGGCGATACCAGAACGCCGATACAGGCGCCCATCATCAAGATCGGGCTTAATATCAGGCCCCAAGTGACTCCGAACCGCGTCACCAGCCGGCCCAGGCCGAAAATGGCGATCAGGGCCGAGCAGATATTGACGGTCAGATCCACATTGGCAAAAGCGATGGTGCGGCCTTCCACCGAAGCATAGGCCTTGGTGACAAGATCGGCTTGCAGGAAGTAGATGATCGTCGCCACCCATGTCAGCAGCAGCATGAAGGCAGCTTGGGAGATCAGCATGGGCGAGCGCATGATCAGGGCGAACCCAGCAAATGGGTTGCCCGGAAGCTTGTGGTCCAGGCTTGTCGGCTGCGCATCTTCCGATGCCAGCCTGAGGCGCTCTTTTTCCCGGATAAGGCGGTAGATCAGAAGGATCACGATGCCAAACCCGCAGGCCGCTATCAGCAGCAATCCCCCAACCCCCACGGCGCGGACAAACAGATCGGTGATCACGGGGCCGGCGATGGCGCCGGTCGACGCGCCGGCTGCGATGAAGGGAAAAAGCCGCGTTGCCTGAGGTGCAGAAAAAATGTCCGCCATCAAAGTCCAGAATACCGAGATCAGGAACAGGTTGACGACGCTGAACCACCAGAAATAGGCCGCGGCGACCCAGCGATTGTGCGGCAGCCACAGGAACAGTGCATAAAACAGGAGAATATTGGCCAGCCAGAACCAGAAAATGCCGGGCAGGAAGCGCGTCAACCGGATCCGGGCGGCCGCCGCCGAAAACAGCGGCGAGCACAAAAGTGTGAACGCGAAGGTGCCGGTGAACAAATTCTGCAACTGGTCGACGCCGAACACGGTTGCCATCGTGTCTCGCAGAGGGCGCAAAATATAATAGCTGGCGAAGAGCACCAAATTGCAGAGGAAGGCGAGGCTCACTGCCAGCCGCTCTGCCCGGCGGACCGGAGCGGCGATCTCGAGCAGACGGGTGGCCAAGCTTTTTCCAGTCATGGTCTTCGATAGCAGATTTGCGGGCATGGACGAACAACCGGCGCCCCGCGCGCAATCTCGTTGAACGCGCTTTGAAACGGCAGAGAGCCGTTCGACTGCCGCACAAAGCCCGGCGGCTATTTGAATAATGCCGGGAAGGCCGTATAAAGGTTCAAATAATCGCCACGGGGGTGGGAATGGGCGGGCTTCTCAAAATCGCGCAGCCTTTCGCAGTTGCGGCATTGACCTGGGCCTCACTTGCAACCAGCGCTGCGCAGGCGGCCACCGCTACTCTTACCGGCTCGCTCTTGGTCGAACGTCCTACCCTTATTTCGGCGGGATATGAGTGGCGCATCAGCGGCGACGACAACCGCAATGCCAAAGTGGTGGTCTCCTACCGCAAGAAAGGCGAAAGCGCCTGGCGTGAGGCCATCGCGCCTTTGCGTCTGAATGGCGAAGTGGAGCAGGGACGCGGACCCCAAGCCCAGCCCGGCGAACCGCCCGTACCGTTCGATCCCAACGATCCCGCCGTGCTGGCGACGAAATATGTCTCGCCCAACATGTTTGCCGGCAGCATCTTCAACCTGGAGCCGGACAGCGATTACGAGATCCGTCTTTCGCTAAGCGATCCGGATGGCGTGTCGGGCGACAAGGAAAAGAATTTCAACATCCACACCCGCAAGGAGCCGGCGCCGGCCGCGGGCGGTCATGTCTACAATGTCTACCCCGCCGATTGGAAAGGGCCGCGCGTCAAGCCTTATTACATCGGCCTGATGGCGGCCTATTTCTATGCCGCGCCCGACATCGATTGGCAGAACGCCTGGCCGCCGCGCGTCAAGCCGGGTGATATCATTCTCATGCATGCCGGCACATATGTCGCCGACCGCTACCACTATATGAACGGCCAGCCCGAGCCGGGACATCTGGCGCTGGGCGCGATTGTCGACGGCACGTATTATCTCACCGCCAAAGGCACGGCCGACAGGCCCATCGTGATCAAATCGGCGGGTGACGGCGAAGTGATCTTCGATGGCGACGGCAATCAGAATCTCTTCAACCTCCTCGCCGCCGATTACAATTATTTCGAGGGCATCACGGTTCGCAACACCAATGTTGCCTTCATGCTTGGGCTCAAGAACGAGATGGGAGAGACCGGCTTCACTCTGAAATCCTCGCGCATCTACAATGTCGGCCGCGCCGTGCAGGACGACTGGTCGGGCTCCAAGGATTTCTACATCGCCGACAACATCTTTATCGGCCGCCACGAACCGGAAAAGATGATGAGCTGGGGGCAGGGCCTATGGGCAAAATTTCCGGAATATCCCGAAATCGTGGGCGGGAATAACGGCTCGGAATATGCCGTCAAGGTCTATGGCCAGGGGCATGTGGTGGCCCATAATTATTTCGGCGCCTGGCATGACGGAGTGGACATCGCCACCTATGGCGTGCCGGACGGAACTCCCAATGAGGATCCCGACCGCGTTCCCAGCTCGATCGATTTCTACAACAATGACTTTTATAATATGGGCGACAATTGCATCGAATCCGATGGCGGCGCCCACAATATCCGCGTCTTTCGCAACCGCTGTTTCAACGCGCCGGGCGGCTCGTTCAGTGCCCAGCCGGTTTGGGGCGGCCCGGTCTATTTCGTGCAGAACGTCTCCTACAACACCCCGACTTTCGGAAGCTGCAAATTCTCTCCGGTATCGGGCATCTATGTCCTGCAAAACACTTTTGTGGGTGAATGCCGCGCCGGCACCATGAGCAACGCCCATTTCGCCAACAACCTGATCCTGGGACAAGGAACCAATGGCGGCATCGCGGTTCTGGGCGTGACGACCTACACCAATTATACCGAGTCCAATTACAACGGTTTCCGCCCCGATCCTTCGGCGGCGGCCGCTTTTGAGTGGAATTCTCCGGCTTTCGGGACATTGGCCGATTATGACGGCAAGCTGGTGAGCCGCCCTTACAAGACGCTCAAGGATTATCAGAACGCCACCGGCCAGGATAAGCATTCCATCCTGGTGGACTTCAATACCTTCGTGAAAGTCGGCGTTCCGGATATGAGCGATCCGCAGCATGTCTATAAGCCGGAGGATTACGATTTCCATTTGCGATCCGGCTCCCCTGCCGTCGACAAAGGTATCGTGCTGGGTTCGATCAATGACGGGTTTACCGGCAAGGCGCCCGATCTGGGCGCGCTGGAAACCGGCAAGCCCGCGCCGCATTATGGGCCGCGCTATCCGGTCGCCGGCGGGCAGCAATATGGCTCGACCTTCCGCGCCTTCACCGGTCCGCCGCCACCGGAGAACGTCACTTATGTCGCTCCGCCCGCGCCGCCCGGCGGCGCGACGGCACCGGCCCGCGCCGGTCGTGGCGGCGGCGGCGGCGACTAGGATTTGCATTTATCGCATCGGGGACGCGATACGAGAACCAAATCGGGGGATAGCGTTATGAAAGCAATATTGTGGGCCGGATTTCTGGTGGCGCTGGCGAGCCCTGCCTGGTGCGATCCGGTAGGACAATTCACCGACCATCGCGACATTGGCGGCCCTGCGCATGCCGGTTCGACCAGCTATGACGCCGGCACCGACACCTATACGGTGACGGGCGGCGGTGGCAATATGTGGGCCGATCGCGACAGCTTCCAGTTTGCCTGGAAGACCATGTCCGGCGATGTGGCGATCTCCACCGATGTCGATTTCGTCAGTCCGAAGCCGGCTCCCAGTGCGGGTGGCTACATCCATCGCAAGGGCGGCGTGATCATCCGCCAGGACCTCGATCCGGATTCGGTCTATGTCGACGCCCTGCGCATGAGCAACGACCAGCTTTCGCTGCAATATCGTGAAGTGAAAGGCGGCCAGACGCGGCTGATCTGGATCAACACACCCTATCTTGGCGCCGTGAAGCTGGAGAAGATCGGCGACTATGCCTATTTGTCGGTACCCGGCCCCGACGGCAAGCTTCACCATGCCGGCGGCTCGTTCAAGTTGAAGATCAATGGGCCTTATTATATCGGCCTCGGCGTCTGCGCCCATGACAACAGCACCGCCGAGACCATGGCGTTCCGGCATCTGAAGATCACACCGCTCAAAGCTGGCACGGCGAAGCCCAAAGGCATGACGCTGCAGACCATCCAGATTGCCAATCCGGCGGAACAGACCGCCTTGGCCCACGCCGCCGGCGCGATAAGCGTGTTGGGCTGGTCGGCCGATGGCAAAAGTGTGGTCTATCGCCAAGGGGGCGGCGTCTATCAGGCCGTCAGCTGGGATAGTTCCAGTGTCGGGAAGGCCGCGGCCGATAGGACGGCTGCCGTGCTTGGCACCAAGGGCGTCTCGCCGGATGGGCAATGGGTGTATTCCAGCGCTCCCTTTGACGGCAAGATGAAGCTCTGGCGCGCTCACCCCGACGGCAGCGGCCGCATGCAGGTCACCAGCGGCGACACTTCCGATTTCGATCCCTATCCTTCGCCCGACGGCAAATGGCTGGCTTATATTTCCGCCCCCGCCGGGGAACCGAAACCCGGCTTCGACGTGATGCTGCAGTTGATGCCGCTTTCGGGCGGCCTGCCCGATGCCGCCAAGACCGTCGCCCTGGTCAAGCTGGTGGGCGGCAAAACCACGCTGAATGCATCCGCCTGGTCGCCGGACAGCAAGACATTGGCCTTCCTCGCCCAGGATTGAGCCCGGCTGCCCGTTTCGCATCGGGTTGGGAAACTGCCGGTTGCCTTTGCCGATCTCCTTTGGGTACGGAACCTGCCCGGCGCATGGGGCCACGGGAACGTCCCTCGCGGCCGATAGTTTTATGATCTGAGTTGTTGTTGCGGGCAGGAAACAAGGAGAAGAAGATCATGCGACTCGCGGCAGTCCTTTTGAGCAGTGCGTTGGTCATTTCTGCGGCGCCGGCTTTCGCCAATGACTATGACTCCGGCGACCATGTGACCAAAAAGGTCATCATCCACAAAGACCGGCCCATGCTTCGTCATCATGTCTCGGTGAAGATCGTCAAGAAGACGGTCTTTCACAAGCACAACCTGAAAACGGATCGGGACGGCGATCACGACGGCGATTGATCGCGTCCGACCGCCGGCGGCCTTTCATGACTGGCCGAAGAAATGGGTCCGACCCTGTGGTTCGGACCCATTTTCCTGATCAGGCCATCGCCGGCACGATCGCTATGATCATCAGGATGGTGGGGACGGCGTAGAGATATTGGCGATGGTTCAGCAAGGTCACGGTCGTGGCAAAAAGGACTAGGGCGCCGAGAATCCCCCCCCAAATGCGGGTCTGCGGCAGCGCCAGGAACAGAGCCGTCAGAGCCTGGGACAGGCCCGTCACATAATAAAAGCCGCGCGGATAATCCCAGCGCCGGTAAACACGGCGCAGCGCATCCGGCGCCGCCAGGTTCATGATCGCGGCAAGCGCAAACAACACGGTGAGTATCACATCCAGGCCGTAGCCCACACTGGACAAAGCGATATCAGACATGGTGATGCACCTTTTCGGTATGAGTGACGCGCTTTTCCAGCGCGCGAAGCAGGACGTAGAAAACCGGGGTGAGAAACAGACCGAAAAAGGTCACCCCCAGCATGCCGAAGAAGACGGCGATGCCCATGGCGTGGCGCATTTCCGAGCCGGCGCCCGATGACAGCACCAGCGGCACCACGCCCATGATAAAGGCAAAGCTGGTCATCAAGATGGGACGCAGCCTCAGGCGCGCGGCACGGATCGCGGCCTGAACCGTATCCGCACCCTGGATTTCCAATTCGCGGGCGAACTCCACGATCAGAATCGCGTTCTTGCAGGCCAGCCCGATCAGCACGAACAGGCCGATCTGCGTGAACATGTTGTTGTCGCCGCCGGTCAGCCATACGCCGGTGATGGCGCTGAACAGGCACATGGGCACGATCAGGATGATGGCGAGCGGCAGAAACAGGCTTTCATACTGGGCGGCCAGCACCAGGAAGACCAGCAACACGCAAAGCGGGAACACCAGCAGCGCGGTGTTTCCCGACAGGATCTGCTGATAGGTGAGGTCGGTCCATTCGTAGCGCATGCCCTTGGGCAGGGTTTCGTCCAGAATCTTGGTCATCGCGGCCTGGGCCTGGCCGGTGGAATAGCCCGGCGCCGGGCCGCCATTCAGGTCGGCGGCGCGAAAACCGTTGTAACGCATGGCGGTATCGGGGCCGGTGGTCTCGCTGACATGGACCATGGCGCCCAAAGGCACCATCTCGCCCTGGCTGTTGCGCGCCTTGAGCTGAGCGATGTCTTCCGCCTTGCTGCGGAAGGGCGTATCGGCCTGCGCAATGACCTCATATGTGCGGCCAAAGCGGTTGAAGTCGTTGACATAGGTCGAGCCCAGATAGGTCTGCATGGTGGCGAAGACATCCTGCACATCCACGCCCAGCTGCTGGGCCTTGGTGCGATCGAGATGGGCGAAGAGTTGGGGCACGCCGATCTCGAAGTTCGAGAAGACGCCCTGAAGGGCAGGCTCCTTGGCGGCTTTCATCTGGATCTGCTGCATCACCTTGGCCAATGCCGCGTCGCCCAGGTCGCTGCGATCCTCCACTTCCAGCTTGAAGCCGCCGATGGTGCCCAGCCCTTGCACGGGCGGCGGCGGAAAAATGGCGATGATGGCATCGTTGAGCCTGGCGAATTTGGCCTGAAGGCGCTGCGCCACCGCCATGCCGGAATCGGCCGAACCGCGCTGGTCGAAAGGTTTCAGGGTCTCGAACACGATACCGGCGGACGGGCTGTTGATGAAGCCATTGATGGAAAGGCCGGGGAACGCCACCGCGCCATCCACCGCGGGATCCTTCAGGGCGATATCCGACATCTGGCGGATCACTTTTTCGGTGCGGTCCAGGGTGGCGCCTTGGGGCAATTGCGCGAAGCTCACCAGATATTGTTTGTCCTGCAACGGCACGAAGCCCGGCGGCACAAGACGGAACAGCAAAACGGTCGCGGCCAGCAGCCCGCCATAGACGACAAGTGCCGCGCCCCGGCGGGACAGGACACCGCCGACCCTCTTGCCGTACCCTTCCGATCCCCGGCGGAACACGCGGTTGAAGGCGCCGAAGAAATCGCCAAACGCCTTTTCCATGCCGCGCGCGAAAAAGTCCTTGGGCGCGTTGTGGCTGCGCAGCAGCAGCGCCGAAAGCGCGGGCGACAGGGTGAGTGAATTGAAGGCGGAAATGATCGTCGAAAAAGCGATGGTCAGGGCGAATTGGCGATAAAATTCGCCCGTCAATCCGCTGATGAAGGCGATCGGCACGAACACCGCGCACAGCACCAGCGCGATGGCGATGATGGGGCCGGTCACCTCCGACATGGCCTTAAGCGTGGCCTCGCGCGGGGCAAGGCCGGCCTCGATATTGCGCTCCACATTCTCCACCACCACGATCGCGTCGTCGACAACGATGCCGATGGCCAGCACCAGCCCGAACAGCGACAAATTGTTGATCGAGAAGCCGAACAGATGCATCGCCGCGAAAGTCCCGATAATGGAAACCGGAACCGCCAGCAGCGGGATGATGGAGGCGCGCCAGGTCTGCAGGAACAGGATCACCACCAGAACCACCAGCAGCACCGCTTCCAGAAGCGTGTGCACCACCGCCTTGATGGAATCGCGCACAAAGACGGTGGGGTCATAGACGATGGAGTAGTCCAGCCCTTCCGGGAAATTCTTTTTGAGCTCGGCCATGGTGGCGCGCACAGAATCGGAAATCTGGATGGCGTTGGAGCCGGGCGCCTGGAAAATCGGAATGGCGACCGCCTGCCGGTTATTCAGCAGCGAACGCAGGCCATATTGTGAGGCATCGATCTCCACCCGTGCCACATCCCCCAGGCGGGTGACCACGCCGCCTTCATTCTTGATCACGATCTGGCGGAATTCCTCGGGACTGGTGAGACGTCCTTCCACGGTGATGGGAAGCTGAAGCTGGCTTTGGGCGCCATAGGGCGGCCCGTTGATGACGCCGGCCGCGACCTGGACATTCTGCTTGCGCACGGCATTGACGACATCGCTCGCCGAAAGGCCCAGCTCGGCAATACGCTGCGGGTTGAGCCAGAGGCGCATGGCATAGTCGCCGCTGCCGAACAGCGCGACATTGCCCACGCCTTGGATTTTGGCAAGCTGGTCCTTGACGTTCAGCACCGCATAATTGCGCAGATAGAGCATGTCATAGCGGTTGGTGGGCGACGTGAGATGCACCACCATGGTGAGGTCAGGCGAGCTTTTGACCGTGGTCACCCCCAGCGCACGGGTGACATCGGGAAGACGCGGCAGCGCCTGGTTGACCCGGTTCTGCACCAGTTGGGTGGCCAGATTGGGATCGACGCCCAGCTTGAAGGTGACGGTCAGGGTCAGCGTGCCGTCGCTGGCCGCCGAGGACCCCATATAAAGCATGCCCTCGGTGCCGTTGATCTGTTCTTCCAGCGGCGTCGCCACGGTCTCGGCAATGGTCTGAGGATTGGCGCCGGGAAATTGCGCCGTCACCACCACCGAAGGGGGCACGACCTCGGGATATTCCGAGATGGGCAGCTCGGTCATCGCGATCAGCCCCGCCAGGAAAATGACGATGGAGATCACCCCGGCGAAAATCGGCCGGTCGATGAAGAATTTGGAGAGATTCATGATTTTGCGCCCTCTCGCGCCCGTCTTTAGTTGCGGACGCTCTGCACGCCATGCGGCGCGACCAATGCGCCCGGCGCCAGTTTCTGCAGCCCATCCAGGATCACCCGGTCACCGGCTTTGAGGCCGGATGTCACCACCCGTTCTCCCTCCAGGGCGGTGCCCAGGCTGACCTCGCGATATTCCACTTTGTCGCCCGCGCCCACCACATAGACGAAGCGCTTGTTCTGGTCGTTGCCGATGGCCGTCTCCGGCACCAGCAGTGTGCCCGTCAAAACACCGCCGCCCATCCGCACCGACACGAACATGCCGGGCACCAGCGAGCCGTCTTCATTGGCGAAGCGGGCGCGCGCGCGGATCGTGCCGGAACCGGAATTGATATGGTTGTCGAAGCTTTCGATGACACCGCGATAGACTTTGGCCTGGGCATCGCCCTGCACGGTCAGATCCACCGGAATGGTCTGCGTTTTGTTCGCGCCGCGGTTCCGCAGGATGCCCAGATAGGTCTGCTCATCCACCTCGAAATCGGCATAGACGCCATCATCGGAGACGATGGAGGCGAGAAGTTGCGGCGCCATTCCCGAGGAGCCGACCAGATTGCCCACCGTGATTTCGGCCCGGCTGATACGGCCCGAAATAGGGGCCTTGATAAAGGCGCGATCGAGATCGACCTCAGCGGAGGCCAGCGCGGCCTGGGCGGATTTCACCGCGGCCTGCGCCACATCGTCTGCGGTGACGCGCTGGTCATAGGATTCCTGCGCCACGGCCTGCGCCTTGATCAGCCGCTCGCCGCGGTCGCGTTCGATCTTTGTCAGCCGCGCGTTGTTGACGGCGCTGGCCAGGTCGGCAGCCGCCTTGGCGACGGCGGCTTGATAGGGACGGGGATCGACAACGAACAGCACATCGCCGGCCTTGACCTCTTGGCCGTCCTTAAAACGGATTTCACTGATGCGGCCCGCGACCTGCGGGCGGATCTCGGCATAGTCGACCGCGTCGATGCGCCCCGAAAAACCGCTATAGGGCCTGACGGTCTGGGGTTTGAGGGTCTCTGCCGTCACCGGTGCGGCGGCGGGGGCTGCAGCGTCGGGCCCCGGCTTGGCACTGGCCCCATGGTAAAGAGCGTAACCGCCCCCCAGCAGCAGGAACAAAGCCGCGCCTGTGGCTTGGCGGCGCAGCCTTTTCCCCGGCTGATTGGCTTTCAAACGAAGGAAATTTTGCGCCTGGACAAGGTCGAGATGGGTCATGGAAATCCCCGAATATCTGTAATGATCGATACAGATATGTCGGTGGACTTCCGGCGTCAAGAGAATTATATAACAATCCATACAAAAAAGGAAACGCCATGCGGACGGGCCGCCCACGGTCTTTTTGCAAGGAAGACACACTCGACAAGGCCATGACGGTTTTCTGGCGCCAGGGTTACGAAGGCGCCTCGATGGCCGACCTCACCAAGGCCATGGGCATCAATCCGCCCAGCCTTTATGCCTGTTTTGGCAGCAAGGAAGGCCTGTTCAAGGCCGTGCTGGAACATTACGACGCCCGCCGCGCCAGCTTCATGGCGAGTGTTCTGAAAGCGCCGTCGGCGGCCGAAGTCGCCAAGGCTTATCTTATGGGCGTCGCGGGGTTCGCCTCCGACACCAGCGGCCGCAATCCCCCGGGCTGTTTGATGGTGCAGGGCGGGCTGTCCTGCGGCGACAAGGTGATTCCCGATACCCTGGCCCGTCATCGCGCGGAAAAAGAAGCCATGCTGCGCGCCCGTTTTGAAGAGGCGCGAAAAAGCGGTGATCTGCCCAAGACGTCCGATCCGGCTGCCTTGGCGCGATATCTGGTGGTGATGGGCAACGGCATCAGCGTGCAGGCCGCGGCCGGCGCTTCGCTGAAAGATCTGCGCGAGGTTGCCGCCATCGCGCTCGCCAATTGGCCGGTGGAGGCTAATATTCAAGAAAACCCATCCGCCGTATCCATCTGAGCGACGAACGCGGCGACACCGCGGCCATTTGCGCAAGGGGCCTGGATTTGTCGATTACGTATTGTGCCTCCGGAATTCCCTAGTGATTAAATTTTTTGCCATGATAGTCATCGTCGTGCTTGGTGATCGCGGCATGCCTGTGGCCGCTTGGGGATTTGCCGCTAAAGCTTTCATGGTCACAAAAGAGGAATTCTATAGACGCTATAGGACCTTCTCTTTTCCACGAACCTTCCTAGGCGTATTGGTTTGCCTATCGGCCGGATTGGAATCCATGTTTCCTTTAAGCGCAGACTTGCAAGGGCTACCAACGATTTTTTTAACAGTCCTGTTTGTGATATCTTCCGGGGTAGATGTCTGGAAAGCGCTAAGAAAATCCCGGACTTAAGGCTCAGGGAAATACGGTGACGGGAGCCCTTGTCCCCGTTCATTCGAACGCACGCTCTGCCGCCGTTTATCGCTCCTTCCTTGCATATATACCCCATAGGGGTATGTATGGCCCATGAGAGTCGACATCAAGTCGGGCATCCGCAAGAAGCTCAACCGCATCGAGGGGCAGGTTCGTGGTATCGCCAAGATGGTAGACGAGGACCGTTATTGCATCGACGTGATCACGCAGATTGACGCGGTACAGGCCGCGCTGCACCGAGTCGAGCGCGACATTTTGCGCGATCATGTCGCCCATTGCGTTGAGCATGCGATTGCTTCCGGTAGCAAAGCCGATCAGCGCCGCAAGGTCGCGGAGCTGATGAACCTTCTGCAACGGGTATCGCAATGAATTTGCTTCCGCGGCTGCCATCCTGGTCATCGGTTCACCGCGCATTCGCGCGACTGCATGGCGCGGACACGGCTGACGACGGACAGGCGGAAGTCGCTTCGTCCGATCTCGTGGCTGCCTACAAGGCCTATGCCGAGGCGACACTGCGGGCGAGCGCGGCGCTCGAGCAGTATGGAAAGGCTTCTCCACAATTCTCGGCCGCCGATGTTGCCAGCATGCGGCTCTTTCACCGGGCCAAGAAGATGCAAGGTCTGAAGAAGGCCAAGTCAAGCTGATTTTGGAATCCGGGGGAACGCTTTACGGATTTGATCGCTCGCTGCGCTCACGGCTTATTTGCTGGGCCCTCTTCCCTCGACCGGCCCCGGCCCGCCGAGGGCACTATTTATCGGCGCGCGAGCGCGCGATAAGAAGTGGCTGGGGGACTAGGATTCGAACCTAGACAGGCAGAGTCAGAGTCTGCAGTCCTACCGTTAGACGATCCCCCAACGAATTCAATGCCTTACAAGGAAATTCGGCCCCTGGTTTGGCACGTCCGTTGGATGGGCAGGCCGGCAATCGCCCGATCAGCCTGCACCTTCTGCCGAGCTGCCTAATGTAAAGCTCACCCTGTTTCAAGCGTTGGTGGGCCCTGATTGCTTGGATTTCGGGGCGCCGGCAATTCCGCGGGCCGCAAAGGGGCGGTAGGTCGTCAGGTTTTGGCGGTGTATCGCTTTCGTGTTGGCAGAAGCGGCCAGCGTGGGAGGACAAGGATAGAGAGCTCGGTCCCGGTCTTCTGCTGGCCCTCCCAGGTCGCGCTGGAACCGGGCCCGGTCTGCTCGCGTTGGATTCCAAGGGGTGGCGATGCAAGAAGCACAACATGTCAAGCAAATCTCACGGTGGACACGTTAAGGACAAGGACAAATACGAGGCCCTCAAAAGCAAGGGCATGAGTAAGACCCGCGCCGCGAAGATCGCCAATTCCGGGAAAGAAGGTTCCAAGAAGGGCGGCCGCCATAGCCACTCCAAGCACTAGCGGATGCCTCAGGTCTGCGTGGTACCGGGGACCGGCGCCTGGATCACTTTTGTGAAGGTTGTCCCGCTGGTCTCGCCTCAATCACAACCGTTGGCCAGTCGGCCCTGGGGAATTTTGGCTGCCACCAAATCAGAGTGCCGTCCGAAACAGATTGTGATCCGGGCATCGAAAAAATAGGAGTGCCCCTAGACCGGCTGCGAAACCCGCAAATTGCCGTATATTGACGTGGCGAAGGGGGATGGACTGTGCCGGACGTCAAGATACTCATTGCTGACGCGGTCCGCTATCACCAGGCCGGGCACTTGAACGAGGCCATTGCCCGTTACCGTCAGGTGCTGGTCCTCGATCCGGAAAATGCCGGCGTTCATAACAATCTGGGTACCGCGTTTTGCGACCAGGGAATGCTCGATGAGGCACAAGCCTGTTACCATCAAGCGCTGATCTTGGGACCCCATGACGCGGAGGCCCACAACAATCTCGGCACCTTGCTTTATCAGCAGGGAAAATTGCACGAAGCGGTGTCCAGCTACCGCAAGGCGATTGTGCTGAAGCCCGATCACGTCGAGGCTCACGACAATCTCGGCACCGCCCTGGCTTCGCTGGGCAAGCCGGACGAGGCCTTGGCCTGTTATCGTCGCGCGCTTGCCTACAGGCCGAGCAATGTGGCGGTCCGTGTTCACCTCGGTACGTTGCTCTGGGAACAGGGAAGGCTTGAGGAGGCCGCGGCGGCTTTTCGCAGGGCGCTGGAGTTTCATCCCAATGACACGGGTGCCCTCGACCACCTCGCAGCGGTGACTATGTTGCAGGGTGACGCCGCGATGGCGATGGATATCATATGGCGGTCGCTGCAGATCGCCGAAACGCAGAACAGCAAAAGCGTCTTCGTTGACATCGCCAAGAATTCACGTTGGACGCGTAGCGACCCCAAAATTCGAGCGACACTGACCCGTGCTTTGGTCGAACCCTGGGCGCGGCCGGGTGAACTGGCGCATGCCGCCATTGCTCTCCTCAAAGCCACCCCGGGTATCGCGGATTGTGTGACGAGGGCCGTCCAGGCATGGCCGCAATATCTTTCCGCAAAAGACCTCTATGGCTCCGGCGCGCTTTGCGCGGACGAACTGCTGTGCGAGTTTCTGAACTCGACGCAAAACATCGATATCGGCTTCGAGCGCTTCCTGACAATGGCGAGGCGCCTCTTGCTCGACCACGCGGCCAGCGTGGTTGAGGATACCCCGGGCGAAGACCTGGCCTTTTACAACGCGCTCGCCCGCCAGTGCTTCATCAACGAATATGTGTTTTTTCACACGGCCGACGAAATTCGTGAGGCGCAAGGGCTGCGCGACAGGCTGACCAAGGCGCTGGAAATGAGCATGCCGGTGCCCGCGCTCTGGGTCATTGCCGTGGCTGCCTATTTTCCACTCCATACGCTTTCATTCTCGGCACGGTTATTGGAGATGCCATGGGGCGCGCCGCTGGCTGCCCTTGTTGCACAGCAGGTTACCGAGCCAGGCCTGATTAGGCAGCTGTGCGACACCATGCCGAAATGGACGCCTGTCGAGGATCCGGTCTCGCGGATGGTCCAGGACCAATATGAGGAAAATCCTTATCCGCGCTGGGTCCGGACGGCGCTGGTCCAAAATCCCGTTACCTTTGGGGAATATTTTAACAGGAAATTTCCGTTAGCGCCTTTTCGGCGCGGTGCCGGACCGGATCGCGTGGAGATGCTTTGCGCCGGCTGCGGTACTGGCCTGAACGCTATCGAATTCGCTATGGCGGTAAAGCACATGCACGTTGTGGCCGTCGATCTAAGCCTGCTCAGCCTTGGCCATGCCAAATTCAGGACAGGGGAATTGGGCGTGACTTCGGTAGATTATGTGCAAGCAGACATCCTCCGGCTCGGCGCGGCCGCAGGAGGATTCGATCTGATTGAATGTTCGGGCGTGCTGCACCATATGGCCGACGCCTTCGCCGGATGGCGCAGCTTGCTGTCTTTGCTGAAGCCGGACGGATTTATGCTCGTCGGCTTGTATAGTGAAATTGCCCGGCGCGGCGTTGTCCGAGCGCGGCAACTGATCGCGGAGCGGGGTTTTGGGGCCGGCGCCGATGACATCCGTCGATGCCGCCAGGTATTGCTCGACTTCAACGCCCAGGAAAATCTGGGACTCGCCACGACCAATGCCGATTTCTTTGGCATCAGCAGCTGCCGGGACCTGCTGTTTCATTCTCACGAGCAGCAAATGACGTTGGGCCGCATCGCCGCTTTCCTGCGGGACAATGACCTGACATTTCTGGGATTCGAGATCGAAGATCGCGTGCTCTACGCTTATCGAAAACGCTTCCCGAACGATCCTGCCGCGGTCGATCTGGATAATTGGCAGATTTTTGAGCGCGATAACCCGGCTACGTTCTCATCGATGTACATGCTGTGGGTTCAGAAGCGCGCTTGAGAGAAGGGGGCAGCCCCCGGTCACGCCAGATCCACCGCCACCACTTCATGCAAGCGCACATGGGGGACCGTCACCACCAGCCGGTCGCCCTCGCGCGCGGTCTTCGGCACGATGCCGCTTTCCAGCAGCTTGACCGCCCCCACCCGGGCCTCCGCCGGGATTGCCAGCGATACGGTGTAGGGCCCAGCCGGCATGAACTCGCGATAGGGGCCCTTCATCATCATGGGATTGTTCATGTTGACGACATGGGCGGCGAGAGAATGGGCCTGGCGCCAATAGGCGATATCCACCAGGCCGGGACCGAACACGTGCATGGGGGCGGCTTCGTCCGCCGCCCATTCCACCGCGTTTTTCAACAGCACCAGATGATCGGCCGCCAGCACTTCCCAGAAGGTGCGGTCCAAATCCATGGGAAAATAAACCACCCGTCCCTTGCCCACTTGGCGACAGAAGGCCATGGCGATGTCGGTTTCGGGGGTCATGGTATAGACCCGCTCCATCGGCAGATCGGGGTAGGAAGGCACCAGGGTCAGGGGCGCCTTGCCCGCCTCATGCGGCTTGACCGTGATCTGCTGGGTGGCGGCGATGATGCGCGGCGCGTCTTCCAATCCGGCCGTCAGCGGATGGGGATGGGGTGTCAGATAGCTGTTCTTCACCCCCTCTTCCGTCTTCACATAATCACAGCCGAAGAGATCGGCCAGGCCGAAATTGCTCCGCCGCCGGCCCTTTTCGTCATACAGCGAGGTCTCGCCGGTCGCCACGATCCGCCCGCCCGCCATCACATAATCGCGAATCTGCTGGCATTGCGCATCGGAGAGCGCGGCAATATCGGGCAGCACCAGCACCCGGTAACGCCCGATATGCTGCGGCTCCAGTTGCCGGTCGTCGGCCATCTCGAACGGAATGCGCGCTTCCACCAGCGCCTGGTAATAGCCGTTCTGGGAATCGCCCACGCGCTGGGCCGCGCGCACCCCATCGCCCGCGGTAAAAGCGGTGCCGCCGGCGGTGAAAATGCCTGACTGGGTGGAATTGACCATCGCGACACGCGCCAGATTGGCGGTGTTGCGCAAATATTTGTCCTGGGCGTAGTGCCAGGCGAAAATCTTCTCCACCGCCGGCACCCAGCGCGGATCGAGAATGCGGGCGTTGAATTTGCAGTACCAGGGACGAAACCCCTGGGCGATGCCGACATGAACCCAGGCTTCCAATTCGGGGCCGCGCTGCACCGAATCCTTCCAGCGGTTTTCGTCTTCCACCCCGACATTGAACAACCCGCAGACCGGCAGGTTCTGCATATAGGCGCGCACCTGCTTGGCGTATTTTCCCATCATCCAGACCGGGGTGGTACCGCTGCGGCCCTGGCGGTCCACCGCCACCACGGGGATGACGACATTGTTGGGATCGTTCATTCCACCATTGGGGCTGAAGAAACTGTCCTTCTTCGACGCCTTCACCGTGTCGTCCCACAGCTTGAACTGCTTCCAGCGCATGTCGGCGTTCCACTGGATATAAGCCTTGCGCCGTGGCTCCTGCGGATCGTTTGAGGTCGGCAATTCCAGGCCCGTGGCGGCGCGAAACTTGTCGCGGCAGGTCTGGCAATAGCACATGCCGCTGCCGGCCCAGCGATTGCCGAAGAAGCCTTCGGGTTGATAGGTGTCGGTGATCTCCTTCAGCACCGCCGGCATGAAATCGAACATGAAGCCGCCGTTCTGGCAGGTGACATACATGTCGGCGGCGGCCCAGTGGCGCCGGGGCTTGCCGTCGGCCGTGCAAGCAGCCCATTCGGGATGGGCAGCAAAGGCCGCCTCGCTCATGGCATGGGGATCGACGCGGGCGATGATGCTCATGTTCAAGGCGCGCGCGCCCATGACCATCTCGCCGAACATGTCGCGGTCGCCAAGATATTTGGCGCGCGCATGCAGCGGCAGTTTGGAGGGATAGAAACAGATGCAACCTCCCGCCGACAGACACACCGCATCGACATGGGTTTTCTTGAACAGATCGAACCAGAACTTGGGATCGTAGCTGGGTGGGTCTTCCTCGGTGAAGGCAACTTGGGCCCAGCGCATCGCTTTGTTGGCCCAAGGCTGACCCGCCATGTCGCCGGTGATGGCAAAGGCCGGCGCATCGAGCGACCCCAGCGCCAACAACCCCGCGCCCAAAAGCAGCGCCTCGCGCCGTGTGGTTTGCATGTCGTCCATCGCCCACCCTCCCGTCGTCGCGCATGACATACTGGCGATGTAGCGCTGTCAATCAGCCGTCAATCCGGTCGCCGGCGCCAATACCATTCGAGGCTGATGCAAATCCTTCGGTCCTTCGCAGCGCAGCCGTTGCCGCGTCACGGCGCAACAGCCGCTGACATTTCCCTGGGACCGGATCCGGGCCTGGGAAGTCAAGGAAGGAAAAGGGACCGCCCGGCCAGCCGGGCCCCGGTTTCGAGAACGGGCGCCTTGCGCCTTTGCCGCCGCGCCAGCTAGCGTCGCAGCACCACCTCGCGAGGTCCTTTGCAGTCCCATCCGTCCCTGTCGAAAAAGGGTTCCGCGCCGCCGCGGCGGGCGCCTTTGCTCGCCGTTTTGGACCTGGGGACCAACAATTGCCGCCTTTTGATCGCCCGGCCGGCCGGGGCCGAGGGCTTCAAGGTGGTGGATTCCTTTTCGCGCATCGTGCGGCTGGGGGAGGGGGTTGCGGCCACCGGGCGGCTCTCCGAAGCGGCTATTGCGCGCACCGTCGCTGCCCTCAAGATCTGCGCCGCGCGCATCGCCAAACATCATGTGCGCCATGTGCTGGCCATCGCCACCCAGGCGGCGCGGCTGGCCTCCAACACCGGCGAGCTGATCACCCGCGTCAAGGCCGAGACCGGGCTCGCGCTGGAAGTGATCAGCGCCCAGGAAGAAGCCGATCTGGCCGCTCTGGGCTGCGCCCCATTGATCGGCCGGGATTATAAAGGCGCCTTGATCTTCGATATCGGCGGCGGCTCGACGGAAATCATCCATCTGCGCCGCAAACAGGACGGCTTTGAGACGATATTCTCCGCGTCCCTGCCGGTGGGTGTCGTGACCTTGCAGGAAGCGGGCGACGATTTTGCCGTCATGCGCGAGGCAATCCAGGCCCGCTTCTCCCCCTTTGTCGGAAATTTTGATCCTCTTCGCGAACATCTTCTGGGCACCTCCGGCACGGTCACGACCTTGGCCGCCATCGCCATGAACCTGCCGCGCTATGACCGCACCAAAGTCGATGCGAGCTGGCATCGCACCGAAGATCTGCTCCAGGTGGTTCAGCGCATCGCCGCGCTCGACTTGGGCGCCCTGGCGAAGATCGGACCGATCGGGCCCGAACGCGCCGACCTGATGCTGGCGGGCTCGGCGATCTTCACCGCCATCTGCGCCTTGTGGCCCGGCGCCATGCTGCGCGTCGCCGACCGGGGCCTGCGCGAAGGCATGCTGCGGCGTATGCAACAGGAGCTTGCGCCATGAAATCCGGCAACGGCTCGGGGCGCGGCGAAGTGCGCGTCAAGGTGAAGAAATCCAAGGGACTCAAATCCTCCTCGCGCGAATGGCTGGCGCGCCAGCTCAACGATCCTTACGTCAAGGCGGCCAAGACCAAAGGCTATCGCAGCCGCGCCGCCTTCAAGCTGCTCGAACTGGATGAGCGATTCCATTTCCTGCGCAAGGGCGCGCGCATTCTGGATTTGGGCGCGGCGCCCGGCGGCTGGAGCCAGGTGGCGGCCGGGCGGGGCGCTGTCGTGGTCGCCGCCGATGTGCTGGAGATGGAGGAGATTCCAGGCGTCAAGTTTTTCCAGGCCGATCTCAGCGATCCCGATGTGCCGGCGCGCCTGATCGCAGCCCTGGGCGGCGCGGCCGATGTCGTGCTCACCGATATGGCGGCCCCCACCACCGGCCACCGCGCCACCGATCACATCCGCACCAGCGCCCTGGTCGAAATCGCGCTCGAAGTGGCGGAAGATTGCTTAAGGCCCGGCGGCAGTTTTGTCGGCAAGGTGTTTCAGGGCGGCGCCACGGGCCAACTTCTCGCCCGCATCAAGAAATCTTTCGGCGAGGTCAAACACGTCAAGCCGCCTGCCAGCCGCGCAGAGTCGGTGGAATTGTATCTGGTGGCGCTGAACTTCAAAAAGAAAACCCCGGCCCAATAGGACCGGGGTTTTTGCGCGATAGAAAAGTGCCGTTTGAATTACGGCGCGGCTTTCAGGCTGATCGAGCCGATACCGGCAGCGACATTCAGGCCCCTGGTGCCTTCGACGCTGATCGGCTGCAGGGCGATGGATTTGTCGAAGCCGCCGACCAGGACATTGGCGCCGAGGCCGACGCCCACTGTGGCTTGGGCGCTGGCACCGACATAGTCACCTTCCAGCGCACCCTTGCGCAGGTCCGAGGTGGGCGCGAACACCGCCCAGATCAGCACGCCGCCTTCGGTATGACCGATATCGACGCCGAATTTGGAGATCGAACCGGTGTAATGCTCGAAGCGGTCGCCATTGCCGCGATAGGTGCAATGCAGGTCCTTTGAGGAGCCGAAGATGAAGCCCCAGCCGCTGGCGACATTGCAGGTCAGATCACCCACCCGCACGCCATGCGGCGCAGCCTGCGCGCCGCCGGACAGAGCCAGGCCCGCGACGGCAACCGCCGCACCCAGCATGAGACGAAATTGGTTTTGCATAAGCAGAACTCCTTGGGGAATGAGCTTGGGGGCGGGCGAAATTGCCGGCCTGTTCCATCAAAACGTCCGCCGGAGGCATAAGTTCCGGCCGGGTTCCGCCGGTTTTGTGCAACTGCGGCATAGTCCTGCCCTTTTCCAGGGAACCTCTTGCCGAATCGTAAAGGCGCTGGTACAGGCTCGGCGCTCCAAGGACCGTCGGCCCCCTGGCCGATAGCCGCCAAAAACCGGAGCAAGGCATGCCCGACCAGACCATCCGAGAAGCCCTTACCTTCGACGATGTCCTGCTGGTGCCCGGCGCCTCCGAAGTCCTTCCCGGCCAAGTCGATACCCGCAGCCGGCTGACCCGCAATGTCGAGCTGGGCATCCCCCTGATTTCCGCCGCCATGGACACCGTCACCGAGGCGGGACTGGCCATCGCCATGGCCCAGGCCGGCGGCATGGGCGTGATCCACAAAAACCTGGGCGCCGAGGAACAGGCCGAACAGGTGCGCCGGGTCAAACGCTTCGAAAGCGGCATGGTGGTCAATCCCGTCACCATTGCCCCCGACGCCACTCTGGCCGATGCCCATAAGCTGATGGAGCGCCATCGCATCTCCGGCGTGCCGGTGGTGGAGAATGAGGGCGGCAAGCCGGGCAAACTGGTCGGCATCCTCACCAACCGCGATGTGCGCTTCGCCGCCGATCCGCGCCAGAAGATCGCCGAGCTGATGACCACCAAGCTGGTGACGGTGCGTGAAGGCGTGCAGCCCGACGAAGCCAAGCGGCTGCTGCATCAGCACCGCATCGAAAAGATTCTGGTGGTCGATGACCGCTATCGCTGCGTCGGCCTGATCACGGTCAAGGACATCGAAAAAGCGCAGAAATATCCCAATGCCTGCAAGGACGAGCGCGGCCGCCTGCGCGTCGCCGCCGCCACCGGTGTGGGCGAGGATGGTTATGCCCGTGCCATGGCCCTGATCGAAGCGGAATGCGACGTCATCATGGTCGATACCGCCCATGGCCATTCGCGCGGCGTGCTGGAGGCGGTGTCGCGGATCAAGAAGAAATCCAATTACGTCCAGGTCGCGGCCGGCAATATCGCCACCGCCGAGGGCGCCCGCGCCCTGATCGATGCCGGCGCCGATGCGGTCAAGGTCGGCATCGGCCCGGGCTCGATCTGCACCACCCGCATCGTTGCCGGCGTCGGCGTGCCGCAACTGACCGCGATCATGGATGCTGTCGAGGCGGCGAGGAAATCCGGCGTGCCGGTTATCGCCGATGGCGGCATCAAATATTCCGGCGATCTGGCCAAGGCGCTGGCTGCCGGCGCCGATGTGGCGATGGTGGGCTCGCTGCTTGCCGGCACCGAGGAAAGTCCGGGCGAGGTGTTTCTCTACCAGGGCCGCTCTTATAAGGGCTATCGCGGCATGGGCAGTGTCGGCGCCATGGCGCGCGGCAGCGCCGATCGCTATTTCCAGGCCGAAGTGCGCGACGCGCTGAAGCTGGTGCCCGAAGGCGTCGAAGGCCAGGTCGCCTATAAAGGGCCGGTCGGCGGGGTGGTGCACCAGATCATCGGCGGGCTACGCGCCGCGATGGGCTATACCGGCTGCAAAACCATCGACGAATTCCACAGCAAGACCAAATTCGTGCGCATCACCGGCGCGGGCCTGCGCGAAAGCCATGTCCACGACATCACGGTGACACGCGAAGCGCCCAATTACCCTGGTGGGCAATAACTCTGACTGTTTGGTTGGTTAGTTGCGGGAAAAACTGCGCGCGTTCGGCGGGCAAACAATAACCGATCCTTTCGGAAGCTCGTGTGCCCCGGCGTTGACATGCATGACCCGCAGTGCATCGCCTGCTTCTTGAAAGGTGACGCGGGCGCAGAAATACCCCTCGCTGGAGATTTCCCCGCGATCCAATCCCGGGTCTCCGGGACGCCGGTGGCTCAGCATAAAATTGTAATCGTCTTCCGTGATACCGAGATCTGACCATATCGGCATAGTCTGGATAGATGAGTTAACTGTCCTGCCGCGCACCTGATAGGCGCGCGAGATCAGCACCAATCCTTGATATGTCCGTGTTTTGTCCGGCGGGAAATCGATCATACCCTCAATTAGATCGGCGGTCGATAGAAGGAAAATTGCGAGCGCCCCGCCGAGAGAAGGCGCCAGCGCCGCCGATGCGCCTCCAGATATTAAATTCTGCGGATTGCCAAATCACGATGCCGGCCGATGACACGGCGCCAATGGCCGCCGCGCC
>JAICHV010000027.1 GCA_025924715.1 Alphaproteobacteria bacterium
AGCCGCGCGTCAAGGTCGAGCGCATGATCGCCGACAATCCGGCCGAGGAATTGAAGCGGCTTGAAGATGCGATTGGCTCGTTGCGCGAAAGCGTGGACCAGATGCTGGCGTCCTCCGAGCTCGATCTGACTGGCGAGGGCCGCGAAGTGATCGAGGCCTATCGGCTGTTCGCCTATGACCAGGGCTGGCGCCAGCGCATGCGCGACGCGGTGCGCACCGGCCTGACCGCCGAAGCGGCGGTGGAGCGGGTGCAGGATGAAACCCGCCTGCGCGTGCAGCGCCTGGGCGATCCCATCCTGCGCGAAAGGGCGCATGACCTGGACGACCTGGCCCGGCGGCTGCTGCGCCATCTCACCGGCGATGGCGGCGTCGGGGCGCTGCCGCCGGGCTCGGTGCTGATCGCGCGCAATATGGGGCCTGCCGAACTCTTGGATTATAGCCGCGACAGTCTGCTGGGCCTGGTGCTGGAAGAGGCCGCCAGCACCAGCCATGTCGCCATCGTCGCCCGCTCCATGGGCCTGCCGCTGGTCTCGTCGCTGGCCGGCATCGCCGATGCCGCGCGCGCCGGCAACACCATTGCCCTCGACGGGGAAAGCGGCGAGGTGCATCTGCGCCCGCCCGCCGAGATCATCGCCGCCTTCGAGGAAAAGCGCGGGCTTCGCGCCCAGGCCCAGGCCCGCTTCGCCGCGGTGCGCGACATGCCGGCGATCACCAAGGATGGCGTGCCCATCCGCTTGATGATCAATGCCGGCCTGGAATTGGACATGCCGCATTTGAAGGAATCGGGCGCCGACGGCATCGGCCTGTTCCGCACCGAACTCCAATTCATGATCGGCGAGACCATGCCGCGCCTGGCCGATCAGGCCAAGTTCTACAAAACCATCCTGGATGCCGCCGGCGAAAAGCCGGTTGTTTTCCGCACTCTCGATCTGGGCGGCGACAAGGTGCTGCCTTATGCGCGGTGGGAGCGCGAGGAAAATCCGGCCCTGGGCTGGCGCGCCATCCGGATCGCGCTCGATCGTCCCGCGCTGCTGCGCTACCAGGTGCGGGCCCTGCTGATGGCCTCGGCGGGGCGCACCTTGCGCATCCTCTTGCCCATGGTCAGCGATGTCGACGAGTTCAATCGCGGACGCGCCCTGATCGACCGCGAATTGGAGCGTGCCCGTCTGCTCAATCTCACCCGCCCCACCCAGGTGCTGGTCGGCGCCATGCTGGAAGTGCCGGCGCTGGCCTTCATGCTGCCCCAGCTGATGCGCTCGGCCGATTTCGTTTCCATCGGCTCCAACGATCTTCTGTCGCTGGCTTTCGCCGTGGACCGCACCAATCCGCGGGTGGCGCGGCGCTATGACAATCTCAATCCCGCTTCGCTCACCCTGATCCGCCTGATCGTGCAGAGCGCGGCGGAGAATTCCGGCGATCTGTCGCTCTGTGGCGAGATGGCGGGCCGGCCGCTGGATGCGATGGCCTTGCTGGGGCTGGGCCTGCGCACCCTGTCGATGCAGCCGGGCCAGATCGGGCCGATCAAGATGATGATCCGCAGTCTGAGCCTGCGGGAAGTGGGGGCTTTCGTCGATCGGCTATGCGGGCGCACCGACCATTCCTTGCGCACCAGGCTATCCGCCTTCGCCGCCGAGCGCGGCATCGTCCTCAAATAAAACATCCCGAAATTTCAGGCCTTTGCGGCATTTTGCGCGGGCCACGGGTTGTTCGGCCCCGGCATTTACGGGTACAATTGCACGGCGATACCGTAACGGCCGGTTCCGGGGCGGAACCTGGGTTTTTGGATGACCAAAGTCACACAAATGAGCTTGGACGAAGACGGGGGGCTTGGCCGCCGGCGCATCCATTTGCGCGAGATTTCCGGGGATAGCGAGACCCCGCTGGAGACCGTGGGCCAGGATCTTCGCGCCGCCCGGATGCGGCGGGGCGACGATCTGGCCACTGTCAGCAGGGCGCTGAAGATTCGCAAAGACCACCTGTCCGCGGTCGAGGAAGACGACCTGGAAAGCCTGCCGGGCAAGACCTATGCGGTCGGCTTTGTGCGCGCTTATGCGGCTTATCTGGGCCTGGACGCCGTCCTGATGGTGGAGCGGTTCAAGCAGGAAATTTCCGGCCGCCAGGATGCCCATCAGTCCTCGGCGCCCAGCATCGATGACGAGGAGGGGCGCTGGCTGCCCCAGGGCTGGCGCATCGTCGCCGGTATCGTGGTGCTGGTGCTGGCCTATGGCGCCTGGCATCTGCTGGGACCCGGACCGTCCCAGACCCCCGTTCCCTCGCCCCCCTCGCTGGCACCGGCCAAGCCCGTGCCCAAGCCGGCTCCGGCTCCGCCGGCCCAGACACAGTCGCTCCCCAGCCCGGCTCCGGCTCAGAATCCCGCCATCCCCGGCAAGCCTCAGGCCGAGGCCGGCAAGCCGGCGCAAGACCTTTCCAGCGGCGGCACGGCCGTCCCCAGCCCCGCCGCCGTCCCGGCGGTTCCCACCGGGCGGGTCTATGGCGCCACCAACAAAGGCTCCCGGGTTATTTTGTACGCCAAGGGGGATACCCATATCGAAGTGCGCGATGCCGACGGCACGGTCTATATCAACCGCAATTTGAAGGCCGGCGAATCCTATCGGGTGCCCAATCTTCCCGGGCTGTCGCTGTCCTCCACCAATAACGGTGCCTTGGACATGGAATTGGACGGACAGATGATGGGTCGGGCCGGCGCCGACCAGGAAACCACCGAAGTCAATCTCGATCCCCAGGCGATCGTGGACCGCAGCAACGCCCGCTGACGGCGAACCAAGGACGGAACAATGAGCATTCGCGCCTATCGCGACATCCACCGGCGCAAATCGCGCCAGATCATGGTCGGCAAAGTGCCGGTCGGCGGCGACGCGCCGATCACCGTCCAGACCATGACCAACACCATCACCGGCGATGCCCGCGCCACCATCGATCAGATACGCACCATCGAAGACGCCGGCTGCGACATCGTGCGGGTATCCTGTCCCGACGAGGACGCGACCAGGGCGATGAAGGCCATCACCAAGGCGGCGCGCATTCCGGTGGTCGCCGATATCCATTTTCACTACAAGCGCGCCATCGAGGCGGCGGTGAACGGCGCCGCCTGTTTGCGGATCAATCCCGGCAATATCGGCAATGCCCAGCGGGTGAAGGAAGTGGTCCAGGCCGCCAAGGATCATGGCTGCTCCATGCGCATCGGGGTCAATGCCGGTTCGCTGGAATCCGACCTGCTGGAAAAATATGGCGAGCCCTGTCCCGAAGCGATGGTGGAAAGCGCCCTCAACCACGCCAAGATTCTGGATGACCTGGACTTCCGCGAATACAAGGTTTCCGTGAAGGCCTCCGATCCGTTCCTGGCGGTCGCGGCCTATCAGGCGCTTGCGGATGCCACCGATTGCCCGCTGCATGTCGGTGTCACCGAAGCCGGCGGCCTGATCTCCGGCACCGTGAAATCTTCCATCGGCATGGGCATGCTGCTATGGAGCGGCATCGGCGACACCATCCGGGTCTCGCTCTCGGCCGATCCGGTCGAAGAAGTGCGGGTCGGATTCGATATTCTCAAATCCCTCAATCTGCGCCATCGCGGCGTCAACATCATTTCCTGCCCCAGCTGCGCCCGCCAGGGCTTCAACGTCATAGAGACGGTGAAGACGTTGGAAGACCGGCTCAAGCACATTGCCACTCCGATGTCGCTGTCGATCATCGGTTGCGTGGTGAACGGCCCCGGCGAAGCGCGCGAGACCGACCTGGCCTTTACCGGCGGCGGGGCGGGCAAAGGGCATGGCCAGATCTATCTCAACGGCAAGCCGGCCTATCGGCTGGAAAACACCGACCTGGTCGAGCATGTGGTCGCCTTGTGCGAGAAAAAAGCCGCCGAGATCGAAGCAGAACGCAACGGCGTCGCCGAGCCGCTGGAAGCGGCTCAGTAAATCGTCATCTTGTCATCCGGGGCGCGCTGCGGCATCGAGCGGAGCGAGAGGATGCTGCGCTGACCCGGGACCCAGCTTGTGTTATCCAGGTCCCGGCTCGCGCTTCGCCGGGCTAAGTGCCCGGCTCGCTGGCCGGGATGACAGGTTCTAAGGAATGATCCCCGCCGCCAAACTCGAACGCCTGCTAGACCGTTTCGCCGCCATTGAAAGCGAAATGGCGTCGGGCGCCTCCGGCCCGGCTTTCGTCAAGCTCAGCCGCGAACACGCCGAACTCTCCCCGGTGATCGAGACGGCGCGGGAATACCGCGCGGTGCAGCGCCAGTTGGAAGAGACCGAGGCGATGATCGCCGATCCGGGCGGCGACAGCGAAATGCGCAGCTTGGCCGAACAGGAACGCGCCGAACTGAAACCGCGTCTGGCGGAGCTGGATCATGCGCTGAAAGTGCAATTGCTGCCGCGTGATGCGGCGGATGCGTCCTCCGCCATCGTGGAAATCCGCGCCGGCACCGGCGGCGACGAAGCGGCGCTTTTTGCCGGCGATCTGCTGGGCATGTATCAGCGTTATTGCGCGTTGCAAGGTTGGAAGACGGAAATTATGTCGCTGTCGGAAAGCGACCTGGGCGGCTTCAAGGACGCCACTTTGGAAGTCGCCGGTCGGGGCGCCTATGCCAAGCTCAAATTCGAAAGCGGCGTGCACCGGGTCCAGCGCGTTCCGGCCACCGAAAGCCAGGGCCGCATCCATACCTCCGCCGCGACCGTGGCGGTGCTGCCGGAAGCCGAAGATGTCGATGTCGAAGTCCTGGACAAGGATCTGCGCATCGACACTTACCGGGCCCAGGGTGCCGGCGGTCAGCATGTCAACAAGACCGACAGCGCCGTGCGCATCACCCATATTCCCACCGGCACGGTGGTGGCGATGCAGGAAGAAAAATCCCAGCACAAGAACAAGGCCAAGGCGATGATGCTGCTCAAGGCGAAGATCTACGACGCCGAGCGGAGCCGGGTGAATGCAGCCCGCGCGTCCGAGCGCAAAAGCCTGGTCGGCTCCGGCGACCGCAGCGAGCGCATCCGCACCTATAATTTCCCGCAAGGCCGCGTCACCGATCACCGCATCAATCTGACGCTTTACAATTTGGCGCGCATCATCACCGGCGACGAGCTGGGCGAGATCATCGACGCCCTGGTGGCGCAGGATCAGGCCGATCGCCTGGCCGAATTCGAAGCCGCCGACACGTGAGCCTGACATGACACCGGACGGGGCCATCGCCACGGCTGCGGTGCGTCTGGCCGGTGCCGGCGTCGAAGGTCCGCGCGCCGAAGCCCGGCGTCTGCTGGCACATGTGTTAGGGCAGGGGCGCGAAGGCACTTTGTCTGCCGCGGCGCTGACGCCTACCCAACAGCAAACTTTCGAAGCTTTGGTGGCGCGGCGGACGAAGCGCGAGCCGCTGGCCTATATCACCGGCATCAAGGAATTCTGGAGCCTGGATTTTCGGGTTGGTGCGGGCGTGCTGGTGCCGCGCCCCGATAGCGAGACTTTGGTCGAACAGGCGCTGCGCCTGTTTGCCGACCGCCGCGCTCCGCTGCGCATTGCCGATCTTGGTACCGGCTCCGGCGCGCTTTTGCTCGCGGTGCTTTGGGAACTCCCAAACGCCACCGGAATCGGTTTTGAATCCTCGCCCCAGGCTTTTGCGTGGGCGCAGGCCAATGCCCGCATCCATGCGGCGGCCCGGGCGGAAATGCTGCCGGCTGATTGGTCCGCTTCCCCGTCCGGCGCCTTCGATCTGGTGCTGTGCAACCCGCCCTATGTCCCCACCGCCCACATCGCAGGCCTGGAACCCGAAA
This sequence comes from Alphaproteobacteria bacterium, assembly GCA_025924715.1. Taxonomy (GTDB): domain Bacteria; phylum Pseudomonadota; class Alphaproteobacteria; order Micropepsales; family Micropepsaceae; genus Rhizomicrobium. Next base: position 5,778 of record JAICHV010000027.1, read on the forward strand.
TACGCGATTTCGAGCCCCGCGCCGCCCTGGATGGGGGCCCGGATGGCCTCCAGGCCTATCGCGCGCTGGCAGGCCTGCTGCCCCAAATACTGAAACCGGGCGGCTATGCCGTGCTCGAAATCGGGATGGGGCAGGATGCCGCTGTTCCCGCCCTGTTCCAGGGGCTTGAATTTGTCAGCCTGGCGCCCGATCTGGGTGGTGTTCCCCGGGCTTTGGTCCTGAAAAGACCAAAATAAGGCTTGGAAAAACCCGGCCCCATCCGGTATTTTGGTGGGGTTGGGATCAGATGATTCCGCTTGCGGCGCTTTAAAAGAAAAAGCCGAACGCAAGAGTGGGCGCGCCATGAACGCGCCTGGGACTGGGGACTCAAAAGCGAACCAAACGCCGTGCTTATTCGGTGCGCCTGCAATGTGCGGCGCCGCTCACGGCAGATAGGGGCATAGGTGAAGCGCTCACGTAGAGGCGGTCGCAGGCCGCAACACAGCAATGGCGGCGGCGGCGGTAATGGCGGCGGCAATGGCGGTGGGGGATACAACCCCAACCGCACTTTCGATTCCTCGGGACCGGAGATCAAAATCCGCGGCTCGGCGGCGCATGTCTATGAGAAATATCTTCAGCTCGCCCGCGACGCCAATTCGGGCGGCGACCGGGTGATGGCCGAGAATTATCTTCAGCATGCGGAGCATTACTACCGCATCATGGCGGCCGCCGCGGCCCAGCAGGCGCAATATGCCGCCCAGCAGGCGGCGCAGAATCCCAATCGGGGTTTGGAGCAGCAGCCCCAGCCCCAGCCGGGCGTGGCGCCCCAGCCCCAACCCCAGCCGGGGCCGTCCTTCTCGCTGACCGAAGGCGGCATGGACGAAGAAGAAGGCGAAGACGCCGAGGCCTCTTAAGCCTTTGCGACTCCACGCCTTGCCGCCTCTTGCAGCCTGGGCGCGCACTTCCCATATCAGGCCCGGACGGTGCCTGGGATGACTTTGTGCGCGCGCAAAAGCTGCGGCGCCATGCCATCCTATAAGGGCCGTATCTTAAGCGGCCTGTGCCCAGCCGGGGCAGGCCTGGAGGCATTATGGATATCGAGAAATTCACCGAGCGGTCGCGCGGCTTCATTCAGTCGGCCCAAAGCCTGGCACTGCGGTCGGGCCATCAGCAATTCACCCCCGACCATCTCCTCAAAGTTCTGCTCGACGACGAGGAAGGCCTGGCCGCCCGCCTGATCAAAGCCGCCGGCGGCAATGACGCCGCCGTCCGCCAGGGTGTCGAGCGCGCGCTGGCCAAACTTCCCAAAGTGGAAGGCGGCTCGGGCCAGGTCTATCTGGCGCAGGAAACCGCGCGCATGCTCGACACCGCCGAACAGGCGGCGAAAAAAGCCGGCGACAGTTTTGTCACCGCCGAATATCTGCTGCTGGCACTTTCCATGGCGGGCGACAGCGCCAAGCTTTTGAAAGACGCCGGCGTCACCCCGTCCGGCCTCAGCAAGGCGATCGCCGATCTGCGCCAGGGGCGCAGCGCCGACAGCGCCACGGCCGAAAACGCCTATGACGCGCTGAAGAAATATGCCCGCGACCTCACCGATGCGGCCCGCAACGGCAAGCTCGATCCGGTGATCGGCCGCGACGAGGAAATCCGCCGCACCATCCAGGTGCTCTCCCGCCGCACCAAGAACAATCCGGTCCTGATCGGCGAGCCCGGCGTCGGCAAGACCGCCATCGCCGAAGGCCTGGCGCTGCGCATCGTCAATGGCGATGTGCCCGAAAGTCTGCGCGACAAGCGGCTGATGGCGCTGGACATGGGCGCATTGATCGCGGGCGCGAAATTCCGCGGCGAATTCGAGGAAAGGCTGAAGGCGGTCTTGAACGAAATCACTGCTGCAGCCGGGAAAATCATCCTCTTTATCGACGAACTGCATGTGCTGGTCGGCGCCGGCAAGGCGGAAGGGGCGATGGATGCCTCCAACCTGCTCAAGCCGGCCTTGGCGCGGGGCGAGCTGCATTGCGTCGGCGCCACCACGCTGGACGAATACCGCAAATATATCGAGAAGGATGCCGCCCTGGCGCGGCGCTTCCAGCCGGTCTTTGTCAGCGAGCCGACGGTGGAAGACACCATCTCCATCCTGCGGGGACTCAAGGAAAAATACGAAGCCCATCACGGCGTGCGCATCACCGATGCCGCCATCGTGGCCGCGGCGACACTTTCCAATCGCTACATCACCGACCGCTTCCTGCCCGACAAGGCCATCGACCTGATGGACGAGGCAGGCTCGCGCCTGCGCATGCAGGTGGATTCCAAGCCCGAAGCGCTGGACGAACTCGACCGCCGCATCGTGCAGCTCAAGATCGAGCGCGAGGCGCTCAAGAAAGAGTCCGACAAGGCTTCGCGCGACCGCCTGGCCACGCTGGAGCATGATCTGGGCGAATTGGAAGACCAGTCCGCCGCGCTCACCGCCAAATGGCGCGAGGAGAAGAAATCGGTTGCCGATGTGCAAAGCCTGAAGGAACAGCTCGACCGCGCCCGCGCCGAAGTGGAGATCGCCCAGCGCAAGGGCGATTTCGGCCGCGCCGGCGAGCTGACCTATGGCCAGATTCCGGCCCTGGAAAAACAGATCGCCGCCATCGACGAGCAGAGCAAGGACGCCCTGGTCAACGAAGCGGTGACGCCGGAAAACATCGCCCAGGTGGTGTCGCGCTGGACGGGCATTCCGGTCGACAAGATGCTGGAAGGTGAACGCGAAAAACTGCTTCACATGGAAGAGGCGCTGGAAAAACGCGTCGTCGGCCAGGACGAAGCGGTGCGCGCCATTTCCAATGCGGTGCGCCGCGCCCGCGCCGGTTTGCAGGATCCCAACCGGCCGATCGGCTCATTCCTGTTTCTGGGCCCCACGGGCGTCGGCAAGACCGAACTGACCAAGACGTTGGCGTCTTATTTGTTCGACGACGACAGCGCCATGGTGCGCATCGACATGAGCGAGTTCATGGAAAAACATGCGGTGGCGCGGCTGATCGGCGCGCCGCCCGGCTATGTCGGCTATGAGGAAGGCGGGGTGTTGACCGAAGCGGTGCGGCGCCGGCCTTACCAAGTGATTCTGTTCGACGAAGTCGAAAAGGCCCATAGCGATGTGTTCAATGTGCTGCTGCAGGTGCTGGACGACGGCAGGCTGACCGACGGGCAGGGCCGGACCGTCGATTTCCGCAACACGGTGATCATCCTGACCTCGAATCTGGGCACCGAATTCCTCTCCACCGACGAAAGCGGCGATCAGAAGAAAGCGCGCGCCCTGGTGATGGAAGCGGTGCGCGGACATTTCCGCCCGGAATTCCTCAACCGGCTGGACGAGATCATCCTGTTCCACCGCCTCAGCCGCGCCGATATGGACAAGATCGTGGAAATTCAGATCGGACGGCTGTCGCGCCTGCTGGCGGACCGCAAGATCGAGATCACGCTCGACAAAAAGGCCACCGACTGGCTGGGCAATGCCGGCTATGATCCGGTCTATGGCGCACGCCCCCTCAAGCGCGTGATCCAGCGCCGCTTGCAGGACCCGCTGGCGCAGCTTCTGCTGGAAGGCAAGATCGCCGATGGCGCCAAGGTCAAGGTCAGTGCCGGCAAGACCGGCCTGACCATCAACGGCCAGGAATTCGCGGCCTCGAACGACGAGGCGCTTGACAATGCGCCGAGCCATTCGGTGCATTGAACAAGACTCTCGCCGATCAAGCGCCGGCCTGTGCCACTAATGCCGTGATGGCGTTAGGTATGATTGCAGTGTGGATTTGGAGAATCTGCGACGACGTCCTAGGTCTGCTCGTCGCCGCCCCGTTCTGCTGCTCGGCGCTTGGGAGACATCCGGACAGATTCTTAAAGGCTGTCCGCGCGCCCCAACTCGAAAAGCGGCCTTCTACATCTTGAAGCTCAAGCCGGTGTACCAGAACCGGCCGATCACGTCATAGGTGCTGGCATCGGTGCCGGTGCCGGTCGCCTCATATCCTGCCCCGGGAAAGATCGCCGGCGGCTGATGGTCGAAGGCGTTGTTGAGACCGGCATAGATCTCGACCGAGGGGATGATCTCATAAGCGGCATGGAGGTTGAGATACCATTGCGCGACAATCCTGTTGCCGGGCAGATCCAGGCCGAGCGACTTATCGACGTACAGTCCCCCGATATATTGCAACGTGGTCGAGAGCGAGGCGGGACCGACGGCATAGGTGCCGCGAAACACGCCGCGCCAATGCGGCAGGCTGAGCGTTCCCGCTGCCGCGGATTCCGAAGTTCCGACCAGGCCGGGATCGGTCGAATAGGAGTCCAGATAGGTGATGGTCAGGTTGGTCGTCCAGGTACCTGCATCCTCCAGCCCTGTGGCCAGGTCGGCCAGGTTGAGAACATAGGCGGTATTGAAATCGACACCCGAGGTTTTCTGCGAGCCCAGATTGAAGGTGGGGAAATTGATCTGCTTGATGATCGGTCCCAGATTGGGATCGTGCTGGCGAGTGATCTGCTGGCAGAAGACATTGGAATTGAAATCCGCCGATGGTCCCTGATAGCACGCCGCCAGAGTGCTGACCGCGCTAAGGCCGGCGATGCTGCCATGCAGCCTGATGTCATACCAGTCCACCGACGCGGTGAGGCCGGAAATGTAATCCGGCGCCCAAACCACCCCCGCGGTCAGGGTATGGGCCTGCTCAGGCTTGAGCTGGGGATTGCCCGACTGATAGCCGCCAATGCTTTGCGCCGCCGACTGGGTGTAGCTGGGGTTGGCGGGCTCGCCAGGAATGAAGGCGCCCAATTTGGCGATGGCCTGGTTGCAGTTGGCGATGACATTGGCATCGCTGGGATGGATGCAGGGGTCGGCGGTGATCGAGATACTGGGGAACGTCTGCGAATTGGGAAGGTACAATTCCGCCACATCGGGCGCACGGGTGGCCGAGGATTCATTGGCGCGGAATTTCAGCTCGGTGATCGGCTGCCAGATCAGGCCATAACGCCAGCTGGTGGCGTTGCCGGCCGAACTATAATGGGCATAACGCGCCGCCCCGTTCAGCTCGACATATTGGGCGAAGGGCATGTCCTTGAGCAGAGGCATGATACCTTCGCCGAACACTTCCTTGACGTCATAGGCGCCTTTGGTTTCGGGGTGGCTGTTGCCGGCGACGGTACCGGACTGAGTGGCCGAGTCGGGCAGATAGTCCGCCGACTCCCGGCGGTACTCGGCGCCGACCGCCGCTTGCAGGGGGCCGGCCCACAGATCCATCAGCGCGCCATTGGCGTGGAACGAGGCCACCTGCTGCTCCGCCCAGTCTTGCAGTGTCACCAGGGAGCGGATGTATTTTGCCGCCTGCGGCGTGATCGAGCCGGCGCCGAACAGATTGACGGGCACACAGCCACCGGCTTGCGCCACCGGATCATTGCATACCGCGCCCCCGCCGCCCGCCGGAGAAACAACGCCGCTGGCGATTTCCGCCGCGGTCGGATTGTGGGCGTTAAGCGCCTCCTGCAGCTTGACCTTGTCATAATAGCCGCCATTGGTCTGATTTTCGCTGGTGCGGCCCCATTCGTAATAACTGCTCCACTTCCAGTTGCTGAAAGGAATATCCCCGTCGAAGCCGAAGGTGATCTTCGCCATGTTGCGGTCCACCGCGCCGGTACGGTCGCCCAGATCGGCAAAGCGGCGAGAAAAGAACAGGCCCGTCGAAGTTGAAGTGAAATGGGCCGCTACTGCCGCGGGAATGAAGGGGTTTGTCCGGGGAATCAGGATCCCGATGCCGCCCGCGGAAGTCGGCGCCGACAACCCATCGGTCGAAGTGCCCGGATAAGGTTCCAATTGCTGGGAGGAGGAAGTCTCGGCATAGGTGGCTTCCAGGAAGAAGCGCAGATTGTCGGCCAATTGGTAATGGCCGGTCTCCGCGACCAGCTTGCGAACCACTGGCACCTGGATATAGCGGTTTGGGTTTCGGTCGAATCCGTTCTTGGCGGTGTTGAAGACCGTGCCGTCGGGATTGTAGCTGCTGCCAGAGGCGATGATCTGGCCGCCGGGGCCGATGGGCAAGGCGTTCTGAAAGCGTCCCCCTAGGCCGAAAGAGCTGAAAGCGGCGCTGCCCAACAACACCGGATTTGCGCCGATCAAAGCCGGCAGGCCGGGAATCCAGGTTTCGTCGGTCGAGGTGAGATCGCGATCCTTCGACATCACCTTGCCGTTGTTTTCGTAGGTGACTGAAAGGGTCACATTGCCTTTGTCGCCGGCGAAATTGCCGCCAAGAGTGGCGGTCGCATAGAGATCCGGACCATCGCCGCGCGATGACAGGCCGGTCTGCAGGCGGGCGGCCATGCCCTGGAAATCGTCCTTGAGGATGATGTTGATCACGCCGGCGACGGCATCCGACCCGTAAGTCGCCGAGGCGCCGCCGGTGATGATGTCGACCCGGCTGACCAGCGCCGTGGGAATGGTATTGAGGTCAACCCCGACATCGGTGGGGGAGCCGGTGACTTGGCGCCGGCCATTGACCAGCACCAGGGTGCGGCTCGGTCCCAATTCGCGCAAATCGGCGGTCGATTGCCCGAAGCTTGCGGTGAGAAAGTTGGAATTGGCCGGCGAAAGATCGCCATTGTTGACGGCTGAGCCCATCTGGAACATCGGCTCCTGGAGCAACACGCCCTGCAGATTGGGCAGGCCGGTATTGGTGATGCTGCTGGCGTTCAGCACCACGGTCGGGGTCGGGGCGTCGGCGACGGAGCGTTGTATCAGCGAGCCGGTGACCGTCACGGATTCAATCGGCGCGCTGTTTTGTGCCAAGGCGCTGCCGGCACAAAGCGCCAAGGCGCTTCCCGCCAGAAGCCAGGCCCGAAACTGTCTTGCGTCAGTGTGTTTGATCACGATCGTTAATCCCCTGATCGAATGTCCGCTGTTCACAAATCGAGCCGGATGCCCACCAGAACCGAACTGGCCTCGAACGGCACGCCGACTGTCGCGCCGTGATATCCCGGCTCGATGGTCAGTTGGGCGCCATGGGCCGAGAAATAGCGGTAGTCGGCGAACAGCTTGCTGTGCGCGCTGAGCGGCATGTTCACGCCCGCGCCCACCTGCCAGGCGAAGGTGAATTGGTTCTTGTCATAGATTTTCGCGCTGTTGAGCTTGCCGCCCAACTGCACGTCGGCACCGCCAATGCCACCGCCGACATAAGGAGTAAGCCCACCAATGCTCATGTCGTGAAAGTCGAACCAGGCATTGGCCATCAACGAATAAGCGCGAAGCGCCAAATCGGAAGTGACGGTGGCGTCGCGATTCGCCAGGGTCGTGGTGAAGCTGTGTTTGGCCACCGGGCCGGCCGCGTAATGGGTAACCAGATGCGCCGATTTTCCGGAATTGTTCTCGCGCCCGGCCAGTTCCAATTCGGTGCGCAGACTGCCCCAATCGATGCCCCAGCCGGTGCCAATCACATAACCGGTCTTGAAGGCCGTATCGATCGAAGCCTTGGTCTGGAAGGCGGTGGTGGTAGTGTGGGTGACGCGGGTGCCCGCCAGTTTGGGCTTCTGCAGAAAACTCGCGCCGCCGAAAATACTGGCATAGGGCGTGGCGGCATGCGCGGCCGGCGCGGCCATTGCCAATGCCGCCGCCGCAGTGGACGTCAACAGCAGTCTGCGAAATTTCATGTGTCCCCGCTTATTTGCTCTGTGGAACCCTCGAACTGGTGCAAACCGAACCGCGTCGATTCCGCTCCGAAATTTTTCGCTTCGCAATGCAAGAAGGCCCGCCGAGTTCCCTTTTTTTTCTGTTGCGTGGCAAAATGGTGACGCTTTTAGGAATGTTCGCCGGCAATTGATCAATCACGCAGTCTCATCGCGTCACTGAAATTTCTGGAACCTTTTCTAAAATTTCTTGAACGTCGCGAACCGAGTTCTTTGCACGAAAAAGAACAGCGCCGTTTGCTCGTTGCGCGCGCCCGCGAGTCCTAAAGCAGGGGCTCAGCCAATGGCCCCAGGGCGTCGATCAAGGGCTGGAGGTGGGGCATGTAGCTGCGCCAGCGCTCCACCGACGAGGAATAGATTGGCTGACGCACTTGCCAGTTGCTCACCGTGCGCACGGCGCGATCGACCTTGTAATATTCCAGGCAGCGCAGATCCCAGGGCAGTTCCAGAAAATCGACGATGCGGCGGGCCGTGCTTTCCAGATCAGCGATGACATCTTCATAATCGAGGTCGAGAATCTGAATCGGCAACACCTTGCGCCAATGGGCCATCAGACGATGATAGCCTTGGTAATAGCGGCCCAGATCGGTCAACGACCGGTTATAGGAATGGGCATCGTTGAAATTCTTGGTCCAGCAGGAAACGCAGGTGTCCAGCGGATTGCGCCGGCAATGGATCACCTTGGCGCCGGGCAGCGATAGTGCGATCAGTCCCAGCATCTCGAAATTGTGCGGCATCTTGTTGGTGATGCGCTTGACCGGGCGGCCCACCAGCATGCGCATTTTCTCAAGGTAACGCTGGCCGACCAGTTCGGCGCCATTGCGGGTCAGTTTCAGAATATTGACCGGGAAGGGGTCCCGGCTGGGAGAAATCTCGTCGCAGAGCTGGCTCAACTCGTCGAAGGCGGCGACCTCGCCGGCGCCGAACACGTCGGGGTGGGCCGCCAGGATCTGTTCGGTCAAGGTCGTGCCTGAACGCGGCATGCCGACGATAAAGACGGGCGTTTCGCCGGCCGCGCCCCAGCCCCTGCGGTCTCGGAAAAAGCGTTCCGAGAATACCGTCATCTTCTGGCGGCGCTCCGTCTCGGTCTGTTCATGGTCGTAATTGTTGTGGGCGCCCCGATTGGCCTTGTCGAAATGGGCAAAGGCGCGCTCATAATATCCCAGATCGTCGCAGATTTTCCCGGCGGCATATTCCAGGGCGATCTTGTCGCTTTCCGCAATATCGTCCGAGGCGATCTGGCTTTCGATCTCGGCCAGCGTTCCATCATCCTCGCGGAATTTGTGGACATGGGCGAGGCTGACATAGCCGGCCGGACGGTGCGGCAGCCGGCCGATCACTTCGCGAGCGGTGCGTTCGGCTTGCGCGAAATCGCCCTGCTCGGCGAGGATGCCGGTGATGCCGACCAGGGCCGCCAGCACCCGCTCGTCCGCTTTCCACACTTCGCGCCAAAGAGCGAGCGCCTTGTCGATCTCGCCCAATTGGCGCAGCACTTTCCCCAGATTGTACTTGGCTTCGTCGAAATCCGGTTTCAGCGCGACCGCGCGCTCCAGCGGATCGCGGGCTTCCTCATAGCGGAAAGAATCGAAATAGGCGTTGCCCAGATTGTTGAGGATGAAGGGGTCCTTGGGGCGCTGAAGGCGCGCCTGCTGCATAAGTTCGATGGCGATCTCGAACAGTTCCGCCTCTGCCGCCAGCACCCCCAGGAGATTGAGGGCGTCGGGCTGGTTGGGAGCGATTTCCAGGACATGGCGATAGGATCGCTCCGCCTCTTCCTTACGGCCTTCGCGGTGGTGGGCGATGCCCTCGTCGAGCAGTTTCTGCAGCGCCATGGGCGAGGCCGAGCTGCGATCGAAAACGGGAAAGCCGCCGCCGCGCAGCAAATCCTGGAAAGCCTCGTTTTTTCCGTCCACCATGATGTCCCGCGCGCCGGTATTGCCCAGACACTATTGCGTCTCTGTTCAGCCCCCGCAACCCGAGCGCGCCCGGCGGGGGTACGAGGAAATTCTCATGGACAGCAGCCGGGCGTGCCATTGTATCGTCGGTGCACGGCATGAATGGTGCCGGCCGCGAATATTGGATCGACTTATGGCTGCGCCCGTTCCCCTGTCTCGCCGGCAGTTCGCAAGCGACAATTATGCCGGCATCGCGCCCGAGGCGTGGCGCGCGATGGAGCAAGCCAATCATGGCCATGCGCCGGGCTATGGCGACGATGCCTGGACGGAGCGCGCCGCCGATCTGATCCGGGAGCTGTTCGAGACCGACTGCGAAGTGTTCTTCGCCTTCAACGGAACCGCGGCCAATTCGCTGGCGCTGGCATCGCTCTGTCAGTCCTATCACAGCATTCTGTGTCACGAGTTTGCCCATATCGAGACCGATGAATGCGGCGCGCCGGAATTTTTCTCCAACGGGACCAAGATCCTGCCGCTGGCCGGAGCGGAAGGAAAACTCCATCCGGACGCGATACAGCATGCGCTGACGCGGCGCAGTGACGTGCATTTCCCCAAGCCGCGGGTGATCAGCCTGACCCAATCGACCGAATTGGGCACGCTTTACGATTTGCACGAGCTGGAGCGGATTGCGCGGATCGCGCGTGAATTCGGCCTTGCCATCCATATGGATGGGGCCCGCTTTGCCAATGCCGTTGCCGGGTTGAACGTGGCGCCCAGCGAGATCACCTGGAAACGCGGGGTCGATGTGCTTTGTTTCGGCGGCACCAAGATGGGGATCGCGGTTGGCGAGGCGATTGTGTTTTTCCGCAAGGATTTGGCGAAGGAATTCGAATATCGCTGCAAACAGGCGGGCCAACTTGCTTCCAAGATGCGTTTTCTGGCCGCGCCCTGGGTCGGCATGCTGGAAGCCGGCGCCTGGCTTTCCCATGCGCGCCACACCAATGCCTGCGCCCGGCGCCTGGCGCGGGGGTTTGCTGATATCGAGGGTGTCAGCCTGATTGCGAGGACTGAGGCCAATGCGGTCTTCGCCAAGATCCCGCCCGCCGCCACGGACGCGCTACGGGCACGGGGGTGGAAATTTTACACCTTCATCGGCGCGGCAGGCGTGCGCTTTATGAGTTCCTGGGATACCAGCGAAAGTGATGTCGATGCGCTGCTGGCGGATTTGCGCGAAATAACCGCCGCGCTTGGCTAAATCCGCGCGGGTTTGCCCGCGCGGGCGTCGGCCACCAGTTTGGGGAAATCGATATCGGCCGAAGCCTCGGTCACGATATGGCTGCCGATGATGAAGGTGGGAGTCTGGAAGATACGCAAAGCCCGCGCCAGATTGAAATTGGCGATGATCTGGGAATAGATCTCCGGTTTCTCCATCTCGGCGCGCAAACGCTCGGTGTCCAGGCCCAGGCTCTGGGCGATCTCCAGCACTCGCGGGATCGGCAAAAAGCCTTCGCTCGCCGTCATCATGGCTTGGTGATAGGGCGCGTATTTGCCTTGGCCGATCGAGGCCAGCGCCGCGCGCGCGGCCATCGGCGAGGACGGCGCGGGAATGACGGTGAACTCGCGCGTGATCAGCTTGACGCCGGGATCGGATTTCAGCAGCGCTTCGACTCGCGGCTCGACCCGTTTGCTGTAGGGGCAATTGTAATCAAAGAATTCGACGATGGTGACGTCGCCATTGGCATTGCCGAGAAAGCCGGAAGCCGGATCCTGGTAGAGATCTGTCAGCCGTGTGCCGACCAGTTTGTCGCTGGCGGCGAGTTTCTCGGCGTCGCTTTTGGCGATATAGGCTTTCACCGCCTCGGCTTCGATGCGCGCCTGTTCGGAAGCCTCGACGGCGGCGCCGGCAGGCGGGCTGCCGAGAGCGCTACCGCAAATCACGGAAAGCGCGGCAGAGCGGCGTGAGAGCAGGCGCATGGTGTTCCTCCACGGGACCGAAGGGCGGTTATAACCCAGGTCGGCGAGGGGAACCAGTTAGCGCGCCTTGGCCTGGCGCAGATCGGTGGCGATATCGGCGACCTTGGTTTCCAGCGGCAGGGCGGCGATGGCTTCGTCCACCTTCAGGCGCTGATCCAGGAAGGCGCGGTGTTCGGCGCCCGACAACAATCGCCCCGAAGCGATCTTCACCGTCAGCGGATTGACCTGATGCCCCCCGAAAGCGATTTCGTAATGCAGATGGGGGCCGGTGGCGATGCCGGTCATGCCGCTATAGGCGAAGACCTGGCCCTGGCGCACATGACTGCCGCTGCGCATGCCCGGCGCGAAGCGCGACAGATGGCCATAGGCGGTGGAGATGCCGTTGTCGTGGGCGATGCGCACGAAATTGCCATAACCGCTGGCCCGGCCCATGAAGCTGATGGTGCCGGCGCCCGCCGCCATCACCGGGGTGCCGGTCGGCACCGCGAAATCGACGCCTTTGTGCATGCGGGTGTAGCCCAGGATCGGATGGAAGCGCGAACCGAAGCCCGATGAGATGCGCGCGCCGTCGACCGGCGTCTTCATCAACAGACCCTTGGCGCTCTGCCCCTTGGCGTCGAAATAATCCGCCGGCTCATTGGGATCGGGCTGGAAGCGATACAGCACGATGTCCTTGCCGCCCAGCCGCATGCGCGCATAGGAGATCGCCCCGGTCTTCGCCGGCTGGCCTTCGGGCGTATAATAATAATCGTAATAGACTTCGAAACTGTCGCCCGGATGCAGATCGCGCTGGAAGTCGACCTTGTATGAGAACATCCGGATCATCTCGACCACGATATCGGCGGGAATGCCCGCCTGCATGCCGGCCAGATAGAGGCTGGAATCGATGGTGGCGCCGGCGCGGTGGCGATGCACCGCGAGTTGTTTCTGCACTGTCTGGGCGGTGAAGCTGCCATCGGTGCCGCGGGTGACGGTGACGTCCTGCTCGATGGAGGGCGAAAAATGCAGCGACAACAGCCGCGAAATGGCTTGAGAGTTCTCGGCCCTGGAGTCCTGCGCCAGATCGGAATCCACCGGCACCACCACCGGCTTGTGATTGACCATCACCACCGTGGTTTTGGGGGCGGGGGGCTTGTCCGTTTGGCCGGTGGCATCGATGGCCGGCGCCACCGAATAAGTGAGGTCGAAATTCATTCCGGCGCGCAAGGCGGTGGGATCGAAATCCTTTCCCAGGGCGGCGATCACGGCATTGGCGTCGGCGGCGGAAACCCCGACATCTTCCATGGCCCCCGCCAAAGTGTCGCCGCGATCCAGTGTGACGGTACGGGTTTCCTCGCCAGGGCTGGCATTGGTGTTGGCCTGGTCCTGATTTTCATCCGCCACTTTGGTCTGGGTGGTAATGCCGCCGGCGGACTGCACCAGGCGCAGGAACAATTCATAAGACAGCGGCGTGTGACTGGGTGCGCCCAAGGCGGGATTGTTCAGCGGCTGGGTGCCGATCGCCATCCAGGCGATCGCGCCCGCGACCAAGGTGGTGAGGCCGGTGGACACCATAGCCCAGCGGCCATCGGTGGTGGCCAGCGCTGCGCCAAGGCGTCGCGTATTGGCGGCAAGCCGTCGTTTCACGCGTCAAATCCTGTCATTGTGGGGAGACCAGTTTCGTCCGCGAGGGACAAGACTTGGTTAATTCCCAGCCCATTTATCGTCCGCGACTTCGCGCGGCGCTTACGAATAAAGCCTGATCCGCTTTGCAGGTCAACGCATAAGTTACTGTTCGCATTCAGAAATTTCGCGTTCCGGGCGTTGCCCATCGCCCACACTGTTGCAAAAGCGCCGGCAATGTTAACTGCCTGCCATGAAGCAGGGCGTTTCACATCTTCTGGCAGCGGCGCTGATCTATCCGCTGACGGGCTCTGTGCCCGCTTTTGCCTGGGCGCCGCAGGGCCATGAGATCATCGCCGCCATCGCGCGGGCACATCTGACGCCGGCGGCGCGGGCAAAATCCGCGTCGCTGCTCGGCGGCGACAGCATGTTCGTGCTGGTGGCGAGCTGGGCCGATGAAGTGCGCGATGCGAGATCCCAGACCGCCCCCTGGCATTATGTCGATATTCCGCTGGACGCGAAGGGCTATGACCCACGCCGCGATTGTCCGGGCGGGCAATGCGTGGTGGCGCAGATCGAATACGATGCGCGCAAGCTGGGTGACGCAAACGCTGCCAAACCCGCGCGCGCCGAGGCGCTGCGCTTTCTGATTCATTTCGTCGGCGATGTGCACCAGCCGCTGCATGCCGCCGACCATGGCGATCACGGCGGCAATGATGTGATCGTGCATTGGGGCCGGCAACGCGGCAGCCTGCATCACGTCTGGGATCAGACCGTGGTCGCGGCGCTGGGCGCGGACGCCATGACGGTGGCCCAGAACATCGATGCGTCTCTGACACCGGGGCAAAGACTGCGGGACAGCGGCGGGGCGCCGGCCGACTGGGCCAATGAAAGCCTCGCGGATGCACGGGTGATTTATGGCCAGATCAACGGGCCGTATCTCGCCCGCGACTATGCCCAGCGTCAGCGCGCGCTGGTCACTGACAGGTTGGCGAAAGCGGGGCTGCGGCTGGCGGCGCTGTTGAACAAAATATTGAAATAGGCGCGCCCTTATTAGTCGCTGGCCTGGATGTGGTTGCGTACCAAGGGATAAATCTGCGCCGCCCATTTGCTCCCCGAAAAGACGCCGTAATGGCCGACGCCCGGCTGCACATAATGCTTCTTTTTGAAGGGTTTGATCCCCGGCGTCAGTTCATGCGCCGCCATGGTCTGGCCGATGGAGCAGATATCGTCCTTTTCGCCTTCCACCGTCAGCAGCGCGGTTTTGCGGATCGCCCCCAGATCGACGCGGTTGCCGCGATATTCGAACAGCCCGCGGGGCAAATGATATTCCTGGAATACTTTGCGCACCGTCTCCAGATAGAACTCCGCCGGCAGGTCGGAGACGGAAAAATATTCGTCATAGAATTTTCTGCCGGCATCGGCTTTCTTGGCCTCGCCGCGCAGCACATGACCATAGAGCTCCATATGGGCGCGCAGATGGCGCGGCAGGTTCATCCCCATGAAGGCGCCGATCTGCACGAAGCCGGGATAAACCAGGCGTCCCGCGCCGGCAAAGCGCTGGGGCACCGGCGTGATCAAATGTTTTTCGAACCATTCGATGGGATGCTGATTGGCTAGGCGGTTGACCTCGGTGGGATTGACCGAAGTATCCACCGGCCCGGCCATCAAGGTCATCGAGCGCGGCGTGGCGCGATGATGGCTCTCGCCCATCACCGCCACTGCCGCGATCAGCACCGCGCAAGGCTGGCACACCGCCACGGTATGGGCACCCGGACCGATACGGTCCAAAAACGCGATCAGGTGGTCGACATATTCGTCGGTTCCGAATTTGCCCTGGGAGAGGGGCACATCGCGGGCATTTTTCCAATCGCTGACATAGACATCGTGATCGCTCAGCATCACCCGTATGGTGTGGCGCAGCAGGGTGGCGAAATGGCCGGCCATCGGCGCCACGATCAACACGCGCGGCTGCTGCAGATTGGCCGCTTTGCGAAAATGCAGCAGATTGCCGAAGGGGGCCTCCAGCGCGATCTCTTCCACCACGGCAATGTCGCGGCTTTCGACGCTGGCCTCCGTGATGCGATAATCCGGGCGGCTATGGCTGAGTTCGGCGCGGGAGAACAGCTCGGCTCCGGCGGCGATGGATTTGAACAGGCTGTTGGCGGCCGGGCCGAAATTGGTGTCGGCAAAGGCGGCGCGCCAGAAATCGGCAAAAACCCGGGCAGGCGCCAAAAGGTCGGCTTGGGCCTGATAGGCGTCGTACAGCAGCATCACACCTCTAAAACCGCCCGAATCCGAGGGAACCCTCACAGTTGGGGAGTTCGTCCAAAAAGACTAGTGCATTTTATGTTGCGGCGCGAAATAATTCCCACCGGCAGCGGGGAGTGAGTCCATGACCGGCGCGGCGGTTCTGACCATCTCGAGCAAGAATTACTCTTCCTGGAGCCTGCGCGGCTGGCTGCTATGCCGGATGGCCGGGCTGGAGTTCGAGGAAGAGACGCTTTCGGCCAGCGACCCTTCCGCGCGCGCCGAATTGCTGTTGTTGTCGCCGTCCTTCCTGGTCCCGGCCTTGACCCATGACGGCATCAAGGTTTGGGACACGCTCGCCATCGGCGAATATCTGGCCGAGCTGTTTCCGGGGGCCGGGTTGCTTCCCAAAGCTGCGGCGGCGCGGGCCCATTGCCGGGCCATATCCGGCGAGATGCATTCGGGCTTCACCAATCTGCGCTCGGCGCTGCCGATGAATCTGAAAGCGCAATATCCCGGGTTCAAGATCTGGGCCGGCGCCCAGGCGGATATCAACCGCATCACCCAGATCTGGCGCGATTGCCTGAACCGTTATGGCGGCCCCTATCTGTTCGGCGCCAAGCCCTGTCTGGCCGATGCGATGTACGCGCCGGTGGTGACGCGCTTTGCCACTTATGACGTGCGCATGGACCGCGCCAGCGCCGATTACTGCGAAACCATCCTCACGCTGCCCGAGATGATGGAATGGATCGAAGCGGCCAGGGCCGAGCCCGATGCGGTGGAAGAACTGGAAGCGGAGTTCTGATGTTCGGCGGGCCGCTTCCAGGCTCTCGCATGTTTACTTGGGCGGCGGTGCCGCTGACGCGGTCTTTGCCTCACCCAAGGGGACGATGAGCGGACTATCATAATAATAGTTCGCGCCACTGGCGGCATCGACGAGCGCGCCAATTCCGCCGCCGGCCACAATATTTCCGAATGTCGCCCCGCCAAATTTGGATACCGCGACCTGACTGCCCGGCTGATAACCGTCCTTGGTGCAAGTTACGGTCAGATCGTTTTTCGTTTTGTGAACTTGCGTGCTTCCCGGTGACGTCACGTACCAGGTCCCTTCGCTGTTCGTCAGCGTGCAAGCCGCACCCTGCACCGGGGTGGTGGAAACGGACATCGACTGACTGGATCCGTCCACAATTGTTGCGCAGCCAGACAAAGCTGCGCCCATGGCGGCGACCGCCGCAATAGCCTGTATTTTCATGTGTAACCCCCAACCCAAAAGCGGCAATTCCCATCGGGCGGCATGCCCGGCGGCGTTAGCCGCGCCCCGCGGCCATCATCATCGCGTTTTGTCGCATTTGTTTGTCATCTTGCGTTTTTGCGAGTCATGGTTACCGCGCGGCAAGCTTAAGGAGCAGGCTTCTCGCCCTTGGTTTGCATCATCGCCTCAACCAGCTTCTGCACCGCCACATAATCGGTCTTGCCGGTCGCCAGCCGGGGGATTTCCGGCAGGGTCATGATGTGACGGGGCACGGCCAATTCGCTGACGCCGTGGGTCTGTGCCCAGGCGACCAGTTCGGGCCGCCGGGCCGCCGGCGCGTCGGTCACCAGGATGATCTGTTCGCCCTTGCGGTCATCGGCCACGCTGACGGCGGCATGGCAGTGGTCCGGCCATAAAGCGGCGGCGCAATTCTCCACCACCCCCAGCGAGACGGTCTCGCCGCCGATCTTGGCGAAGCGCTTGCGCCGTCCGCGAATGACGATGAAGCCGTCCTCGTCGATCGAAACCACATCGCCGGTATTGTACCAGCCGTCCGGTGGCGCCTCGATCACACCCGGCGCGCTCGGCATCATATAGCCCAGCATGATGTTGGGACCATGCACTTCCAGCACTCCGGCATGGACGATGCCTTCGACCGGCTGCAGCCGCGCTTGCATGCCTGTCATCAGCCGTCCGACCGTGCCGGGATGATTGGCCTCGATCTGGTTGGCCGCCACCACCGGAGAGGCTTCGGTAACGCCATAGCCTTCCAGGATCTCCATGCCGTATTTGCGCCGGAACATCGCCCGGGTTTCGTCGCGCACGCGCTCGGCGCCGCAGACCGCCAGGCGCAAGGAACTAAGATCGCCGGCGCCGCCCACCCGCGCATATTGCGAAATGAAGGTATCGGTGGCGAGCAGGATGGTGGCGCCGTAATGGTGGATGCGATGCACGATCTCATGCGGCTGCAGCGGCGTGGGATGGCAGACCACTTTCTTGCCGGCCAGTAGCGGCAAGATGGTGCCGACGGTCAGGCCGAAACTGTGAAAGCAGGGCAGGGGATTGAACAGCACGTCTTCGTCATAAAGGTCGATATGGGCGCGCACCTGCGCCACATTGGCGAGAATATTCTCATGGCTGAGGACCACGCCTTTGGGTTCGCCCTCGGTGCCGGAGGTGAACAGCACCGCTGCCGGCTTGGCGGCAGAGGTTTTGGCCATGATCAGGCCGGGCGCCAGGCTGCCCGCGGCGGCTGCCGCCTTGTCGCGCAGCGAAAGCTTGGCGCGGACATCTTCCAGATAGACCAGCTCGCAAATTTGCGACAGCGATGCCGCCAGCGGTTCCAGTTTGGCCAAGTCGATGAAGCGGCGCGCGGTCAGCACCCGGTGCACTTGCGCGGTGCGCAGCGCGCTTTTCAGCCCCGCTTCGCCGGTGGTGAAATTGAGCATGGTGGGGACGCGGCCATAGGCCGAGAGGGCAAAAAACGACAGCGCTGCGCCCGCGCCGGTGGGCAGCAGCACCCCGACATTCTCACCCCGCCGCGTGCCGCGCGTGACGGCATGGCCAAGACCGAAGGCGGCACGGATGATCTGGTCATAGCTCAGCACCCGCCCATCGCCATCCACCAGGATGGGGGTCCCGCCGCCGAATTCGCGCCGGGCGGCGAGCAGGGCGTGGAACAGGGTCTGCCGGGCCCAGTTGCGGTCAAAGGGGATGCGGCTAGGACGCCCCGACGGATTGGTTCTGGCGACGCTGTCCATGAATCCCTCGCCGGACAGCTTTAAGCAGCCTGAGGGAAAACGTCTATCTCAACTGGCGCGGAAATGTCCGATCCAGCTTTGGAAGCTGCGTACCAGATCGGCACGGCTGGCCTCGTTCTGGGCGCGGCCCATCAGCTTGCCGATCTCTTCGCGCAGCGGCTTGGAATCGTCCCATAGCCGCTCGGCCTGTTCGCCCATGGCCTGACGCACCGGCTGGACGATCTGGCTATTGAAGCGCTTGGGCCCGAACAAGGCGATTCCCAGGGCGGCCAATCCCACGGTGCCGACCCCGACAAAGACCGCCCGGGCCTGCGGGCTGGCGGCGATGCGCGCCAGCCGGTGTCTGGGGGTTGAGCGGACGACAACAGGGGCTTGGGCACGGCGGCGTCGGGCGGTGGTGGCCATGGGTTCCATCCTTCTGGGGGCCCCTTGGCAACGCCAATCGGGCCTTTTGGTTCGCTGGGCGCAGGTCGGCCATGGGCAAAAGCTGGGGTGATTTTAGCGCCCCGGCGCTTTATATCGGGGGCATGACCGTCGTGATCGACCGCAATTCCATTCCGGGGGCGGGCCCCCGCCATCCCGAAAAGGCCCACCGCCCAGACCAGGAGGTGCTGCGCAAGCCGGACTGGATTCGCGTCAAGGCGCCGGTGAGCCGCGAATATGCTGAGACTCGCGAAGTGGTGCGCGCCCACAAGCTGCACACCGTCTGCGAAGAGGCCGCCTGTCCCAATATCGGAGAGTGCTGGACCAAATCCCACGCCACCATGATGATCATGGGCGACACCTGCACCCGGGCCTGCGCCTTCTGCAACGTCAAGACCGGATTGCCGGCGGCACTGGATGCCGCCGAGCCCGATCATGTCGGCGCCGCGGTGAAGACCCTGGGCCTGCGCCATGTCGTGATCACCTCGGTGGACCGCGACGACCTGGCCGATGGCGGCGCGGCGCATTTCGCCCAAACCATCGGTGCGGTGAAGGCGCAAAGTCCCGGTACCAGTGTCGAAGTGCTGACCCCCGATTTCCTGCGCAAGGAGGGGGCAATCGAAACCGTGATGGCGGCAAGGCCCGATGTGTTCAATCACAATCTGGAAACCGTGCCGCGGCTGTATCTGACGGTGCGCCCCGGTGCCCGCTATTATGTTTCGCTGCGTCTGCTGGAGCGGGCGAAAGAACTTTATCCCGCCGGTTTCACCAAATCGGGATTGATGGTGGGCCTGGGTGAAAGCCGCGAAGAGATCATGCAGGTGATGGACGACCTGCGCGCCGCCAAGGTCGATTTCCTCACCATCGGGCAATATCTCCAGCCCACCCGCAAGCACGCCAAGCTGGAACGGTTCTGGACGCCGGAGGAATTCGCCGGGCTTGAAAGCATCGCCCGGGCGAAAGGCTTTCTGATGGTCTCGGCCTCGCCGCTGACGCGCTCCTCCTATCACGCGGACAGCGATTTCGCGCAGCTCAAAGCGGCGCGCGCCGGCGCGCAGTGACCGCCCATTCCGAAACCCGCCAGGTACCTTATTCCGCCGACCTGATGTTTGAGGTCGTTGCCGATGTGGAAAAATATCCGCAATTCCTGCCCTGGGTGGTGGCGCTACGGGTGAAATCCCGAAGCGTCGAGGGCGCGCGGGAAATTCTGATCGCGGAAATGGCGGTCGGCTATGGCGCCTTGCGCCAGCGTTATACCAGCCGGGTGACATTGGACCGGCGCGCGCGCGCCATCGATGTGGTGGAAATCGAAGGTCCTTTTCGCAAGCTGGAAAATCATTGGCGGTTCACCCCAAACGAGGTGGGCTGTGTGGTGGATTTTTCGATCCTGTTTGAATTCTCCAATCGCCTGCTGCAGGCCGCCGCCGGCCAAGCCTTCGGCAAAGTCCTGTTCCAAATGGCCGATGCCTTTGAGGCGCGGGCCAAATCCCTTATGGCCGCGGAAGTGGCGGCGGGGGCGGCGAACCGCTAGACTGTCCAACCGGTTCGAGGGAGGACATCATGCATAAGATGCTGCTTGCTGCCGCGTTTCTGCTGGCCGCCGGGCAAGGCGCCGGCGCCGCCCCCAGCATTCTGTTCATCGGCAACAGTTTTACCTACGGCGCCCATTCGGCCGCCATGCATTACCATCCCGAAAGCGTGCATGACCTCAATCCGCCCGATGCGCGCGGACAGACGATCGGCGGCGTTCCGGCGCTGTTCAAGGCCTTCACCCGCGAAGCGGGACTGGATTACGACGTCAGCCTGGAAACGGTGGGCGGCAAGGGCTTCGATTATCACCTGGCGCAGAAACGCGCGTTGATCGACAAGCCCTGGGACATCGTGGTCGGCCACGGCTATTCCACGCTCGATGCGGATCATCCCGGCAATCCCGCGCTGCTGGTGTCCTCGACCAAAGAAATGGCGGACATGCTGGCCGCGAAAAATCCGAACGTGAAATTCTATCTGCTGGCGACCTGGAGCCGCGCCGACAAGACCTATCCCGATGGGTCGCCCTGGCATGGCAAGCCGATCCAGCAGATGGGCAAGGATGTCGAAGCGGCTTACGAACTGGCGGCGCGCGGGGCCAAATCCGCCGGAATCATTCCCATGGGGCTGGCCTGGAATGCCGCCATCGATACCGGCATCGCCGACGACAATCCCTATGACGATCTGGGCGCCAGCAAGATGAATCTCTGGGCTTATGATTCCTACCACGCCAGTTCCTTCGGCTATTATCTGGAGGCTTTGCTGGATTTCGGCAAAGTGACGGGGCGCGATCCGCAATCCCTGGCGACGATCGACAAGGTGGCCGAAGATCTGGGTATCTCACCGGCCCAGGCCAAGGCGCTGCAGAAGACCGCGCATGATGCCTTGGCGGCGCAGGGTCAGATATTCCTGGCGGCGAAGTAGTTTCGAAAGCCGATTATTCTTTAGGAAAGCCTGGCGCGCAGCATCGCCAGCGCCGCTTCCACGGTGGCCAGCCTTACCGCATCCCGTCCGATGTCGCCCAGGCGCAACTCGCGGGTTTGCGTTTCACCGCCCAGCATGGCGGTGGCGACATAGACCAGCCCGACCGGCTTTTGCGCCGTGCCGCCGCCCGGTCCCGCGATGCCGGTGACGGCAACCGCAAGCTGGGCGAGGGAATGTTTCAGCGCGCCGTCCGCCATCGCCACTGCGACGGGATGCGAAACCGCGCCATGCCGGTGGATCAGATCGGTGGGCACGCCAAGCAGATATTCCTTGGCTTCATTGGAATAGGTGACGAAGCCGCGCTCGAAAACATCCGAGGAGCCGGCGATCGCTGTCAGCAATCCCGCGATCAGCCCGCCGGTACAGCTTTCCGCCGCGGCGATGCGCATGTTTTTGGCGCGCGCCAGCGCCAGAATCTCGCCGGCCTGTCCGAGCATCGCAGGCGCGAACATCACAGATGGAAGGCGTAGCGAGCCAGCGCCACCAGCACCCCCGCCATCAGCCCGGCCACGATGTCGTCCATCATCACGCCCAAGCCGCCTTTGAGATTGTTTTCCGCCCAGGACACGGGCCAGGGCTTCCAGATATCGAACAGCCGGAACAAGGCGAAGGCGAGAGCAAAGGCAGGCAGGAAGTTGTTGTTGACCGGCACCAATCCGCCAAACGTCAGCAAAGCGAAAGAGCAGGCCAGCCATTGCCCGGCCAATTCGTCGATCACGCATTCCGATGGGTCGGTCCGTCCGGTCTCGCGCACATAATCGGCGCAGGACAGAATCCCGATCACCAGCACGATGATGCTGGATCCCAGCACGCCCATGCCGCCGCCACCGTAAAGCGCGATCAGGATGGCGAGCGGCACCGCGATGGCGCTCATGATGGTGCCGGGGGCGACGTCGAAAAACCCGATTCCGAACACCGAGGAAACGACGGCGGAGGCGCGGGGCAGCTTCACAGCATCACCGTGGCCACGGCCTGCGCCGCCAGGCCTTCGCGGCGTCCGGTATAACCCATGCCTTCGGTGGTGGTGGCTTTCACGCTGATCCTTTCCAAATCCAAACCCAATATCTCGGCGATGCGCGCCCGCATGGCCTCGCGGTGCGGTCCGATCTTGGGCCGCTCGCAGATCAAGGTCACATCGCAGTGGACGATGCGCCCGCCTTTTGCGGCCACCAGCTTGGCGGCATGATCCAGAAATTTCCAGCTCGGCGCGCCGCGCCAGCGCTCGTCGGTCGGCGGGAAATGCTGGCCGATATCCCCCGCCCCGATACAACCCAGCACCGCATCGGTCAGCGCATGCAAGCCGGCATCGGCATCGCTATGACCTTCCAGCCCGTGGTCATGGGGCACTTTCACGCCGCAGAGCCAGACATGGTCGCCGGCGGTGAAGCGATGCGCGTCATAACCCATCGCGGTGCGGGTCTCCCGGAGCGTAGCGTCAGCGGAGCGACCATCAGAAGAGCCCAGCAATTTGGCGGCCAGGGCGAAGTCTTTTTCCGTGGTGACTTTCAAATTTGTTTCCTCACCCGGCACCGCTTCGACCTTTATGCCGGCCAGCGTCGCCATCTCGACATCGTCGGTGACATCCTGCGCCGCATGGGCACGGTGCGCGGCCAGTATATCGGCGAAGCGAAAGCCTTGCGGGGTCTGGGCGCGGAACAGATCGTCGCGCGGCACCAGGCTCCAGCTTTCCCCCTCGCGGCGGCGCAGCGTATCGGCCACCGCCAGCATCGGGGCGGCGCCGCGCGCGCCCCCTTCCAAGGCCGCGATCACGCCATCGATCACCCGGCGCGACACCAAGGGACGGGCGGCGTCGTGAATCAGCACGAAATCGGGCCGCTCTTTTACCAGCGCTTCCAATCCCAGCCGGACCGAATCCTGGCGCCGGGCGCCGCCACAGACGGGCGCCGCGCCGGCGGGGAGGGCGGCCGCGTAAAGCGCCTCTTGTCCGGGGCCGATCACCATCGTCACCGGCAGCTCGCCAAAGGCCCCCGCCGTCCAGCCCAGCATGGGCTTGCCGGCCAGGGATTCATATTGTTTGGGCTGGGAGCGGCCGGCGCGCTCGCCCTTGCCGGCGGCGACAATCAGAACAGCGGTCTTCGGCATCGTTCCCCCTTAGGGATAGCCGTAACATTTGTTTTGCCGCACTGCGATAAATCCTTTGCCTTCGCCACGATTGCCTATAATGTTACCACAGATTTGTATTGTATAAATAATAGGCATTCGATTGGTAAGCGTTCTTTCCAAGCTTCGTACCTCCGAACCGGCCGCCCCGGGCATGATCGCGGGCGCCTTGCCCATGCCGGTCCTCCTGATCGGGCCCGCCCAGGAGATCGTCTTCGTCAATCCCGCGGCCGAGCAGTTTTTCGACACCGGGGCCGGCCTTCTGCTGAAGCAATCGCTGGCGGATATTCTGCCGTTCGGTAGCCCCCTGTTCCAGCTCATCGCCCAGGTGCGCGAGCGCAATTCCTCCGCGGCCGAGCGCGACGTCGATCTTTCCACGCCCCGGCATGGCGAGCGAATCGCCGATGTGACGGTCACGCCTTTGCCGGAGCCGGACGGCGTCTTGGTGGTGACCTTGCAGGAGCGCAGCCTGGCCCAGCGCATGGACCGCCAATTGCTGGCGCGGGGCGCGGTACGCTCGATGCACGGCATGGCCGCGGTGCTGGCGCATGAAATCAAGAACCCCCTGGCGGGGATTCGCGGCGCGGCGCAATTGCTGGAGGAAGCCCTGCCGCCCGACGAGCGCGAGATGACCCAGTTGATCGTGGCCGAGGCCGACCGTATTCGCGGGTTGATCGACCGCATGGAAGCCTTCGGCGACTCGCGCGCCTTTCCCCGCCATCCGGTCAATATCCACGAAGTCCTCGATCGGGTGCGCAAAGTGGCGGAGACCAGTTTCGCTCGCGGCGTCACCATCGTCGAAAGTTTCGATCCCTCGCTGCCGCAAGTGCTGGGCGACCGCGATCAGTTGATTCAGGTCTTCCTCAATCTGGTGCGCAATGCCGCCGATGCGCTGCCCGATAGCGGCGGAGAGATTACCTTGACGACCGGCTATCGTCCGGGTGTGCGCTTCGGCGCGCCGGTGGCGGGCGAGCGGTTGTCGCTGCCGTTGGAAGTTACCGTGCGCGACAACGGCTCGGGCGTCCCGGCCGATCTGATGCCCTATATCTTCGATCCTTTCGTCACCACCAAAGTGCGCGGCACCGGCCTTGGTCTGGCGTTGGTCGCCAAGATCGTCGGCGATCATGGTGGCATGATCGAATGCGATAGCGTGCCCAGACGCACCATCTTCCGGGTCTTGTTGCCCAAAGCCGCGACGGGAGACCTCTGATGCCTGCCACCGTTCTTGTTTGCGACGATGACAGCGCCATCCGCACCGTGCTGAACCAGGCACTGGGCCGCGCCGGCTATGACGTGCGCACCACCGGCACCGCCGCGGGGCTGTGGCGCTGGATTTCCGCCGGCGACGGCAATCTGGTGATCACCGATGTGGTGCTGCCGGACGAAAGCGGCTTCGACCTCATTCCCCGCATCAAGCGGCTGCGGCCCGAATTGCCGGTGGTGGTGATGAGCGCGCAGAATACGCTGCTTACCGCGATCACCGCGGCCGAACGCGGCGCATTCGAATATCTGCCCAAGCCCTTCGACCTCAAAGAGCTCACCAGCGTCGTGCAGCGCGCTTTGGCCAGTCCGGGCAATCGCCGCCCCGATGCCACGGTCGCGGCCAGCGAGGAGCGTCTGCCGCTGATCGGCCGCTCGCCGGCGATGCAGGAAATCTACCGCGTCATCGCCCGGCTGACCCAAACCGATCTCACCGTGATGATCATGGGGGAGAGCGGCACCGGCAAGGAACTGGTCGCCCGCGCCCTGCATGATTACGGCAAGCGCCGCCATGGCACCTTCGTTGCCGTCAATATGGCGGCGATTCCCAAAGAACTGGTCGAGAGCGAATTGTTCGGCCATGAACGCGGCGCCTTTACCGGCGCGACCAATCGCGGCGTGGGGCGCTTCGAGCAGGCCGAAGGCGGCACGCTGTTTCTGGATGAGATCGGCGACATGCCGCTGGAGGCGCAGACCCGTTTGCTGCGCGTCTTGCAGCAAGGCGAATACACCACCGTGGGCGGGCGCACGCCGATCAAGACCGATGTGCGCATCATCGCGGCCACCAATCGCGACCTGCGCCAGTTGATCAGCCAGGGCCTGTTCCGGGAGGATCTCTATTACCGCCTGAACGTGGTACCGCTGCGCCTGCCGCCCTTGCGCGAGCGGGTGGAGGACATTCCCGATCTGGTGCGCCATTTCCTGCGCAAGGCGGAAGACGAGGGCCTGCCGGCCAAGACGCTGGACAATGAAGGCCTCGAAACGCTGCGCCGTCACCGCTGGCCCGGCAATGTGCGCGAGCTGGAAAATCTTATCCGCCGCCTGGCGGTGCTGCATTCGGGCGACGCCATCCCCGCCAGCGCCATCGGCGAGGAATTGAAAGAACCGGCGCGTGCCTTCGCCATCGATGAAGGCGAGGAGAATGTCACCCTGTCATCCTCGGTGGAGCATTTCCTCACCCGCTATTTCAACGAACATGGCGACCGCCTGCCGCCGGCCGGGGTCTATGACCGCATCCTGCATGAAGTGGAGCGGCCGCTCATCTCGATCTGCCTGGCGGCGACCCGGGGAAACCAGATCCGCGCCGCCCAGCTTCTGGGGCTGAACCGCAATACCCTGCGCAAGAAGATCCGCGATCTGGGGTTGGAGGTTATTAAGGGGCTTCGAAGCGACTAGCGCGGAGCGCTATTCGCTTCGAAGCGGCGCAGGGCCCGCGCGATAGCGCAGTGAGGGCCCGAGCCCGGGACAGAGGAGCGACTAGCGCGGAGCGCTATTCGCTTCGAAGCGGCGCAGGGCCCGCGCGATAGCGCAATGAGGGCCCGAGCCCGGGGCTGCCGGGGCCAAGCTGCATTCCAGGCTAAAAACGGGTTCCTACGACCACAGGGGCCAGTAACCCTGTTGTAGAATTGCATCGCTGCATTCTTGCAACAGCCGCCAGTGTGGCTAAACTGTCGCAAATCGGGAAGGGTTAATCGCCGGTCACCGGCCCCAACACGGATCGCGCATATCTCGGACTCAATGGTCATAGCTCGCGGCCGCGAAATCATTCGGGCGGCCTCCCGCCCGTCGCTGCTGGCGGCGGCGGTTGGCGTGCTGGCGGTCGCTTCCGGCGCGGTCACCTATGCCTTGCTTTCGGGTTTGACATCCTACACCCCCGGTTCGGGCGCCTTGCTGGCCATGCTGGTGGTCAATCTGGGCCTGGGCCTCAGCCTTGGCGGTTTGATCGGCTGGCGCCTGGTGCGGCTTTGGGCGACACGCAAATCCGGCCAGGCCGGGGCGCGGCTGCATGTGCGCCTGGTCACCTGGTTCTCCGCCATCGCAGTGGTGCCCGCCATCCTGGTGGCGGTGTTCGCCAGCGTCACGCTGAACCTGGGCATGGACGCGATGTTCTCCGGCCAGGTGAAGGCGGCCCTGAACACCTCGGTCAGCGTCTCCCAGGCCTATGTCCGGGACCATGCGTCCAGCATCGAAAGCGACGTCGTCGCCATCGCCGAGGCCATCCAGAGCGATCCCAAACTGTTCGATGAAAACCAGCATGTGCGGGCGGTGCAATTCATCGACCGGCTGAAACAGCTGACATCCGACCGCGGCCTGCGCGCCTCTTACATTTTGGACAATCACGGCATCGCCATCATCTCGACCCAGCCGCCCGGCACCAATGATCCCAAACCGGTCTCGGCCCGGGACCTGATGGATGCCAGCCATGGGGTGATCCCCATCGACGCGAGCGCCCAGGATGGCAAGGTCACCGCCCTGATCAAACTGCAGAAGCTCAACGACGCTTATCTGGAAGTGCTGCGCAATGTCGATCCGCGCATCTTCGCCTATTACAAGCAGAACCGGCAGGCGGTGAAGGATTATACCCGGCTGAATGACAGCCGGCTGCGCTACCAACTGGTGTTCGCGGCGCTTTATGCGCTGGTCTCCCTGGTCGTGTTGCTGGCGGCGATCTGGTCGGGGCTTTGGGCCGCCAACCGGCTGGTGCGGCCGATCTCCAGCCTGATCGGCGCCGCCGAGCGGGTCACCGAAGGCGATCTCACCGCGCAGGTTCCGATCGAGCGCGACGACGACGAAATCGGCAGCCTGGGCCTGGCGTTCAATCGTATGACCCAGCAACTGGCCGCCCAGCGCGGCGATCTGGTCAGCGCCAACCGCCAGATCGACGAACGCCGGCGCTTCACCGAAACCGTGTTGTCCGGCGTCAGCGCCGGCGTCATCGGCCTGGACCATGACGGCACCATCACCATCGTCAACCGCGCCGCAGCCCGGTTGTTGGGCGGACAGCCCGAAGACATTGCGGGCCGGCATTACTCCGATAGCGTGCCGGAACTGGCGGCGCTGATCCGCCGCGCCATCAGCGAGCCGGTGGGCCGCGCCGGCGGCGAAGTGGTGATCAAGCGCAGCGGCGCCCCGCGCGCCCTCAGCGTCCAAGTGTCGAGCGAACGCGGTCCCGCCTCGGCCGGCTTTGTCGTCACTTTCGACGACATCACCGATCTGGTCTCGGCCCAGCGCACCGCGGCCTGGGCCGATGTGGCGCGGCGCATCGCCCATGAAATCAAGAATCCGCTCACCCCGATCCAGCTTTCGGCCGAGCGGCTCAAGCGCAAATATATGGGCGAGGTAACCTCCGACCCCGACATTTTCCGCCAATGCATCGACACCATTGTCCGCCAGGTCGGCGATATCGGCCGCATGGTGGACGAATTCTCGTCCTTCGCCCGCATGCCGACGCCGGTGATGCGGCGCGAGAATGCCGCCGAGCTGGTGCAGCAGGCGGTCTTCCTGCAGCGCGTCGCCCATCCCGAAATCGTCTTTTCGGTGAGCGCGCCCAAAGAGGCGGTGCATTTCGAAGGCGATGGCCGGCTGATCGCCCAGGCCCTCACCAATGTGCTCAAGAATGCCGGCGAAAGCATCGCCGCCCGCCAGGCCAAAGGCGACACCGCGCCGGGCCGCATCCAGGTGGCGGTGGAACTGCGCGGGCCGATGCTGGCCTTCACCGTCACGGATAACGGCGTCGGCCTGCCGCCCGAGCATCGTCACCGCCTCACCGAACCTTATGTGACCACCCGCGCCAAGGGCACGGGTCTGGGCCTGGCCATCGTCCGCAAGATCATGGAGGACCATGGCGGCGAAATCGCGCTCAACGATGCCCCGGGCGGGGTCGGGGCCGAGGTCACTCTCACATTCCCGCTGGTACAAAAGAATTTGCGTCAGAAAGGCACTGAAGATGAGCAAAAACGGATCGCTGATCGCGTCTGAAATCCTGGTGGTCGACGACGAAGAGGATATCCGCGACTTGATCTCGGGCATCCTCAGCGACGAGGGCTATGAAACCCGCACCGCCGGCGACAGCGACGGTGCCTTGGCGGCCGTCAAATCGCGCCGGCCGCAATTGGTCATTCTCGACATCTGGCTGCAGGGCTCCAAGCTCGACGGCATCCAGGTGCTCGATGCCTTGAAGCGCGAGCATCCCGATCTGCCGGTGATCATGATTTCCGGCCACGGCACGATCGAGACCGCGGTCGCCTCCATCAAGAAAGGCGCCTACGACTTCATCGAAAAGCCTTTCAAGGCCGACCGGCTGCTGCATGTCACCGAACGGGCGCTGGAATCGGCGCGCCTCAAACGCGAGATTCAGGAATTGAAACTCAAGGCCGGCGACGAAGGCGAGCTGATCGGCCAATCCTCGCCGATCGCCCAGTTGCGGGCCCTGGTCGAAAAGATCGCCCCCACCAACAGCCGGGTGCTGATTTCCGGCCCCGCCGGCTCCGGCAAGGAAGTGGCGGCGCGGCTGGTGCATGCCCGTTCGCGCCGCGCCGGCAATGCCTTTGTGGCGATCAATTGCGCCACCATGGCGCCGGACCGGATCGAATCCGAATTGTTCGGGGTGGAAAGCGGCGATGCGCCGCGCAAGACCGGGCTGTTCGAGCTCGCCCATAACGGTACGCTGTATCTGGACGAAGTCTCCGACATGCCGCTGGAGACCCAGGGCAAGATCCTGCGCGTCTTGATCGACCAGACCTTCACCCGCATCGGCGGCACCACCCGGGTGCAGGTCGACGCAAGGGTGATCTGTTCCACCACCCGCGATTTGCGCGCCGAAACCGAAGCCGGGCGTTTCCGCGAAGACCTTTATCACCGCTTGAATGTGGTGCCGGTGCGGGTGCCGTCCCTGGCCGAGCGGCGCGACGACATTCCCGCCCTGATCGCCCATTTCATGAAGCGTCTGTCCACCGCCGGGGGGCTGCCCATGCGCTCGATCGGCGACGACGCCATGGCCGTGCTGCAGGCCCATAGCTGGCCCGGCAATGTGCGCCAGTTGCGCAATATCGTGGAGCGGCTGTTGATTCTGGCCAGCGACGACCTCACCGAAGCGGTCAGCGCCGATCTTCTGCCCACCGATCTGGGCAGCAATGGCGGCTGGGCCGGCGGCAAGAGCGGCGATCTGGTGATCTCGCTGCCGCTGCGCGAGGCCCGCGAGATTTTCGAGCGCGATTATCTGATGGCCCAGATCAACCGCTTCGGCGGCAACATTTCGCGCACCGCCGCCTTTATCGGCATGGAGCGCTCGGCGTTGCATCGAAAGCTCAAATCCTTAGGGGTGGGGTCGGCGCAGCCTTTCAATGCCTGATACCGCCATGAAAAAATGGTCCGAGAGCCGGGCCCCCGCCGGCCGCTATGCCTATGTCAATGGCCGTTATCTGCGCCATGGCGAGGCTTGCGTTCATGTCGAGGACCGCGGGCTGCAGTTGGGCGAGGCCATCTATGAAGTCTGCAATCTGCGTCACGGAAGGTTGATCGACGAAGAACCGCATCTGGACCGGATGGAACGGTCGCTGCGCGAGATCGCGGTTGCCATGCCGCTGTCGCGCGCGGCGCTGAAATCGGTGATGCGCGAGCTGATCGCCCGCAACCGCATCAAGGACGGGCTGCTTTATATTCAGGTCTCACGCGGCGCCGCCAAGCGTGACCATGTCCCGCCCGCCAATATGGGCCGGCCGACCTTGATCATCACCTTGCGGCCGCAAGACCTTGCCGGATTGGAAAAACGCATGGCGCAGGGCGTCGCGGTATCGACCCAGCCCGATATCCGCTGGGGCCGGCGCGACATCAAGACCACCAATCTGCTGCCCAATGTGATGGCCAAGGTGGCGGCCAAGAAGAAAGGCGCTTTCGAAGCCTGGCTGGTGGAGGGGGGCAAAATCACCGAAGGCTCGTCCACCAATGCCTGGATTGTCACCGCCGATGGCGAGATCGTCACACGCGATCTTTCCAGCGCCATCCTGGCGGGCGTCACCCGCAAGCTGATTTTGGAAGCCGCCGCCGAAGCCCAGATGAAAGTGAGCGAGCGCGCCTTCACCCTGGAGGAAGCGAAGTCCGCGCGGGAGGCTTTTATCTCCTCGGCCACCGGCGCCTGTGTTCCAGTTGTCACAATCGACGACGCCCCCGTCGGCGATGGGCGCCCCGGACCCCTGACGCGGCGGCTGGGTACGCTTTACGCCCGTAAAACCGGCCTCGAGGGTTAGAAACCGCGCCGATTCCCCCCTTTCGCAATTGCAGCAATGCTCTATGGTGATCCCAGCCGAATGCTCCACGGCTCCCCTGGAGCGCATAACAATGGGCAAACCCATGAGTGAAAAACAACAAAACCTGCAGGACACGTTTCTCAACGCCGTCCGCAAAAGCAAAGCCGCCGTCACCATCTTCCTGGTCAATGGCGTAAAGCTGCAGGGCAATATCACCTGGTTCGACAATTTCTGCGTGTTACTGCGTCGCGACGGTCAGGCCCAGCTTGTCTATAAGCACGCGATCTCGACCGTGATGCCGATGGGCCCGATCCAGCTTCAGGAAGAAGCGGCGCACGAGTCGGCATAGGTTTGGCCCGCGCAAACGGCGCCGATACCCAGGTGGAGCATCGGGGCGGCGCATTCGTCATTCATGTGGAGCCCAAATCGCGCGCCTTGGCGCCGCGCGACGCAGAGGAACGCCTGGCCGAAGCGGTCGGGCTGACCGCGGCGATCGGCATGACGGTGGTTTGGACGGCCATTGCGCCGCTGGCCCGGGCCGTGCCCGCCACCCTGATCGGCTCCGGCAAGGTCGATGAGATCGCGGGTGAGGCCAAGGCCCGCGAGCCCGAGATCGTCATCGTCAATGCCCAGCTTTCTCCGGTGCAGCAGCGCAATCTGGAAAAGGCCTGGGGCGCCAAAGTGCTGGACCGCACCGCGCTGATCCTGGAGATTTTCGGCGAGCGCGCCGCCACCCGCGAAGGGCGGCTTCAGGTCGAACTCGCCCATCTCACCTGGCAGCGATCGCGGCTGGTGCGCAGCTGGACCCATTTGGAGCGCCAGCGCGGCGGCTTCGGCTTTCTGGGCGGTCCGGGCGAAACCCAGATCGAAAGCGACCGCAGGCTGATCGGCGAACGCATCGTCAAGATCAAAAAGGAATTGGAAGGGGTGCGGCGCACCCGCGACCTGGGCCGCAAGGCCCGCCGGCGGGTGCCTTATCCGGTGATCGCCCTGGTCGGCTACACCAATGCCGGCAAATCCACCCTGTTCAACAGGCTGACCGATGCGCAGGTGGTGGCCAAGGATCTGCTCTTCGCCACCCTGGACCCCACCATGCGGGGGCTGAAATTGCCCGGCGGCGGCAAGGCGATCCTGTCGGATACGGTGGGCTTCATCGCCGACCTGCCGACCGAGCTGGTCGCAGCCTTCCGCGCCACCCTGGAGGAGGTGCTGGCCGCCGACCTGATCGTCCATGTCCGCGACGCCGCCCATGCCGAGTCCGAGGCCCAGAAGGGCGACGTGCTGAAGGTGCTGGAGGAGCTGGGTGTGCCCGAAGACCGCCCCCAGATCGAGGTGCTGAACAAGATCGATCTGCTGCCGCCGGCGGCGCGGCGCGGCTTGCTGGACGGCAATGGCCGCGGCGGCGCGGTGGCGGTTTCGGCCCTGACGGGCGAGGGTTTGCCCGCGCTTGCGGCCCGTTTCGAGGCTGAGCTGACAGGCGGCAACATCGCCCTGTCCCTGACCTTGGACGCCAGCGACGGCGAGGGCTTGGCCTGGGTTTATCGCCACGCCCAGGTCACGGCCCGGCTTGTAAGCGGTGGCAAGATCGCCCTTTCGCTCACAATCGATCCACAGGAACGCGCCCGTCTGGAAAGCCGCTTTCCCGGAAAAATCAAAACAACTCAGCGCTCTGGCGCGTCACTTTGATGTGAGTTGTGAAAGGGGAGGGGTGTGGAGCGTTTTGCCGAAGGCAAACCAAACGATCCAGTGGATCGTTTGGAGCGACACACGCCGCGAGCCAAAGCGAGCGGCCGGGCCGGAGCCGATCCACGCGCCACTAAAGCCCTTTCGCTTTCGCCTCCAGCCACAAGGCTTCCATCTCGTCCAGGCTGGCCGCCGCCGCCGAGCCGCCGCGCACTTCCAGTGCTGCCTCGATGAACTTGAACCTTCTGGTGAATTTCGCATTGGCGGCGCGCAAGGCGGCCTCCGGGTCCACTTTCAGGTGACGGGCCAGGTTGGCGACCACGAACAGCAGGTCGCCGATCTCTTCCGTCCGCTTGGCGGGATCGAGCCCGGCATCGACCACTTCGCGGGCTTCCTCGGCGATCTTGTCCACCACCTTGGTCGGATCATCCCAATCAAATCCGACACTTGCGGCCCGGCGTTGCAGCTTGTCGGCGCGCAAAAGCGCGGGCAAGGCGAGGGGGACATCGTCCAGGATTGAGGTTTGCTGCTTGGCGGCACGTTCCTGGGCTTTCAGCGCCTCCCAGGCCAGTTTCTGGCTGTGGGAATCGGCCTCGGCTGGGGCACCGCCAAAGACATGGGGATGGCGGCGGACCATCTTGGCGGTGACGGCCTGGACCACATCGCCGAAATCGAACAGCCCGGCTTCCTCGGCCATGCGGGCATGGAACACCACCTGGAACAGCAGATCGCCCAATTCATCGGGCAGGGCCTTGAGGTCGCCGTCCTCGATGGTGGCGGCGACCTCATAGGCGTCTTCCACCGTGTAAGGCGCCACGGTGGCAAAGGTCTGGGTCTTGTCCCAGGGACAGCCGTCATCGGCGCGCAGCCGGCGCATGATCTCCAGCAGGTCGGCGATGTCGCGGGAGGGCCCGGGCGGATTCGTCATGCGCCCCAGTAAGGGGCGCGAGGCGGCGGCCGGCAAGCGCCATCGCCGCCTCGCACAGCTATTTTGCGCTTTTCAGATGCTCCTGCGCCTTCTTCATGTAGGCGGCGATTTGCGGGGTCCAAGGAATGAGCGGGGCGAGTTTGGGATCGTTCATCGCGTCCTTCCAGACGCTGCGGACCTTGTTCGCCATGGCCTCGTCGCCGCCGGTGAATTGGGCGATCAGCGCCTGCCAGCGCCGCGCCAGATCCTGGACGGGCGGCGAGGCGGGGTCGGCATTGGCCGCGGCAAAGGCTTTGGCCTGGGCAAACAGCTCGTTCCATTGCGCGGTGACGGCGGGCTGGTCGTATTTGCGCTGTTTCAATTTGGCGGCATCTTCCGGCGTGAAATATTTGGCGCTGATCGGCTTGAGCAATTCCATCCGTTCTTCTTCGGTCAGGTTCGGCATGACGGTCTCCTTGGTGAGATGAGCGAGATCGTCGATCGAAAGCGCATTGCCCGATGCCAGTTTGACCCGCGCCGCCCGCACCAGCGCCAGCGCCCGCGACAGGGCCTCGCTGTCGCGCATCAGCGCCTGTTCCTGAAGCGCCAAGATGGCCTCCAACCGGTCCGGACCGCTGAGAAGCTCGGCAATGCGGGCCAGGGGAAGACCCAGCCGCTTCAGGGCCAGGATCTGGTGCAGGCGCGCGACCTGGTCCGGGCCATAGACCCGCCAGGCCGCGCCGGTGCTGCCATTGCGGGTGCGCAGCGGCGCCAGCAAGCCGCGCTGCTCATACAGACGCAGCGCCTTGATGCTAACGCCAAAGCGCCGGGCGGTCTCGGCAGGACTGAGATGAAGGTCATCCGGCATGAGGCAAAGCTATTCCAATCGACCCGCCGATGGAGGGGGCGGCCCCAAGGGACGGCTCAAGCCCGTCCTGGGCGGCATCTTATCTTCGTATAAGTAATATTATGTAAAATTATGAAGCACGGAATGGGCGACGAAGGTGCATTTGGAGCTACTGCTTACAAAAGCCCTCGGCCTCACTGATAAGTCTCGTCAGGTATTGCACCGCCAATTCGGCGACTGGGAGCGGCAAACCGCTCTCCAAGGCTTTGCCCAGGTGACCCGTTGGCGGCTGATATTTCACGCCGCCCCGACCAGTGACAACGGCCAACTTCGTGTGAGGTAGAGTCTGTTCGATCAGGATTGGCTTCCCATCCAAGCTTTTTGCCTTCAGTTGAATCTCCCCATCATCCATCACGGTCAGACGTTCAATGAGCATACCCTGGCTGAATCCGGGTTTGTTCACCTGGATGCCAATCCCGCCCGGATCAAATTCCGTCACCGGCTCTAATCCATGTTCATCGTCGTCGCGGGCCTGAAACAGATATTGAAGGAGCGGATCGTCTCTGCGCTCCTGCTTTTTGCCGCCATACCATTGCCTAGCCGGTGGCGACACCTTTGAGCCCTGCTCAAGGCTTGTGTAGACGTTCTTTGCGGCGACTAGAAAGCCGTACCACTGGTCACTGAAGTCCTGATGGTTTTGGCAGGCCGCCAATTCTCTCACGGACTTCTCTGCCAGGCGCAGACGGCTCTTGGCTTTTGCGATTGCCTTGGGGTCCATATATCGAAAAACCTGTCAATGTCGGGAAGTTTGGTGCAGCGGGCCATCTTAGAACTGAATTTTTCCTGCCCACCAAATGGTGGCCGCTATGAAGACCAGGGCTGGCATCACGATCAGCGCCTGAATTGTCCAAAACTCTTTCGGCTTCTTCGCGCGGTCAGCCGAGAAGTGGTTGAAGTGGGCCTTTCCGGTCCAGAGCCTCCAAACGAAGATCCCGACTGTCAGGAGAGAAAGGCTCGACGAAAGCACCGTGAGCAGGATCGGGCTGTAGTCCATCCTTACGCCGCCATTTCTTGTAGGTCCGCGCTTCAAACCGCGCCGTCTTGAGCCGCGAGACGCACTACTCCGCCCTCTCCCACGGCTTGGCGGGTTCGCCCATCAGTTCGCGGATGCGGGTCCAGATGGCGGCGACTTTGACGTCCTCGATGCGGAAGGCCTCGGAGTCCATGCCCTTCATATGCATGGCGGCCGAGGCACGCTCGACCGCGATGGAGAAGGAATCGTAGAGACGCCGCAGCTCGAGCGTTTCCTGGTGGGTGAGTGTTCTTCCCATGGCGCGATACTAGCAGCGCCGGGCCGAAAACGGAACTGGTCTTGCGCGGCTAGGTCGCGGGCGTTTTGACCGTCGTGACGATGAAATTCTTCAGTTGATCCGACGCCATGGTGAAATTCGGCTCCAGCTCCAGCACATGTTTGAAGTCGAAATAGGATTCCTTGTACTGGCCTTTCAATTCCTCGGCCACGGCGCGGTCGTAATAGCCGATATGGGGATAGGACATCCCCAGCTCCATGCCGTGATTGATGTCGGCGATGGCGTCGTCATAGCGCTGCAGCCGGATCAGCGCGGCGCCGCGATCGACATAGGCATCGCCCAGGGTCGGCTCCAGCGCGATGCCGGCTTCAAAATCGACCATGGCGCTTTCGTAAAGCCCTTTGTCCTGCTTGACCGCGCCGCGATTGATGAAGGTGGCGGCGCGGTCATGGTGCGTCAGCGCGGAATCGGTGAGCGCGGCGTTGCAGGTGGCCAGGCCCTCGTCCAGGTTCACGCGGGCCTTGGCGGCGATGAAGCAGTCATGCGCCAGGCTGTTGCCCATCACCACGACAAAAGCATTCGCCGGTGCCGCGGCAAGAAGCGCCGCGCCGATTGCGGCTCCGACCATCCATGCGCTGAATTTCATTTGCGATCTCCTGTTGCAAGCAACCGACGCAACACCCCCAAGCTTGCGATTCTACGCCGATTTGCCCCCTTCGCAAAGCGGGCTTGCCAAGGTGTAACGGCGAAAAATTTGCGCCTTAAAGGCCGAAAACCAGCTCCATCCCGTCATAAGCCGGTTCCACGCCGGCCGGCAGGCTGCGCCGCAGGGTCTCGTAATCCAGGTCGACATGCATGTTGGTCAAAATGGCGCGGCGCGGTTTAACGCGGGCGATCCATTCCAGGGTGCGCGCGAGATGGGCATGGCTGGGATGCGGCGTCGCCCGCAAGGCATCGACGATCCAGCACTCCACTCCGCCAAGGGCCGCGAAAGCCGCCTCGTCCAAGGCATCGACATCCGGAGAATAAGCCACCGGCCCAAAGCGAAAGCCCAGCGAGCGGATGCGGCCATGACCCTGCCCGAAAGCCAGCACCGGCAGGCCGCCGCCGGGACCGGCGATCTCGAATGGCGCGAAAGGCTCATGGATCAGATGCGCGTTCAGGATGGGCGGATAATCGCTGCCCTTGGGGGTGGCAAAACAATAATCGAATTTGTGCCGCACCCCGGCCATGCCGCTCGCATCGCTCCACAAATCGATGCGCTGCTTGGCGGTGATGGTCAGCACCCGAAGATCGTCGATGCCGTGGAGCTGGTCGGCATGATCATGGGTGATCAGCACGCCATCCAGCCGCCCGACCCGCGCCTCCAGCAATTGCTCGCGCATGTCGGGCGAGGTGTCGACCAAGACCTGCGTCGTGCCGCCGGCGCCGGGTCGCCGCGCCAGGATGGAACAGCGCCGCCGCCGGTTCTTGGGATTGCCCGGATCGCAGGCGCCCCAATACCCCGACCCATCCACACCGCCCAGCCGCGGCACCCCACCGGACGAGCCGCAACCCAGAATGCGGATTTGGAGCGTGTCTTTCATTCCGACCTCGGCGCCGGGCGCGGACGCTCGTACGTCATTCGGGCCGCTTCACTTTGCGGAAGAGGCGGAAGAAATTGTCGGTGGTGGCCTTGGCCAGGTCTTCTTCGCGGACGCCTTTGAGTTCGGCCAGCATCCTTGCCGTATGCACGACAAAAGCCGGCTCATTGGTTTTGCCCCGGTGCGGCACCGGCGCCAGGAACGGCGCATCGGTTTCCACCAGCAGCCGGTCCAGCGGCACCGTCTGGATCACATCGCGCAGGGCTTTGGAATTCTTGAACGTGGCGATGCCGGAAACGGAAATATAAAGCCCCAAAGCCAGCGCCGCATCGGCCAGGCGCTGGGTGCCGGTGAAGCAATGGATCAAGCCGGTGAAGGCGCCCTGCCCCATTTCTTCTTCCAGCACGGCGATGGTGTCGTCATCGGCATCGCGGGTATGGACGATGACCGGCAGCCGCGCCTGGCGCCCCGCCGCGATATGGGCGCGGAAATTGGCGATCTGTTCGGCCTTCGGCGAATGTTCGTAGAAATAATCCAGCCCGGTCTCGCCGATCCCCACCACTTTGGGATGAGCGGTCTCGGCCAGCAGCAGCGCCGGATCCTTTAGCAATTCCTTTTGCGCTTCGTGCGGATGGACGCCGACGCTGCACCAGACATCGTCGAATTTTTCCGCCACCGCCCGCACGGCGGGAAAACGGCTGAGCTCGGTGCCGATGCTGAGACAGGTGCTGATGCCGGCGGCGCGGGCCCGCGCCATCACCGCTTCGACCTGGCCCTGGTAATCGGGAAAATCCAGATGGCAATGGCTGTCGACAAGCATCAAAGCCCTCCCGCGCGGCCGGCGGTGCGCGCCAGATCGCGCGCCGCCGTCAGCAAGGTCTGGCGCGGCTCCAGATGCAAGCCCTGGCTGCGGGCGAAATTGTCCTCCAGCCGGGTGAGCAGCGCGGTCCATCGCTGCAAGTTTGGCGCGCCGCTTTGCGCCTTGGCACGAATGCGCGCGGAGAGGCTTTCCAGCAGAAACCCGCCCAGCCGGTCGACGCCATCCTTCATCCGCCACAGCCGGTCGCCCAGCGCCAGCAGCGCCACCACATCGGGCGAGGCGGCGTGTTCGATCAGCCGGTCGGCTTCGGCCGCCAATTCGGCCCCCTCGCCGCCGGCCAGCGCCAAAGCGGCCCCGATCGAGCCGCCCGATAATCGCGCCAGTTGCGCCCGCGCGCGCACGTCGCTGTCCGGCAGCAATTTTTCCAGCGCGGCAGCGAGCGCCGGCTCGTCCAGCGGACGCAGCTCCAGCCGCTGGCAGCGCGAGCGGATAGTGGGCAGCAGCCGGCCCGGCATGTTGGACAGCAGCAGCAGCATGGCCCGCGCCGGCGGTTCTTCCAGCAATTTCAGCAGCGCATTGGCGGCATTGTCGTTCATCTCATCGGCGGTATCGACGATGGCGACGCGCCAGCCGCCGGCACCGGAGGTCATGCCGAAAAAACCCGCCAGCTTGCGGATCTCGTCGACCGACAACACCGTCATCAGCTTGCCTTGCTTGTTCTCGCCGCGCTTGAGCGACAGCAACCCGGGATGGGAGCCGGCCGCGACCTGCATCGCCGCCGGGTCCTGGGCCGGCACCGACAGATCGGCGGCACCCCGGTCCGTGGCACCATAGGCCAGCAGATAGCGGGCGATGCGATAGGCCATGGTCGCCTTGCCGATGCCGGGTGGGCCACAAATCAGCCAGGCCTGGGGCGGACGGCCACCGCGGATGGCGCGCGCCGCCCGCGCCAGGGCGGCGTCCTGGCCGATCAGCGCGGCGGTCTCGCGCGGATGGGGAAAACCTTCCAGGCGGTCGGGTTCGACGGCTGCGGTAACGCGTTTGGCCATGGGTTTAGGATAATCCGTAACGCCGCGCGACCTGGGCCCAGATCGCCGCGGCGACTTCGTCCTCGCTACCCGAGGCGTCGATCAGCACGCAGCGGTCGGGATTGCGCTTGGCGATATCGATAAAACCCTGGCGCAGCCGCTCATGGAAGTCGCGGTCGAATTGTTCGAAGCGGCTTTCGGCGCCGCCGCGCGACATCGCTCGCGCGATGCCGGTGTCCACATCCAGATCCAGCACCAGGGTAAAATCCGGTTTGAAATCGTCCAGCACCACCGCGTCGATCCGCCGGATGGTCTCGCGGGTCAGACCCCGCCCGGCGCCCTGATAGGCAAAGCTGGAATCGGAAAAGCGGTCGCACACCACCCATTGCCCCGCCAGCAGCGCCGGCCCGATGGTGCGTCCGACATGATCGGCGCGGGCGGCATAGAGCAGCAGGGTTTCAGGCATCGGATCCCATCGCCCCGGCGCGCCATTGACCAGCAGGCTGCGGATTTCCTCCGCCCCCGGCGAGCCGCCCGGCTCGCGGGTGGACAGAACCGAAAGCCCGGTGTTTTCCAAAGCCGCCGCCAACCGGCGGGCTTGGGTGGATTTGCCGGTCCCTTCCCCGCCTTCCAAAGTGATAAAGCGGCCGGTCATGCCTTTATTTTTTGTGGCTGAACATCTTGGCCCACATGCGGGAGAAGATGTTGGCGCGTCCTTCCGACTGGGCGGCATAGACCGGAACGGACAAAGCGGGGAAATCCGGCGCCGTGATCACCACCACGCCGACCTTCTGGCCCTGGGCGATGGGCGCCTTCAGGTTGGGATCGGGCTTGAGCTGGGTCTTGAGCCCGGCATGGGAGTCCACCTGCATGGTGACCGAGACCGGCTTGGCCGGTGTCACCGGCACCGTGCCGTCCTTGCCCTCGATCACTGGCACCGTGCCGACCACCTGATTGGTGGTGAACACCGGATAGGTGCGAAATTCCCGGAACGCCATTTCCATGATCCGGCCGGCTTCTTCCGAGCGTTTGATGTTAGGGAAATAGTCATTGTGATATTGGGGATAGCGCAGCCCGTTGAGAACCAGGATGAAGCGGGTATTGCCCCGTTTGGCCGAAATGGTGATGCCGTAACCCGACACGTCGATATGCCCGGTCTTCAGGCCATCGGCGCCGGGAAGGCTTTCCAGCACCAAGTCGCGGTTCGGCTGGGTGATGTTGTGCCAGACGAAGCTCTTCTCGCTGAAGTAATGGTAATATTGCGGATAGTCGTTGATCAGGTGGCGCGACAGCTTGGCGAGGTCAAGCGCGCTCATCAACTGGCCGGGAGGATCGGGCAGTCCATCGGGATTGACGAAATGGGACTGGTCCAGGCCGAGCTGCTTGGCCCGCTTATTCATCAGATCGACGAAGCCTTCGACGGTTCCGCCCATCGCTTCGGCCACCACGATGCAGGCGTCATTGCCGGATTGGATGATGATGCCCCGGATCAGCGATTCCACCGGGATGCGCGCGCCCAGCTCGACGAACATCTTGGAACCCTGGGTGCGCCAGGCCCGCTCCGATACCGGCAAGGTGTCGGTGAGCTTCATCCGCCCGTCTTTCAGGCGCTGGAACAACAGTTCCAGGGTCATCAATTTGGACATCGAGGCCGGCGGCATCGGCGTCAGGCCGTCCTTCTGCCACAACACCTGGCCGGTGGTGGCATCCATCAGCAGCCCATGTTCGGCGCTGGTGTCGATGGCCGCCAGGGCTGGGAAAGTGGCGGCGATCAGAAGGCAAAGTCCGGCGAAAAAACTCAGGCGCATGGGGTCTCCGTGTTTGGCGCGCTTACTGGTCGACGATGATCTGGGCATCGTTGCTGCCCAGGCCCGTGATGCGGGACAAGGCCGCATCGGCCTCCGCGGTCGAATTGAGCGGCCCGGTGCGCACTCTATAGAGGGTCTGTCCGCCGCGTTGAAGAGTGGATATGCGTAAGTTTGCCCCCAGTTTGTTGATCAGGGTTTGGGCGTTCTCCCGCTTCGAAAATGCCCCCACCTGAATATAAAGATGGGTGGTGGCCGGCACCGGAACCCGGGTCACCTCGCCCGTCGGCTGATTCTGGGCAAAGAGCTGCTCGGGGATCGGGGCCGGCGCGGGCTGGGCGCTCTGCTGCGCCTGCGGCGGCGGCGCGACCGCCCCGCCCGGAACACCCGCCAGGGCCTGGCGCTGCACGGGCGGGACCGGCACCGAGGGCAGCGCATTGGCGATTTCCGGCGGGGTTTCGGACGGTGGCGGCGCACCGTTCAGATCGGCCCGGCTCACATAAGTCACGCGCACCCGGGCGGTGCCGGTCTGCACCACATCGAGCAGTTCGGCGGCGCGCTTGGAGAGGTCAATGATGCGGCCGCGCGCATAGGGCCCGCGGTCATTGACCCGCACGATGATGGATTTGCCGTTCTGCAGATTGGTCACCCGCACATTGACCGGCATGGGCAAAGTGCGATGGGCGGCGGTGAGCTGGTCGCCGTCATAGACTTCGCCGTTGGCGGTGCGCTTGCCGTAAAAGGTCGGCCCATACCAGGACGCGATGCCGGTCTCATCATAGTCGGGCTGCTCGCGCGGGTAATACCAGACATTGTCGATCTGGTAAGGCTGTCCCACCTTGTACACCCCGGCGCTGGCGGGAACCGTGACGGTGTGATCCTCGGCGACTTTGGGCGGCGGCGCGGGAGGGGGCGCGGGCGCGACACAGCCGGCCCCGGCCAGACCCAGACAAAGCGCAGCGGGGACACGGACAAAACGCATGCGAATCGGATTGGAAAGCGCCTTGACGCTAGCCTATCGGCGCGCAGGGGCGCAAAGCGTGGGGGCCGGGTTCCCCTGCCCCGAACATTAAAACTCCGCCGAAATGTCCTTGCCGGTGTGGTCGGGCATCAGCGCCAGGGCGATGGCGCTGACCAAGGCGCAAGCCACGATATAGGCTGCCACCGCGTAACCGGACTGATAGCGTGCCACCAGCCAGGCGGCGATCAGCGGTGCCGGACCGCCGGCGATCACCGAAGCCAATTGATAACCCAGCGAGGTGCCCGAATAGCGCAAGCGGCCGGTGAAGCATTCGGCGATCAGAGCCGCCTGCGGTCCATACAGCATGGCATGGGGGACCAGCGAGACCGCGATGACGGCGAATATCAAGGCGGGTGAACCGGCGCCCAGGGCCGCGAAATAGACGAGGCCGAATATGCCCCCCGTGACGATGCCGATCCGGTACATTTTCTTTCGCCCGATGCGGTCCGACAAATGGCCGAAATAGGGCACCGTCAGCAGTTCGACGGCCCCGGCAACAAGAACGGCAGAGAGCAGGAAATTGCGCGAGACCGACAGTGTCTGCACGCCATAGGCAAAGATAAACGCGGTATAAACGTAAAACGGCGCCTGCTCGACCATGCGCAGCAGCGCGGCTTGGATGATACGCCCGGGCTGGCGGCGGATCACTTCCATCACCGGGGTTTTCTCCAGCCGCTTTTCCGCTTCCAGTTTTCGAAATGCCGGCGTCTCCCCCACGCTGAGGCGAGTCCAGAGGCCGACCACGATCATCACAGCGCTCAGCAGGAAGGGCACGCGCCAGCCCCAGCTCAGAAACGCATCGCCCGACCAGGCGCTGAATGCCAGCACCGCCAGATTGGCCAGGAAGAGACCCGCGGGCACGCCAAGCTGCGGCCAGGACGCCGCCAATCCGCGGCGCTTGCTGCCTTGCGACCATTCCATCGCCAGCAGGACCGAGCCGCCCCATTGTCCACCCACGCCGACGCCCTGAATGAAGCGCAGGGCAGTCAAGGCCACCGCCCCCCATATGCCGATCCGGCCATAGCCCGGCACCACGCCCACCGCCATGGTGGCGATGCCCATGGTCAGAAGCGAAGCCACGAAGGTCGCCTTGCGGCCGATGCGGTCACCGAAATGACCAAAGATTGCCCCGCCGATCGGCCGGGAGGCAAAGCCCACGGCATAGATCAGAAAGGCTTCCAAGGTGCCGGTGGTGGGATCGGAATTGGGGAAGAACAGCTTGGCGAAAACCAGCCCGGTGACGGTGCTGTAGAGAAAGAAATCATACCATTCGACGGTGGTGCCGATGGTAGCGGCGATCACCGCGCGGCGCGCCTGCGCCTTTTGGTCCGCCTGGGTCATGCGCTCCCGCCCCTTTTGGTTTTGGCCGCTGACGGGCCGCTTGCCGGCATTACCCGTTATTTCGCGCGTCTGCGCAAGCCGACAATTCCCGGCCGCGCCACTTGCGGCAGGCGCGCGGGCGGTGTGAAATTCGCCCATCCCCATTTTGGCGGATCTTCGCGGAGCCTGTCGCCATGCAGCTTTCCAGACGCGCAGCTGTGGTAAACGGCGCGGCCGCCTTGGTGCTGGCCTCACCGGCGAAAGCCGCGGGCTCCACCCGCAGCCTGCATCAGCGCCTGCTCTG
Organism: Alphaproteobacteria bacterium; assembly: GCA_025924715.1. Classification (GTDB taxonomy): domain Bacteria; phylum Pseudomonadota; class Alphaproteobacteria; order Micropepsales; family Micropepsaceae; genus Rhizomicrobium. The sequence goes on from JAICHV010000027.1 coordinate 49,370, forward strand.
TTTGGACACCCATCTGGATACGCCCTCCAGCCTCGCCCGCCCCGGCTGGGACATCATGCGGCGCCATGGCGGACAGGTGGATTTCACGCAAGTCGATTATCCGCGCATGGTCCAGGGCGGGCTGGATGGCGGCTTCTGGGCGATCTACACCCCGCAAGGGGCACTGACGCCGGAGGGTTATGCCGCGATGCGCGACGCGGCCTTTCTGCGCGCTACCGAGATCCGCGAAATGGTTGCGGCGCATCCGGACAAATTCGAACTGGCCTTTGTGCCGGAAGATGCGGCGCGCATCGCCGGCAAGGGCAAGCGGGTGGTCTTTCAGTCGATCGAGAATTCCTCGCCGCTCGGCACCGACGTCTCACTGCTGCGCGTTTTCTATCGGCTTGGGGTGCGCATGGCGGGGCCGGTGCATTTCAAGGTCAATCAGTTCGCCGATTCCGCCACCGACGCCAAAACCTGGAACGGGCTGTCTCCGGCGGGGCGCGAATTGGTGGCCCTGGCCAATGATCTTGGCATCGTGCTCGACGCCAGCCACGCCTCCGACGATGTCTTCGACCAAATGATGGAGCAGTCGCGCGCACCCATCATCTGTTCGCATTCCGGCTGCCGCGCGGTGTTCGATCATCCGCGCAATCTGGATGACGCGCGGATCAGGAAACTGGCGGCGGCCGGCAGCACCATCCAGATCAATTCCTATAACGAATATCTGGTGCCGGTGCCGCAGAACAAGGAGCGTGACGCGGCGCGGGCCGCGATCATGGCCAAGACGCGGGGCGGCGCCGGAAAATCACCCGCCCAGGCCGCCGCCGATCTGCGCGAGGCGGTGAAGGCGATTGCCGAGTTGGACAAGCGCATGCCGATCCCGCGTGCCGATTTCGACACCTTCATGAAGCATGTCCTGCATGCCTTGGACCTGGTGGGGCCCGAGCATGTGGGGATCGGCTGCGACTGGGATGGCGGCGGCGGCGTGATCGGCATGGAAGATGTCGCCAGTCTGCCGCGCATCACCGAGCGGCTGGTCAAGGCGGGCTATACCGAAGCCCAGCTCGCCGATGTCTGGGGCGGCAATGCGCTGCGCGTGCTGGGGGCGGCGCAGAAAGCAAGGAAAGGGGGTTAATCGAATTGTCATGGCCCGCAAATGCGGGCCATGACACGGTGGTTAAATATCGGCGTAGCAGCGCACTTCTTGAT
>JAICHV010000028.1 GCA_025924715.1 Alphaproteobacteria bacterium
CTTCGGCGCGGGCCGATTCCACCAGGCCGGCGATGCGCTGGCGCTGCACCGGGTCCACCAGCGCGCCGATGTCGACCGACTTGTCGAGCGGGGAACCGAGCGTCAGCTTGTCCATGCGCGCGCGCAGCTTGGCCAGGAAACGCTGTTCGACCGATTCCTGCACCAGCAGGCGCGAACCGGCGCAGCAGACCTGGCCCTGGTTGAACCAGATCGCATCGACCGCGCCTTCCACGGCGGCGTCCAGATCGGCATCCTCGAACACGATGAATGGCGATTTGCCGCCCAATTCCAAGGTCAGCTTCTTGCCGGTGCCGGCGGTGGCGGCGCGAATGATGCGGCCCACTTCGGTCGAGCCGGTAAAGGCGATCTTATCGATGCCGGGATGTTCGACAATGGCGCGGCCGGTTTCGCCGGCGCCGGTGACGATATTGACCACCCCCTTGGGCAGGCCGACCTCGTCGCAAATTTCGGCAAACAATAGCGCCGTCAGGCTGGTGTCTTCCGCCGGCTTGAGCACCACGGTATTGCCGCAGGCCAACGCCGGGGCGATTTTCCAGGCCAGCATCAGCAGCGGAAAATTCCACGGGATGATCTGACCGACCACGCCCAGCGGCGCATATTCCGGCATCTCGCTGTCCAGCAACTGCGCCCAGCCGGCGTGATGATAGAAATGCCGCACCACCAGCGGCACATCGATGTCGCGGGTTTCGCGGATCGGCTTGCCGTTGTCGAGCGTCTCCAGCACCGCGAAGAGGCGCGCATGTTTCTGTACCGCCCGCGCCAGGGCATAGAGATAACGTGCCCGAAGATGGCCGGAGAGTTTCGACCAGGCGGGAAAAGCAGCGCGCGCCGCTTTGACCGCCGCATCGACATCTTCGGACGAAGCGTCGGCGATGCTGGCGAGTTTCTTGCCCGTCGCCGGATTTTGGCTGTCGAACACCTTGCCCTTTTTCGGAGCCTTCCAGGCGCCGTTGATATAAAGGGCGAATTTGTTGCTGTGGCTTGCCAGCCATTCCAAGGCCGGCGCGGCGCTTTCCGGCGCCGGGCCATATTCCATGCTTTGCAAGACGCTGGCGACGCTCATGGTCTAACCCATCGGATGGCGGTGGGCGGCGGAATAATGGCCGCTGACGAAATGTTCGAGTTGCCGCTCGATATCGGTCAAAAGACTGGAGGCGCCCAAGCGGAACAGATCGGGCTGCAGCCAGGGCAAACCCAGCTCTTCCTTCATCACCACCTGATAGGCGGTGGCGTCCTTGGTGGTGGAGATGCCGCCGGCCGGCTTGAAGCCGATGCGGTGCCCCGTCATCTCCCAATATTCGCGGATCATGCGGCACATCACCAAAGCAAAAACCGGCGTGGCATTGACGCTTTCCTTGCCGGTCGAGGTCTTGATGAAATCCGCCCCCGCCATCATGCAGGCCATGGAGGCGCGCGCGACATTGATGAGTGTGCCCAGATCGCCCGCGCCGATAATGGCTTTGACATGGGCATCGCCGCAGGCCTGGCGGAAGGCTTTCATCTCGTCATAAACGGCGCGGTGGTTTCCGGTCAGCACCAGCCCCCGATCGATCACGATATCGATCTCCCGCGCCCCCGCCGCCACGGAAGACTCGATTTCCTGGATGCGCAATTTGAGCGGCGACAGACCGGCAGGAAACCCGGTGGACACCGCCGCCACCGGAATGTCCGTGCCTTCCAAGGCGCGCACCGCGGTCTCGATCATGTTGTGATAGACGCAGACGGCGCCGGTGGTGATGGGCCCGACACCCATGGCATCCAGCAGATCCTGGCGCACCGGCTGGCGCGCTTTGGCGCAAAGGCGGCGGACGCGGCCCGGCGTATCGTCGCCCGCCAGAGTGGTGAGATCGATGCAGCTGACGGCCTTGAGCAGCCAGGCGGCTTGCCATTCTTTCTTGACGGTGCGGCGGCCCGGCAGGGCGGCGATGCGCCGTTCGGCGGCGCTGCGATTGACCCGGATGGAGTCGATCACATCGGCGTCAAAAGGGATGCCGGGTGTGCGCTGGGCCGGATGGGTCAGGCGGCGCCCGATTTCCGGTGTAAGTGGCTGAATCTGCGCCATTATTATAATATCCGCACGCGGAGCGTCACCCCCAAAACCGCAAGGTCGCCCCATGAGGGATTCATTCAATCACGAGCATGGGCACATTGGTAGGGCGGGCCTATTTGGTGCCGAACATGCGGTCGCCCGCATCCCCCAAACCGGGCAGAATATAGCCGTGCTCGTTGAGCTTTTCATCGATGGCCGCGGTCCACACCGGTACATCGGGATGGGCTTTCTGAAATGTCTCGATCCCTTCGGGCGCCGCAAGCAGGCACATCAGGCGCAGTCTGGTGACACCGCGGGCTTTGAGCCTATCCACCGCCGCCACCGCCGAATTGCCGGTCGCCAGCATCGGGTCCATCACGATCACCAACCGCTGCGCCACATCTTCCGGCGCTTTGAAGTAATATTCGACACTTTCCAGAGTTTTGGGATCGCGATAAAGCCCGATATGGGCGACCCGGGCCGACGGCACCAGATTGAGCATGCCGTCCAGGAAAGCGGTTCCGGCCCGCAAAATCGGGGCGAAAACCAGCTTCTTGCCTTCGATCGCCGGCGCCATGGTCTTGGTCAGCGGAGTTTCGATTTCGATCTGGGTGATCGGCAGATCGCGGGTGATCTCGTAGCAGATCAGCATGCCGATCTCGTTCAGCAGCTCGCGGAAATTCTTGGTGCTGCGGTGCTTGTCCCGCATCAAGGTCAGCTTGTGCTGGACCAGCGGGTGATCGACGACGGTAACGCCCTGCATGACTTCACCCCACGAACGGACTGGTGATCCTAGACGGCAGAGGCCGCCGGCCGAAAGTGCACGGGGGCTTGCCACCCCAAATTCCTGTTGGCGGGCCACCCCCCTTGGGCTTTACTGGCTTTTTAAGCGCCCTTCGCAGGGCAGAAAGTTGCGATCATGGGGCTTCGCCCGCATCTTGCCGGCGGCGCCGGGTTGTCGCCGGGCCAGATCGAAGACAATTTCGCGGATCTGACGCCGCCGCTCACCGAGTTGCAGGCGGTGACCGAGGCGGCGCGCTGCCTGTATTGCTACGACGCGCCCTGCATCAAGGCCTGCCCGACATCCATCGATGTGCCGACTTTCATCCATCAGATTCGCACCGGCAATCTGAAAGGCTCGGCCCATACCATCCTCGAGGCCAATATCATGGGCGGCACCTGCGGCCGCGCCTGCCCCACCGAAGTGTTGTGCGAACGGGCTTGCGTGATGAACGCCAAGGGCGACGAGCCCATCCATATCGGTGCGCTGCAACGCCATGCCGTGGAAGCGCGCATGGCGATGGGCGGCGATCATCCTTTCGTCCGCGCCGCGCCCTCGGGAAAGAAAGTCGCGGTGGTGGGGGCCGGCCCGGCGGGACTTTCCTTTGCCCATCGCGCCGCCATGCTGGGGCATGACGTGACGGTGTTCGAGGCCAAGCCCAAACCGGGCGGGCTGAATGAATATGGTTTGGCCGCCTATAAGATGGCCAATGACTTCGCCCAGGCCGAAATCGACTTCCTGCTGGGCATTGGCGGCATCACCATTCGCTATGGCCAGGCGCTGGGGCGGGATGTGACGCTGGGCTCCCTGCGCCAGGATCACGCCGCCGTGTTCCTGGGCCTTGGCATCGGCGCGGTCAACGATCTGGCAGTTCCCGGCAATGACCTGAAAGGTGTGGAAGACGCTCTTGGCTTTATCGAACGCCTGCGTCAGGCCAAAAACAAAGCCGCGATCAAGGTGCCCAAAAACGTGGTGGTGATCGGCGGCGGCAATACCGCCATCGACGCGGCGGTGCAATGCAAGCGGCTGGGGGCCCAGAACGTCACCCTGGTCTATCGCCGGGGCGAGGACCAGATGAGCGCCACTGCCTGGGAACAGGACCTGGCCCGCACCAATAACGTGGTGCTGAAATTATGGTCCATGCCGGTTCGCTTCGAAGGCAATGGCATGGTGAATGAGGCGGTTTTTGAGAAGACCGCCATCATCGACGGCAAATTCAGCGGCACCGGCGAAACCTATGCTGTGCCGGCCGATTTGGTGCTCAAAGCCATCGGCCAGAAATTGGCGCCGCTGGAAGGGCTCAAACTGGATCGCGGCAAGATCTGGGTCGATGCCAATTTCCAGACTTCGCTGCCCGGCGTCTTTGCCGGCGGCGATTGCGTCGACACCGGCGAAGATTTGACGGTGCAATCGGTGGAGGATGGCAAACGCGCCGCCATCGCCGCCGATGCTTATCTGCGGAGCTGAGCATGGCCGATCTTCATTGCAGCATCGGCGGGGTGGAAAGTCCCAATCCCTTCTGGCTGGCTTCGGCCCCACCCACCGATAAATATATCAATGTCAAACGCGCCTTCGACGCCGGCTGGGGCGGCGCGGTGTGGAAAACCTTGGGAATCGATCCGCCGGTGGTCAATGCCACCAGCCGCTATGGCGTGCACCGGGACATGGCGCGGGGCATTGTCGGGATCAACAATATCGAACTGATTTCCGACCGCCCGCTGGAGCAGAACCTGCGCGAAATCGAAAAGCTGCGCAAAGAATATCCGGGTCGCGTGATCATCGGCTCGCTGATGGCGCCCATCGATGAGCGCGCCTGGAAGGAATTGGCGGCGAAAATCCTGAACGCCGGCGTGCAGGGGCTGGAACTTAATCATGGCTGCCCGCACGGGATGTGTGAGCGCGGCATGGGCAGCGCGGTCGGCCAGGTGCCCGAAATGGTGGAACAGACCGTGCGTTGGGTGAAAGAGGTGGCCGGCAAGATTCCCGTCTTCGCCAAGCTCACCCCCAACATCACCGATATCGTGGTCCCGGCGGAAGCGGCGTTGAAGGGCGGCGCCGATGGCGTGGCCTTGATCAACACCGTCAATTCCATTGTCTCGGTCAATCTGGAGGCGATGTCGCCGACGCCCATGGTGGACGGCAAGGGCACCCATGGCGGCTATTGCGGCACGGCGGTCAAACCCATCGCCCTGAACATGGTCTCGGCCATTGCCCGCGATCCGGAAACCTCCGCCCTGGCGATTTCGGCCATCGGCGGCATCACCACCTGGCGCGACGCCGCCGAGTTCATCGCCCTGGGCGCGCAAGGGGTGCAGGTCTGCACCGCCGCCATGCTGTATGGCTTTCGCATCGTGGATGACATGATCGATGGACTGAGCCGTTTCATGGAAGAACATCAATACCGCCATATCGGGGATTTCCGTGGCAAGGCGCTGCGCAATACGGTGGATTGGAACGCGCTCAATCTCAATTTCGACTTGAAAGCCCATATCCACCAGGACAAATGCATCGAATGCGGCCGCTGCCACATCGCCTGCGAGGACGCGGCGCATCAGGCCATCCGCGTTGGTGCGGGGGCGAATGGCCACCGCACATTCACGGTCATCAATGATGAATGCGTCGGCTGCAATCTATGCCTGCATGTCTGTCCGGTGGAAAACTGCATCGAGATGAAAGCGGTGCCGAACGGCTTGCCGCCGCTGACCTGGCCGGACCATCCGCTCAACCCCCTGCGCAAGGCAGGCTGAGTCATGGACGCAAAATCCCCCAAGAATAGCCTCGACGCCTATTGGATGCCCTTCACCGCCAACCGGCAATTCAAGGCCAACCCCCGCCTCTTCGTCGGCGCCCAAGGCATGTTCTACAAGACCGCCGATGGCCGCGATGTGCTGGACGGGATTGCCGGTCTGTGGTGCTGCAATGCCGGACATGGCCGGCCGAAGATCGTGGACGCCATCGCCCGGCAGGCGGCCGAGATGGACTATTCGCCCGCCTTCCAGATGGGCCATCCCAAGGCGTTCGAACTGGCCTCGCGCCTGGCCGACATGATCCCCGGCGATCTGAACCATGTCTTCTTCACCAATTCGGGTTCGGAATCGGTGGAGACCGCGCTGAAGATCGCGCTGGCCTATCATCGCATCCGGGGCGAAGGCCAGCGCGTAAGGTTGATCGGGCGCGAAAAGGGCTATCACGGCGTCAATTTCGGCGGCATGAGCGTGGGCGGCATCGTCGCCAATCGCAAGATGTTCGGGGCCTTGGTTACCGGCGTCGACCATATGCGCCACACCCATGGCGACAAGCGCAACCTGTTCAGCCGCGGCGAGCCGCAGTTCGGCGCCGAGCTGGCCGATGATCTGGAGCGGCTGTGTCAATTGCACGATCCCTCCACCATCGCGGCCTGCATCGTCGAGCCGGTGCAATGTTCGGGCGGTGTGATCATTCCGCCCAAGGGGTATCTCAAGCGCCTGCGTGAAATTTGCGACCGCCACGGCATCCTGCTGATCTTCGACGAAGTGATCACCGCTTTTGGCCGGCTGGGAACGCCCTTCGCGGTGGATTATTTCGGCGTCCAGCCGGACATGGTCACCGCGGCCAAGGGGCTCACTTCGGGCGTCATTCCCATGGGGGCGGTGTTCGCGCGCAGCAAGATTCACGACGCTTTCATGCAAGGCCCACCCAACGCCATCGAGCTTTTCCATGGCTATACCTATTCCGCCAATCCGATGGCCTGTGCCACCGCTTTGGCGGTGCTGGACGTCTATCAGGAGGAAGGCCTGCTGACGCGGGGCGCATCGCTGGCGGGTATGTGGGCCGATGCGGTGCATTCCCTGAAGGGCCTGCCGCATGTGATCGATATCCGCAATATCGGGCTGGTCGCCGCGATCGAGTTGGAGCCGATTGCCGACAAACCCACGGCGCGGGCCTTTGAGGTTTTCCTCAAATGCTATGAGGCCGGCCTCCTGGTGCGGACCACCGGTGACACCATCGCCCTGTCGCCGCCGCTGATCCTCGAGCAAAAACATATCGACCAGATTTTCGACATTTTGCGGCGCGTTCTCAGCGCTCTCGCTTAAGGGGTAACACCGATGACCATGCTACGCGGCGGCCTGATTCAGATGGCGCTCAAAGGCGACACTGCCAAGGACCCCGCCTCCATTACCAAAGCGATGCTGGACGCGCATCTGCCGTTGATCGAGGAAGCCGGCAAACAGGGCGTGCAGGTGCTATCTTTCCAGGAAGTCTTCACCCAACCCTATTTTTGTCCCAGCCAGGACAGCAAATGGTATGACGCGGCGGAAGCCATTCCGGATGGCCCCACCACCAAGCTGATGTGCGAACTGGCCGCCAAGCATAAAATGGTGATCGTGGTGCCGATCTATGAGGCCACCAATGTCTCGGGCGTCTATTACAACACCGCCGCCGTGATCGATGCCGACGGCACTTATCTGGGCAAATATCGCAAGACCCATATTCCGCAAGTGGCCGGCTTCTGGGAGAAATTCTTCTTCAAGCCCGGCGCCTCGAACTGGCCGGTGTTCAAGACCAAATATGTCAAGCTGGGCGTCTATATCTGTTACGACCGCCATTTCCCCGAAGGCTGGCGCTGCCTGGCGCTGAACGGCGCGGAATATATCGTCAACCCCTCCGCCACCGTGGCGGGCCTGTCGGAATATCTGTGGAAGCTGGAACAGCCGGCCAGCGCCGCCGCCAATGGCTGCTGGATCGGGGCGATCAACCGCGTCGGCACGGAGGCGCCGTGGAATATCGGCGAATTCTATGGCCAGAGCTATTTCGTCAATCCGCGGGGCCAGATCGAAAAAATCGCCAGCCGCGATAAGGACGAGTTGATCGTGCACGACATGGATATGGGCATGGTCAAGGAAATCCGCGACAAATGGCAATTCTTCCGCGACCGCAGGCCGGAGACCTATGGCCCGCTGGTGGGCAGCGACTAAGCGGCGATCAAATAACGGGGTGGGGGCCTATGAACGAACAATCCGATCTGTGGAACCAGGATCTGGCCCCGGCGACACCGGCCCAACGCATCTGGACCTGGAAAAGTTTTTCCGCGCTATGGATCGGGATGGTCGCCTGTATTCCCACTTACATGCTGGCGAGCGGGTTGATCTCTTCCGGCCTGTCGCCGGCCCAGGCCATTTTGCTGGTCTTTGCCGGCAATGTGATCGTGCTGATTCCCATGCTGCTGACGGGCGCAATGGGGACCGCTTATGGCATTCCCTTTCCCGTGCTGCTGCGCTCGTCCTTCGGGCCTCGCGGCGCCCAACTGGCCGCATTGGCGCGTGCGCTGGTCGCCTGTGGCTGGTTCGGCATCAATAGCTGGATCGGCGGATCGGCAATCTATGGCGTGGTCAATCTTCTGACCCATGATGCGCTTGCCGGCGCGGTGCTGCCCCTGCTGGGCATCAATGCCGGCCAGGCCTTGTGTTTTGGGATTTTCTGGGCGGTGCATATTTATTTCATCCAACACGGCACCGAATCCATCCGCTGGCTGGAAAGCCTGTCGGCGCCATTCCTGCTCGCGATGGGGTTGGTGTTGCTGGGCTGGGCTTACAGCCAGGCGCACGGCTTTGGCGACATGCTGCACGCGCCATCGGCTTTTGTGGGCGCCAAAGCGGATCAGTTCTGGCCCACCATTGCCGCCAGCCTGACCGCCATGGTGGGCTTCTGGGCGACTCTGGCGCTGAATATCTGCGATTTCACCCGCTTCGCCCGCAGCCAGAAAGACCAGGTGTTGGGCCAGAGCATCGGCTTGCCTCTGCCGATGGCGTTGTTCTCGTTCATCGGCGTGGCGGTGACCAGCGCCACCATCGTGATCTTCGGTAAGCCGATCTGGCAGCCGGTGGACCTTGCCGCGCATCTGGGCGGGTTCGGCGCCGTCGTCGCGCTGGTGGTGATTTGCCTCTGCACCCTGACCGTCAATATGGCGGCCAATGTGGTGTCGCCCTCTTACGATTTTTCCAATCTCGCGCCGAAGCACATTTCCTTTCGCGGCGGCGGCTATATCACGGCGGCCATCGGGCTTTTGATTTTTCCCTGGCGGCTGATGGAGACGGCGGGCACTTACATCTTTTCCTGGCTGGTCGGTTACAGCGCCTTGCTGGGGCCGATCGCGGGAATCATGATCGCGGATTATTATATCCTGCGCCGGCGGCGCCTGGTGATCGAAGATCTGTTCCGCCATGGCGGCCGCTATGACGGCGCCCATGGATGGAACATCCGGGGACTGATCGCGCTGGCGGTGGGTATTGCGCCGAATGTCCCGGGATTCCTGCATTCGGTGGCGCTGGTGCCGGCTGTGGCGCCCATCTGGGACACGATTTTCACCGGCGCCTGGTTTGTCGGCTTCTTCCTTGCGGCCCTGGTCTATGTTCTGCTCAGCGGCGGGACTGAGAGAGGAACCTGATGTCGCTGGTGATCAAGGGCGGTACGGTCGTCACCGCCGAACGCAGCTTCAAAGCCGATGTCTATTGCGAGGACGGGCTGATCAAAGCCGTCGGCGACGTCTCCAACGCGCCGGCGGGGACCGAGGTCATCGACGCCGCCGGCCAATTGGTGATGCCCGGCGGCATCGATCCCCATACCCATATGGAATTGCCTTTCATGGGCACGGTAGCATCGGAGGATTTCTTTTCCGGCACCGCCGCGGGTTTTGCCGGCGGCAATACCATGATCATCGACTTCGTGATCCCCAATCCCAAACAGCGCCTGATGGACGCTTATCGCGATTGGCGCGGCTGGGCTGAGAAGGCGGCCGGCGATTATTCCTTCCATGTCGCCGTCACCTGGTGGGACCAAAGCGTGCATGACGACATGGGCACGCTGGTGCGCGAGGAAGGCGTCAACAGCTTCAAGCATTTCATGGCCTATAAGAATGCGATCATGGCCACGGATGAGACCATGTATCACTCCTTCCAGCGCGCCCGCGATCTGGGCGCCATCGTCACCGTCCATGCCGAGAATGGCGAGCTGGTCTATCAGCTGCAGCAAGAATTGCTGAAACAGGGCATCAACGGCCCGGAAGGCCATCCCCTGTCGCGCCCGCCCGCGGCGGAAGGCGAAGCGGCGCACCGCGCCATCAAATTCGCGCAAGTGGTGGGCGTGCCGGTTTATGTGGTCCACACCTCGACCATCGATGCCTTGGATGTGATCCGGCTGGCCCGGGCCAATGGTCAGCGCGTCTATGCCGAGGTCCTGGCGGGGCATCTGCTGGTCGATGACAGCGTGTACAAAAGCCAGGACTGGGCCTTCGCCGCCGCGCATGTGATGTCGCCGCCCTTCCGCGCCTCCGAACATCTGGCGGCGCTGTGGAAGGGCCTGCAATCGGGCATCCTGCAAACGACCGCCACCGACCATTGCTGTTTCTGCGCCCCGCAAAAAGCGGCGGGCAAGGACGACTTTTCCAAAATCCCCAATGGCACCGGCGGAGTCGAAGACCGCATGGCGGTGCTATGGACCCATGGCGTGGGGAGCGGAAAATTGACGCCGGAGGAATTCGTCGCCGTCACCAGCACCAATGCGGCGCGGATTTTCAACCTCTATCCCCGCAAGGGCGCGGTTGAGGTCGGGGCCGATGCCGATCTGGTGGTGTGGGACCCGGCGGGGCGCAAAACCCTGTCGGCCAAAACGCATCACCAGAAAGTGGACTTTTCGATCTTCGAGGGGATGGAAGTAAAAGGCATCCCCAGTCACACCATTTCGCAAGGCCGGCTGGTCTATGCCAAAGGCGAGTTGCGGGCCGTGCGCGGGACCGGCCGCTATATCAAGCGGCCCGCTTTCCGGCCCACTCTGGCGGCAGCGGAATAGGGAACCGGCGCGGTATGGCGGCTAACCGCCTGTAAAACCGGGGACGTTAACTTACGCCGTCAAACCGCGAGCGGCTTTTCGGACGAGCCAAATCGGCCTAATATCTGGGCCTGGCGATTTCCTTTGGCGGAGGACCGGCATGAAGACCAAGGCGTTTCTGATTTTCCTTGTTGCGGGATGCGCATTCGCCGCGTCCCAGTCCGCCAATGCCTGGGTGGAAAGCGTGGGCAAAGGCAAGGCCCGCGACTGTTTCCTGGCGGCCTTCACCCATGCGCCGCCCCAGATGGGCATCGCGATTTGCGACAAGGCCTTGGCCGAAGAGACTTTGGACAACTGGGATCGTGCCAGCACGCTGGTCAATCGCGGCGCTTTGAAATTCGCCGGCGGACAGAACACCGAAGCGATGGCGGATTTCGACGCGGCGGTCAAAATCGCGCCGGATCACGGCGACGCCTATGTCAATCGCGGCGTTTTGCTGCTGGCGCTCAATCGCTATGACGAGGCGCTGGCGGAAATCAACAAAGGCATGGGCATGACTCTCAGCCACCCCGATCTGGGCTTTTATGACCGGGCGCTGGCGGAGGACCTGATGGGACGGTATCAAGAAGCCTATAACGATTATAAGCACGCCCTGGAGCTGGAGCCGGATCTGACAAAGGCCAGCGAGCGGCTGAAGCAGTTCATCGTGACGACAACCCCTGGATCGCCGACCTGACAGGCGAGCGCGAGCGCTGCTGACAGCGCTCGCGCGCGAGGGCCTTCAGAAATAGCGCCGGCCCCAATAGCCGCCGCCGCCCAAAAGCAAGACCAGAAGGACAACGATCAAGACTGTGCTCATAGCGAGCTCCTTGGCTGAGTGTCGGTTCTGAGATTGAGAACGTGCCGCCACGGGGCGGCGTTCCGGATAGTTCCCGGATGCAACAGCGCCGGCGCCCACAGCCCTATGAGAATGTCTGCTTTGCGCCAATAGCGGGCCGTAGTTAGATCGCCGCCTTTGGATAATAGACAAATGGCTTACCCCGAGAGGCAGGGTCCCATCCTGCGCTTATGGCCTGAAGGATCGAAGCTTCGACCATGCCTTGCGCGGCGAGCTTCAATATTGTGACTATCCGCATATTGACCTCGCAACAGGTAATACGGTGACAGGAGCACTATTCCCCGGAATGGATGGGGACAGATGCTCCTGTCACCGTATTTGTCCGTATTTGTATTTGTGTGTATTTCGGTGTGGTAAATACGGACGGCGTGCCGTCAGTTAGAAAATACGGCATGGATTATGGAACAATATGACCCCAAAGACATGACTAGATATCCAAATAAACACCAGAAAACAGAAAAATCACGACCCTCGCGTCCAAGATAGCTCCCAGTCATTACAGAGATTGGTAGTATGCAAAACAGATACAATATTCCCACCCAAATGTACCAGATGGGATTCCTCATATAGTCGGCGACAAATATAAACAAAACATTTGGAAAGAACCATAATAGGGCATCTTGGAGGCGATCTAGAGATTTTAGCAGAGAGCCAGCGCTCAATGAGAGTGGTGCCTGCAAAATATAACCTTTCAGCAGAGTGACGATCACGTCTGCGCCAGACGCCGCCAGCGGAAGCACTTGTATCGTTCGAAGCAACCAAGTTCGCGCCATTTTGGACGTCATCCTATGGCCCCACCTTAATTGATCCCCGCTGCAAAGCGGATTGCAGAGCAGCCTGCGCCGCCGCTTTTACATCGGGGGTTAGCTGATTGGTTTGGCTTTGTATGATCGAAAGCTGGGCTTGGCTTAACGAAACTGAGGACGGACCGCCGGTGATGCCCTGCAATGTCTTAGCGTCTATGAGACTTAGATTATCCACGATTTCGCTCGCAATCTTACTCGCTTGTGATTGCGACAACCCGGTCGATTGCCGCAATAGTTGCGCAAGGCTCTTTTTCGCCTGATCGATCGTCTTTTGGCTAAGCACAAATGGAATAGCATGAACAATTGGGATCAGTTGGCCACCACTCGGTCTAGTGCCATAATTCGCAGGCCCCTCTCCCACCCCTGAGATTAATCCCGAATTAGACATGCGGTGGCTGTCGAGAAAATTCTCTATGGCATTTTCATCTTCTAGACAAAAATCTATTCCTCTCACACAAGGCAGCGGGTCTGGTTCATCACAATTGGGGGCCCCGACAGGGCTGATCCCTGAATTCGGACCGCCGATTGTTACGATCGTGTTGATGGTGCAAGAGAAAGCACCCGTGGGGTCTGATCTGTTCGCTGGATCATTGTTCGCATAGGCGTATAAGTTCATGCCAGCATCATAACCCACCGGATCGGTCTGCAGGAACCGGCCGAGGGTCGGATCATACATCCGCGCCTTATAGTAATACAGCTTTGCACCGGGAATCGCGACCTGTCCGGTATAGCGGAATATCGGCGTCGCCGAGCTTGATGGCCAGCTCGATGGCTCGCCGGTTGGACTATAGGTGTAAGTGGTGGCAGTAGCGGAGCCATCGGTCGTGGCAACCACGCTGCCCTGCTGGTCTGTATGGAGCCAGTGCGGCGAGGACAAGCCCGAGCCTTCGTACCAAACGAGCGTTTCATCCTCGGACTGCCCGGGCACATAGCGGCGAAGAACGTTGCCAGCGCCATCATATTCTACGATCAGGCTTGTGCCGTCATAAAGGTATTGTTCGGTTGATGACGAGACAGTTGTCTGCTTCAGCCGCCCCAGGGGATCGTAATCGATCAATACCGTTGGATATCCTGATCCCGACGAGCCGGTCATACGGTTGTAAAGATCATAACTGAAGCTGCGTGTGCCATCCGACGTCAAATTGCCGTTGCCGTCATAATTATAGGTTGTGCTGTTCACCGTCTGATATTGATTGAGATTGTTTGGCGAGTAGCTCTTCGAAGCAGAAGGAGCGCTGTAGGCATATGCGGTGTTGGAGACATCTCGTAGACGCATTTGCCCTGCCGGCGTGTAGAACATGCTCCAAGTCACGTTCTGGCTGGCGTTAGCAGTAGCCAGGGTCCAATCGAGAGAAGAGTTGCTGTAATTTGCCGCCGTGGTGACCCCGTTTCCTCGATTGATGATATTCGCAATCTGCCCAAGATTGTCGTAAAGATAGGTTGCAAGGGTCGTCGAGCCGTTCTGCTTCACATCCTGCATGCGGTTCAGCACGTCATAGCTATACTGGATGTAATTGCCGTCCGGGTAGGTCAACCGGGTGCGGTTGCCGGCGGCGTCATACTGCGATGAGACCGTACGGCCATACGAGGTTTCCGAAACTTGCCGCTGTAAGGCATCGTAAACATAGTTGACGCCCACCAAGCCCGCGCTGTAGGCATGCAGGCGATCCCCAAGCAGGTCATAATCATAGAAGGTGCTGGAGGTACTACCGCTCGGCATCTCTACCTGGGTCACGCGGTTAAGGGCATCGTAGTGGTTATAAAAGGTCGCGCCGTTGCGCATCTGCTCAATCGTCACGTTACCGTTGTTGTCGTAGGTGTAAAGCTCGTAAGAAGAATCCGCGAACGAGGACCGGGTGCGGCGGTCGAGGCCATCATAATAGAACAGCGTGTGGTTTGCGTTTCCGTCATTGAGCGTGTCGATATTGCTGTTCGCGGTATAGACGATGCTACGCTCCGTGATCGGGCTGCCGCTGGCGTAACCGGTGATAACGCTGGTGAGACGGTTGGCGGCGTCGTAATTGTTTTTGGTGATTTGATCCGGACCATAGCTGCCGGGCGTTCCGGGCGTGCAGGCGTCCGTGGATCCGCCGGACATGTTGTTCACGACGCGCGTGCACGAAAGGCGACCGGCCTGGTCATGCTGTACCATGTGAGGCTGACCGTCGTGCTCCCCTTCGTCAGCGTATCGTCTTTGAGAAAGCCGGTCCCGGCGTCATAGCCATGGGCCACTTGCTGAATCATCGTGAAGGAACTGGACCAGGCGGAATAGGAGATGCCGGTCGCCGTCCCTTGCAAGGTCCAGGCGACTTGCCCATCTGGCTCATAGGCAATGCTAGTGGCTGGGTTCAGCAACGGACCGCTGCCGTCCGGATCGGGTGCCACAGTGCCAATCACGCGGCGGTTAAGGTCATAAAATGCCGCGCTAGTGCTTCCTGAGATTGGACCCGTCGTGGTGGCGACATTGCCATAACTATCATAGGTCATCGAGGTGGTGGACGACACCGAAGAGTCACCCGCGGCAACTGCAACGGAGGTCAACTGAAGATTGCTGGCGGTGCTGGAATTGCCGGGTGCATAGGCGTTTGTCGTAAGCTGTTCCTGGGCGGTACCGATGCAGGACGTTGACCCTGACCAGTTGAAACTGCCCCAGTTGACCGAGCCCCAATTACTGCCGCCGCCATTAGACAGGCATTTCGAGACGCTGGTTAATTTGTAAATGGCCGGCGCGGCCACGATATTGCCGCTGCTGTCCTTGTACCAGGCTTGCAGCGCCGTGTAGCTATAACGCGTTTGCGGATTCCCCCCTGTCACGGAAGGCTGGGTTACCGTCAGGACCCCGCCATGCGCCGCATCGTAGGTATAATTGGTGACATTGCCGTTTCCGTCGGTGGTGGAGGTTGGCTGATTGCAGACGCGCTCCTGGCCTGGCGGACAAGTCGAAGGAAAGTCGGCATGTAAAGTGATGGTTGGCGTTCCAGAACCTGGTTTGGCGACCTTGTCTATCTGAGTAAGGTTTCCCCGGCGCGAGTTGTTGTAGGTGTATTGTTCGGAATTGCCTTCGGGATGAAGGACCGAGGCAACCCGGCCGTAACTATCGTAGGAGTAGGTGGTGGAGAGATTGAGTCCCGAAGGATCGATCGTGATATCGCTTGGCTGGCCGGTCGCCATGCCGGAGACAAATTGGCTCTGGTCACCCAGGGGGTCCTGCGTATTAACGGTGACCACTCCCGAGCTGGTATTAAAATCGAAATCATAGGTCCATGTGCCGCTGCCATCGACCACCGTCCGCGTGTCCGGCGAGCAAGGGGTCGTCGGCGTGCAGGAATCATTTCGTGTGAAAGAAATGCTGCGGGTAAGTGATGGATAAGTGATCGTTCGCGTAGTCAAACTGCCCGATGTCGAGATGGCAGCCGTGTAAGTATTGTTCAGCGAATCAGTGACGGTGTCGGCGGTGCTCCCATGAACAATTGTCAGCGTCGGCCAGGACTGTGTCAGCCCAGTGCACGCATTTGCAGCGGGAGGGCAATAGTCGACGGCATTGTTCATCGCAATGACCGTCTGAGCCTGCTTGTAGCAGGCAGCGGACGTTGGCGTATCGCAGGCGTAGTTTATCTTGATCTGATAACCGAGATTGTTGTTGATCGACAGCAAGCCCAGGAACACGTTGGTTGTCCGCCACGTGAACGTATAGCTGAGGCCGTTGGGATATGTCAGAGTCGATATCGTGCCGCCATGGCCGCCGGCAGAGCAGACATAGTAGGATGAGCAATAGTTTGTAAAAGTTGCAACCGTTCCATCCGAGCCTGTGTAGGTATAGGTCGTGCCGTTGAAGGTAAGGCTTGCCCCCAAATCGTTCATTGGAAGAAATGGGCCAGTGCCAGTGCCGGAGGTATCCTGGAATTTGATGGGCTGACCCATCAATACAACGGAATAGTCGTAACCGAACCCTTGGATATAACTGGCCCAGTTGCTCTGCCACTCCATGCCGGATCCGGTCGCGGAATAACTGACATACGGGAATTCGTTGGAGGGATAGAACATCTGAAAATTGATACCGCCCTGGTCAAGCGGCCCGATGGAAACTGAGGGGCCCTCGATCAACCAATCTCCGCTCGATAGATTCACACCATGCTTGTCGTAGGGTTGAATGATGGGCGGCGGCGTGGGCAAGGACTGAGCGGATGCCGCCCCTGACCAACCTGCCAGGACGAGCACGGCCAAAAGCGACAGCCAGCGCAGGAGAACTCGGGCACCGGACGCTGACTGGAAATTCCCGGCAATCATTTCTTTTTGCCCATACATAGGATCTCTCCTGTCATCTCAACGCAGCGACCTATGCGTATGCGGTGATTGGGTATGCCCACTCTCCGGCAAGCGGCCGGTGGTATTCGCCATTACGGGGCCGCGGTCTGTGATAGTGCTGTGCGATTACCTGCCGCGTCATAGGTGTAGGTGATCGACGACCCATCGGCATAGGTCACCGTCAGCAGCCGGCCATGCGCGTCATAGGTATAGGTGTCGTTTCCCGCGAGGACGGCCTCGGTGGCGCCGGCCGCCAACGCGAGAAGGGTCACCACAACAATCCGGATAAGCACCGCGTTTCGAGAATTGGTCATCGCACCCTCCTAATTCGAGGCCGTGCGGGTGGCGGCTTTGCGCTCCAGTACGCTCAGCCGCTGCTCCAGACGCTTGACTTGATTGCTCAACTCGAAATTGGTGCGTTCGAGCTCAGCCTCTTTCTTTGTCGTGGTGTCGGCTTGGGCGTGGATTTTTCCGAGTTGCGCGCCCTGGTCGGCGGTGATCTTATAGAGGTCTTTCACGCCCCATAGCGCCAAGGGGGCTAGCTTGCTGTAGTCAACGCCCTAAGTGTCGGACGCTGCATTGGGCTTTTGCACCGCCAGCGGAAATAGGGTGTAGGCCTGCTGAGCGATGAGGCCGAAGCCGGGGGCGCCATTTTTCTTCCAGGCAAAGTCCACGACCTGAAGCTGTTGTATGATGGGGCGATAGTCGCGCTGGGGAACCGAGGTGTCCTTCAGCCGCTCGTCCGACGGTGTTGCAAACGTCGCGTATCCGGTACTGGGGTCGGGATAGTATTGTCCAGAATAACTTCCCGCGTTGTAGAAGACGATGAAGCTGTCCGAACTGTTAAGCGTTTTGACATTGAGGGCGTTGGCGCTGTTGACGGTGGTCGTAAAATCTGCCGCGTTGCCGCTGTTGCTGGTTTGAATGGCGCCCCCCGAAACGGTGACGGTGCCAGTGAAGGTATTTCCGCCGCCGCCGGCATTTACGCAATTTTTGAGATCCGTGAAATCCTGGTTCACTTGTCCTGCGTCGGCGGTGGTGCCGTTGGAAAATGTGTAAGTAACGCCACTACACGTCGCCCATGCAGGCCCTGCCAGCAAAGTTGAAATCCCAATTCCCGCCACGGCCGTCGCGAAGCCCGACCAGCTGGTCCCGACTTTATTTTTCCGCATGGTTGCTCCTTCGCGCCCGTTCAGGGCGGGTTGAAATTATGCAGCGTCGCAGCGGGAGCGCACGCGCTCGCAACCGCGGAGTCACGGCTAACATGTTACAAACTGGGGCTACGCAGTACGCAACGCTCACAAACGACGCAAACGCACTCACCTGCACATCTCGGGGCGCAAACATCGCTCTCCCGAATCATTCAAGAATACATCCGCGACCGCTCACGACAAGCGCCGCGTTTCGCATAGCGAATATTCAGGAAAATTATTTATGAAAAGAACGCGTCGCTTTTTTTGCGCGTCCCGATTTGAAACTGGCGAAATGCGGCGTGCCTGCCTTACGCCGAGAGCGATCATCCAGGCTTAAGGCACGCTATTGCGCTTGCGGGTTCACCATCGTGATGCGGATTTGTGTCTGGAATCCGGCATTGGCGGAAAGTTCGGTGTCGCCCGCCGGAATATCGTTGGATTGCAGCAGATAGGCCACCAGATCTGTCGCATTGGTGGTGCTGACCGAGCCGGGATTGTCCAAGGGCATGGTGTCGTGAATGCGCGCCACCAGATCGGCCACGCTTTGGGTATTCCAGTCGGACATGAAATGCGGTCCCTTCATGGGCGGAACCTCGTCATTGCCCAACAGGCCGGCACCATGACAGCCGGCGCAGGCCTCAAGATAGACGGCTTTGCCGCGATCGGCCTGCTCGGCGGTATAGACGCCGCTCCAGATCGAGCGCATCTCGTCCTGCGCAGAGAGGCCGGTGACGCGCAGCAGCAGGGTACAAGCAGCGACAATTACAAGCGCGCGCCTGGGCATGGGATCCTAATTGCTGGGCAGGGAATAGGCGATGTATTCCCCCGAATAATTGCCGCCCGACACGGCGACGACGATGTATTGCTTGCCGCCATAGCTGTAGGTCATGGGCGAACCGCTCTGGGGCGCGGGCATCCACACCGCTCCCACCTGCGCCCCGGTTTTCTTGTCATAAGCGCGCAGCATCGCGCCGCGCGGATGATCCGCTGATGTCGAATAAAGCGGATCGCCCATGATGACCAAAGTCTTGGTTATCACCAGCCCGACGGTGCCCTGTTGCCCGGTCTTGGGAATATTGAGGCCCTTCAGCGCCGGATGATTCCGGATCTCGTCCGGCGTATCGCCATGCGCGACCTGCCAGGTGAGCGTTCCGGTATCCAGATCGATCGCCGAAAGCACGCCATAGGGCGGCTTGACCAGCGGCAATCCTTCGACATTGGTGGGAATGGCCGGTCCGGGCGACACGAATTGCGGCGCGTTCGCCAGCACGCTGCGCAGCTTCTGGTCATCGGCGCTCACCTTGGGCGCATCCGAAGCCGAGCCGAAGCCCGGTCCGCCATTGATCCGGAACGCCTGGTCTGCCCGTCCTTCCAGATAGCGGTTGTTCGTCAGACCCGGCGGCGGCTCGACCAGCCCCATGATCGAGACACCGGCATTGGCCGCCGGCGCGAACACCGTGTGGGTTTCCGGATCATAGCCTGCTCCCGGCCAGTTGGTGCCGCCGCCAAGCGTGCCGATATCGAGCGAGCCCAAATTGGAAGGATATTTGCTGACCGATGGCGGCAGGAACATCGGGCCCATGCGGTAATGCTTGACCAGGTCCTGCGCCTCCGCACGCAGCTTGGGAGTGAAATC
The DNA here is from genome assembly GCA_025924715.1 of Alphaproteobacteria bacterium. Lineage (GTDB taxonomy): Bacteria > Pseudomonadota > Alphaproteobacteria > Micropepsales > Micropepsaceae > Rhizomicrobium. The sequence goes on from JAICHV010000028.1 coordinate 19,473, forward strand.
GATCAGATCGTCCATGGTGACCGCCTGGCGCCCATAGGCGGGCGGCTTGGTCGGGAAAGGCTGGGTGAGAGACGTTTTTTCGCCAGGCACATCGCTTTGAGGGACGGGCCGTTCCTCGATCGGCCAGACCGGCTTGCCGGTGACGCGATCGAAGACATAGAGGAAGGCCTCCTTGCTGGGCAGGGCAATAGCCTTCACCGGCTTGCCGTCCACCACGATGTCGGCGAGGAGCGGCGGCGAGGAAAGGTCATAGTCCCAGATCGGGTGGTGCACGATCTGGAAATACCATTTGCGCTTGCCGGTCTTGAGATCGACGCAGACCAGGCTGTCGCCGAAAAGATTGTTGCCCGGGCGGTCACCGCCATAGGCATCATTGGTGGGATCCTCGACCGGCAGATAGACGCTGTTCAGTTCGGGATCGACCGTGATCCCGGTCCAAACCCCGGCATTGCCGTTGCGGTCGGCGGCACCGTCCGCCCAACTGTCGTAGCCGAACTCGCCTTTTTTCGGGATGGTGTGGAATTGCCAAAGCGGCTTGCCGGTCTTTACGTCCCAGGCGCGCACGATGCCCTTGGTGTTGTTGCGCTCCAGCGGCTGCGAGCCTTCCTTGAAGGCCGAGCCGACGATCACAACATCTTTGACCACGGTCGGGGTGGTGTGGATGCCGATTTCCCCGTTCGTCAAGTCGATCTGCTGGCCGGTGCCGGAATAGGCACCCACTTTCATGTCGATCATGCCGTGATTGCCGAAGGACGCAATCGGCTGGCCGGTTTTGGCATTCAGCTCCACCAGCCGATAGCCGGTCGTGACATAGAGAATGCGCTCATCGCCCTTGCCGTCGGTCCAATAGGAAACACCGCGCCCCGAGAGCTGGCGCGGCGCATAAGCGGCGCGAGCGCCTTCGTTGAGGCTGTAAACCCATTTCAGTTCGCCGGTCTTGGCGTCCAGCGCGACGACGGCGCGCCGCGATCCCGCGCTGGCATAGACCGTGCCATTGATTTCAAGCGGCGTGCCTTCGAGCTTGTATTCGGGGCGCGCGCCGAGCTGGTCGGTTTTGAAATGCCAGGCCATTTCGAGCTTGTTGAAGTTGGATGCATCGATCTGGGACTGGGGTGAATAGCGCGAACCGGCTGGATCGGCGAAGTATAACGGCCAGTCGCCCTTTGCCGTCGAAGCCTGGCCATGGGGCTGGGCCGCGCCTTGCCCCAAAACAGACCCTGTCAGAGAAAAAATCAGCAGCGCCGCCGGCGCCGCGCAAACCAGATATCGTTTTGAGAATCTATGTCCCAACATGCGATCTTCTCCCCGATTTTTTTGTAAGCTCTGCCCTCACCTCAAATTGACGGTCTGCAACGGCTGTCCATTAGCACTTTTTGTCGACTTTGCCCAACGGCAAACAGGTCTTGCAGCGCAGCCGCGGTGATCGGACTGACGAGCAAACACGCGCGCTTCGCGTGGGCCGTGCGAAGCGCCAGACGCGGATATTTCCGCCTCTTCTAGCCTTTGTCTAACAACATCAGCGGATTGGGCGTCGGCTCCTCCACTTTGCGCAGCGTGTTGACGTCGCGGTGCATGAAGGGCTCCGGCCGGCGCGCCACCTGCAATATCGTGTCCAGGATATAGCTCCAGCTACCGTCGGGATTGAAGGTGACCTCGATGCGGTAAGAATCGGTGCGGAAGGCCTTCTCGAGGAAGCCGGTGGAGCAGATGCCATATTCGGTCTCACCGCGCCGCGCTTCCAACACCAGCCTCACGTCGCCCGGCGCGGCGAAGCCGGCCGCCATGGCGATCTGGCCGCGGGGAATCGCCAGGGTCTGCATGATGAGGCCGGTGGCGGGTTCATAAAGCCAATAGCCGACTTGGTCGTGGAAGGTGGCGTCCTCATCGGTCGCCAGGATGCGGGTGTGATACCTGAGGCCGTAAAAAAGCTGGGGTCCGTTGGCCTGGGGGTCAATCGGCTGAAGCTCGATCCGCTCGGTGAATTCGCGCCGTTCCGGTCCGTCTTGCTTGGGATTGAGATCGACGCCCATGGTGCCTTCCCAAATGCCGGCCAGGCGCCGCAGCGGCCCCAGATTGGCCAGGGTGTCGGGATCGACCTCGGGCTCGGTGAAGATATCGTCGGGTATATCGTGCATCGAACCGTCCCCAATGGGAGCTTACAGCTCCACCGGCTCCAGTTTGCCGATCATTGTGACATAGGCAAAGACGCCGACCAGGGCGACACAGGCAATATAGACCAGGCCGGGCGCGAAATTGCCGTTCTCCGCCAGATAGCCGATGATCATCGGCGTGACGATGCCCGACAGGTTGCTGAGGCCGTTGAAGGCGCCCCCGGTCAGGCCGATCAGCCGGCGCGGCGCCACCGAGGAAATCAGCGACCAGCCGATCGAGGCCATGCCATTGCCGAACAGGGCGATGGTGAAGAACAGCACCGCCAGCTCCGGCGATGCCACATAATTGGCCATCACGATGATGCTGGAAATCAGCAGGCCCAAAATCATCGGGGTCTTGCGCGCCGTCCCCAGGGTGAAGCCATGGCGCAGCAGCGCATCGGAGAAAAAGCCGGAACAGAGCGCCCCCAACCACGCCCCCGCGAAGGGCAGCGAGGCATAAAGCCCGGTCTTCAACACGCTGAGATGGCGGTACTCCGCCAGATAGGTGGGAAACCAGGTGAAAAAGAAGAACTGGCTGGAGGTGACGGCGAACTGGCCGATATAGACGCCCCACAGCTTCCTGTATTTGAAGACGGTGAAGAGATCGGCCCAGGTGAATTTGGTCTTGCCCTGGCCGATGCGGCCGAAATCCAGGATGGCGCCCCCGGCTTCAATCTCGGACAGTTCGGCTTGGTTGGCGAGGCGCGATTCGCGCGGGCCGCGATAGACCAGATACCAGACCACGCCCCAGATCATGCCGGCGCCGCCGGTGACATAGAAGACCGAGCGCCAGCCGAAAGACGCCACAATCAGCACCAGTAGGCCGGTGATGAAGGCCGGCCCGAGAAACTGGGCGGAAATGAAAACGCCGACAGCAGTGGCGCGCTCGCGGTTGGGAAACCAGGAGGTCGTCACCTGGTTGAAGATGGAATAGGCCGGCGCTTCCAACAGGCCCACCATCAGGCGGATGATGAAGAAGGTGGCGACGGTGCCGGCCAGGCTGGTGGAGAGCGTCGCCAGCGACCACAAGATCAAAATGATGGGCAGCAGCAGGCGCGGCGTCATGCGGTCCACCAGCCAGCCCCCCGGAATCTGGAACAGGGCATAGGTCCAGCCGAAGGCGCCCAGGATCAGGCCCATATGGGCGTTGTCGATGCCGAACTCCGCCTTGATGGCGGACACCGTGGTGGAGATATTGTTTCGGTCAAGATAGTTGATGACCACGGTGACGAACATCATCAACAGCATCAGATAACGGATGCGAGTCGGCTTCTGCGCGGCGTCGATGGCCATGAAATCCCCCAATGACGGATAGCGGCTTTTTGCGCACACTGACGGCGAATGCGCCGGCGTGCAAGCCGCCGGCGTGGTGCGGGGCGAGGAGGAGCGTTAATGGTGCCGCCTGCGTGACTCGAACACGCGACCCCCGCATTACGAAGCAAATAACAGAACTATGCCAACATGTTGTATGATTCCAGAATGTCGTTCGGTCGCGCGTTTGTGACCCAGGCAATCAGATATCACCAAACTCTAGAGACATTTGGTCAGACGAGAAAAAGCCAGAGACTGCAACCCTTCTGTAACCCGCCAAACTTCTGCGCCGAAGGGCTGTAGAGGCAATAGAGTGAGCCCGTCCCCTTGTCTGGGCCCCGCCTTCCCGCTACTGCCATACTTTAGCCCGGGGGGCCTGATGCTGGCATGCACCAGGACTTGCTGTTAGAAGAAAAAGAGGAGATTGCTTCAGCACTCTTCGATCGCCCATTCGCTCAGACCCTCAACTCTTACTCTACCTCGTCTTTCCGGTGGCTCGCTGGACCTGGGCCAGATGCCACACAATGTGCCCGGCCAACAATCTCAAGAATGACGCCGGTCAAATATCTTTACAAAAGATACTGCACCATCGCTCCCAGTTACATGAACCTAGCCGGACGCCCTATCGACAAGGACCGGTCGATATTTATCTTTGTTCAACTGCACGGATACTTACGTCAAATGCGTAACCATCCGGGCGATAGGCTAGAGAAGTATTAAGTATCTGCTTGATCGAGTAATCGACCTTGAAGCCCATACTGATTTGTCCGTGAACAAGAAGGAATATGGCGACAGGATACATTTTGCGCGCTTTGCAACAAATCGAGCGGCCAGACCATCGGTTCTTTCCGGCTTGCGTCCTAGTGAATGGCTATCCTGTCGCCGAATTCCTCTGTTCCGCGTCAATGATGCAAGAAATCTATCGCGAACGCGACTAGCCACGCTAGGGCCACAACCAGCCATATGCGACCGCTGCGCCGATGTCTGCATCTAAGTATAAAAAACGCCCACGAAACATTCATTACGAGGAATATCGCGAAAACCGGCAGCACACTGAGTGCCCAAATGAAGGGTTCCGCTGTCCCGGAGTCCAATCCCACTTCTTCAGGAATTTTCCAGCTAAACGACGCTTTCCATAGGTAAAAAGCAACGCCAACTAAGTTAAGGACAAGGAGAAGCGCGCCCATTCTGCTTACCAGTGGGACCTTTTTCATGGATGAGCTGCTTTGGCTGCTTTGCACGAATAACTTCCTTTTCCCGCCGCCAGCTCAAAACCCAGGTTTCTAAAAATTGTCTGCCGGGGATCCCCTGCATTGCTTGATTTAAACGCTGCGTACGTGTTCGAAACCAAGCTAGCCCAGGATTCGCTATACCCGGCACCCTGTAAGTAAGCACCTACTGCAACATTGGAGACGGGAGTGTAATCTGCAAAAAAGTTGAAATTTGAGGGCGTACCCGACCGCTGATAATCGAACCGGCCGAACTGACCGACCGCCGCTCTCATAGCCGAGCCGTTAAACATCCCTCCCGCCCTGCCAGCTGCTTGGACTAAACCTAGGTCGAATTGTGGCGGGGCGTAAAATTGTCTGCCCATTCCATCACAAGATAAAGCGTCACCAGGCAGGGGCTGCCTATGCATGCCATTCTTGTTTGTATCACTCCCGGTGCTGCCGCCCGAAGGTAGGCTAGGGAAGCTACTTGATCCGAACAGGCCAGAGCAACCCAGGATGGCGCAATCGATGGTCACCACTCCCGACTGGGAAGGCCCGGTGCGCACCCCCGTGTCCACAACGGTTTCCGGTACGCAAGGCACCGGCTGAGTGCCTATAGAGCACTCGTCCAACCCGCTCGGATCGACGTTATTCGCCGGGTCATCTCCAGCATATTCATACAGGTTCAGCCCCGCAGCGTACCCCACCGGGTCGCTCTGCAGGAAGCGCCCTAGCTGCGGATCATAGATCCGGGCTTTGTAGTAGTATAGACGGGCCGCCGCGAGGGCCACCTGACCAGTATAGCGAAATATCGGCGTGGGCGGACTTGATGGCCAGCTGCTCGGCTCGCCGCTGGCGCTATAGGCGTAGGTTGTGGCGGCACCTGAAGCATTCGTCGCGGCGACAACGCTCCCCTGTTGATCGGTGTGCAGCCAGTTGGGCGAGGAGAGGCCGGACCCTTCGTACCAGACCAGGGTCTCATCTGCACTCTGCCCCGGCACATAGCGGCGCAGGACATTTCCTGAGCCGTCGAACTCCTCAATCAGGTTATCGCCGTCATAGAGGTACTGTTCGGTGCTGGAGGCAGTCGTGTCTTTCAAGCGCCCCAAGGGATCGTAGTCGATGCTCGTGGACGGCGAGCCGGACACCGAGGTCAGCCGGTTAAGATCGTCATAGGCAAAGCTGCGCGAACCGTCATAGGTGAGATTGCCATTGCCGTCATAGGAATAACCTGACCCACCGACGCTGGTGTACTGGTTCATGCTGTTGACGGAGTAGCCCCGCGAGGCCGACGGCGCGCTATAGGCATAGGCCGTATTCGAGACACCACGCTGATAGACCTGTCCTGCGGGCGTATAGGCCATATTCCAAGTTACGTCCCCGGTCCCTGCGCTGGTGTTGCTGGTTGTTAAGCTCCAGTCGAGAGACGCAGTGCCGTAAGACGCACTGGTCACCACGCTGTTCCAGCGATCGATGCGCGTTTCCTGCCCTAGATCGTCATAGGAATAAATTGCCAGGTTGGCGCCGCCCTGCTGGGTGACATTTTTCATGCGATTTAGCACATCATAGGTGTAGTCAATATAATTGCTGTCCGGATAGGTCAGCCGGGTGCGATTGCCGGCCGCGTCATATTGTGATGAAACCGTGCGCCCATAGGACGTTTCCGCGGTTTTGCGCTGAAGCGCGTCATAGGTGTAATCGACCCCCGAGCCGCCCGCGCTGGCATAATGGGAATAGAGCAGGTCACCGACGAGATCATATCCGTTATAGATGTCGCTGGCGGTCCCACCCGGCATATCGATCAGGGTCGGGCGATTCAGGGCATCGTAGGAATAACTGATCGTATCCCCGTTCCGGAGCGTTTTGCTGGTCAAATTGCCGTTGTTATCGTGGGCATAGGCCTCGAAATGCGTCCCGTCGGGAAACGAGGTCCGCCGCAGCCGGTCCTGGCCGTCATAATAGAAAAGGGTCTCGTTGCCGTTTGCGTCCGACACGGTGTCGAGCAGGCCATTGGGGGTCCAGATATTGATTCGCTCGGTGATCTGGCTGCTGCTGCCATAGCCGGTGATCACGCTGGTAACCCGATTGGCGGCATCATAGATGTTTTTAGTGACCTGATCGGGAGCATAGCTGCCCGATGTTCCCGGTGTGCAAGCGTCCGTGGATCCTCCCCCCGATAAATTGTTCACCACGCGTGTGCACAGCAAGCGTCCCGCCGCGTCGTGGCTATACCAAGTGAGGCTGACCCCCGTTGTTCCCTTGATGACATAGTCATCTTTGAGCGCGTCTGTTGCAGCGTCATAGCCGTGCACGAGTTGCTGAATCACCGTGAAGGAACTGGACCAATCGGAATAGGTGATTCCGGTCGAGGTCCCCTGGTTCGTCCAAGCCACTTGTCCGTCTACCTCGTAGGCAATGCTGGTGGCTGGGTTGAGTAGCGGGCCGCTTCCGTCCGGGTCGGGCGCCACGGTACCGATCACCCGACGGTTCAGGTCATAGAATGTTGCGCTGGTGCTGCCCGATATGGGACCGGTGGTGGTGGCGACGTTGCCGTAGGTGTCATAGGTCAAGGAGGTGGTGGAGGAAACGGAATTGTCCCCCGCTTTGGCAGTCGTCGAAGCCGGCTGCAGGTTGGTGGCGACACTGGAACTGCCGCCGGTATAAGAGGTTACGACGAGTTGTTCGGCGCTGGTCCCGGTACAGCCGGATAAAGCCGCGGTCCAGGTGAAACTGTTCCATACAACGGAACCCCAGAGGCTGCCGCTGGTGGGATAGGACAGGCATTTCGATGTCTGGGTCTGCGTATCTACAGGTGTCGCCGCGGAAACGATGCTTCCGCTGCTGTTTTTATACCAGGCATATTGCGCGGAATAGCTGAAACGCGTCTGCGGCCGCACGCCGTTGACCGCGGGTTGCGTGATCGTTGAAACATTCCCGTCGCCGTCATAGGTGTAATCGGCGACGTTTCCGTTGCCGTCGGTGGTGGAAGTGGGCTTGTCGCAGCTTTTGGGATTGCTGCAACTACTGGGGAAAGAAGCGTATTCGTGAATGTCGCCAGTGGTCGAGCCCGGCTTTTGTATATGGTCAATCTGATACAGATTCCCCCGGCCATCGTAGTGATAATATTCGTAATTGCCCTCCGGATGCGTGATCGTTTCAACCTGATGGTATGGGGTTGTGTAGGTATAGCTCGTCGTCAGGTTCAAGCCCGTATGGCCAGGGCCCGACGGATCTATGGTCAGGCTCGTCGGCTGACCGGTACCAGAATCAGAGGAAAACTGGCTCTCATTGCCGAGAGGGTCGTGCATATCGACGTAGCTACCCGAACCGCAAAAATCAAAAACATAGCTCCAGGTGCCGTAACCGTCTGCGATCGTCCGACTGTCGGCGCAGGGATTGGCCATGGTATCAGCCGTATATGTGATGGTGCGGCTTGTTGAGGGGTAAGTTAGCGTCCATGTCTTCAAGAAACCTGGAATTGCAACAGAGGCTACATAGTAGTTGCCCACGGCGTCCTGGACGCGCTGCGATTGCGCAGTGGGATCATCGAACGTTAATGTCGGCCACGACTGCGTCAGGCCGGGGCAACTGTCGGAAGTCGGGTCGCAATAATCGACCGCATTGTTGATGGCGATTATCGTAGCAAGCTCTATGTAGCAATCGGACCCGGACGTCGAGCATCGATAGTTGATCTTAATCTGGTAGCCGAGATTGTTGTTGATAGACTTGAGGCCCACGAAGGCGCCGCTGATCCTCCAGTTGAATGTGTATTGAAGGCCGTTGGGATATGTCAGGGTCGTCAACGTGGCGCCTGCACCCCCGCTCCCGCATAGACCGGATGTAGAAGTCCCAGTACAACTGGTATAGGTCGCGACCGTTCCGTCGGGCCCGGTGTAAGTGTAAGTCGTCGTCCCGTTATAGGTTAGACTTGCGCCCGGAAAGTCGAGAGGCGTGAACGTGCCTGTCGAAGGCGAATAGGAGAAGTTTACCGCCTGACCCCGCAAGTAGACGGTGTAGGCACTTGTACCGTCGCCAGCGAGGTAGTTTTGAGACCAGTCGCTTTGCCACTCGGCCGCGTTGGTGTGCGAGAAGCTAATAAAATGCAGCTGATCGGAATTGAAGGTAACGTGGTAGCTGATGCCACCTTGAGCTGGCCCAACAGAAACTGTGGGACCATCGATTTGCCAAAAACCATTTGACAGATTGACTCCGCGTTGATCGTAAGGCTGAACGATGGGCTGAGGGCTTGACAATTGCGCGGCGGCGGAGAGAGGCCAGAGACCGATCAGGAGAAGAGCCACGACTGAGACCGGCCGAAGAGCCGTCCGCAATAGGCGGGCCGCTATATTCAAATAGGTCTCGAAGCCTGCATTTGATTGACGCATGAACTTTCTCCGATCAGACCTGAGCAACCCCAGGGCGCACTCCGAGATCCGTTTCTTGAGGCGTTCCCAACCGCACGTTTTTCGAATGCAATCTAAGGCGCAGCCGACTGTGATAGCGCTGTTCGATTGCCCACAGCATCGTAGGTATAGGTGATCGACGATCCATCTGCGTAAGTGACCGTCAGCAACCGACCAAGCGCGTCATAGGTGTAGGTGTCGTTACCCGCGAGAACGACCTCCGTGGCGCCGGCAGCCAGCGCGAGGAGGGTCACCACAACAATCCGAATAAACACCGCATTTCGAGAGTGGGCCATTGAACGCTCCTGCCGGCTTCAGTTCGAGGCTGTACGTGTGGCGGACTTGCGCTCCAGCACGCTCAGCCGCTGCTCCAGACGCTTGACTTGATTGCTCAACTCGAAATTGGTGCGCTCGAGCTGCGCCTCTCTCTTTGTCGTGATGTCTGCCTGTGCGTGGATCTTCCCGAGTTGGGTGCTCTGGTTGGCGGTGATCTGGTAGAGATCTTTTACGCCCCACAGCGCGAGGGGGGCGAACTGGCCATAATCTGCCTGCCAGTTTTCGTTGGCATCGCGCGGCTTATGGATCGCTTGCGGATAAAGTGGATAAGCCTGTTGCGCGCTGACGCCAAAGCCGGGAGAGCCGTCGGCTCGCCAAGTAAAATCCCGTACCAGCAGTTTGTCGATTACAGGCCGATAGTCGCGCTGCGGCACGGCGAAATTCTTCATCCGTTCGTCGGACGAAGTAAGATATTGTACGCTGCTGCTGCTGTTCGGGTAGACCTGACCGACAGCCCCGCCCCCGGCGCCATCATAATAGAACACGATGAAACTGGCACTTGTGCTGGGGACATGGGCATTGATCGCATTGGATGCGCCTGTGGTGGTGAATATCCCCGCCGCACCGCTGTTGTTTGCATAAATGTAGCCGCCAGTGGTCGTCACATTACCGGTGAAGGTTTGGCCGCCGCCGCCCGCGTTGACGCAATTTTTGAGATCCGTGAAATCTGTATTCACCTGGTTTGCGTCGGCCGTCGTGCCGTTTGAAAACGTGTAGGTGACGCCGCTGCATGTCGCCCAGGCGGGCGCTGCAAGCAAAGTTGAAATCCCAATTCCCGCTACGGCCGTCGCGAAGGCCGACCAGCTGGGCCCGACGTTATTTTTCCGCATGGCTTCTCCTTCGCCGTTCCGGGCGAGCTAAATAGTGAATCCGCCGCGACTAGAGCGCGCGCGCTCACGCGGCGAAGTCACGGTTTAAAACGCTACAAAGATTGGGCTAGGCAGTACGCAAAGCTCAGTAGAGGCAAACGCACTTCAATTCACATTCCGGGGCGCAAGCATCGCTCTCCGAATCATTGGAGAATACATTCCCCATTTCCCAAGACAAGAAGTGCATTGACGAGGAATGTGCTCACCGGAAATGTTTTGTAAATAAAATGTGCCGTGTTTGATAATACGAAACGCGCACGGAGCTTTGACTGAACTGAAATTTTTGTGTTCGACCATGTTCATGTCACGGCAGAAGCGGTGTGCGTCTAGGTGGGCCACCGACCCGGCTTCGTGGCGCGCTGCCGTGGCAATGGATAAGTGGCTGCGGGAGCCGCAACAGGTGAAACGGTTTCATGGCGAGCTGTATGTCCACCGCAGTAGAATGTCACTGGATGAGGTTGAGTTAGGGGATGCCGCCAGCACCTCGCAGGGAAACCACTTTCAAGATGAGTGCGAGGGCTTATGCGGCGTATGAACAGGGGCGTGCCGTCGCTGGCGTTCGGCTTGTATTTGGTATTGTCAACGCAGGTTTTCGGGGCCACCCCGCCGCCTGCCCTGACAGTGCAGATCCTGCCTGCACCAGACAGTCAATTATCCCCGAGGGACTTGGCTGTCATCTTGTCTCCATTCATATCTGCCTTAGTCGGCGTCGCCGCCCTTATTGCTACCTTCTGGAACACCAAAAGCCAAATCAACTCCGCAAACACAAATGCAGCCGCTCAGCGATGGAAGGAGGCAAATCAAAGAGAGATTGAGCGGCTCGAATTATTGTTGTCCACCTTTCACACTCCGTACCTGGTGCGCTCGGAGGCGAATAATCTCATGGCGCGGGACTTACGCGACCGTCTAAAAGAGCCGCACTACCGCCTTCTAATTAAACTCTTTGACCCAAACTGGCTAAAGTCGTTAGCCCCTGGCGATCAAGCGTTGGTCGACCAAATATGCGCCGCCGGAAGAGACCTCCTGAAGTTAATTGAGGAAGCGAGCGGCGGTGTGGATCCGGCACTCGTGGATCATCTAGCGCGAGCAGTTACTCACTTTCGAATTTTGTCATTGGCCCGCGAGCAAAAGCTGGGCGCGGACCCTGAACCTTTCAGAAGGTATGTTTATCCTCGACAGTTGGATGTCGCGCTTCAAATCGATCGGGAGCGCATTCTCCGTCGCTTGAAGAGTTTGCGGTCGGCGCCATCCGCAGACCACGGGCAGATTCCACAGCTGCAACTCCCGAAGGACGCTCAATTGGATCCGTGGCCCCCACTATCTGGCCCACCCAAATCCTGAGCCTTCTTCACTAATCCAAGCCCACGTAGCTAAGAAGGAAGCCAGAGAACCTTCTCCTCATGTCGAGGCCCAAATTTATGACGATTTTACGACGGATAGTGACTGGCTTCTTTGCGAGAAGTTTCATAATGCGCCCTGGGAAAAGCGCGAAATTATTCTGGCCAATATTAAGGACCCGAGGCTCAGGGACTTAGGCCTGCGTCTCATCGCGATTGAGCGGCCGGACGTACTCCCCGCTAATGCGCGCAACGACCATTTCGTCTGGCTGAAGGGGAAACTGCTGAGTGAGGAGGACGACCTACCATGGCTAACTGTTCACGCTGCGATTGCCGACATTGAAAAAATTATTGCCGAAGCAGAGGGGAAAGATGCTGAACATCTTTCTGAGCACAAGGCGTTTCTGACAAAATTGCGTGACCAACTATAAATAGCGTGCGCCTAAGCAGAAGCGATTCTCCTGACGACTGCGGGGCTTCCTGTTAAATTTTTGGGCGGAGCCGATCCATCGTGCAACCCGGAAGTAACCGGGTCGCTTTCGGCGGCAGCTTTCCGGCTATTTAGACGGTCGAAGGAACGCGAAAAGCCGCGGGGAACGGGGTCTTGAAATGGTGCCGCCTGCGTGACTCGAACACGCGACCCCCGCATTACGAATGCGATGCTCTACCGACTGAGCTAAGGCGGCCCAAAACTGCGGGTGGGCGGAAACTACGCATCCGGCGCGCGAACTGCAAGCTGGGCTGTTGCGACCGCCCAAATGGGGTTTCCGAAGGCCCTAGGCCACCTGGCCGTGTGGCGCCGGGGCGACGGCCTTCAGCGTGACTTTGCGGGTCAAGTATTTCTGGGCGGGCCGCTCCAGCCAGAAATAGAGGGGTACGGAGGCGCCCAGCACGGCCAGAAGCGCCAATAGGACATAAGACAGCGGCGTGACCTGGCCGGCGTGAACCAGCGCCAGCTTGAAAAGGTCTCGCACGAAATAGTGGATCATATAAGTGGCATAGGAAATCTCACCCAGCCACACCAGGATGGGCTGATTCAAAATGGGCCAGTGGCGGTTGCCGCAGGCGAGGCCAAAAACCAGGGCGGTCCAGGCGAGCGGAATCAGTACGGACTCCCAGCGCCATAGGCCTGCGGCGAAAAGAACCGCGGCAAGAGCGACAAAGGTAAAACCCGCAAGCAAATTGTCAAACCGCTTCTCGAGATAGAGGCGCGCCAGGAGGGCGCCGACCCCGAATTGCACCACGCATCTTAGCACCCCCAGAGTGTTGATGGCGCGGCCGAGGTGGAAATTCTGGTGCGCATAAAAGACGTTGAGCAGGCAAACCAGGCAGAAAATCGATACCAGGCCGGCAAACAGCCTTCCGCCTGCCTTGCGAACCGCCACAACGATCAGGGGAAACAACAGATAGGCGGCGAATTCCGCGCTGATGGACCAGGCGGGTATGTTCCAGTTCAGCGCTGGCGCGGCCGTTCCCCAGTCCTGCACCAGAAAGATGTTCGCCAGAAACCCACCCAGGGAAAACCGCTCCGCCGGTATGGTCTCATGCGAAAGCAGCAAGACGCTCAGCAACAGGCAGTACAGGCCGATCGTGAAGAGATGCAGGGGATATATTTTCGCCCAGCGCTTTACATAGAATTTGAACACGTCCTGGGCATGGGTGGATTTCAAATGCCCGTAATTGAAGAAGATGACAAATCCGCTGAGACAGAAAAACAGATCGACGGCAAGATATCCCTTGGATGCGAAATAGGTCGCCCAAGATGGAAGATAGGGGAAAAGGTATAAGTCGAAATGGTAGAAAACCACCCACCATGCCGCCAGCCCGCGAAGTGCGGTAAGCGGGAGGATCTGCCTGCCGCCGGACCGAGCCGGCGGCAGCGCAGATTCAGACGGAGGCTTCATTCGCAACTGCTCTGAAGAATTGCCGCCGAATCCCCAACTTTTGCGGGCGAACTTTTTGGGTCTGGGCCAGCCGATAGACGCTGTAGTACAGGCCGGTCAGCAGATAGAGGATCGGCTGGAAGGCAATGCCGACAAAGGCCCCTCCCACGCAAAATATCGTAAGGCAGATGAACAGCATGCGTGCGAATTTGGCCTGCCACTGCATATCGTCCTTCGCGGGCGGCGCCCTGGAAAGCCGCCACAACCCCCAAAAGCCGTTGGCAAGCATTGTCAAAAACAGGACGATGCCCGGGAACCCGTGTTCTCCCAGGACTTCGAAATAAATGCTGTGGGGCGCGGTCCCCTGTTTGAAATGGCTGGTGACCTGGCCATTGGGCTCGGTGACGTAATAGTCGATGACGCTGGTGTAAAAGTCGTCAAATCCGCCGCCAAACGGGTGGTCCTTGGCATAGGAGACCGCCCATTTCCATATCGCCAATCTTACGGTGGCGGAGGAATCCTCCTGATAGGTACTTATGGTCGCAAAGCGGTCAACCGATTTTCCCGGCAGATAAGGAACCGCGAAAAAATAGAGCCCCACGGCGCAGGCGATGACCACCGTTTTGCGAAAAATCCCCTTGATCCCGAACAGGAGCAAGGCGCCCAAGCACATCACCCCGGTGCGTGCGGATGTGCCGACGACACACATCAGCGCCAGGAATGCGTAAAAGACGAAGCCGATACGAAGCCATTTTCCCCGCCACCGCTCAAAAATGATCGAGTGGTTTATGCAGTAATATCCCATGGGGAGCGACATGACACAGGCCATGGCCAGGGTGCTGGTTTCCCCAAGCCAGAAATTGTCCATCATCAGGCGGCCCAGCCTGTCATAACCGCCGGTGCCGAGAACGGCTTTTACGCCGCCGGTCATGGCATGGGCCGTCAGCGCCGAAAAAGCGGCTATCAGCGCCAGCTCGATTTGGGCACGCGTGCGAAGAAAGAGAGGCGCTGCGATCGCAAGGATGATCGATTCAATCGCCCAGACCCATTTGGCCCAGGCGACATCCGGCAAAACCGCCCAGGTCGTCGTCAAGGTGACCCAGACCCCAAACACCATCGCGACATAACAGGCCAGCGGAAGACGTCCGGATTTGGAGTGGTCCATGAAAAAATAGGACACCAGGCTCGCAATGCCGAACATCATCGAGAGGGGAAGAATGGTGGTGGCAAAGGCGCTCGGATAAAGGATCGAGGTCCACAGATATCCGATAAAAAACAAAGCGGGGTTTTGAAATCCCGCCACCAGGATGAAAAGCGCGGTGGCGACCACCAGGATGGACAGTTTCATGGACGCTTGTCCCGACGGCCAAAGCGCTTTTGCTTCGGCTCGAGTTTCAGCAGACTCCAGATCGCAACGACCAGTCCGACGATGCTCGACAGAACCGCGACACTGTCAATCATTTTTCGAAACCGGATCGTGATCGATCGCGCCCCCAAATCCTTGTGACATCACCGACCCCACACCTTGACTTCAATTCTCATCGCGCTGGTCCGCGCCCGCCTTCGCGCGTCGCGCCATCGCTTCGACGAAGCCTGTTATCGGTAGCGTATCAATGAATCATGCCGGCCATCACGCGTGCCGAACGTACCAAAGAATACCGAGATCCTAATTTTGCTCCCTCTGCGAAACGGAACTGCGTCCAATTGGTTCCGCGGTTTACACATCGGCCGAATAGGGCCGCGCTTTGGTGGGAACTTTCTGTTTTTGGCCAGTGTCGAGCCACCTGTCGCGGCGCCTTCCCTGCAGCAAAGCGGCGGCTTCACTGGCCACCGAGACCAGCCGGATCACCAGCACCACCGGCGCAAGCGCAAGGATGGCGAGGGCCGCCAGGACCACCGCCAATGCGCCGGTGCGGGCTTTGGGCAGGTCGATCCCGAAAGCCTGGAAGGGCGGCAGGGGCTGCGGCAGGAATGGGTCTTCCAGTGTCATGGCGTTCGCCTCGCGGCTCGCGGAAGCTGCCAACGAACAGGGTAAACGCCGCGAGCTTGGCGGGGACATTAGAACCGCGCGGCTGAACCCAGGCTGAAGCAATGCGGGCGCAATTGCGGCGGTCAGCGCCCCAGAAGATCGCGCTGGTAATCCTCCACCACCAGGCTGAACGGCGTGCCGGCGGCGCTGACCAGAAGGGCCTTGACCTCCAGGATCGTGCCCGGATGGGGGTGCTCGCGCAGGGCCAAGGTCTTGCGACGGAAATCCAGGGCGCGCACCACCGCGCCAAAGGGCGTATCGCTGCCATCCAGCTGCTGGTTCATCGCCGCGGTCAGTTTTCCCGGCCGGTACCAGTTGTCGGCTTGCGACAGGACATGGCTGCCGCACATCAGCCGCACCTTGCGATAGCCGATCGTCTCGCCCGCACCGGCACCGAGCTGGCGGCGGATTTCGCGGCTGGCGGGCTTTGGCGCGTCATGCGCGCGCACCGCCTTGATGACCGGCGGCTGGGCCAATCCCAAATCGGCGCACCAATGGGTCAAAACTTGGGTGGCGCTTTGCTTGCCGAGAAGATCGGCGCGCAAGCGCTGCAGGGCGCCCGCTTCAGACGCCCGCGCCGGAAGGACAAACAGGCAAAAGACGAAAACCAGCCCGCGTTTCATCGCCCGAACAGCCAGAACAGCGCCGACAGCACCAGGCTGACCAGAATGCAGGTCATAATCGGAAAATAAAAACCGCCATGTTCGCCGCGGATCACGATATCGCCGGGCAATCGCCCCAAGCCCAGGCGCGCCAGATAGGGCCACAACACACCGGCCGCCACCAAAGCCAAGCCGCCGAGGATCAGAAGCCGCGGCATGCTCACGCGCCGCCGCGCGGATGGGCGGCGCGGTAGGTTTCCATCAGCTGCGCGGTATCGATCTCGGTATAGGTTTGGGTGGTGGAGAGCGAGGCATGGCCCAACAATTCCTGCACACTGCGCAAATCGCCGCCGCCGGCGAGCAGATGCGTGGCAAAGGAATGGCGCATGGCATGGGGCGTCGCCCGTTCCGACAAACCCAGGCGTCCCCGCAAACGCTGCATCAGGCTTTGCGCCTCGCGCGGGCTCATCGGCTTACCGCGGCGCGACAGGAAAAGAAAAGACGACGGCGGGCCGGTGAAGGGAATCTTTTCGGCATAGTCGCCGATCGCCTGGCGCAGCACCGGCAAGACCGGCACCATGCGTTCCTTGCGGCCCTTGCCCATGATGGTGAGGGTTTCGCCCAGGGGGACATCGCCTCGCTTGAGCGACAGCGCTTCGGAGATGCGCAGGCCCGCGCCATATAACAATGTCAGCAAGGCGGCATCGCGCGCGCCCAACCATTCGATGTCATGGCCGCCGGCTTCGGTGATGGCGCGGTCGGCATCGGCCACGCTGAGGGGCCGCGGCAGCCGGCGTTTGATGCGTGGCGTCTTCACCGCCCGCACATGGGCGTTTTCCGCAATCCCTTCCTTGGCCAAGAACCGGAAGAAAGAGCGGATGCCGGCCAGGGCGCGCTGAATCCCGCCGGGCCCCAGACCTTCCTTGCGGCGATCGGCGATAAAGGCGCGGATATCGGCGGCGCGCAATTTCGCCAGCGATTTGTCGCTCACCGGCCCGCCCAGATGGGTGCGTTGAAAGGCCAGAAAGCGGGCGACATCGTCGCCATAGGCGCGCAAAGTGTTGCGGCTGGCGCGCTTTTCATGGGCCAGCGCCTGCATCCAGAGCTTGTACAGATCGTCGGCGGCCCGCCCCATTCTCGGCCCTTACACCTTGATCGTCACATTCGCTTTCTTGGCGTCGGCGGCAAAAGCGGCAAGCCCTTTGTCGGTCAAGGGATGGCTCATCAATTTCTTGAAGATGTCGGCGGGGATGGTGGAAATATCCGCGCCCGCCAGCGCCGCCTCGCGCACATGGCTGACGCTGCGGATCGACGCCGCCAAAATCTCGGTCTTGAAGCCGTAATTGTCATAGATGGCGCGAATGTCGCGGATCAGGCCCATGCCGTCTTCGCCGATATCGTCGACCCGGCCGATGAAAGGCGAAATGAAGGCGGCGCCCGCCTTGGCTGCCATCATCGCCTGCAGCGGCGAGAAGCACAGCGTTACATTCACCCGCGCGCCTCCATCGGTCAGGGCGCGGCAGGCTTTCATGCCCTCCCAGGTCGAAGGCACTTTGACGTAAATATTGGGGGCGATTTTGGCCGCGGCGCGCCCTTCCTTCAGCATGCCGTCGAAATCGGTGGCCAGGACTTCGGCGCTGACCGAGCCGGAGACGATGGAGCAGATCTCTTTCAGCGATTCGCTGTAGTCGCGCCCGGTTTTCGCCGCCAGGGACGGATTGGTGGTGACACCGTCCACCAAGCCGGTTGCGGCCAGTTCGCGGATTTCGGCGGCGTCGGCGGTATCGAGAAATAGTTTCATGGTTTTCTCTGCGCTCTTGATTTAGGGGAAATGCCAGACCGAATGTAGCCTAGAGCATTTTCGCCGGCACCGAAAATGCTCTAGCTTTTTAATTGTCGCGGTTCCTGGACGGAAAACCGCTGCACGCTTTTCCTGGAACCGCTTCGTGAGACCTGCCCGCCTAAAGCCGGAAATCCCGCTTTTGCAGCCCCAGCATCGGGCGGGGGTTTTGCTGCCTTTGCCGCTGGCGGGCGCCTATGATTACAAACTGCCGCCCGGGATAAACGCACCCCGCGGGGCGCTGGTTGCCGCCCCGCTGGGCAATCGCGAGACTTTGGGGGTGGTATGGGGCAGCGCGGAAGGCACGGTTGGCGATAATCGGCTGAAGATTGCCGAGCCCCTGGACGGCAACCCCGCTTTGCCGCAGGCTTTGTGCGATTTCATCGATTGGGTGGCCGCCTATACCCTCAATCCGCCGGGGGCCATTCTGGCCATGGCGCTGAGGTCCCGCGGCGCTTTCGAGCCCGAAGCCCACCGCATTGCTTATGTGAAAGGCGAAATCGTGCCGGCGCGGCTGTCGGAGGCGCGAAAGCGGGTGCTGGCGGTGGCCGAAGATGGTCTGGCCCGTTCGGTGGCGGGCCTGGCGGAAGACGCCAATGTTTCACCCGCGGTGGTGCGGGGGCTGATCGCGGCCGGTGCCCTGGTGACCACACAGCTGCCGGAATTCGCCGCCTTCCCGCCGCCCGATCCGGACTTTGCGGCGCCGCAGTTGAATGCCGACCAGGCGGCGGCAGCGGCAGCGCTGGACGCGGCCGTTACGGCTGGCAAGTTTTCCGTCCATCTGCTCGATGGCGTCACCGGCTCGGGCAAGACCGAAGTTTATTTTGAAGCGGTGGCGGCAGCGCTGGCGCGGGGCAAACAAATTTTGATCCTGCTGCCGGAGATCGCGCTGACGGTACAGTTCCTGGAACGCTTCGCGGCGCGTTTCGGGGTGCGGCCGGCGGAATGGCATAGCGATCTTTCCCAGAAAGAACGCCGCCGCACCTATCGCGCCGTGATGCGGGGCGAGGCGCGGGTCGTGGTGGGGGCGCGCTCGTCGCTGTTCCTGCCCTTTAGCGAATTGGGGCTGGTGATCGTCGACGAAGAACATGAGCAGGCCTTCAAGCAACAGGACGGCGCCATTTATCACGCCCGCGATATGGCGGTGGTGCGGGCGAAAAGCGAAGATTGCCCGGTGGTGCTGTCCAGTGCCACGCCGTCGCTGGAGACTTATGTCAACGCGCGCCAGGGCCGTTATCAGCATTTGATGCTATCCGCGCGGCATGGCGCGGCGGCCATGCCCGATGTGCGGCTGATCGATATGCGGCGTCGGGAATTCGAGGACAACAGCCGCTGGCTGTCGCCGGCCTTGCGGATGGCGATGACGGAAACATTGGCCGCCGGCGAACAAGCGATGCTCTTCCTCAACCGGCGGGGTTATGCGCCGCTGACGCTATGCGCCGGATGCGGGCATAAGCTCACCTGCCCGTCTTGTTCGGCCTGGCTGGTGGAGCATCGCTATCGCAGGCGCCTGGCCTGTCATCAATGCGGCTATGAAATCGCCGCACCGCAAACCTGTCCATCTTGCGCGGCGCAAGACAGCTTGATTGCGTGCGGCCCTGGGGTGGAGCGGGTGGCGGAGGAATTTGCCCATTTCTTCCCCGCTGCGCGGTACGCCATCGCCTCCTCCGACACCGTGCAGGGCAGCCTGCATAGCGGCCCGGCCGAGATGCAGGGCCCGATCCGCGCCATGGCCAAGGGTGAGATCGATGTGTTGATAGGCACCCAGATCATGGCCAAGGGGCATCATTTTCCGAATCTCACGTTGGTGGGGGTGATCGATGCCGATCTGGGCGGCAGCGACGGCGATCTGCGGGCCCGCGAGCGCACCTTTCAATTGCTGCACCAGGTTTCGGGGCGGGCAGGCCGCGCCGAAAAACCCGGCCTGGTGCTGCTGCAGACCCGCAATCCCCATGACGCGGTGATGCAAGCCCTGGCGCGCGGCGACCGTGACGGATTTTACGAACAGGAAGGCGATTTGCGCCGCCGCGCGGGGGCGCCGCCCTATGGCCGCCTCGCCGCGTTGATCGTCTCGGGCTATGACGGCGAAGCGGTGCGCGAGATCGCCCGCGCGCTGGGCAAAGCCGCGCCGCCGGCCAAGGATATTAAAGTCTGGGGCCCGACCCCGGCCTTCTATGCGCTGCTGCGCGGCCAAACCCGCGAGCGCCTGCTGGTGCAAGCCGGCAAAGGCGTGGATGTGCAGGCTTATCTGAAAGCCTGGCTCGCGCTGGTAAAAGTCCCGGCGGCGGTGCGGGTAGCCGTAGACGTCGATCCGATCAGTTTTTTTTAGCGCCGCTGTCATCCCGGATGCGATGCAGCGGCTCGCGGCAGCGAGTTGGTGCATCGCTGGTCCGGGACCCATGGATCCCGGCTCTGCGGCGCACCATTCCATGCTGCGCCGCGCCCGGGATGACAATTGGGCTAACTCTGAGCCCCAAACCCGCCCGCGCCTTCTAGCGGAAGGAGCGAATGTCGGTGAGATGCCCAGTAATTGCCGCCGCTGCCGCCATCGCGGGGGAGACCAGATGCGTGCGGCCGCCACGGCCCTGGCGGCCTTCGAAATTGCGGTTGGAGGTTGAGGCGCAGCGATCGCCGGGGGCGAGCTTGTCGGCATTCATCGCCAGGCACATCGAGCAGCCCGGATCGCGCCATTCAAAGCCCGCCTCGAGGAAGACCTTGTCCAGGCCTTCTTCTTCGGCCTGATGCTTCACCAGGCCCGAGCCCGGCACCACGATTGCGTTGACGGTGCTGGCGACCTTGCGGCCCTTGGCGATTTCGGCGGCGGCGCGCAGATCTTCGATCCGGCCATTGGTGCAGGAGCCGATGAAAACATGATCGACCTTGATGTCGGTCAGCTTCATGTTGGGCGCAAGGCCCATATAATCGAGGGCGCGGGCGGCGGCGGCGCGATGATGTTCTTCCTTCATCTGCGCCGGATCGGGCACATTGGCGGTGATCGGCAGCGCCTGTTCCGGCGAAGTGCCCCAGGTCACCATCGGCACGATGTCGCGCGCGTCCAGCGTCACTTCGGCGTCGAATTTCGCGTCCGGGTCCGATTTCAGGGTACGCCAGTAATGCGCCGCCGCTTCGAAAGCGGCGCCTTTGGGCGCGCGGGGACGGCCCTTGATATAGTCGATGGTGGTGTCGTCGACGGCGATCAAACCGGCGCGGGCGCCGCCTTCGATGGTCAGATTGCACAGGGTCATGCGCCCTTCCATCGACAGGGCGCGGATCGCATCGCCCGCATATTCGATGACATAGCCGGTGCCGCCGGCGGTGCCGATCTTGGCGATGATGGCCAGCGCGATATCCTTGGCGGTGACGCCGTCGGGCAGCTTGCCGTTCACGGTCACCCGCATGTTCTTGGAATGCTGCGCCAGCAAGGTCTGGGTCGCCAGCACATGTTCGACTTCCGAAGTGCCGATGCCGAAGGCCAGTGCGCCAAAGGCGCCATGGGTGGCGGTGTGGCTGTCGCCGCAGACAATGGTGGTGCCGGGCAGGGTCCAGCCCTGTTCCGGGCCCACGATATGAACGATGCCCTGGCGGATATCGTCCATCGCCAGATATTCGATACCGAAATCGCTTGTGTTCTTTTCCAGGGTCTCGACCTGCTGGCGGCTTTCCGGCTCGGTGATGCCCTTGTCGCGATCCTTGGTCGGGATGTTGTGGTCGGCCACCGCCAAAGTGAGCTCCGGCCGGCGCACCTTGCGCCCGGCATTGCGCAGGCCTTCAAAGGCCTGGGGGCTGGTCACTTCGTGGATGAGGTGACGGTCGATATAGAGAATGGGGGTTTCGCCGGGGCGTTGCTCCACCAGATGCGCGTCCCAGATCTTGTCGTATAACGTCTTGCCCATTACCTTAACCTATTGATCGCGAACGACTTTAATCGGAAAGCCGAAAGTCCTGCGGCGCTCGGCGCGTCAGGAAGGCGCTTACATATAAGGCGGGGACGAGGAGTTCAACGCTTCTCAATGTCCGCTTTGGGAGGCCCAGAGCACGATCATGATGATCACCACGGCGATGAATTGGGCCACCACGCGCATACGCATCAGCCGGTTGGACCAGCTGCGCGAGGTCTCGCCGCCTTTATAGAGGGTGAAAAGACCCGCGCATAAAATCACCACAACCACGGCGAGAGCGACGGCAACAAAAACTTTTCCCATGGCTTTCCCTTAC
Source organism: Alphaproteobacteria bacterium (assembly GCA_025924715.1). GTDB lineage: Bacteria > Pseudomonadota > Alphaproteobacteria > Micropepsales > Micropepsaceae > Rhizomicrobium. The sequence continues at coordinate 41,662 of JAICHV010000028.1, forward strand.
GCTAAAGCGTCTATCTGGCTTTCCGAAAAATTTCCCGGAACGATGGTCACCGGGATGGATTGGACGGCGCTGCCGAACATGGTGACCAGGGGGCCGGGACCCTCCTTGGCCGTGCCCGAGGCCAGCACCAGGATCGAGATGTCTTTGTCGTCTTTCAACAATTGCTGCAGGCAATCGGTGGAACGTCCATGCAGGATCACCAGCTCGGGCAGAATCCCGGCCAGCTCGTTCACGGTCTTGGCGGCCTGATGCAGCAGGGCTTCGGCCTCGGCATGGGCCTCGTCGCGCATGATCTCTTCGACCCCGCGCCATTGCTGGAATTCGCCGGGCGAGGCGGCGCATAACAAGGTCACCCGCCCATTGGTGTGCTGCGCCCTTCGGGTGGCAAAGCGCAGCGCCACGGCGGATTCGGGTGTCTTGTCGACGACGACCAGGAATTTGCGGGGATTGCGGGACGGGGCCGGGTTCATGGGGGGACAGTAACGGATAGCGCGCGGACTTTCACCCTCCCCCTGAGGGGGGAAGAGTGGGTGTTGAGGCGCTTGCCCCTCCCCGAAATTTGCTCCGCAAATTTCGACCCTCCCTCAAGGGGAGGGTGGAGCGAAGCAATTCACCTCGCTACGCCATCAAGAAGAAGGCAACTTTTTCTTCAAGTCATACAGCACTTCCAGCGCCTCCTTTGGCGACAGAGCGTCGGGCTCAACGGCTTTCAATGCTTCTTCTACTTCATTTCTTTTTTTGGAATCTGGCGCAACGGCGCCAAAAAGAGGCAGATCGTCGATATGGGCGAGCGGCTGATGGCCTTCGCGGCCCTCTTCCAAGGCGCGCAGCACGTCTTCGGCCCGCGCCACCACCGCGCCCGGCAAGCCCGCCAGCTTGGCGACATGGATGCCGTAAGAGCGGTCGGCGATGCCCGGCACAACTTCATGCAGGAAGACGATGCTGTCGTTCCATTCCTTCACTTTCATGGTGACGCAGGCAAAGGAGCTGAGCCGTTCCGCCAGTGCCGTCATCTCGTGATAATGGGTGGCGAACAAGGCGCGGCTTTTGTTGGCGTCATGCAGATGTTCCGCCGCCGCCCAGGCGATGGCGAGGCCGTCATAGGTGGCCGTGCCGCGGCCGATCTCATCCAGGATCACCAGCGATTTCGCGGTCGCCTGGTTCAGGATCGCGGCGGTCTCCACCATCTCGACCATGAAAGTGGAACGTCCGGCGGCCAGATCGTCGCCGGCGCCGACGCGGCTGAACAGCCGGTCGACAATGCCGATATGGGCGGCTTCCGCCGGCACGAAACTGCCCATTTGCGCCAGGATGGCGATCAGCGCGTTCTGGCGCAGGAAAGTGGATTTGCCCGCCATATTGGGCCCCGTGACCAGCCATAGCCGCCCCTTGGCGGACGGCGACAGATCGCAATCATTGGGCACAAAGCCGCGCGCATTGTCGGCAAGCAGGGCGGCTTCCACCACCGGATGACGGCCGCGCGAAATCTTGAAGCCCAATCCATTGTCCATGCTGGGGCGCACATAGCGGGCCGCCACGGCCAATTCCCCCAGCGCCACCGCCACATCGATCAGGGCCAGGGCACAGGCGATATCCGACAAAGCCTCGCCATGTTCCAGTGCCAGCGCGGTCATCTCGTCGAAGAGATTTTTTTCCAGCGCCAGAGCGGTGTCGCCGGCTTCGGCGATGCGGCTGGCCAGGCCCGCGAGTTCATCGGTGGAAAACCGCGCCGCGCCGGCCATGGTCTGGCGATGGCGGAACAGATCCTTGTTGCCCATCAGCTTGTCGGCATGGGCGCCGGTGACTTCGATGAAATAGCCCAGCACGCCGTTGTGCTTGATCTTCAGCCCCGCGACGCCGCTGTCCTGGCGGTATTTGCCTTCCAGCCCCGCGATGATGCGGCGGGATTCATCGCGCAGCGCGCGCGCCTCGTCGAGCGGGGCATGCACGCCGCCGCGGATGAAGCCGCCGTCGCGGACAAAAAAGCCGGGCTCCTCCACCAGCAGCAAATCCAGCCGGTCAGCGAGCTGCGATGCCGCTGCAAGCCCGCGCGTTATCGCCTCACTCGCACCGGCGATTTCGCCGCGCGGCGCGATGTTCGCCAGCCGATCACGCAATTGCCGCGCGGCTTTGATGGCATCGCGCAGATTGGCCAGATCGCGCGGGCCGCCCCGGCCCACCGCCAGCCGCGCCAAAGCACGCGACAGATCGGGGCTGGCGCGCAGATGCTCACGCAAGCCCCGCCGCAATTCGGACTCGCCGGCGAACAATTCCACGGCGTCATGACGCGCGATGATGGCCGCCACATCGGTCAAGGGCGCCGCCAGCCGCGCCGCCAATTCGCGCGCCCCCGCCGCCGTCACTGTGCGGTCGATGCCGGCGAGCAGGCTGCCGCTGCGTGCGCCGGAAAGGGTTTGGGTCAATTCCAGATTGCGCCGCGTCGCCGCGTCGATCGCCATGAAATGGCGCGGACTGACGCGCGCCAGACGCTGCAGCGCCACCTTGCGGCCCTTTTGCGTCAAATCGAGATAGGCGATCAGGGCGCCGGCCGCCGACAATTCGGCGCGTGAGAAATTGCCCAGCCCTTCCAGCGACAACAAACCGTAATGCGTCTTCAAGGCGCGTTCGCCGCCGGCGGAGTCAAAGCGCGAGGTCGGCAAGGGCGTCAGTGCCGGCCCCAGCGCCTTGAGCAAATCCGCCAGCGCCTCATCCGCCAGCAAACCATCCGGCGCCAGCAGCTCGCGCGGCGCCAGCCGGGCCAGTTCGGGACCGATCTCGTTTGCCTTCAGTCCCGTCACCGAAAACTGCCCGGTCGACATGTCGGCGGCGGCAATGGCGAAGTCGCTGCCCGACCTGCCCAGCGCGGCCAGAAGATTGGAGCTGCGGGCCTCCAGCAGGGCGTCTTCGGTCAGGGTGCCCGGGGTGACCAGGCGGACCACCTCGCGCCGGACCACCGCCTTGGCGCCGCGCTTTTTTGTCTCAGCGGGGTCTTCGATCTGCTCGCAGACCGCTACCCGAAAGCCCTTGCGGATCAGCTTTTCCAGATAGGCCTCGGCGGCATGGACCGGAACGCCGCACATCGGGATATCTTCGCCCAGATGCTTGCCCCGCTTGGTCAGGGCGATGTCCAAGGCCTCGGCCGCTTTTGCTGCATCTGCGAAAAAGAGCTCATAAAAATCGCCCATCCGGTAAAACAGCAGGTACTGTTCATGCGCCTGCTTGATGGATAGGTATTGCGCCATCATCGGGGTGGCATCGGCCGCCCCGAACAGGCTGTGGGATTGCGCAGGCTCGCTCATGCGCCAAAGCCTAGCAGACCTCGTTCCGGACTGCCGGGACGAAGCCTTTGTTATCTGTGGATTTTTGAAATAACGGACCCCCGATATGCCCCCGATCGAACGCCCCGCCTTTACCGACGAAGAAGCCCTGGCTTTTCATGCCGGAAGCAAACCCGGCAAGCTGGAGATCACGCCCACCAAGCCGATGGCGACCCAGCGCGATCTGTCGCTGGCCTATTCGCCGGGGGTCGCGGTTCCGGTGCGGGCGATCGCGGAAAATCCGGACCTTGCCTATGACTATACCAACCGCGGCAATCTGGTGGCGGTGATCTCCAACGGCACCGCCAGTCTGGGCCTGGGGGATCTGGGCGCACTGGCCTCCAAGCCGGTGATGGAAGGCAAGGCTGTGCTGTTCAAGCTCTTCGCCGACGTCAATTCCATCGACCTGGAATTCGACACCAAGGATGTCGATCAGTTCATCAATGCGGTGCGCTATCTCGGCCCCTCTTTCGGCGGCATCAATCTGGAAGACATCAAGGCGCCCGATTGCTTCGTGATCGAAGAACGCTTGCGCGAGATGATGGACATTCCGGTGTTCCACGATGATCAGCACGGCACCGCCATCATCTCGGCCGCCGGCATCATCAATGCCGCACATCTGACCGGGCGGCGGCTGGAAGATTTGAAAGTGGTGGTCAATGGCGCCGGCGCGGCGGGCATCGCCTGTCTGGAGCTGATCAAATCCATGGGCGTGCGCAATGAGAATGTGCTGCTCTGCGACACCAAGGGCGTGGTTTATCGCGGGCGCACCAGCGGCATGAACCAGTGGAAAAGTGCCCATGCGGTGGAAACCGACAAGCGCAGCCTGGAAGAAGCCCTGGTCGGCTGCGATGTCTTCCTGGGTCTTTCGGCCAAAGGCGCGGTGACGCAGAACATGGTCAAGACCATGGCCAAGGCGCCGATAATCTTCGCCATGGCCAATCCCGATCCCGAGATCACGCCGGAAGACGCCAAAGCGGTGCGGCCCGATGCCATCGTCGCCACCGGGCGCAGCGATTATCCCAACCAGGTCAACAATGTGCTGGGCTTTCCTTATATCTTCCGCGGCGCTCTGGACGTGCGCGCCAGCACCATCAATGAGGCGATGAAGATCGCCGCCGCCGAGGCCATTGCCGCTTTGGCGCGCGAGGACGTGCCCGACGAAGTCGCATCCGCCTATCGCGGAGCGCGACCGGTTTATGGGCCCGATTACATCATCCCTTCGCCTTTCGATCCGCGTTTGATTTCGCGCGTTTCGGCGGCGGTGGCGGAAGCGGCGATCAAGAGCGGCGTGGCGCGGCGCCAGATCAAGGATATGGCCGCCTATGCCTATGAATTGTCGGCGCGGCTGGACCCCAGCGCCGGGCTGTTCCAGATGGTGACGGCCGCGGTGCGCGCCAAGCCCAAGCGGGTGGTGTTTGCCGAAGGCGAAGAGGAATCGGTGATCCGCGCCGCCGCCGCTTTCCAAAATTCCGGCCTGGGCAAGGCGCTGCTGGTGGGCCGCGCCGACCAGATTCGCGCCGGACTGAAGCGGTTCGGGATCGACGAGGACGCGCTGGAAATCCGCGCGCCGCATTCGGCCCAGGACGCCAGCGCCTATATCGACGCGCTGTACAAGCGCATCCAGCGCCGCGGCGGCTTGCACCGCGATGCCGTGCGCATGGTCACCAATGACCGCAACATCTATGCGGCATCGATGCTGATGGCGGGCGAAGCCGATGCCATGGTTACGGGCGTCACCCGCAATTATTCCGCCGCGCTTAACGAAGTGCGCACCGTGATCGATCCGCCGCGCGGGTTGCAGCCCATCGGCATGCAAGTGATCTTCGCCAAGGGCCGGGTCATCCTGGTGGCGGACACCTCCGTCACCGAAATGCCCACGGCGGAACAATTGGCCGATATCGCAATGCAGGCGGCGGCGACGGCGAAGCGCTTCGGCTTTCCCCCGCGCGTGGCATTGTTGGCGTCATCGACCTTCGGCTTTCCCCGTTCCGAGCGCAGCGAGCGCATCATCGAGGCGGTGCAGATTCTGGAAAATCGCGGCGTCGATTTCGAATATGACGGCGAATTGGCGGTGGATGTGGCACTGGATCGGGCCAAGCTGGACCTTTATCCCTTTGCCCGCCTCACCGATACCGCCAATGTGCTGATCATGCCGGCGGTGCATTCGGCTTCGATCTCGACCAAGCTGCTGCAGCAGTTGAGCGGGGTGAGCGTGATGGGGCCCCTGCTGGTGGGGCTGGAGAAATCGGTGCAGATCGCCCCCCTGGGCGCCAAGATGAGCGAGATCTACAACGCCGCCATCATCGCGGCGTATGACATCAACAATTGATGTCAGCGGATGCGTTCATCGACGAGCTGTGGGAACGGCAGATCGTTCCCACGCTCTGCGATTATATCCGCATTCCCAACAAGAGCCCGGCTTTCGATCCCGCTTGGCAGGCGAACGGTCATATGGACCGCGGGGTTTCGCTGTTCGAGACCTGGGCGCGGGGCAAACTGAAAAGCCTGCCCGGTTCGACCTTGGAAGTGCTGCGGCTGGCAGATCGCACGCCGCTGATCTTCATTGAGGTGCCGGGCGGAGCATCGGCGCGAGCCGGAGCGACCAAACAAAATGCCGACAGTACCGTTCTGATGTATGGCCATCTCGACAAGCAGCCGGAGATGACCGGCTGGTCGGAAGGGCTGGGGCCTTGGGAGCCGGTGCGGCGGGGCGATAAATTATTCGGCCGCGGCGGCGCCGATGACGGCTATGCCATGTTCGCCGGGCTGTCGGCGCTGCTGGCGCTGAAAGAACAAAATATCGCCCATGCCCGGGTGGTGATGGTGATCGAGGCTTCCGAAGAATCCGGCTCGCCCGACTTGCCCTTCTATATCGAGCATCTGTCGGCGCGTATCGGCACGCCCGATCTGGTGGTGTGCCTGGATTCCGGCTGCGGCAATTACGATCAACTCTGGCTGACCACGTCCTTGCGCGGCATGGTGATGGGCAATTTGACGGTACGCGTGCTGAACGAAGGCGTGCATTCCGGCGCCGCCAGCGGCATCGTGCCATCGTCCTTCCGCATCCTGCGCGCCCTGCTGTCCCGCATCGAGGACGAAGCCACCGGACGCATGACGCTGCCGCAACTGTTCGCCGATATTCCGGCCGACCGCCGGCGCCAGGCGCAGGAAGCCGCCGACATTCTGGGCGACACGGTGCACACCGAATTGCCGTTCGCCGCCCCCACCTTGCCCATGGGGGACAATGACGCCGAATTGATTCTGGAAAAAACCTGGCGTCCGCAATTGGCGGTCACGGCGATGGAAGGTTACCCCCTGCCGCGCGACGGCGGCAATGTGCTGCTTCCCTTTAGCACCGCGAAATTGTCGCTGCGCCTGCCTCCAACTTGTTCCGCCGACGAGGCGCGCGCCGCGGTGAAACAGGCGCTGGAACGCGATCCGCCTTATCAGGCGCAAGTCAGTTTCGACTCGCCGCGCGGCGAAACCGGCTGGAATGCGCCCAGCCTGGCGCCTTGGCTGGAAGCGGCGCTGAACAAGGCCAGCCTGTCGGTGTTCGGCAAGCCGGTGGCCTTTCAAGGCGAAGGCGGCTCCATCCCCTTCATGGCCATGCTGGGCAAGAAATTTCCCCAGACGCAATTCGTCGTCACCGGCGTTTTGGGGCCGCATTCCAACGCCCATGGCCCCAACGAATTCCTGCATTTGCCGACGGCGAAGAAAATCTCGGCCTGTATTGCATCAATTTTGACGGACCACGCCGCGCAATGAGCTTTCTGGATTTCCCCGACGACGATCCCAAGCGCCGCGCCCGGCGGCCGCTGCTGCTGTTCGTGCTGGCCACTTTGGCGGTGGGCGCCATCGGCAGCGTCGTCACCGACCCCAATATCCGCCTCTGGTATGCCGGCCTCGCCCGTCCCAGTTTCGCCCCGCCCGATTGGGTTTTCGCACCGGTCTGGACCACGCTTTATGTTTTGATGGCGGTGGCGGCCTGGCGGGCCTGGAAGGTGCGGGGCCTGAAAAGCCCGCAAATTGTTCTTTATGCCCTTCAGTTGGTGCTCAACCTCGCGTGGAGCCTGATCTTTTTCGGCCTGCATCAGATCGGCGCCGGTTTGGTGGAGATCGTGGTGCTCTGGCTGCTTATCCTGGCCACCACCATCGCTTTTTGGCGGGCGGACCGGCTGGCCGGACTGCTGATGCTGCCCTATCTGGCCTGGTGCGGCTTTGCGGTTGCCCTTAACCAGGCTTTCCTCGCCCTGAACGGCTGAATGGCTGGGTTTTGCCCCTGGTCAGGCTTGGCAAGGAGAGCCCCCCTGCCTATATACCCCCTGTGGTCAGCATGGGTTACGACCCGAAGCTGACTTTGTCATATAATTCAATGGGATGGACCGGAGGACGCCGTCAGGGTCAGGACTCCATGCCCAGTGAGAGGAAGTAAAAATGGCTAAAGTTATCGGCATCGATCTGGGCACCACCAATTCCTGCGTCGCGGTCATGGAGGGCTCGGCCCCCAAGGTCATCGAGAACGCGGAAGGCGCCCGCACCACCCCCTCGATCGTGGCCTTTGCCCCGGATGGCGAGCGCCTGATCGGCCAGCCCGCCAAGCGCCAGGGCGTCACCAATCCCGAATTCACCTTTTTTGCCATCAAGCGGCTGATCGGCCGCCGCTTCGACGATCCGATGACCCAAAAGGACATCGGCATGGTCCCCTATAAGATCGTCAAAGCCGACAATGGCGATGCCTGGGTCCAGGGCCGGGATGGCAAGAAATTTTCGCCGTCGGAAGTCTCCGGTTTCATCCTGCAGAAGATGAAGGAAACCGCCGAGGCGCATCTGGGTGAAAAAGTCACCCAGGCGGTGATCACCGTTCCGGCCTATTTCAATGACGCCCAACGTCAGGCCACCAAGGACGCCGGCCGCATCGCCGGTCTGGAAGTTCTTCGCATCATCAATGAGCCGACCGCGGCCGCCCTGGCTTACGGCCTGGACAAGAAGCAGTCCGGCACCATCGCCGTCTATGAC
>JAICHV010000029.1 GCA_025924715.1 Alphaproteobacteria bacterium
GCGGCATCGTAAAGCGCCATCGGCACCGCCAAATTGCCCAGCAGCAGGAAGTCTTTCTGGTGGCGCTTGAGCGGCTCCATCGAGGTGCCGGTCAGGTCGTAATCGGCGCCCGGGCCTTTGGGATACCAGGCCGAGGATTCCAGCCCATTGGGATAATAGAGCAGCGAGAAGCGGTTCTTTGGCATCGCCTTGGCTTTGCGCACGGCCGCTTCGGCCGAGCCGATCAGGCTTTCCGGCACCATCGCATCCAGGAATGGCAGGGCGATGGCGACACTTCCCAAGCCCCGGATCAGGGCACGGCGGCTAAGAGGCGAACGGCGGGCGATCAACATGGGCAATTTCCTGCTCTTGGATTGTTAAACCTGCGCCCAAGACAAGGGTGTCAGGGCCAACAGTCCGCACTTGGAAATCAACCAACGCCTCCTGAACGGACTTGCCCCGGCAGGTCTCGGACACCGTCCGAAACCTGCCGAAGCCAGATACCGTATTACATCTTGTAACGCACGCCGACCGAGATCACCCGGTCGAAGATCGAGGCGGCATTGGCATACATGTCCATATCCGTCCTCAAATCGTCACCATTCTTATAGCCGAAGGTGCGCAATTTGCTGTTGGAGATGTTGGTCGCATCGAGCGTGAACACCAGATGGTCGTTGAAGGTGTAGTTCAACGAGGCATCCAAATTGTTGCGCGGCGCCGCATAGGTATCGTTCGGTTGCGTGCCCACGGTGTTGCCAGTGTAGTACCTGCTGGACCAGGTCCAGGACACCCGGAACGAGACCCCACCATATTCATAGATACCGGTCACGTTGGTGTGCCAATGGTTGATGTTCTGGAACACGCCGGCGATGTAAGTGGCGTTGATGTCCCAGCCGAAGCCGCCCAGCCACTCCGGGCCGTCCACCATCTCCGGCAAGAAGTCCAGGAACTGGGAGTAGGCAACTTCGCCCCCTTCCACGGTGGAGTCCAAAAGGTTGGTCGGCTGCGTCTGATTGTAGGAGTCGCCACCAACAAAGACCTGCTTGGTCTGGTTCTGAATGTAACCGGACACGTCCTTCTTGAACACCGCCAAGCTGACATGGTTGGCGTTACCCCAGTAATACTCGGCATCCGCATCCAGATTGACGGACTTTTCCGGCACCAGGTCGGGATTGCCGCCATTGATGCTGCCGGTGACGTTGCCGGTCGCGGCCGTCAGCTTCAAATTGGGATTGAGCTGACTGAAGTTCGGACGGGTGAGCGTCTTGCTGGCAGCGAAGCGAAGGAACAGATTGTCCATGAGCGCTGCCTTGATATTGAAGCTCGGCAGCAGATCGAAGGTTTCCTTGATCCGGTGGATCGGCGTGTAGACCACGCAGGTCAAGCAGCCGGCATTTTTGCCGGCCGTGGGACCTACGGTGGGGTCTGCCGGCACATATTGCGAGGTCCAGGAATCGATGGTCAGGGTGGTGTCGGCAATGCGGGCGCCGAAATTGCCATCCACCGGGATGTCATAGATCGGGAAGCCATAATTCACCTTGACGTAGCCATCTTTCGTGGCCTCGTTGACCTTGTATTCGGTGGCCGGCGAATTTTCCTGCGGACCGGAATAGCCGAAGATATTGCGGACTTTTTCGACCTGGTAGTAGAGGAAGTCCTGCGACGCGTCGCAGAATTTCGTCATACCGAATTCGGGCCCGAACAACTCGCCATGGGTGCAGTGCACGACGTTGGGGTCGACCTGCACACCGCCGACATGGACGTTGGTCTGCGCCAGCACGTTGGCCGGATTGAACGAGTTGGAGTTGGTGGAGGCGGTGAAGTTCGGCGTCACCGAGGCCCGGAAGGCGGTGCAGGCCGGGCTGTTATAGGCGGCGACAATGTATTTGTTGTTCGCCGCGGCGCCGTTGCCGGGGGTGGTGATGGCGGCGCAGCCCAAGCCGCCGCCGGCCGGACCGTAATTGTGCGCGGCACGGCGATCGTAACGATAGCCAACCTGGATGCTGTTGATGAAGTTGGACGTGCCGAAGGTGTATGTGGCATCGACGCGGCCGTTATAGCCGCTGCCGCGCGCGTCGTTAAAGTTGTCGTAGAACTGGCTGTAATAGAACGGGCCAGTGACCTCTTCGTTACCGGGCATGTCCCAATAGAGGATGCCGGTGCCCTTGTAGGACACGATGGTGTGGAAGCCATCGTTGCTCTTGCCGGTCGCCGGATTGGTGGTGAAGTTGGCGTAGTCGTCCATCACCGGCGTTGCCGATACGCGCTTGGAACCGGTGTAGGAAAATTCGCTGGTCACTTCGAGATGGCTGGTGGGATCCCAGATGCCGCCCGTGGCGAACTGCCAGGTGTCTTCCTTGCTGTGCTGCGGCTGGTTCGAGGTGATGGTGAAGCAGCCGGCATATTGTTCCTCGAGGAAATTGGTGCCCGGGAACACTTTGTCTTTGGCATAATCGTCGCAATTGCCGTTCTGGGCAGCCAGGAAGTCAGCGTTCACCCGGTTGCGCAGGGTCGTATAGAAAAGCTCGCTATACAGTTCGAGGCCCTGGGTCGGACGCCACTGGCCGCCGAGCAGCAAGGCACCGCGTTCGACCATGCCGTTTCTCTGGTCCATCGAGCCGCCGGAGCGCGCCGCATAGCCTTGGCGGATGCCGCCGGTATAGGTGGCGTTGTTGGCGGAGCAGCCCGCGCCGGTGGCCGCGTTGGTGGGGATGCAAACATTACCCGGCCCCGAACCGGCGCCGGCCACCGGACCGCCGGTGACACCGGTGCGGGCACCGCCGCCCGAATCGTCCTCGCCGCTCCACTCGAGCTTGTAGGAAACGTCGGCCAGCAAGCCGATCTCGCCGACATCGGTGGTCCAACGGTCGCTGACCAGCATCGAGGCCGAGGGGGAGATCACGCCCGACAGACTGGGGTAGCGCGCTTCCGCACCGCCCGCCAAAGTAAAGCCCTTGAAATCAAAGGGCCGGTGCAAACGCACATCGATCAGGCCCGCCATGCCGCCTTCGATTTGGTCGGGCGCAGACGCCTTCTGGACATCGACGCGGGCCAGCATTTCGGACGGGAAATCCGGCAGCGAAATGGTACGGCCGGTGGAGGTGAAGATCTGGCGGCCATTGATCAGGGTCTGAATGTCGGGAAGACCGCGGATCAGGACCGTGGAAGGCTCATAGGAACTACGGATGATCGAAATGCCGGTGACATGCTGCAGCGATTCCACCACCGTGGTATCGGGCAGCTTGCCGATATCTTCCGAAACGATGGAGTCAATGATCTGACCCGCGTCCCGTTTGATATCGAGCGCACCGGCGACCGCGGCGCGCGCGCCGGTGACGGTCACGGTTTCCACCGCGGCGGCGGTCTGAGCATTCTGGGCGCTGGCCACGCTGCTTGCCAAAACCGACGCCAGCACTGAGACCGAACCGAGCAGAAGAGCTCTCTTGCGCCCGGTATTCGGCATGTTCGAGATGGAATCGCGCTTGGTGGATCCGTAAGACATAAGTGAACTCCCCTGATATTTTTGTTGGTAACTGTAATTTCGGTGCAAGCGCCGCGAGGCGCTGTGCCTCGGGACGGATGGTTGACCCAAACCACATGCCCGCCTTGGGGCACGTCACTTCAGGCCGCTGTTGGTCCTCTCCTCAAACTGCCCGGTTCGTTGACTGGGCCGGCGTAAATTATTCTATGGCGCCATCAAGGGCGCGAAATCGGGTAATACCATATATTTTATAATAAGCTCAACAGCCCTTTGATCACAATCATCTTTTCGGGGGAGTCTGTGGGCGTAGAGCATCACCTCAGAAAATGTTCAACGTAAACAATCGCTTCGTGACATCCGGCGATCGGCTCCGCATCCCTGGAGCGTTCTTTCCGTGTTTTATTGGGCTGTTACGCGCCGCGGCGGTGATGCTGTCCCCACGCGATTCGCGCAGCGAATATTCGCTGCCAGGGCCGATCGGGTTTAGCGGCGCAGAGCGGAAATGATCTCGTCGCAGGATGGCGTGCGGCCGATATTCACCAGCGCGTAATTAAGACCGGCGCGTTGCCACTCGTCATTCACCGTGGAGGTGCCATCGCTGGCGACGATCACTTCAAAGCCGATATCGGCCGCATGCCGCGCGGTATGTTCGATCGACATGTTGGTCCAGGCCCCGGTGATCATGATCGTCTGCGTCCCGAAGCCGCGCAAAAGGCTTTCCAGTTTGGTCCCGAAAAAACCGTTCATGCGCATTTTTTCGACGATCAGGTCTGCGGCCTGGGGCTCCAGACCCTCCACCGCCGCCGCGCCCCAGGTCCCTCGCACCACCGCATTTGCGTCCTTGATGCCACGGAACAATGGAGCATTCAGCTTCAGGCCGGGCGCGCCGGGTTCTACGATGTAATGGACGTGAATGACCGGGATCTTGTGCGCGCGCGCTTCCTTCGCAAGCCGCGCGACATTGGCCACGACATGCTGGCTGGCGGCATGGGCCGGTGCGCCCGAATCCGCGAACGCGCCACCCACGCTGATCACGTCGTTCTGCAGATCCTGAATGATCAATGCCGCCGAGGCCGGATCGATGCGCAAGTCTTCGCTTTTTGACATGGTCGCTTCCCCTTTAACGCTGGCTCTTAGCCGATCGTGAACTGCACCAGGCGGTTGTAGGATTTCTCGATATGCTCGCGCATCGCCGCGCCGGCCGCATCGGCATCGCGCTGCTGTAGCGCCTGAATCAGGTGCGCATGCTCGCTGGCGGCCTCGGTGGCGATCTCGCGGTGAAAACGCAGACGGAAAATATGCATATGCGTGTGCAGGCGGCCCAGCGCCTCGGCGATCAGGCTATTGCCGCTGCCGGCTGCCAGCCGACTGTGAAATTCCGCGTCCTGATCGGCGAACAGATCGTAAGAGGCCCGCGTGACGCCCGGCTCCATCGCCGCGGCATGGTGGGCGAGATCTTCCAACTCTGCGTCCGTCATCCGCTGAGCGGCATAGCTGGCGCCGGCCGGTTCGATCAGCAGACGAATTTCGAAAAGTTCCTCGAACTGTTTTCGGTTCAAGGTGGGCGCCGTGCAATAGCCGATGAAATGCTTTTTGCTGACCAGGCCGACGCCTTCCAGCATACTCAGCGCTTCGCGGATCGGCGTTTGCGAAACCCCCAGATCCCGCACCAGATTGTCGACCAGGATGCGGCTATCGGGGGGAATCCGCAGCGACATGATATCGGCCCGGATCAGATTATAGACTTCCTCCACCAGGCCATGGCGTTTGATACGTCCTCGCGGGGCTTTGCGTTGAAGGCTGGGCCTTGGCATTTGTTCTTTCGTCAGCCGATCTTCGAATTTGTACGGCGTATGCCTTGTCGGACGACAAAGCGATTTGTTCCTAAAGGGCGCGGGATTACCGATAATCCATGTATCGCAGACGGATAGCTTGACCGTCCGCATAATAACAAATATCTGAAAAATGACCAGATAATATATAATATACCGTCAAATGATCGTTGAAGCGGCACAGGTGCGAAGCTTGGCGGAGGACGTGCTGGTGTTCCACGGCGCGCCGCCGGCCCATGCGCGCGTCCAAGCCGATCTGTTGCTGGAAGGCGAATTGCGCGGCCTGCCCTCGCACGGTCTCTTACGCCTGCGGCGGGTGGTCGAGCGCATTCAGAGAGGCCTCACCGATCCGCGCACCAGCGGCCGGCAGCAATGGCTGTACCGTGCCTTTCTCGATGTCGATGGCGAACGCGGTTTGGGTCCGGTTGTCGCCCAATCCGCCCTGGCGACGGTCGAACCGCGTGCGCGCGAAGATGGCATCGCCGTCGCCGCGATCCGCAACTCCAACCACATTGCCATGCTGGCTTGGTATGCCGAACAGGTCGCAAAGCGCGGCTTGATCGCGCTGGCCATGACCACCAGCGAGGCCTTGGTCCATCCTTGGGGCGGGCGTAAGAAGATGCTGGGCACCAATCCGCTCGCCATCGCTGTGCCGGCCTCGCCCGAGCCGCTGGTGCTGGATATGGCGACGGGACTGGTTTCGATGGGCAAGATTCACGATTACGCCAATCGCGGCGAAGCAATCCCCCAAGGCTGGGCCTTGGACGAAGACGGCAATCCCACCACCGACGCGCAAGCGGCCAAGCTTGGCGCCATTGCCCCTTTCGGCGGGCCCAAGGGATATGCTCTGGGCCTGGCGCTGGAAGTGATGGTGACGGCGCTCAGCGCTTCGGCGGTGGGCACCCAAGTCAAAGGAACATTGGACAGCGAAGCGGTGTGCAACAAAGGCGATGTTTTCATCGTGATCGCGCCCCGCCCGGGAGAAAGAGTGACCGAGATGGTAAGTGCCTATCTGGATGAAATCCGAAAGTGCGCCCCCGCCGATCCCGCCGATCCGGTGATGGTGCCGGGGGATCGCGCCCGAAACCGGCGTGCGCAAAACTTGACCGAAGGACTTTATCTCGACGACCGGCTTTGGCGCGATCTTCTCGACCTCAAGGACTCCTGCAGCAGCAAGGCGGTTTCGGCATGACTATGTTTGGAACCCTGCGCCTTCCGGCCAGTGTGGTATTCGGCCGTGGCCAGCGTGCGGCGCTGGGCATGATGGCCGCGCGGCTCGGCCGCCGCGCCCTGATCTGCACCGACGCCAGGCTTGCTGCCGAGCCGGATTTCGGCGCCATGGTCGGAACGGTGGAAAAAGCCGGACTATCCGTCCAGGTGTTTGACGGCACCGAAGGCGATCTGCCGATCACCTGCATCACGCGCTGCGTCGCCGAGCATGCCGGGTTTGCCCCGGATGTTGTGATCGGGCTTGGCGGCGGCAGTTGCATGGACATGGCCAAGACCGCGGCTTTGATGCTGCGCCATGGCGGCTCGATTGCCGATTATTACGGCGAAAACAAAATCCCCGGGCCGCTGCCGCCGGTGATCGCGGTGCCCACGACCGCCGGGACCGGCTCGGAAGTGACGCCGGTGGCTGTGGTCGGCGATGTCGCGCGCAATCTCAAGATCGGCATTTCCAGTCCCTATCTGATACCCGCCGCGGCGCTGTGCGATCCGGACCTGACCGCGTCCTGTCCGCCCACCTTGACGGCCGCCTCCGGCGTCGACGCCTTGACCCATGCGGTGGAAGCTTTCACCGCCCTGCCCCGGCCCTTCGCGGCCGAACTTGCCGTCAACAATGTCTTTGTCGGCAAGAATATCCTGTCGGACCAATTCGCCCTGACAGCGATTGCCAATATCTGGCGCTTCCTCAAACGCGCCTATGCCGATGGCGCCGATATGGAGGCGCGCGAAGGCATGGCGTTGGCGGCGCTCAGCGCCGGCTGCGCCTTCGGCACCGCCGGTACGGCCGCCGCCCACGCCATCCAATATCCGGTCGGCAACGAGACCCACACGCCGCATGGCGTTGGCGTGGCGCTGCTGCTTCCCTATGTGATGGAATTCAACCGGCCCAATTGCGTTGGCTCTTTTGCACAGATTGCCCGCACCATCGGGCTTTGCGGCAGCGACGAGCAGCTTTCTCATGCGGTGATCGATTCCGTCGCGGAGCTTCTCAAATCGCTGGGCATCCCGGGCAACCTGCGCGAGTTGGGCCTTGCCGAGGACCGCCAGGACTGGACCGCCGAAAGCGCCATCGGCGCCGCCAGGCTGGTCAACAACAATCCCCGCAAGCTGGACCTCGATGCCATGCGGGCGATAACCCGCGCCGCCTATCGCGGCGACCGCGCCGCGCTGCGGGCATGATTTGACAGGAAAGCCGAGACGATGAGCAGCTCTTATACCATGCCGCGGCCCGCAACCGGGCCCACGCCACCGCCAATTCCCACGAATTTGCTGATCGGCGGCGAATGGCGCGAGGCCGCCGCCAAAAAGCGCATTGACGTGTTCAACCCCTCGAACGGCGAAGTGCTTACCACCATCGCCAATTGCGATATCGACGAGGGTTTGGCGGCGGTGGCGGCGGCGGATAAGGCGGCGCCCGGCTGGGCCGCCACCAGTCCGCGCGCCCGCTCGGAGATCTTGCGCAAATGCCATGAATTGATAGTCGCCAATGCCGATTGGCTGGCCATGCTGATCTCGCTGGAAAACGGCAAGGCGCTGCCGGACGCACGCGGCGAAGTGCTGTATGCCGCCGAATTCTATCGCTGGTATGCCGAGGAAGCGGTGCGCATTCTGGGCGAAGTGGGCGTCGCGCCAAGCGGCAGCAACCGCATCCTGGTGGAATATCAGCCGATCGGCATCGCGCTGCTGATCACGCCGTGGAATTTTCCCGCCGCGATGGCCACCCGCAAGATCGCCCCGGCTCTGGCGGCCGGCTGCACCTGCATCCTGAAACCGGCCACCGAAACGCCGCTCACGGCTTTCGCCATTGCCGAGCTCATGATGCAGGCGGGCGTGCCGCCGGGGGTCATCAATGTCCTCACCACCGATAAAGCGGGGCCGCTCGCCAATGCGATTCTGCACGATCCCAGGGTGCGCAAATTGTCCTTCACCGGCTCGACCCAGGTTGGCCGCCTGCTGCTGCGGGAAGCCGCCGACCAGGTGATCTCCAGCGCCATGGAGCTGGGCGGCAACGCCCCTTTCCTGGTCTTCGACGATGCCGTGATTGCGGACGCTCTGGACGGCGCCATGATCGCCAAGATGCGCAATGGCGGCGAGGCCTGTACCGCGGCCAACCGTTTCTACGCGCATCGCAGCATCTACGATTCCTTCACGGATGGCATCGTGGATCGGATGTCCCGGTGGAAACTGGGCGAAGGCACCGACCCTAAAACCACGCTTGGCGCCATGATCAATGAAAAAGCCGTGCGCAAGATCAGCGAATTGGTGGACGATGCGGTGGCCAAGGGGGGCAAGCTGCTGCTGGGCGGTCTGCGGCTCAACCGGCCCGGATATTATTATCCTCCGACGGTGATTGTGGATGTCCCCGACAATGCCGACCTGCTGCATGAGGAAATTTTCGGCCCCGTGGTGGCGCTGCAGTCCTTCGACAGCGACGAGGAGGCCATTCGAAAAGCCAATGACACCGAATATGGCCTGGCGGCTTATGTCTACACCTCGAACCTGAAGCGCGGACTTCAAATCTGCGAGAAGATCGAGGCCGGGATGATCGCGCTCAATCGCGGCCTGATGTCGGATCCGGCGGCGCCCTTCGGCGGCGTGAAGCAAAGCGGGCTTGGCCGCGAGGGCTCACATCACGGTTTGATGGAATTCTGCGAAGCCAAATATGTCGCGGTAAGCTGGTAAAGCCTTACCGGCCATCCAACGGCAAGCGGTGGTTTTCGTCAGGGTCCGATCTCTTTTAGAGGTTGAACCGGAACCCTGCGCGATAGGATTTGTTGCCCGGGAAGATGCGGTCCATCGCGCCATAGAGCTGAATTGCGTCCGACCAGCGATATTGTATCTGCGCCCCGATATCGCCAGACGCGCGATTGTAGTTGCTCGGGTAATAATCCGCGCCCGCCTGGCCGGACGAGATCGCGGCGATATCCTCGCCGCCGACATTGTGGTAGGTGACCGTGCGATAGATCAAACCGGGCTGGTCTTCCGTGCCCAGATCCCTCACCGAATCCCCGGTGAAGTGGACTTGGATGCCGAACGTCCATGCGCCCTGGCGATAAGAGCCTTGGATGTTGCCATGGAGTTTCGCCTGCCCAGAATAATAGCATGAGGTGCAGCCGGCACCCTGGAACGTGACGCCATTCAAAGTCTGCGACCAGTCATAGACGTAATTGGCCGCTATGCCCACCGTCGCGGTACCCGCGAAGAGCGCGAAATTATACTGGGCCTTGCCATCGACGCCGGACGTGGTCAGCTCGGACGCGTTGACGGCGCCGACATTGACCTGGGTGATTTGCGGCGCCGTGCCCGAGGTTTGCGAATAGGTGCAGATATCGTCGCCGGCGGCATCGATAATGGAACTGCAATAGCTGTGGTCGCCGGCTTTCGCGCGGGCGATCACGGAGTTGAAGCTGGTGGTGGTCAGGCCGCCATGCAGTTGCAGGCTGTACCAATCCAATGAAGCGGTGAAGCCGTCGAACCAGCTCGGCGTCATCACCACACTGATGGCCAGCGTATTGGCCTTTTCCGGCACCAAAGCGGCGTTGCCGCCGTTCTTCGAGAAGCAGGGGTTGTTGGGAGCGCCATTTACCCAATTCGCGCAGGACTGGGAGTTGAAATTGCCCGGGTTGTAGAGGTCGTACACGATGGGCGCGCGGATGTCGTAGGAGTAGAAGCCGCGCAGGCGGAAATCGTCATTGATCTGGCTGTTGAAGCCCATCTTCCAGGTTTCAACCGTAAAGCTGAACTTGGGCTGGGGGCCGTTGACCGCATTGGTCTCGCCTTCGCTGGCATAATTGGTGATGCGGCCGGCCACGTCGAGATCGAGGGTTTGGACAAATTGGTTCTTGAGCAGCGGTGCGTTGATTTCCGAGAAGGCCTCTACGACATCCAGATGGCCGTCCCAAGGTTTAAAATTGCCCGCCTGATAGCCCGAATTGGCGCTGCGCGGATCGACGTCAAACTGACCGGCTTGTTCCAAACGGTATTCGCCGCCCACGGCGACACCAACATCGCCTGCCGGCAACTTCCAAGGCAACACGCCATTGAGGTTCAGCGCGGCGGTGACTTGATTCGTATGGATGGTTTCCTGGTTCAGGATCCCTGTGCTCCCGGGGTTCAGGCCCGGATTGATCCAGGCGCGCGCCTGGTTGGAGACATTGCCCCAACCGAAATTGTTCAGCGGCTGGCAACCGGTCAGATCGTCGAACCCGTTGACGACCCTGGGAGAACCAATGAGAAGGCCGCGGCACTGAATGGAGCCGATCGGCAGACCCGAGGTGCCCACATTGCTGGCGGTGACGCGCACCGCATCCAGCGCATTGTTCAAGCGGGCGGTAACCGGATCATTGTTGAGCGTCTGATGGATGCGCGCTTGGCTGGCTTGCACACTGGCGTTCCAGTTCCAATTACTCCCAAGCGGTCCTTCCAGAGTGAACACCCCCCGCGCCACAGTGCGCGCCATGTTGTTGCAAGGTTGGGAGATGGCGGAGCAGACATTCTCCATGGTCCAGGGGATCCGCGCGCCAGATACACCGGCGGCGTCCGAGGTCGCCCGGTTGTTCAAGAAGTCCCAGCCCACGGTAAGGGTCTGGGTGGGGCGTTTTCCGTTGCTGCCCTGGCCGGTGAAGGGATTATAGCCATTCGACAGCGTCGTGGTGCCCGCCGCGCAAGTGGTGCCGGAGCAGACAAAACGCTGCGCAATCGAAGGATCGAGATAGGCGTTGTCGGCATAGACGGTGTTGGTGGGACCGCTCTTAACGTTGGCGGTGCTGGACTCGACGAAATGGCCGTAATTGATCTGCACCGAGGCTTTGATGTCGGGCGTGACCTGGTAGCTGGTGTAGTTGAAGAATGTCCATTGATGGAAGGGCGACGAGCTCAGGAACCAGGGACCGACGCCGGAATGCTGGTTGTTGGTGCAGCCATTGTAACAGGTGGTCTGGGAGACCGTGCCATAGTTGAACGGCGTGGGGACGGCATCCTGGCCGACAAAATCAATGCCGCGCAGGCCGGTATAGGCCGCGGACGCGGTGGTCGAAGCCACCAGGCCCGAGCCAGGTTGGCCGGCGGTGTTGGCGTTGATCAATCCGCCCTGGGTGGTCGTGTCGCCGGCGGTTGCGAAGGCATATTGAACGATCGATTGGCCGCTCAAGCTCGTGCATTTGCCGTTGCTGGTGGACCCGGTCGGATAGGTAACCTGATTGCAATAACCGGGATTGTACACGAAGTTACGGCCGTAATTGTGGGGGTTTTGCCCGTTGAAATTGGGCGTGTTGCTGATCAGCGTGTTGTAGGCAAATTCAATATGCCCCCTGTCGCCGTCGAAGCCGGTGCCGGCGGCAACTTCGGCTTTGTATTGCGGCCGGCCGATGAGGAGATTGTCGGAATATTCGGCATTGCCTTTGACGCCTTCGAACTTCTTGTTGATCACCAGATTGATGACGCCAGTGACCGCATCGGAGCCCCAGGCGGCTGAGGCGCCGCCGGTTACCACGTCGACGCGCTGTACCATCGAGGTCGGAACGGTGGCCAGGTCGACGGTGCCATCCTCGATGGCGGCGGAAACCACACGCTGGCCGTCGATCAAGACCAAATTGCGTTGGGAGCCAAGGTTACGCAGGCTAAGGCTGTTGATGCCGGCATTGCCCTGGGAGCCATTGTTGCTGTTTGCGCCCCTACTGGCGGAGTTGCCCGCGACTTCCGGCAAATCGCGGATTTCGTCGGCGAGATCGAGGCGGGCGTTGCGTTCAATCTGCTCGGGGCCGATCACGGTCACCGGAGTCGGCGATTGAAAACCGGCGATGTTGATGCGTGAGGCGGACACTTCGACGGTTTCGACGTCACCAGGGCTAGCGCTTGCCTGCGCGTAAGCCGCGCCAATTGTGGCGCCCACGATCAGCGCAGACGCAGAACCGTTAAGCAAAAGCTGCTTCAGAATCAAATTCACGGATCCCCCCAAGGATATATATTTCGGATTTTTATGTCGGCGACGTCATGCGTACTAATCAGACGCTACCGTCTTTTGTGAACGAACTGCGACCTGTGTTTTCTGTAGGACGATCTCCTACGTCGCAGCTTCAGCCCCCCGATTGCCGTTCATGTGAACGAAGGCGGCAGCAATTTCTCCGCCCGCTCAGGACAGACTTTCGATCTTTACGATGCGAGAAGGTCGCGGCGGGTTTTCAGGCCCGCCGCGCCGGTTGGCGCCCACTAGACTGAAGACCATCCGGGCCACTCCCGGGGGGGAGATGATGTCCGAACCGCGCGGTCGCGCAGGACGCCAAGCGCAAGAATTGGCCAGGAGCCTGCTGAGGACAACCGGAGCGGCACGCAAGACGCCGCCTATATCTTTTGTGAGGTAGAGTCGTACAGGCAAGAAATCAGCCCGCGGACTGCTGCTCATGCCCGCGGATCGCTCCGCGCAGCAATTCCGTCGCCGTGGACAACCGCAGTTTTTGTTTGATACGCGCAAGAGGCCTGCAACTGCGATGCGGTCAATACGGCATCTTGCGCTTGGTGTATTCCCGGTCCGCCCGCACCGCCGCCTCGTTGTTGCCGGCAGGCCCCATGCGCCGGCCTTCATCGATCTGCTGCTGGGGCGTGGCGCCCGGCGGGCCGTTGCCAAGCCATTTCACATTGTTCGCCTTGGCCGCCAGGCGGATGCGTTCCAGATCCTCTTCCAGGCGCTTGCTGGCCGGTAAAGCGGCGCGCTGAGCCGGCGTGATGTCGGCGCGAATGGCATCCCAGCCCAGATGCGACCAGCCATTGTCGCTTGGACCCGGCTCGGCGAAAGCCAAACCCTTGACCGCCATGATCTGCTCGGCGACCTGGGCGGAGCGGCGATTCTCCAGCTTGAACCCCATGGTGATTTCGCCTTTGGGATTGTGCGGCCAGACATCGGCGACGCGCAGATATTCGGCGGGGCGCACGCCCCAGATATGGGCGGCGAAGTCCTGGCTTCCCGCGCCGCGCACCCCTTCGATGGGAAGTTCCTCCACGCCGGGCCAGGTCCATTTGTAGCGGCCGCCGGCAATGGCGATTTCGGCGGCTTCCGGCGATTCCATTTCGCAAATCAACACGCCATGGGCGCCGGCGGCCAGGGCCTGATGGATCTGCCAGACATTGGCGCGCATCGAAGCGCCATCGAAGCCCCAGGCCGGAAGCGTGACGAACACCATCGGGGTGCGGTGGCCCGACGGCGTCGGCCCGCCATCGACCAGGCCCTGCATGAAGTTGCGCAAGTCGGAGAAATTGAACGCGTCATTCTCCATCTCGTAATTGATCGCATCGCAATAGGTGTGAGCCATGCGCTTGCCCTCCTCATAGGTATCGGGCGCGCCGGTGGGTCCAAATTCGGCATAGGCGACAACCTGATTGTCTTCCCACAATTCGATCGCCTTGTTGATGCGGCGCGGCTTGTAATTGGGGTCGACCGTGGAAACCGGCGGCAGGCTGCGGGCCCAATTGGCGCGAAAGCCATAGCCTTTGCTCGCCGTGCCGATGTAATTGGGGCTGTCCAGCATGCTGCGCCCGGTCGCCTTGGGAACGCCGGGGGGCACTTGCGCTCCGGCCGGATCGGTCACGGTCGCGGCGGCGAGGCCGGCACTGACCATGCCGAACCGCTTGAGAAAATCGCGTTTCTTGATGCTCATGGCGTCCCCTTTTTTCCCCTGGTCTTTTACCAAGCCTAACATCGCGCGGCGCAAATTGCAGCGACAATCCGCGTCGTCAGGTTTGGGGAGGCACCGCACCCAAGCAATTTAGCTTATAGGCCAGCGTATAGCGCTCCTGGTAGCAGATACGCGTGGGAACATTCCCGCGATGGAGGATCGCGCCGCGCGCGATCACCAGCCGGCCGGGGCGCGGCATGACCACGATTTCGGCCTCTTCCTCGTCATTATAATAGATGGTCTCGCCGCCCCAATCGGGATGCCATTCCAGATTGGCGTAATAAAGCGCGGTGACGTGCGCTTCCTGCTCCACGCAATCGCGGTGCATGTAATAGCCATCGCCATAAACGCTGCAATTGACATAGGCCCGCCGGTCTGAAAATCGCTCCTGCGGAAAGGCCTGTTCGACCAGGCGCTTGAGGCTGCGCAGAAAGGGATTGGCCGGGATTTTCTCCAGCGCAATATCGGAAACCGCCACCAGGCCGGGCACGTCGGCGCGGCTTTTTTCCGAGCGCACATAGGGCAGCGCGCCCATCTCGGCGCCGATCTGTTTCACCACCTGGGAGTCGATGACATCATCGCAAATGAAGATTTCCCGCCCCGAGATAAGCGCCTTGCGGATTTTGGCTTCGCTCATGTCCTCTCTCGCATTGTAATGCGCTGCTTATATCGGCACGGCGTCGAAAGCGATGGTGGTGCGCGGCGAGGCGGCGCGCAGCGCAATCGTTCCGTGCCACATATAGGAGGGAAACAAGACCAGCCGCCCCGGAACGGGTTGAACGGCCCGCCGGATGGGGTTTTTCAGCGGGAGATCCAATGACGGCTCGCCGAACTTGATCCAGCCATTGCGGGTCTGTGGATCCTCGGTTTCCGCAGGCACCGTCACGTAGTAACAGGAACTGATCCAGCCTTCCGGATGCAAATGATTGGTATGAAAGCCCTGATCGCGCATCAGACAGGACCAGGCGCCCGCATAACGGAAATTCGCGGCGCGGCGGGCCAGAAAGGGGTGGTCCTCCCCCCCGCCCAGTTCGGCGATGAAAGATGAGATTGCCGCTTCGATGGGGCCGCGAATTTTCTCCACCAGGGCATGGCCGGCGCCGAACAGCATCCCTTCTGTCTGGGTGCCGCCATAAAGCGACTGGTCCAAATAGGCATCGGTCTTGGGGTGCAGCTGCGCCAGATAGGCGCCCAATTCCACGTTGAAACTCTCCATGCTGGAAAAACCGTCCGGGGGACCCAGATCGAAGACGCGCACGAAGCGGTCATAGCCGTTCAGGGTTTCGTCGCGCTCATCGGATTGTAGGCGCCAGGCCGTACCCAGGATCGCCAGGCAGGTTTGGTCGAGAGGCGCCAGTGCCAATCCCGATTGACACAAATGTTCGGCTCTTTGCGGGTCGCCGGTCAGGAGCGCGGCGCTGGCGGCCGCGCTGAAGACACCGGGGTTCGCGCCAGCGCGGCCGATGACGCTTTCGAAGAGCGCCAGCGCCTCCTGGTGGCGGCCCAGCGCCATCAGATTGTCGGCGCGTCCACAAAGCGCCGCGCTGTCGAGCGGATCGCGCGACAACAGCGTGTTGAAAATGGCCTCCACCTCGTCGCTGCGTTTGAGCAGGGAAAGAAAGCGGGCTTTTGCGAACAACAGATCGCGCGTTTGCGGCGCCCGGTCGTAAGAGGCCAGAAACTCATCCATGCGGCCCAGCCGGTAGAGAAGGCTGTTATAGGCCTTGTGCAGTGTCGTGTCCGTGGGATTGCGGTCCAGCAGCGTCCGGTAAATCTGTAGGCATTCCTCATAGCGACCAAGCTGATACAGCCGGTCGATGCGGCGTTCATCGAGTTTGGGCAGGTTCGGCGCCAATGCCTGGGTGCGTTCCAGCGCCTCCAGCGCCGCGGCGTGTTTGTTCTGGCTGCTCAAAAGGATGGCGAGATTGTTGTGAATGGCAGCTTGAACCTTGGGGTCGCGCGTGCATTGCAGGGCGCGCCGCAGCGGCGCCTCCGCATCGGCGGACTGTCCGGCTTCCGCCAGCGCCGAGGCGAGGCCGATATAGCCATCCACATGATCGGGGTGCTGGCGCAGCAATTTGCGGTAGGTGTTTTGCGCTGCCGGCGCCTGTCCCAGTTTTCGCTGCGCCGTTGCCAATGAAAGATAGGCATCCGCGAGTTTGGGATCCTGCTTGATGGCGGATTGGAAGGCCGCGATGGCCGGGTCGAACTGGTTCATGCCGGCAAGCGCCATGCCGTGCAAAAGGGCAAAGCGCGCCTGGGTGGGATGAAGGGCGCGTGCGCGGGCGAACATCGCCGCGGCTTCGGCGAAACGCTTCTGTTGCAGCCGGATGGCACCGATCAGCGGCACCAGCTCGTCATTGCCGCTATGGGTGAGCCAAGGCCGCACCACCTCATCGGCCGCGGCAAGATTGCCGGCGTGAAACAACTGCCAGCCCAGCGCGGCGGACCGTCTGATTTCGGGAAGAGCGACCGTCATGATTTGTCCAGCCTAGCGTCCGGAGCGGGCCTGCGGAAATGGCTTTGCGCAAGATGCAGGCCATGCTCGCGTTCCGCCGATTCCCGCAAAACCTTTGGCACGCAGGCCCTGCAACATTTCACTGCGTAAAGTACAGCTGCGTGGCCGTTGGGACACAAGATTACAAAACGGTTATGTTTTGATTTTGCGCCGCAAAGCGCCCGCGCTGCACCGCAGTAAAGCCAATGACGTTCTTGGGAACCATTTTCGAAAAGCCCGCCGATTGCATGCACTAGCCCCTGCCGACGCCCTGCCAACGGACGATGTGCAGTGCGGCACAAGCCGCCTGGCGAACAAACAGCATCCGCCACGCACACTTTGTCCGTAGACTGATGAATTCCTTCCCAAGGGTTGAGGGCTCTTGACGGCAAGAAGGTCCTGGAGGCCAGATAGCATCGTCAACACTTCGTGTTGTTGCGGTGGAGCTTCTCAACATTTCACACTCTTAGGGGGACTTATGGAAAGCCTTGGCAAGAAACTTATGCTGGGCGGCTCGATGGCCGCGATGGTTGCAGCCATTACCGCAAGCGCCAGCGCGCAGAACGCAGCCACGACGGAAACCGTGGAAGTTTCCGCATCCCGAATTCAGATCCAAGGTTATACCGCCCCTACCCCCGTGACCGTGATCGGCATCCAGCAATTGCAGCGCGATGCCAAAGTGGATATCGGCGATGCCATCCGCGAGCTGCCGGCTGTGGGCTCTGGTGACTCGCCGGGCAACGGCTCCCATGCCGGTAACGCATCGCAAGGCGATTCCGGCATCGACACCGTCGATCTGCGCCGCCTTGGCGTAGTGCGAACTCTCGTCTTGTTCGACGGCCAGCGCGTCGTCACCTCCAACCCCAATGGCGGCGGCCCGCCCGCGATCGGCGGCGTCGATCTTTCCACTATCCCAAGCGGCATCGTCGAGCGTATCGATGTGGTGACGGGCGGCGCTTCCGCGTCCTGGGGCTCGGACGCCGTGGCCGGCGTGGTCAATCTGATCATCAACAAGCACTATAGCGGCTTCAAGGCGACTGCGACAGTCGGCAACGATTCGCACAACGATCATTTCAGCACCAAAGTGGAAGCGGTGTTCGGCACCGATATTTTCGGGGGCCGCGGTCATACCGAGTTCGCGGCGAACTACACCATGAGCCCCGATGCGGTGTTCAACTGGAACCGCAGTTGGTACGACCGCGACCAGCGGGCGCTCTATTCCTGCGCCGTGGTCAATGGCGGTCCGGCGACCGAGCTGTGCCACACGCCCAGCGGTGTCTATACCAACTCCTTCACCAATGGCGGGTTGATCACCGCCAGCGCCGCCGGCAGCGGGGTCGCCAGCCCGGCGGCCGCCAACGCACTTAAGGGCGTGCAGTTCGTGGGGCCCAATGCCCAGGCGGTGCCGTTCATTTACGGCGTCAACAATATCACGCCCGGCACCAATGCGGCCGGCAGCAACTGCTATAACTGTTCGGCCAATCCCAACAGCGACGTCGCCAATCCGCCGCTCACGGCCGTGCCCTATCACAACTATAATCTGTTCAGTTACTCCAACTTCAAAATTAACTCGGACATCTCCGCGTCTGTGATGCTGAATTATGGCTGGAATGCGGAGCAGAACCTGGCCAATAATGGCCGGCAGAGCCAAGTGACCGTCAAAGCGGACAACGCCTTCATTCCGGCGTCGATCCAGCAGCAGATGACCGCCGGCGGCATTCCCAGCTTCTCGCTGGGCACCGCGGCCATCGAAAATCTTCAAAACATCCACGATGTCACGGTATTCAATTGGTCCAAGTCCATTGCGCAGAATTACGTCCAGAGCTATCGCCAATTGATGCGCGGCGTCTTCACCCTGAACGGCGGCTACAGCCTCATGGGGGAGGACTGGTCCTGGGAAGCCTATGCCCAGAATAGCACGGTGCGCGAGCGGCAATGGGCCCGTTACAACACCATGAACACCAACTTCAACAACGCGGTGGACGCGGTGGTGGTGCAGGCGACCGGGCCGGATTCGCTGGGCGGCGGCAATGCGACGACGGCGGCCACGATCCGCACGTTACTGACCAATGCCGGCGTGCCGATCCCCGCGGTGGGCAGCATTGCCTGCCGTTCGACCTTGACGCAGACCTTGTATGGCGTCACCACCAATAGTGTCGGCTATCAGGTGCTGCAGCCTGGCGGTTATCAGCCCGGCTGCGTCCCGCTGAACCTGTTCGGCGACGGCAACACAACCCAGGCCGCGCTCAATTACATCGCGCCGGGGCGGATAAACGACGCGATCGCGGACCAATTCCTTTCCATCCTGAACCAATCGGTGTTCTCGATCTCGACGCAGGGAACGCTGCCTTGGGGCTTTGCCGCCGGCAAACCCGCGGTCGTGGTAGGCTTTGAAAACCGTCTGGAACAGCAGCGCAATGTGCGCGATCCGCTGGAACTGGGCGCGTCGGGCGTTTTCGAATCGGGCAATTTCTCCGAATACCACGGTGCGTATAATGTGCAGGAGGGTTTCCTGGAACTTGACGTTCCGGTCCTGAAGAACCAATTCGTCGACGATCTGGATTTCACCGCCGCGGGCCGCATCACCTCATATTCCACCAGCGGAACGGTGGAGACTTGGAAGATCGGCGCTACCAGCCAGGTCGATGAGGACTTCAAGCTTCGCGCCACCCTGTCGTCGGACATTCGCGCGCCGGGCGTCGCGGAATTGTTCTCCCCCATCCTGGTCAGCACCCAGACGCAGTCCTATCCGCCGGGCGGCTCTTCCTTCTCTGTGAAACAGCTCCAGGCGGGTAATCCGCTGCTGGTTCCCGAGCAGGCCACCACGGTGTCGGGCGGCGTTGTCCTGACGCCGCATTGGATTGAAAACCTGTCCGCCTCCTTCGACTGGTACTCGATCACCCTGCATCACGGGATTTTCTCGTTCTCGTCCGGCCAGATCTTCAACCAATGCGCCAGCTTGAAGAATCCGGTCTTCTGCCAGTTTGTCTTTTTCGGCAAAGGCTGGCCGGGCAACAACCAAGCCCCGGTGGCCTCGGAAGTGGACGGCAACGGCAATGCGCCCACGGCCCTGCTCGGCGGCCTGACCTTCTCCGCCGACAAGGAAGGTGCCTTCAATGCCTATTACCAGGGGCCGGTCAACGCCAACCGGGAGTCCGTCTCGGGTCTCGACTTCGAGATCGATTACCACCACGACCTGTTTGACGGCACCTTGAGCTGGCATGTCGTGGGCAACTATACCGATGAAAAGACCCGGACCTCGCTGGGCTTGACGGTGGACGGCGCCGGCTCGGTCAGCGGCGATGGTGCGCTTAATCCGCTCTCCGGCTTCACCCAGCCGAAATTGCGCACCAATGTTACGGCAACCTATGATGAGGGGCCCTGGTCGCTTACCGCGGGGGCTCGTTTGATCGGTTCGGCCCGGCTGACCAACGCCCTGACCCAGAGCCAGACAGTCTATACCAGCATCGACGACAACTCCGTGCCGATGGTGGTCTATGGCGACTTGCGAGCCTCTTATCGCTGGAGCGACCGGATCCAGTTCTTCACCGCTATCGACAATGCCTTCGACGCGCCGCCGCCGAACACACCCAGCATCGGAGGGCCCGGCACAAGCTGCATCATCTATGACTGTATCGGGCGCGCTTATCGCGTTGGCGTGCGGTTCAACGACTAAAGGACGACCGCGCCTCACGAAACGCAAAGGCCGGGTGGCAGCACCCGGCCTTTTTTTTTGCGCCCGTCAGCTCAATCGCCGGCCGGGTGGCGCAGCGGTTCTATGATGGCGGCGATATCCTTGTCGGCATATCCCGCCTTTACGGCCTCCAGGAAGCGCTTTCGGGCCGCGGCCGCCGTCTCCAGCGTCAGCCCGAGCTTGGCCGCCTCGCGCCCGGCATAATCCAGATCCTTGGCCATCAGGCCGGGGAAAAAATTGGCGGTGTAATCACCCGCCGCGATACGGCCCGCCACTGCCTTCACCAGCGGACTGCCCGGCGCGCCGCCCAGCAGAACCGCGCGGGTTTTTTCGCCGTCCAGACCGCTTTTTTCCGCCATCGCCAAGCCTTCCGCTAACGCCGCGACCTGCACCCCGCAGAGGAAATTGTTGACCAGTTTCATGAGGACGCCGGAGCCCACGCCGCCCATGTGGATGGTCTCACTTCCCATCGCGCCCAGGACCGGCCCCGCCTTGAGCAGATCGCTTGGACTGCCTCCCGCCAGGAAGCGCAAGGTTCCTTCCTGGGCCTGCAGCTTGCTGCCGGTGACCGGGGCATCGATGAAACCCACCCCCACCTTGCCGGCGGCGGCGGCCAGCTCCCGCACCCAGGAAGGCGATAGCGTGCCGCATTCAATAATGATTGCGCCGGGGCGGGCCGCGCCGAGGGCCCCGCCATCCGAGAGCCAGACTCCGCGCGAGGCATCATCGTCCGACAGCATGGCGATGATGATATCGGCATCCCTGGCCGCCTCGGCCGGCGTGACGGCAATGCGGGCCTTTGCGGCGAAGGGGGCCGCCTTGTCCGGGCTGCGGTTATAGACCGCCACCTCGAACCCTTTGGCGACCAGATTATGCGCCATGCCGGCGCCCATGATGCCCAGACCCAATACCGAAACCCGCATGATAGTGATCCTTTAGTCCGTTACTTTGAAACGCGACAATGCCGCTTCGTCGATCTGAAGCCCCAGGCCGGGCACATCGTCGGAAAGCTCGACATAGCCGTCCCGGGCCACTGGTTCTCCCTTGAAAATATACCAGAACAATTCGTTGCCCACCTCGACATCGACTTTGGGGAAATATTCCGCGATGGGAGAATTCAGGCTGGCCATCACGACATGATAATTGTGCATCTGGCCGGCATGCGGCACGACGGGAATGCTATAGGCTTCGGCCAGCGCCTGGATTTTGCGCGCCGCGGTCAGGCCGCCGACGCGGTTGGTGTCGAACTGGATGTAATCCAGCGCCTTGGCCTCGATCAGCTGGCGGAAACCATAAAGCGTGAATTCATGCTCGCCCGCCGCGATGGGCGTGCGGCCGAAACGGCGCAGCTCGCCATAGCCATGGATATCGTCCGGTATGATCGCCTCTTCCAGCCAGCGCAGGTTGAACGGTTCCAGCAGCCGCATCATGCGTTTGGCATAATCCAGCGACCATCCCATATAGGCGTCGGCCATCACGTCGATGCCGTCTCCCACCGTTTCGCGCACCGTCCGCACCAAGGCGATATTGCGCTGCATGCCTTCGGCGCCGTCCACCGGACCCCAGCCGAAGCGCAGCTTCATGGCCTTGAAGCCCTCGGCCTTGTAGCGGGCCGCTTCGGACGCCAAGTCCTGTAGCGGGATGGAATAAAGCCGGCTGGCATAGACTGGAATGCGCGGCCGGGTGCGTCCCCCCATCAGGCGGAAGACCGGCTGCTTTGCCGCTTTGCCCATCAGATCCCACAAAGCGATGTCGATGGCGCTGATCGCCACCAAGGCGATGCCCTTGCGCCCGAACGCTAGGGTGTGCCGGTACATATGCTGCCAGATGAATTCGGCGTCCCAAGGATCCATGCCCAGGATCAGCGGCGCCAATTGCTGGTCGATCAGGGCCTTGGTGACGAGCGGCGAAAGCGCGGCATTGCCGATACCGACCAATCCGGCATCGGTGAAGACTTCCACGATCAGCCAGCCATGGAAAGTGAAGGTGCCCATGGTCTGCGGCTTCAACATCGGAGAAACCAGATCCATCGGATTGGTGCAAAAATGCGCCGGCAGTGGCTGGGTCTTGCCTTCCCATTGCACCACGCGCGTGCGGATTTCGGTAATCTTCAAGCGGGTTTCTCCAGAAAAGTGATCAGTTCGATTTTCGGCACGGCAAGGCAGATAAGGACAAAAGCAATGACATGCAGAGAGGCGGCGACGGCCAGAATGGGCGAATAGGTATAGCCGTGATCCAGCATCCAGCCGGCGAATTGCTGGAAAACCACGCCGCCAAAGGCCCCGCCCATCCCGACCAGCCCTGCGAACTTACCCAGCGCCCGGCGTGGCACCAGATCGGTGGGCAGGATCATCACCAGCGTCGACCAGCTTTGCTGGCCGAAAAAAGCCAGCGAAAATAACAGCAGGACAAGGGGAACGCTGTTGCTATGCGGCACCAGCATTACCCAGGGCATCAGCGCGGCGCTGGCGCCTAGGGCGAATTTGCGCGCGCCGTTCACGCTGGCGCCGCGCCGAAGCAGATAGCTTGAAAGGCCGCCGCCGATGATGCAGCCGACGCCCGATGCCGCATAGGGAATCCAGCCGACACTGCCGGCCCGGGCGATATCGAAATGCAGCGCGTCGAAAAGATATTTCGGCAACCAGAACAGATAAAAATACCAGGCGGCATCGCTGAGAAATTTGGCGCTGGCGACACCCAGAATTTGCCGCCGGCCCAGAAGCATCGGCACGGTAATCACCGGCCCAGGCTCGGTCTCGCGGTCCTGGCCGGCGCTTTCCCGTGGCGTGCGATAAATCGCCCACCAGGCGGCCACCCAGATCAAACCCAAAAGTCCGGTGAGGAAAAAGACCCAGCGCCAGGACGCAAATCCAAGCCAAGTGCCGTGAAGCAGGACCCAGGCAATCAAAGGGCCCGCCACGACCGCGCCCACCGCGGTGCCGCCATTGATGATGCCCATGGCTGTCGCGCGGTCCTTGACGGCAAACCATTCCGCCACGGCGCGGGTGGCGGCGGGAAAGCCGCCGCCCTCACCAAAGCCCAGCGCCAGCCGGCTTGCCGCCAGGGCCCAGACATTGCGGGCCAGGCCATGGCTGGCACAAGCCAGCGACCAGAACCCCATGACCAGGAAAAAGCCTTTGCGGGTCCCGATACGATCCAGCAGCCAGCCGCCGCCCAGATACATAAGTCCATAGGTGATCAGGAAGGCGGAATTGAGCGTCGCCAATAGCTGGTTGGAAAACGGAATGTCCGCCTGGATGGCCTTGACGGCCCAAGGCAGGGTCTGGCGGTCCAGATAAGAAATCGCGATCGCGGCGCTCACCAGAAATGCGATGCCCCAAACCAAGGAGGCGCGGCGCTGCGTCGTCATCGTGCCGTCCCCCCCGCGCGCGCCACTTCGATCAGCACCACGCCTTGACGCGGCAATGTCACCTCCAAGCTCGCCTTGCCGCCGCGCACCGACAGGTCGGGCGCCGCTTGCGGCGTCAGGGCCGAGGCCGCTTCCAGCTGCTTGTACTGATTGGCATCGACCGCCAGGGGCGAACCCAACGCCTTCCAGGCGGTGAAAGCATTGGCGTTGGCGGGATCGACCCGCCACAACGTCACCTTGCGCGCGCCGTCAGCGCCCAGACCACTGATATCCAGATGGACCGCGGCATCGGGGCCCGGCACATCGTCGTCGTGATAATGCCAGGCCAGCACGGCCATACCGCCGTCCGCAGCACGCGTGGCGATGGCGGAAACGTCCGGCGCGCCGCGCACGCCATCGGCCATGATCTTGTCCAGCGGTATTTCGGCGCTGCTGGTCGACGCCACTTGCACCGGACCCAGCCGGGCGAGCAGGCGGAACAGATTCATGATCGGCTGGTCGATCCCGTTGGTGGCCAATTGACGATAGCCGGGAAACCAGGGTTGGTTCTCGAAGGTGAAAGCCCATGTCAGCACACCTTGCAGATTAACCTGGCGCTTGCGCGCCAAAGCCCAGAGGCGGGCCAGCGTGGCCGCGGTGTAGCTGGAATACATGGTCCCGTTGCGATAGGCGTTTTGCGGCCCGGGACAGGCGGCGCAGCCTTCCGGATCGCTTTCGCCGATCACGATCGGCTTGCTGGCCAGTTCCGGCACGGCGGCCACCCGCTCGAAGCCGTTATCCGCCGCCCTTAGATGCGTGGCGATGCCCATGCGGACATGGCCGTCGACAAAGACGGGGCTGCCCTTGGCATGAAAGGAAAGGAAATCCACCGGAGTTCCGATCTTGCCGGTGGCGTAGTTGCGGCCATGGGTGACATGGTCCAGGAATCCGCGCATCACCACCTGGAAGGATTCATCCTTACCCGGCCGCGCCGAACCCGCGACATCGGGCCCGCCGACACGCGCCGTCGGAAGGGCGCGGCGTATGGCATCGACCGCATAGTCGTGCAGCTTGTAGAAGTCCTCCGGCGTGCCTTTCCAGTAATCCGGAATATTGGCTTCGTTCCAGATCTCGAAATACCATTTCTCGACCTCGGCGCGGCCATAGCGCTGCACATTGTGCCGCGTCCATTGATAAACCAGTTCCGCCCATTTCTTGTAATCCTTGGGCGGATAGGCCCAGCCGGTGCTGATCAGGTTGTAAGCGAAACCGGGACGCCAACTGTGCTGATAGGGCGTGCCGGGCGGCGCCGAGGACAGCGCCTCAGGCATGAAACCGACTTCCAGATAGGGATGGATGCCCTGGGCGCGGTAGGTATCGATGATGTGATCGACGATGGTCCAGTTATAGACCGGCTTGCCGTCCTTGCTTTCGGTATAGGCGTTGGTCGAGCCCCATTTGAAGGCCGGCGTGCCATCGCCCGTGGTGAGCAGATTATGGGCGCGGAAATAGACCTGGCCGGGCTTCAGCGCACCCAGATGTTCGATCAGTTTGCGGCCATCCTTCATGGTGGCGTAATTGGGCTCGTCCGCGCCGAAGAAGCGCCAAACCGGCGGCAGGTCGCCTACATTGCGCGACGCATCGACGGAGATGGTGACGGGAAAGGACGCCGGCTGGGGTTGCGCAGTGGCGGACACCGCCACCAGAGCGAGCGGCAGAACCAGAAGCGAACGCAACCTGTGATGCATCATCCTCTCCCCCATTGCGCCACTGTCATTTTGGCCGCGACTGTAGCCAGCCGCCGCCAGACAGGCAACGCGCCGTTGCACAGGTACGCAAGTCGAAGACGCTGCCCGCCAACATTGCCGCTCCCAGCAAAAACAAGCATGTTTGCTCCAGCAAAAATGGCGCGGCGGGCGGAAGACTTATTATGACAAACAAAGTTTTCGCACTGGCGGCGCTTTCGATATTGGCGACCGCCGCGGCGCAAGCCCAACCCGGGCCCAGTGCCGCACCGACGGGCCTGGCCGGCAAAATCAAACATTACGATGCCAGCCAGCCCACCCGCCCCAGCCGCGGCGACGATCCCGGCTCGGCCATGTATCAGACCCTCGTGGATCGCAACGCCATGGTGGCGCCGGTTGTGTTCATGCATCGGGGCCGCATCGACCCGAAAAGCGGCATTGCGGTGCAGTTCCATCTGCATTCGGAGGAGATGTTCTTCATTCTGGAAGGCAGCGGGGATGCCGAATTCACCGTCAATGGCCGCACCTCGCTGTTGCCGCCGCCGGCCGGTGTCCCCAGCTATATGGGCACTTCGGACGCCATCTATAATCCCGGCGACAAGCCGCTGCAGTTCCTGAACTTCGCCGTGGGTTTGAACAGCAAGGTCTATGACGGCTTTCATACCGGCGATCCACGCATCGGTGTGCCGCTGGATAAAATTCCGCAATTCGTAAATGTGAGAATGGACCCTGCCCTGCTGCGCCCGGTCAGCAACATGAAGGGCGGCACCGGCACGGTGCAATATCGCCGGCTGCTGGAGCCCTCCGTCTTCGGCACGACTTGGTCCTATGTCGATCAGCTGCTGATCCCGGCGGGCGCCAAAGTCGGCCCCTTCGCCGACCCCGGCATGAGCGAAGCCTATTATGTGATGAAGGGCGCCGGCACGCTGACGGTGAATGGGGAGTCTCAACCGATCAAGGAAGGAGACGGTTTCCCCGTCGATCTGGGGCAAACTTATGCCCTGGCCCAGAGCGGCGCCGACCCCTTGGAAGTCCTGGTGTTCGGTATCGCCAAGGATATGGCGACCAAAGAAGCCTTGATCGCGGCCCCCAGAGCGCGATGAACCCCGCCAAGTCCTGGTCAAAACCGGCTTATTCAACCTAGGCCTCTAGTGGGTTGGAGCTTGAAACGGCGGGCAGACTATGCCCTTCTTTATTGTCTGACAAATCTGGCAGCGCTTTTGCGCAACTTCCAGCGGGGCAATTGACATGAAGAACCGACCGACCAGGCACGCCGTGCTGCTAGCCTTTGCCGCGGCGATTTCCTTTGCGCCGTTTTGGGGCGCGCTCCGGGCGCAGCCGGCCGCCGCGCCGGCGGCTCCGGTGCCGGGCCCCGGCCGGGGTGGGCGCGGTCCGACGGCCATCGGCAGCAAGATCGCCGACGGCCAAGCCTATGCCACGCTGGTCGAGCTGAAGCATCAGCCCAATGCCCAGGATAATGGCCGCCTGTTGCTGGCCTTCGAAGCCAACGGATTCGACGGGATTCCGGTGTGGGAATCCACCGACCATGGGACCAACTGGCACTTCGTTGCCAATGCCCATGACTCGCAGGAGACCGATAAGCCGCGCTGCGATCTGCATTGGCAGCCGCATCTGACGGAAATGCCGCGCAGCGCCCATGGCCTTGCCGCCGGCACGGTGCTGCTTTCGGCCAGCACGGTGTGCCAGCTGCCGCCGCCCGGACGGGGCACCCAAGTCATGCATCTGCGTCTTTTCACCTCGACCGATTTCGGAAAAAGCTGGACCTACCGCAGCACCTTCGCCGAGGGCACAGGGCCCGCGCCCGTGTGGGAGCCGCATCTTCTCATCCTCGATGACAATCGCTTCGTCGAATTCTATTCCGACGAGACCCATAAGGCGGATGGTTACAACCAGATGCTGGGGCACAAGCTCTCGAGCGATGGCGGTCTCACCTGGGGCCCCGAAGTCTATGACACCGCCATGAAAGGCGGCGTGGAGCGGCCCGGCATGGTGATCATCGCCCGCCTGCCGGACGGCCGCTATGCCTATAATTTCGAGGATGTGGATGGACCGGTGCTGAACCAGGTCCATATCAAATTTTCCAAGGACGGCATCCATTGGGGCGACCCGGAAAAGCGCGGCACGAAAGTCCAGACCGAAGCGGGCCAATATCCCGCCAATACGCCGAATGTTTTCTGGTTTCCGATCGGCGGCCCCAAGGGCGTGATGGTGGTAACCTCGCGCTCCTCGCAAGGCGTCGGCGGCGATCCGGCGGGCAACACGCTTTACTGGAACAACAATCTCGGCGAAGGGCCCTGGTGGCAGGCGCCCACGCCGGTGCGCAAGATCGGCAACAATCGCGCGGGCTGGACGCAGGCGCTGCTGCTGCTGCCCGACGGACGGCTGCTGCATATCACCTCGTCCGGCTCGCCCGATGCCGCGACGGCCAACAATGCCGGCGCCAATTCCATTCTGTTCAATGCCGCGAAGGTCGATTTCAACCGCTATGAAGCGGAAAATGCGCAGCAGAAGGGCGCGGCGGTGCTTCGCGACGGCTCCATGTCCAACGGCACCAAGTCGCGGCTGGGCGCGGGCGAAGTCGGCACCCTCACCTTCCACATCACCGTGCCGAAGGCGGGGGCCTATACGCTGGCGGTCAATTATTCCGGCATCGGCTTTCCCGCCACCCCGCGTCTTGCCGCCAATGGCAAGTCCGTCAACGGCAGGACCGAAGCCGTAGCGCTGGATAGTGACCTTGCGGCCCTGCGCAACGCCGATCTTGGCACCCGCGGCACCGGCGAACATGAGCAGTTGACCGCGCAGGCGATGCTGAAGGCCGGAAGCAACACCGTCGTCATCAAGGGGGGCGAGCACGCCCTGGACATCGATTTTCTGGAGGTCACTGCACGATAAGAATTTATCGGCAAAGCCCGGAAGTCAGACAGGAACAGGCTGGTACAAGCGTGTGCTTTGCGTGGCGCCGATGGCAAAATAGGGCTTGAAGATCTGGGTGCCGTCTTCGTTGGTGATGCGCCATTCGGCTTCCCCGGGGCTGGCCTGTTTTACCTCGGTCAATTCGCGACGCTGGAAAGCCTGAAAACGGTCGCCGACTGCGAATAGCGCCAGGGGGCCCTGCACCACCGCCAGCCGGTTCGGATGCTGGGCGTCGACCGCTTCCAGATGCACCGGCATATCCATCGCCAGCAGGATTCGGTCGCCCTCACGCCAGCTTCGCTGGATCCGGCAGAATGAACCGGGGGTCACCATCCCGGGAAATGCCCGGCCATTAATCGTGATCCTGGTCGCCGGCCCCGCCCAAGCCGGAATGCGCAATGACACGGCAAAATCTTCCGGCTTCTGGGTTGAGACCGTGATGGCAATGTCGCTGGCCAGCGGATATTGCGTCACCTGGGTCAAACGAACGGCATTGCCGTCCCGCGTCCAAGTGAATTGTGACGGCACATACAGATTCACGAACACGTCGCGCCCGCCGACGAAATAGGAACTGATGCCGTAATCGGCCGTCACCTGCCCGATGGTCCCCGAGCAGCAATTGCACTTGTAAGGGTGATAGACCTTGGCGCCGGTATCGTTGTAGTCGGCATAATAAAAAGCGGTACCATCCGCCTTCAGCGGCAGCGCACCCAATATGGTATTATAAAGTACGCGCTCCATGCTGTCGCCCCAGCGGCTGTCGCCGGTGGCCGAGATCAGGTTGCGTCCGATCTTGAAATGGCCATAGGCGCCGCACGGCGTCTCGAAACTGTTGTGGGTGCTGGCAAGAGCCTCGCCCAGGCGCCCCGATCCCGGCCTGAAGAATCCCTCGTCTGGACCCCAGCCGCCGGTCACCCAGCTCTGCTCCAGCACGAAATTCATCGCGTTCTTCGCCGCACGAAAATGTTTGTTACTCCGATCCACCCGCCAAGCCTGCATCGCGGAGTTCAGCGCGTTCACATGGCTGTAGGCATGCAGGCCCGGCAAGACATTCTGGCCCTGCGACAAGGGATCGAAATAGGTGTCGTCCTGCAGGTATTTCGCTGCAACCGCGCGGAAGCGCGTACCGGCGCCGCGCTGATAGGCGAGATAAAGGTTTTCCGGCAAGGTGTAGGATTCGTCGAAGGTGAACGCGACATTGGGATGGGGACGGGCTTCCGCTTCCTTTTTGGAAATCGCCTTTTCAGGAAAGTGCGGGAGCGCCGCGTCCAGAGCCCTGTTCAGCGTGCCCAGCGCGCCGCGATCGCCGGTGAATTCATGCGCATCCAGAAGTCCGATGCTGGTCTTATCATAGGTGTAACAGGGTAGCGGATATCCATCATAGAAGCTGGAGCGGATCGTCGGCGCCAGCCCAGCCACCATGCGGTGTACCTTGTCTGCCGTCTTCTTGTCGCCGGTAATGGCGTAACCCCGCGACAAGGCCGACATATATTGTCCGAAGCTATGCCCGGGAATGAAACCATGCATGTCCTCATAGGGATGAAAATCTGGCGACGGATTGTACCAGCCGCCGAAATCCGCGCCCGGCGCGGGCAGCCCCGCCTTTTGACGAAACGGCTTGAGCAGCGCGTCTTCATCCATCTGCAGCAGCGCGGCCTGGGTGGCGCGAAACTGTGCGAGCAGCGGCCCGTCCGATAATCTCACTTCACCATAAGCGGCCGGGCGCAGGGGCCAGGGATCCGTGTCCCCCTTCGCCTGGCCGGTAAACCCCATGGCAGCAACACCTGCGCCTAACTGCAGCGTGGCACGGCGCGAGATCGGATTCATGGTGGTTCTTTCCGGTTAGCGGCGTTTCCACACCGCGTAATATGGCTGGTTCGACAAACTGGCGTTGAAGGCGGGATACAGCCACGCCGCGTCGGGACGCGACAATTCGAAGTAATATTGCAGCGGAAACGGCGAGTCCGTGTAATCGGCCGGAATGGCGGCGGTGAATGCCTTGCCTGCCCGCTGCATCGGCATGTCGCGCCAGCGTTCGGCGTGATTGACATGGCGATAGAACAGCCGGACCGACATCCCCTGCCCCGCGGTCAGGGATAGCGGCAGTGCTGCGCCGGCGCGGAAACTGTCCGGCGCGGCATGCTCGCAAGACACCGAGGGGCGCTTGTAGAGCGACACCGCCTTGGCTATCGCCGGCCCGGCATCGCCGGTACCGCCGGCGGCGACTGCCGCGCGCATGGCCGCGATATCCTTGTCGATGCCGGCGAGCCTGTCGGCCCAGTTGCCGCGCCGCTTGGGAATCCGGCCATAGGAGATGTCGGCGACATAGACGTCATTGGCGCGCGCCGCCAGCGCCGCCCAAGCGGCCCGGCCCTTTTCATATTGCGCCAGCGCCAGGGCGCCGGCCTTGGGGTCATGGCTTTTTTGCCAGATTTCATAAAGCAGCGCCGCGCGCAGTTTGGCGGCGTAATAGCGTCCCATGCCGGTGACGATACGGCTGTCCTCGTCCAGGCGGCGAAACTCGACATTGGTGCCGGCTTTCGCGCGCGCCTGCGCCAATGCTTTCTCGGATGCCGAAGCAAGACTCTCAAGCCAAGCTGCCACTTCCGTGGGCGAATATTTTGCGCTTCTGCGCCCCGCCATCAGGTCGTCGGCGTGACCCGCGATGGTGGAGAACAATTGCGGGTCCAAGGGGCTGACATAGCCATAGCGTTTGGGGTCCGGTGTGTCGGTATAAGGCGTATCCAGACCCTCCACGATGGGCATGTTCATGGCCATCTCATAGTCCAGGTCGTGGTTCGAGGCCGAAGGCAGATGGGCCGAAGTCAGCAGCGGCAGGATTCGGCTGGCGCGAGACAAGGCGTCTTCCGCCGCCGGGGCTGCTGCGCCATAGCGGCGGGACAAATCGCGGCGCCAAGCGTCCGGCGCGGCGCTGGGGTTGTAAAGCAGCCGCCCCCAGATGCGGTAACTGGCGGCGAACTTCTTCCAGTCATCGATGCCCGGGTCCAGGCTCTTGTCCGCATAGGCACAGCGCCCGCCGCCATGGCCGGAGCCTTCACGGCCCTTGAAGGTCAGCGGCTCCATCAATTCCAGACCGGCGGCGTTGCAGAAATGGGAGGTGCGACCGAAAGCGGCCGCCTGGGCCGGGTCGCCCCAGAGCAAGTGATGCTGCGTTCCCGGCCAGAGCCGGTATAGCAGTTCATATTTCTGCCCCTGGCGGTAAAGATCGGCATAGCCATAACGGGTGAAGCGGCGATCACCTTCGCTGACGGCAAAGACCGCATTGGTGGCGGCGCCATGGGGGATTTCCACCGGGCGGATATCGGCCTGGTGATAACCAAGGCTCTGATGTTCGGCGGAATATTTTGCGCCCGCCTTCACCGGCATGCCGGTCTTGACCGCCATGTCGATCATGGTTTGATCCAGGCCCTTGGCATGCATGTCGATTTCGATGGTGCGGCCGGCCGCGGGGATGGCATCGAACAGCGTCTGCCAAAACGGATAACTGCCTTCCGGGATGCCGCTTTCGCCATGGATGCGCATGGTAAGGCCGGAAATTTCCGGAACGGCTTTCAAGATCATCGCCAGCGCGTCGCGGCAATAGGGCGCGTGGGTCTCCGCCGTCAGGCCGGTGATGTGATGGTCGGAATTGGGACTGTCCGTCCATTGATAGGCGTGAGTCCACAGGCCCAGCTGGAAGTCGAGCCCCCGTGCCACGGTCTCGCGCGCGATGAATTGCAGCATGGCTAAATTGCGCTCGTGTTCGCCTTCCGCCAGCGGCACGGCATGCACGTCATAACCGGGCACCGCGACCAGATAGGGATAGGGAAAATGGAAATAATCCCCGGTGACGCCACGGGGAAAATCGTAACCGATGCCGAGAAAGAAATTGAAGCGGTTGAAGCGGCTGGCCGCCAGCATGTCGAGATAGCCGTGCCAGAAATCCTGACTGTAAAACCAAGGCTTGTCGTCGATCTCGCTGCAGAATGAACGCGCCACGCTGCGCACACGGTTGGCCGGCGCTTCCTCGACATCCTGTTTCAAGTGCAGGGCCACCGCGCCGCCGAAGCGCACCCGCTCCGCCAGCTCGAGCAAGGCATAGACAAAGCCGCGCGTATCGCCCGCCGCGACCAGGATCGCCGGCGTGCCCGACAGGGTGCCGGAAGCGAGGCGAAACTGTTCCGGCGCAGGCGCCAAGCGCGCGGGCGCAAAGCCCGAAGCCAGCCGCGACCCATGCGCCGCGACCAGAATCGCCAGCGATGCGCCCTGCACGGCCTGCGCCGGCACACTCTTCAGGCTCTCGTTATTGGCAACCAACGCCTGGCGCAACTGATCCAGCGCCCAGGCAACGGGGACGGCCGGGTTTCCCTCCACCACGGCAACGATGCGCGCCGGCGCCGCAGAGGCGGGGAAGGCGCCCAATGCCGGCAGCGATCCGGCCATCTTGACCAGGTTGCGGCGATTGAGATGGGCCATGGTCATCCCCCCATTTTCCGGCCATTTGCCGGCAGATCAGGCGAGCTGGGCCTTCAACTGGGTATAAGAATGCGGCGGCAGGCTGCAGGTCAAGGTCCCACCGCTGGCGGCAAGGCTGCGGGTGCGGGTCGCCACCAGCGTCTTGCCGAAGTCATTCTGCGCCTTGATGTCCGGTCCATTGACCTCCGACACCGTAACCGGGCCGCTGAAGCTCTTGTCTTCCAGCCCGATCACCAGGTCCATTGGCTGATCCTGGTGGCGATTGACGACATTGACCACCAGCCGGTTGCCGTCCAGCGAGCCGGAGGCGTCGATATAGGGCACCTTGTCGAAGCGGGCACTCTTGTAGGACGGCCCGTCGACCAGAAGCTCCAGGCTATTGCCTTTCACATTGTTGGCGAACAATTGCAGCGGATAATAGATCGTCTGCAAAAAAAGGCCCTTGTCGTCGGTGAAGATCGGGGCGATCACATTCACCAATTGCGCCAGATTGGCGATCTTCACCACATCGGCATGATTGACCAGCGAATTGAGGAAGCCCGCAATCACCAGCGCGTCTTCGAGATTGTAATGCTCTTCCAGAATGCGGCGGCCGCGCTGGCTGTCGCCGCGGGCACGGTACCAGACATTCCATTCGTCCAGCGCGATGTAGATTTTCTTGCCGTCCTTGTTCAAGGCGCCGGTGACGTGATCGATGCGGTTCGACATGGCAGCATCGATGATGCCCGCCAAGGTATCGATCTTCTGGTCCATTTCGATCGGGCTGGCGACGAAATCGGCATAATCGTTGGTCGGGTTGCCGACATAGAGATGCAGCGAAATGTAGTCGGCATAGTCCTTGAGATAATCCAGTACCGTGCGGTTCCAGCCGATCCAATCCGAGCCGGGACGAAAATTCGAAGCGCCCGCCGCGATCAGTTTGACGCTGGGGTCGGTCAGCTTGGCAAGCTTGGCGGCTTCCAGCGCAAAGGCGCCATAGTCGTTGGCCGAACGATGGCCCATTTGCCAGTAGCCATCCATCTCATTGCCGAGGCCCCAATATTTCACACCCCAAGGTTTGTCGCGGCCGTTCTTCTTGCGCAGGCGGGTGACCTCGGTGTCCTGGGTGCCGTTGACATATTCCACCCATTGCTGGGCCTCGACCCAGCTTCCGGTGCCCAGATTCATGCAGATATAGGGCTCCGCGCCGATCTTCTCGACATAATCCATGAACTCATGGGTGCCGAAGCGGTTGTTTTCGACCGTGCCCCAGGCCATTTCGAGACGCGGCGGCCGCTTGTCGCGCGGGCCGATTCCATCCCTCCAGTTGTAATTGGAGGAGAAATTGCCGCCCGGCCAGCGCAGGAACGGCACATTCATCTCCTTGACCGCGCCCATCACGTCCTTGCGAAAACCTTCGCTGTCCGACAGGGGCGAGCCCTCGTCGAAGATGCCGCCGGTGATGCAGCGCCCCAGATGCTCGATGAAATTGCCGAAAATTTTCTTGTCGATCTCGCCGCGATGCCGGGCACTGTGGATACGGATGCTTGCGGAGGCGGCCGCGGCGGGCAGCGATGCCATCACCAAAGGCGCCGACGCGGTGGCGGCCAGCACGGTCCTGCGAGAAATCGTCATTTTTCGCCCCCAAAAGCCGGTCTTGTTTTGGTCGCGCCTGTTTCGCGCGCCGTTTCCCGGCAGTCTTCGCACACGCAATATAATCCCCGCCCCGCGAGACCGGGCGGGTGAATATATACTCAGACAAATATCCCTGACAAGCGCGGCAACGTGCTCGCACGCATCTGTTCTTCCTTTCCGCTCGCAAGGCGCGGTGGTATCCTCGCGCCAAGCTCGGCTAACGGGCTGCCAGCTCGTGGGAGGACAGCATGCATGACGATTTCACCCGTCGTGGGCTTCTGGGTGCGGCCGGCGCCTTGGCGCTGACGCTGCCGTCTCGTGCCGCCGATGTTGAACCGGTCTTTGACGACAGCAAAGCCACCAAAGGCACGGTCATTCCGGAGTCCAAAGTGGCGGAAATGAATGCCGCGCCGCTGATCCCCAAAAAGCTCACCAAACTTTATTCGGTGCAGCCTACGATCAAAGAACCCAATGCGCTGCAGTTCACACCTTCGGGGACGCTGCTGATCCTGGACCAGGCCGATCCCAACAAGGTGTTCGAGATCAATGCGGCCGACGGCAAAATAATCCGCATGGTGCAGACCGAGGCCATGCATGGTAGCGGCATCTGTATCGACGCCGGCGGCAATTGGCTGGTGACTTCGACCAAGGGCCTCCAGAGCGGCGGGCCGCCCGTGACGCTTCTGGTCGACCCTAAAAGCGGCGCGACGTTGAAAAAATGGGTCACTCCCGGTTGGGGCTTCTATGGCGCGGTGAAGGAAGAGTCCGGCGCGCCCTCCGGGGGCCATGATGTCAAATGGGCCGGCAATGGCCGGTACTGGATGGCGGTACCGGCATCGGGCCGTATTTTCCTGATGGACGAGGCCAGCGGCAAGCCGGTGCGCTCCATTCCCGCGCCGGTGCTCAGAACCCATGGCCTGGTGA
Organism: Alphaproteobacteria bacterium; assembly: GCA_025924715.1. GTDB lineage: Bacteria > Pseudomonadota > Alphaproteobacteria > Micropepsales > Micropepsaceae > Rhizomicrobium. The sequence continues at coordinate 35,420 of JAICHV010000029.1, forward strand.
TCGACGGCGATTATCTCTGGTCCGTGGCCAGCGATTACCAGCAGATCCAGAAGATCAGCCAGAAGGACGGAAAGATCATCGGCAAAATCCAATTGGCGAAGACCGACCCGGCTATCCATGGCCTGGAGATGCGCAGTGGTGTCCTGTGGTATTGCGACGCGAACCGCAATTCGGGCTGGATCTGCACACTGACCTGACATGCCGTTATCACGAAGGCGGGGCTGCTCGAAAGGCTGGGGATGATGAAGTCTGGTTATGGCCTTGTGCCGTTGCTGCTGGCCGGCTTGTTGATCCCGGCCCTCGCCCAGGATGACGGGCCGGCGACCCGCGCCGCTGCAAAGACTTTCGTGCCGCTGCCGGACGGTAAGCCCGGCCGGGACTGGCCGACCTGGGGCTATGATGCGGAGCGAACGGGGTGGAACCGCGGCGAGACCGGACTGACGCCCGCCAATGTCTCGCGCCTTGCGCTGTTATGGGACACCAAGGTTGGCACCGTGCCTCTTGATGTCTCGGTCGCCACCCTCACCTCGCCGGTGGTGATGGAAGGCGTCTCCACGCCGAAGGGGCGCAAAACCCTGGTCTTCACCATCGGCGCCGACAGTAGTTTTTTTGCCATCGACGCCGATAGCGGAAAAATCCTTTGGCAAAGGAAATACCCCAATCCCGTCAAACCGCAGCGCCCCGCCAATGTGAACTGCACCAATACCGAGCAGGCTACCCCCACCATCGACAAGGCCCGCGGCATCGTTTTCTTCACCACGGGCGACGGCAAGCTGCACGGCTTGGCGGTCGGCAATGGCGCCGAAAAGATGAAGCCCATGCCCATGGTGGCCCCCTTCAGCCGCAACTGGAGCCTGAATTTCGTGGGCAATGTGGTCTATACGGCCGCTGGGCGCGGCTGCGGCAATGGCGATCCGGTGGAGCCCGGCAATGTCGCGGCGATGGATGTCAGCGATTTGGCGCATCCGCAATTGTCGCGCTTCACCACCGGCCATGATCGCCCCGCCGGACCCTGGGGACGGGGCGGCCCAGTCTGGGGACCGAAAGGGGTTTACGTCCAGACCGCCGACGGCGCCTTCGATCCGGGTGCGGGCATCTATGGCAATGCCATCGTCGCGGTATCGCCCAAGGCTTACGGACTGGCGGATTCCTATTCCCACGCCAACAACACTTATCTCAACTCCAAAGACCTGGACTTTGGCGCCGGCAGCCCGGTGATCTTTCCTTTTGGAAAGCGGACATTGCTGGCGACGGGCGGCAAGGAAGGCATCGTCTATATCCTGGATGCCGACAATCTGGGCGGCGCCGACCACACTGCGGCGTTTTTCAAATCGCCCCGCTATGGCAATGACGAGCAGACTTATGCCGGCCGCGGTATCTGGGGCGGCTTGTCATCGGCGCTGAATGCCGCCGGCGAGCGCATGTTGTATGTGCCGATGCTGGGCCCGATCGCCAAGGACGCGCCCAAATTCCAATTCAGCAATGGCGAGATCACCCATGGCAGCGTAATGGCGTTCCGCGTGCTGCCCCAAGAGAGCGGCATCACCCTCGATCCGCTTTGGACCTCGCCGGACTTGGCCGTTCCCGACAGCGTGGCGGTGGCCAATGGCGTCGTCTATGCGGTGCAGACGGGCGAGCAGACCACGCAGCATCCCGACAATCCGGAAGGCCATGGCCGCGCCCTTGAAGGCGTGCATCGGCTGACCCAGGACGAGTTGTCCAAATTCCGTTCCACCGGGGTGGCGCAGTTCACGCTTTATGCCTTGGATGCCGAAACTGGCAAACCGCTTTATTCCAGCCGCAACGCCCTGGCCAGTTTCACCCATTTCACGCAGGCGGTGGTGGCGGTCGACAAAGTGTTTCTGGTCAGCCACGACGCGCATGTCTACGCCTTCGGACTGAAATAGCCCTCGCCGCTATTTCCCCGCCTTGTCCGGCAGCGCGAAAATGGCGACGACATCGCCATAGACCGGGCGGCCCAACTTGATCATCACCCGCGGCCAGCCATTGGCTGAAAGCCCGCCCGCCGCCACGGCGACATATTGCACGCCCTTGACGCGATAGGTGATGGGCGGGGCGCCGACCGGTGCGCCGAGATTAAAGGCCCATAATTTCTTGCCGGTTTTGGCGTCGAAGGCGTCGAGATTGCCGTCGAGCTCGCCGGTGAAGACCAGGTCGCTGGCCGTGGCCACGACGCCGCCCACCATGGGCAGCTCTGTCTTGTGCTGCCAGTCGATCTTGCCGGTATCGACATTCACGGCGGAGAGCGTGCCCGAAAGGGGAATGGTGTTGTCCTCCTGGTTCATCATGAAGCCGCCGCCCCTTCCGCCCCCCATGACTTGGCCCAGCACCGGCGTGCCCGGCTTGTAAGGCGTCAATTCGCGGAAGGAATAATAAGAGGCTTCGTTCACCCCCATCACATAGAAATCATGGGTGCGCGGCGAAAAGGCGGCCGGCGACCATTGGCTGCCGCCATTGCTGGAAGGATAGATGGCGATACGCCCCGTGGCTTCCGGCGGCGGCGGCGTCATGAAGGTGGCACTCTGCAAGACGAAAGGATCGGATTTGCGCAAGCGCTCGCCGGTCAGCCGGTTGACGATATAGACATTGCCTTGCTTGTTGGCTTCGGCGGCGGCGGGGACGATCTTGCCGTTCTTGTCCTTGGCATCCATGAAAATGACCGGGGCGGCGGAATCATAGTCCCACACATCATGGGGCACTTGCTGGTTCCACCATTTCAGCTTGCCGGTCTTGGCGTCGATCCCGACGATGGAATCGGTATAGGCGTTGTCCCCCGGCCGGGCGTGGCCATCGATGTCGGGATTGGGATTGCCGACGGCAAAGCCGATGATGCCGTTCTTGGGATCCACCGCGGGCGTGCTCCAGATCGAACCGCCGCCATGCTCATAGGCATCCCCGGTCCAGGTGTCGCCGCCCGGCTCGCCCGGTGCCGCGGTGGTGCGGAAGCGCCAGATCAGTTTTCCCGTCTCGGCATCATAGGCCTGCATGAAGCCGCGGCTGGGATATTCGGCGCCGGCGCTGCCCACCACCACCATGCCGTCATAGACCTGGGGCGCCATGGTGTAGGAATAGAATACCGGATCGGGCGGCAGGGTCTGCGCATAATCCGACTTCCACAATTCCTTGCCGGTCCTGGCGTCCAGCGCCACCACGGTGGCGTCGAGCTGGGCCAGATAGACCTTGCCATAAGCCACCGCCACGCCCCGCGATTGCAGGCCGCAGCACAAATTGCTGAACCGGACGTTCGGCGTGTAGGTCCACATCGGCCGACCGGTGGCCGCGTCATAGGCTTGGACATGGTCGCCCGGCGTGGCGATATAAAGAATACCGTTCACCACCAGCGGCGTGGCTTCGAAACTGTTGGCGATGCCGGTCTGGATGATCGCCACCGGCAACAGATGCTTGACGTTGGCCTTGTTGATCTGGGTCAGGGGCGAGAAGCGCTGATTGTCATAGGTGCGCCCATGCAAAAGCCAGTCGTCCATATTTTTGTCGGCGTTCAGGAGCTGTTTGTCCGTCACGGTGACATTGGCAGTGATCGGGGTGGTGACCACGGTGGGCGGGGCCCCTGCCGCCGCGGCAATCGCCGGGTTGGGAACGGGCGTACCCGCAGCCGGCGCGGGTTGATCTTCATGGCCGGGGAGCTGCGGGGGCGGCGCCTGACCCAGGCTGGGGGCGGTGCAGAACAGCGCCAGCGCCGCGGCGCAAACGGTAATGCGCGCAATGCCAAGATGGGTCATGGTCGGTCCTTCACGGTTTGGGCGTGAGCTTGAGCAGCTTGCTGGTCCAGGGCGTATTGGGATTGGGGTTGCCGCCGCCGCTGTCGGTGAGGACATAGACGGCACCATCGGGCCCTACCCGCACGTCGCGGATACGGGTGTTGAATTCCGTCAGCAGCGCCTCCTCGGCGACGACCTTGTTGCCGCGAATTTCCAGCCGGTCCAGCGCCTGGCCGCTCAAAGCGCCGCTCAAAAGGCTGTTCTTCCATTCGGGAAACAGGTCCCCATGGTAAAAACTGAGCCCTGAAGGCGTGAAGGACGGGTCCCAGTAATAGACCGGCTGCTCCATCCCGTCATGGCTGGTATAGCCATTGCCGATGCGAATCCCATTCTCGCCGATGGGATAGGTGGTTTTGGTGTATTCGATGCCATAGTTGATCACCGGCCAGCCATAATTGGCGCCACGCTTGATGATGTTGATCTCATCGCCCCCGACCGGCCCAATATCTGTATTCCACAGTGTCCCGGTTTTGGAATCGAAGGTCAGGCCTTCGGGACTGCGCAGGCCATAAGCCCAGATCTCCGGCCGCGCACCGGGCTTGTGCAGGAACGGGTTGTCAGGGGCCGGCGCGCCATCGGGGGTGATGTGAATGACCTTGCCCAAGTCGTTGTCCAGCTTCTGCGCCACATCCCATGGCACGTCATCGTCGTCGCGGTCGCCGAAGGCCACGAACAAACTGCCGTCCTTGGCAATGGCGATGCGCCCGCCGGTCTTGCCGCCCAGCCGGTTGGACGGCAGGTAAGGATAGGCGTGGAAAATGACCTTTACGTCGCTGAGCGTGCCGCTGGCTTCGTCGAAGCGGGCGCTGGCGACATTGGTGTTGCTATTGGTTTCCGGCGGCCCACCGGGCGTGACCGGCAGGTAATCGAAAGTGGTAAAGAAGATTCGGTGATTGCTGGCGAAGTTCGGATCGAGCGCGAGATCCAGCAGCCCGAAATCCTTGGCTGAGGTGAGCGCAGACAATCCTTTCAGCGGCGCCGAAAGCGTGCCGCTCTTGTCCAGGATCCGCATTTCACCGGGCAGCCGCAACACGAGCAGGATATTGCCGTCGGGCAGAAACGCCAGGCTGTAGGGCACATGCATATTGTCCAGCAGCACAGTGACATTGAAAGGCGCGGTGCGGTGATAAGGCGCGCGGGTTTGCTCGCGGAAAGCAGGCACTTCATTGGGATTGGCGGGTTTGCGGCTTTCGAGCGTCTGACCTTCTACCGTGTTGTAGATCGGCGCGCGCCGGACCGGCGCCGGGCTGGCAGCGGGCGGCGTCTGGGCCGCAAGGCCGGTGGAAAGCACCGCCAGGCACAGGGCCGGTATCCAGGATTGCCGCAACATGAAACCTCTCTCTATCGCCTCGCCGGCAACCGTCAGACCGGCGGCAGGCCCAGGGCCAGCGCCGGATTGGTTTTGGACATGCGGTTGATGTCGGCCACCGAAACGCCCGCCTTGTGCATCGCCTGCATGAATTCCAGAAAGCCCTGGGGCTCCAAAGGATAGGGCGGTGGCGGCGGCGTGTGCACATCGCCCAGATCCGTCGCCATGATGCAATGTTCATAGCCGACTTGTTTCATCGCATCGGCATATTGCGCGATCGTCACTTGCGGCCGCGTCCCCAGAGTCGCGTGATAGACGAATTCCATATAGGCACCGTCGCGGGCGCCTTCTTGCATTTGCGCCACCGTCCAGTTTGAGACCAGCGCATGCGTCACCACGATATGCTTGACCCCGCGGGCGTGGGCCTCATGCACCATCATAAGCCCTTCCTGGGGCGTGACATGCCCCGTTTCCAGAACAAGTTCGGGACGGGTGGCGATGTAGTCGATCAGGGCCAACACCTCCGGCAGCAGCTTGCCGTCTTTCGACACTGCAACATAAGGTTGATGTCTCGCCACCTTGGCAGGGGTTTCATTGTCGAAAGTGGGCAGCCACACCACGCGGCCATAGCCGCCCTTGATGTCGGCCATGCGCTTGACGCCTTCCAGATTGATGCCGCCATTGGCCATATCGGAGGTGACGCCGCCGAACAGTTCGATCCCCGGCACTTCCTTGCGCACCAGATAGGCCATGGTGGAGGTTTTCTCCCAATGGCTTTTCAGCACCATGCCGCGCATGCCCATGGATTTGGCCAGGCGGGCGAGATCGTCGGCATCGATGGCGCGCTCGACGCTGTCGGGACCGGCATGGACGTGGAAATCGATGACGCCCCTCAGATTGATGTCGTTGTCACCCTGGGCCGCGGCAGGGCCGCACAACAGCAATGCGGCGCAGGCGAGAAATTTGATCGGGGAGCGCAAGAGGATCCTTTCGGTGTTCAGCGAGCCGGGGCCGGGCGGGGCTCGGGCGGGAGAGTCTTGCCATTTTCATCGACCATGAATTCCGGATCGTCGCCATCGCCCACGGTCTCGACCACACAGGGCGCCTGTTTGCAGCCGTCATAGATGATGCCGCCGGCCGGCACCGTCACCACGGTCCCTTCCGGCAGCGCCTGCATGGCACCCAGGTCATATTTGGGGCCCCAGCCGAAATCCCAATGCCCTTTCAAGACAATGAAGGTGCGCATTTTGGGATGGTAGTGCGGCTTGGAGGGCGGTCCTGCCACCCAGTCGGCGATGGTGATGAAGGGACCCGGCTTGCGGGTGTCGCCCAGCAGCGTGACATTGCGGGTGCCGCCAGGCCGTCCGCCCCATTTGATCTGGTCCGGCAACTGAATGATCGGGGCGGGATGGGGCGGCTCGGCGGTCTCAGCCAAGACGGGAGTTGCGATCCCGGCCAGCGCGGCGGCCGCCAGCCATCCGGAAAAGCTCGGCATGGTTATCCACCCTTTGTATTTCCCGCGTCGATCGCGCGGGGTGTTATTTGTCAGACAGTAGCCGATTTCGGGACGCTTGCCTATCGGCGGGCGCTTCGCCGCCGCGGCTTACCGGCTAAGGGATGCAGGCCCCAAACGCCTATTTCGGGACGCGAATGAAGCCAGGCTGATTGGGATCGACCGTGGTTTTTCCGCTTGGCCCGATCCCCGACATCTGAACAACGACCTCTTCATTACGGGCGCCGTCATAATGAACCTTTCCCGCCGGATGGACCATCATTCCGCCGGCCGGGACTGGCGTCGTGGTTTGGGGATCAAACTTCTCGCCCGTTCCGGTCCACCAAGTCCCCTTGATCACGGTGCCGATCCGCATCTCGGGGTGCGAATGCGGACTGCTCATTACCCCGGGGGGAAATTTGATGCGGATGACATAGGGGCCGGGCTTATTGGGGTCCCCCAAAATAAAGGCTTCCTTGATGCCGAACTTGGCACCGTCGCCGCGATAGTCCACCCAATGTTCCTGACCGGGCATCACCCGAAAGAACCGGCTTCCATCCTCGGCGGGTTGATCTTGTGCGATTGCTGCCGCGCACAATAACACCAGACCCAACCCGGTTGCGGCTGCGGCACGGCGACCGCCTTTTCCCAGATAGTTGCGCATGCGCTTATCCCAAGATCGATCCCCCATAGAGTTCATCAAGCGGCGCCGCCAGTCAATGATCCTGCGCCCCTCAAGCCACCGCACCCTGAATTCCGCCGGGATCGAGCTTTTTTTCCGGCCGCATGAAGAAGGTCATCCCGACACCGATCAGCATCAGCACCATGCTGCCCAGAAAAGGCAGTTCCCAATTGCCGGTGCGGTCTATGACATAGCCGGAGACCACCGGGCTGATGATCGCCGCCAGCGCGGAGCCGGAATTCATGATGCCGCTGGCTGTCCCTGAAAATTCCTGGCCGATATCCATCGGCACCGCCCACATCGGACCGATGCTCATTTCGGCGAAGAAGAAGCCGGCCGACAAACAGGCCAGCGAGAGATAGAGATCATGCGCGAACATCAGCGGGATCAACGACAGGCAGGTCATCGCCATGCAGGCCGCCACCATCAGGCTGCGGGCGCGGCGCAGATCGCCAGTGCGGCGATAGATCGTATCGGTGACCACCCCGCCCAACGAGTCGCCCAAGACGCCGGCAAAGAACACGCTGGACGCGAACAGCGCCGACTTCGCCAGGTTCAGATTGTAGCTGTGCAGGAAATATTGCGGAATCCAGCTCAGGAACAGCCACAGGGTCCAACCATAGCAGAAATAGACGATGGTGACCGGCGCCATGCGAATGGCCAGGCGCCTCCAGGGCACTCCTGCGATTTTGGTGCGCGGTGGCGGCAAGGCCGCCAGCTCTTCCGGGGTGATGCGGGGATGGTCGGCGGGATTGTCGCGGAACACCAGCATCCACAGACCCAGCCAGATAAAACTGATGAATGCACAGACAAAGAAAGACGCACGCCAACCATAAGCCGCCATCGCCGCGACGATGAGGCCTGGCGCCAGCGCATTGCCGATACGCGCCGCCGCATGGGTGATGCCTTGCGCGAATCCGCGGCGGCCCCTGGGGACCCAGCGCGCCATCGCCGCGGTGGCGGCGGGAAAGGTCGCCCCTTCGCCCAGCCCCAGCAGCAGCCGCGCCAGCAACATCGAGGTCAAGCCGACGGCCAAGCCGGACAAAATCGTCGCCGTGGCCCAGATCACGCTGCAGACGATCAGCGTCCGACGCGTCCCAAAGCGGTCGCTCACCCAGCCGCCGATGATCTGGAACAGCAGATAGGGATAGGCAAAGGCGGAGAACACCAAACCAATCTGGGTGCGCGAGAGGTGGAATTCCTCGCCAAAACCGGCCGCGGCGGTGCTGACATTCACCCGGTCGACATAGGTGATCAAATACATCAGGCACAAAAGCGCCAGCACGATGCCGGTGGGCCGGAAAATCCTCATGCTTCTCCCCTCTGCCCGCGCTTAAGCGGCCATAGCCTCGCTGGGCACCTGCGCAAAATAATCCATCGCGGCGTGGACGCCGCCGCCGGCGAGGTTTACGCCCCCCAGCTTCAGGCCCATTTCGCAGCCTGCCAAGGTGCCCAGCAGGGTGAGATCATTGCTGTTGCCCAGATGGCCGATGCGGAAGGTTCGTCCCTTCAGCTTGCCCAGGCCCGCGCCAAGCGACAGGTCGAAACGTTCCAGAATGGTCTTGCGCAGCGCATCGGCATCGACCCCGACAGGCAGGATCACCCCGGTCAGGATCGGCGAATGCAGATCGGGATCGGCGCATTGCACCGGCAGGCCCCAGGCATCCACCGCCCGGCGCACGCCGGCGGACCAGCGCTTGTGCCGGGCGAAAATCTTCTCCAGCCCCTCCCCCTCGATCATCTCCAGCGCCTCCGACAGGCCGTAGAGGAGATTGGTGTTGGGGGTATAGGGGAAATATCCGCTTCGATTGGCTTCGATGATTTCGTCCCAGGCCCAGAAGGAGCGGGGCAGCTTGGCCGTTTTCGAGGCCTCGATGGCGCGGGGCGAGAGCGCGTTGAAGCCAAGACCCGGCGGCAGCATCAAGCCCTTTTGCGAGCCGCTGATGGTGACATCCACACCCCATTCGTCATGGCGGTAATCGGCGCTGGCGAGGCCCGAAATACTGTCCACCAGCAACAGCGCGGGATGCTTCGCCGCGTCGATGGCGCGGCGCACGGCCGCAATGTCCGAGGTTACGCCGGTGGAGGTTTCGTTATGCACCACGCACACCGCCTTGATGCGATGCTCCTTGTCTGCGGCAAGCCGTTCCTCTATCTGCGACGCCTGCACGCCATGGCGCCAGCCGGGCGCGTTCGGCAAAGCCGGATCGCCGCCCTGCCAGCCCAGTATTTCCGGCTGCAATCCGAGCCGCAGCGCCAGCCTCGCCCATAATGCCGCGAAATGGCCGGTCTCATACATCAAGATGTGATCGCCGGGGCTGAGCACATTGACCAGCGCCGCTTCCCACGCGCCGGTGCCCGAAGAGGGATAGATCATCACCGGATGCGCGGTCTTGAAGACGCGCTGGATGCCCGCCAGCACCTTCAATCCCAGCGCGCCGAATTCCGGGCCGCGATGATCGATGGTCGGCAGGCTCATCGCCCGCAGGATGCGGTCCGGCACCGGGCTTGGGCCGGGAATCTGCAGGAAATGGCGGCCTACGGGATGAAAATCCAGAGTCAGCATGACGGATTGGCTCTTTTTTATGCCGGTCAAAATGCTATGAATGGACGCGGCAAACAAGACAGCGTTTATGCTGCACCTGCGTCCTGCGCGGAAACATCAAGATGTCGATCACGCGCGACGCTTCCCATCGGACGGCCACGGAAACGAGCACTTTGCTGGAGCGCCGCCTGCGCGCCGAGACCCAAGGCGAAGTGCGGTTCGATGACGCATCGCGCGGGCGCTATGCCACCGATGCCTCGATTTACCAGGTCATGCCGGTCGGCGTGCTGGTGCCCAGGACTTGGGAGGATGTCGGCGCAGCCATCGCCATCGCGCGCGAGCTGAAAGTGCCGGTCCTACCGCGCGGCGCCGGCACCAGCCAATGCGGCCAAACCGTAGGTGCGGCGCTGGCCATCGATACCACCAAATATTTGCGGAAAATTCTGGACGTGGAGCCTCTCGCCCGCACCGCGGTGGTCGAGCCGGGCCTGGTGCTCGACCACCTCAATGCGGCGCTGAAACCGCACGGTCTGTGGTATCCGGTCGATGTTTCGACCGGCGCCCAAGCCACATTGGGCGGCATGGCCGGCAACAACAGTTGCGGTTCGCGCTCCATCGCCTATGGCAACATGGTGCATAATGTGCTCGGCGTGGGCGCGCTGTTGTCGGATGGATCGCAAGTCGCTTTCGGCCCGGTCGCGGGCCTAACGGGCCGCGCCGCCTCCATCGCTGGTTTTGTGCGCGATCTCGCCGCGCGGCATCGCAGCGAAATCGAAAGCCGCTGGCCGAAGGTGTTGCGCCGGGTGGGCGGCTACAATCTCGACATCTTCCACAATCAGAATGAGCGGCCTTATACCGCCGACGGCAGCGTCAATCTTGCCCATCTGCTGGTCGGTTCGGAAGGCACCCTGGCTTTCACCAAAAGCCTGACTCTGAAGCTGGCGCCCCTGCCCCGCGCCAAGGTGCTGGGGGTGGTCAACTTCACCGATTTCCGCGCGGCGATGGATGCGGCCCAGCACATCGTCCGGCTCGGCCCCAGCGCGGTGGAGCTGGTCGACCGCATCATGATCGAACTCAGCCTGTCCAATCCGGCCTTCCGGCCCACCATCGAAACCGCGCTGATCGGCCGGCCCGATGCGGTCCTGCTGGTGGAATTTTCGGGCGACGACAAACCGGCGTTGACGCGCCGATTGAAAGACCTGTCGGCACTGATGGATGATCTGGGTCTGCCCGGCAGCGTGATCGAAATGACGGACGAGGCGCCGCAGAAAAATCTTTGGGAGGTTCGCAAGGCTGGCCTCAACATCATGATGAGCCTGAAGGGCGACGGCAAGCCGGTCAGCTTCATCGAGGATTGCGCCGTGCCGTTGGAACATCTGGCCGACTACACCGCGGCGCTGACCGAGGTCTTCGCCCGCCACGGCACGCATGGCACCTGGTATGCGCATGCCTCGGTCGGCACTTTGCATGTGCGCCCGATCCTGGATATGCGCCGCGGCGGGGCAGCCAAGATGCGAGGCATCGCCGAGGAAGCCTCGGTGCTGGTGCGCAGATACAAAGGCGCTTTCAGCGGCGAACATGGCGATGGCCTCTGCCGCGGGGAATGGATCGCCTGGCAATTCGGCCCGGCGCTGAACCAGGCCTTTGCCGCCATCAAGACCGAACTGGACCCGATCAACCTCTTCAGTCCCGGCCGCATGATCGATCCGCCGCGCATGGATGAGGGATCGCTGTTTCGCACCCCACCGCGCGGCACGCCGCATCCTTATACGGTAGCGCCTTTCGAGCCCGCGCTCGACTGGTCGGAATGGGATGTGCAGAACGATCCGGTCACCGAGGCGATCTCGGCGCCCGGCAGCGGCGGCGATCCGGCCAAGGGCTTCGCCAAGGCGGCGGAGATGTGCAACAACAATGGCCATTGCCGCAAATTCGATGCCGGCACCATGTGCCCCAGCTATCGCGTCACGCGCGATGAGCAGCATCTCACCCGTGGCCGCGCCAATACCTTGCGGCTGGCGCTGTCCGGCCAGCTAGGGCCCGATGCGCTGACCGGCGCCGCCATGGCCGAGACGATGGCGCTATGCGTTTCCTGCAAGGGCTGCCGGCGTGAATGTCCCACCGGCATCGACATGGCGAAGATGAAAGTGGAATTCCTGGGCGCCTATAAGGCCAAGCATGGGTTCACCCTGAAGGACAGGCTGATCGCGTATCTGCCGGACTATGCGGACCGCCTTGGCCGCATTGCCGGCCTGGCCAATCTGCGCGACCGGATCCCGGGTCTGGCATGGGCGAGCGAAAAGCTGCTCGGCCTGTCGGCCCGGCGCAAACTGCCCCGCTGGCGCCGCGACACATTTTGGGAAACACAGGGTGGCTTGTTCTGCAGCCGCGATGCGGCGCTTGCCGCCGCCGCGTCCGGCGGCAAAGTCGCGGCGCTATTCGTCGATACGTTCAACGGCAATTTCGAAAGCGAAAACGCCGCGGCCGCGGCGCGGGTTCTGACGAAGGCGGGTTATGCGCTTTATCCGATCGCAAAGGATGAGGGGCGGCATTGCTGCGGCCGGACCTTCCTGGCGGCCGGGATGATCGGCAAGGCGCGCGAGCGCGCCGAGGCACTGATCGATGACGTGCTGCCGCTGGCAAAGGCCGGCATTGTGATTGTCGGGCTGGAGCCGTCCTGCCTGCTCACCTTGCGCGACGAAGCCCTGGCCATGGGATTGGGAGAGAAAGCCCGTGCGGTATCCAAGCAGGCTCTGTTGTTCGAGGAATTCATCGACCGCGAGGCCAAAGCGGGTCGCTTTACTCTTGCCCTGAAGCCTGCCGGCAAACCGATCCTGCTGCATGGCCACTGCCACCAGAAGGCCTTCGGAGCGGTGTCCCCCGTGCTGGCGGTGCTGCGCTTGATCCCGGACGCCAAGCCCGAGCTGATTGAAACCTCTTGTTGCGGCATGGCCGGAAGCTTTGGCTATGAGGCCGATCATTACGATGTCTCGATGGCGATGGCCGAACTGAACCTGCTGCCCGCTATCCGCCGCCGGCCCGAGGCCATCATCGTCGCCGATGGCACCAGTTGCCGCCACCAGATCGCGCACGGCGCCGGGCGCGAGGCGGTCCATGTCGCCTGGCTGCTGGATATGCTGGCGAGCTAGCTCGCCGGCAAATAAAAAAAGGGCCGCCCTCTCGAGCGGCCCGTTTCTATTTTTTAAAGGTGATACGCCTTAGACGGCGCGCAGCCGCAGCGCCAGCATTTCGCTGCCGCTATAGCCGTGATTACCGACGCAGAGCACGATGTATTGCCAGCCGCCAATCGCATAGGTCATGGGCGTGCCGGTCTGACCTTCCGGAAGCGGCACGGAGGCCAGTTCCTTGCCCGTGGCTTTGTCATAGGCGCGCAAATAGCCCTGACGAACACCGGCGGCGTTGGTCGTCGCTTCCGGATCGCCGCAGACCACCATGGTCTTGGTCACCAAGGGCCCGACAATGCCGGCCTGGCCGGTGCGCGGGATATTGAGCCCCTTGAGCAGCGGATTGTTCTTGATGTTATCCGGGGTTTCGCCATGGGCAACCTGCCAAGCGATCGTGCCTTCCTTAAGATCGATGGCGCTAATGCGGCCATAGGGCGGCTTGACGATCGGAAGGCCGCCGACATTGGCGGTGCCCGGACGGATCGGACCGCTAAGGTCGACCGCTCCTGCCCCTGCAGCCGGGCCGCGCAGGACCGCCGCCTCTTCCGCATCACCGCCGGGCGCGCCGCCTGGGCCGCCGCGTCCACCGCGTCCGCCAGGACCGCCGGCGCCGGCCGGTGCGCCACGACCGCCGCCACCGCGCCCACCTTCCTCACCTTCCATGCCCATCCGTAAGCCGAGCGCCGCTGAACTATCCACCACGACGCCACCCACGCGCGGCTGAGTCTTGGAATAGACATAGGCGATCTTGGTTTCGGGATCGAAAGCGCCGCCGGGCCAATTGGTACCGCCTTGCGATCCGGGCAAGGTCAGTGTGCCCCAGGTGCCATTGACGCTGGCCAAAGTCGGCGGATCAAACGGGCCGTTGCCGCGCACATAATGATCGGCGATCTCCTTGGCGCGCGCCTTGATGGCGGGGGTGAAGTCCACCAGCACGTCGTCCGTCACGTTCTGCAGGTCATAGGCCGGCGGTTTGGACGGGATCGGCTGGGTCGGCGAATACCATTCGCCCGGCACATTGCCCGCCTTTCGCGGCGTTTCCGGCATCGGCCAGATCGGCTCGCCGGTTTCGCGGTTCAGGACATAAAGGAAAGACTGCTTGGTCGGCTGGGCGATTGCCTTGACGATCTTGCCGTTGACCGGAATGTCCACGCACATCGCCGAACAGGGAATGTCGTTGTCCCACATGCCGTGATGCACGAACTGGAAATGCCATTTGCGCTTGCCGGTCTTCAGATCCACCGCCACCAGGCTTTCGCCGAACAGGCCGGGGCCTTGACGCTTGGAGCCGATATAGTCGCCGGCAGGAAGTTCGACGCCGAAATAGGCCAGGCCCAGATCGGTGTCGGCGCACATCTCGCCCCAGGACCCGGCATGGCCAAAGGCGCCCGCCGGATCGGAGAGCCAGCTGTCATA
>JAICHV010000030.1 GCA_025924715.1 Alphaproteobacteria bacterium
ACCCGCGGCCGGGGCGGCGGCGGCAGCGGCACCTTCGGCCGGCGCGGCGCCCTCGACGGGCGCGGCTTCGACGGCGGGCGCAGCCGCGGCAGCGGCGGCGGCACGCTGCTCTTCGATGACGCTGGTGGGCGCCACGATCGAGCAGATGGTGAAGTCGCGGCCCTTGATGATCGGCTTGACGCCTTCGGGCAGCGTGACGTCCTCGATATGGATGGAGGCGTTGATGTCCAGCGCCGCCACATCGATCAGAATCTCGTTGGGAATGCTGTCGGCGGGGCAGGAGACTTCCATCTCATGGCGCACGATGTTCAGCACGCCGCCCTTTTTCAGACCGGGGGATTCGCCCTGGCCTTTGAAATGCACAGGGATTTCCAGCCGCACGCGCGAGCCTTCCACCAGGCGCATGAAATCGACATGCACCGGGCGGTCGCTGACCGGATCGAGCTGCAACTGGCGGGGCAACACGCGGGTTTTCTTGCCGCCCAGGTCCAACATCAGCAGGGTGGTCAGGAAGGCACCTTTTTCGATATGGCGCTCCAAGGTGCGAAAGTCGACCGCGACGGTCTGGGGGGCGTCCGCACCGCCATAGATGATGGCGGGGATCAGGCCCTTTTGGCGCGCCTGATAGGACGGGCCCTTGCCGCGTCCCTCGCGGGCTTCGACCTTAAGTTCTTGAACCTGCGACATTTTTCGTTCCTCTGAGCCTCGCGGGCCCACAATTTTGCGGAAAGGCGAGGCTTTTAGCGGATGGCCGGCGCAAAGACAACTGGTGCAGAGCGATCGGCCGCAGGCCGGCGAAACCGTCCAGCGGACGGTTTCGAGCGACGCACGCCCGGAGCGCAAGCGAAGGGCCGGGCACGGCAGACGGGCCCGGTTCCCCCTGCTAATCTCGCCCAAAAGGGGAGGCGGGGATGCACAATTCCTATGTGGCGATTGTCGCCGCTGCGCTGGCGGCCTGGATATCCGGCGCGCTCTATTACGGGGTGCTGGGCAAGACCTGGCAGAGGGCCCAGGGCCTGGATCCTGCGGCCTGCAAGGGCCAGAAAATGCCCCTCGCCCCCATGGCGGTCTCTTTCGTCAGCGAACTGGTGATGGCTTTCACCCTGCTGCATCTGCTGGCGGCGCTGGGGGTGCATAGCTGGCAGGACGGGCTGGTGATCGGGCTGATGGCCGCCATCGCCTTCATCGTCACCACCACCCTGGTCAACAACATGTTCCAGGGGCGCAAGCTGGCCCTGACCGTGATCGACAGCGGTCACTGGCTCGGCGTGGCGGCGATCGAAGGCGTCGTGTTGATGCTGCTGAGCTAGGAAGCTGCGGCACTCTCTCGCTTGACGGGCCGGGGGAACACTCTCACCGTCGAAGCCGATGCAGACCGGATTTCGCCGCACCGCCGTCACTCTTGCGCTTGCCGCGATGACGCTGCGCGCGATTTTGCCGACGGGATGGATGCCCAACCCGTCAGGCTTGGCGCAATCGCCCCTGGTCATCTGCATGATGGATACCGGCCTGGACGCGTCCATGCCGCAGATGATGGACATGCCCGCAATGGACATGCCCGCGATGGATATGCCGGGCCATGACCACGGGCAACAGCATGGCGAATCTTGTCCTTTCGCCGCCGCGCCCCATATCGCAGCGTCTGCCGGCCCGGCCGCGCAACTGGTCCTGCCTTCGCATCTGGCGCATTTTGCCGAAAAGCCGCTTCTCAAAACCCGCCGCGCGGCCAAGGCGCAGTATCAACCCCAGTCTCCCCGCGCCCCACCATCCTTCGTCTGAAAACTGAGCCGTGATGTCCGTGCGAGCCTCGTGCCCGCATGGCGCCCGCATTTTATTCAGCCGAAAGGTGATTTCATGCCTTTTCCCGACAGGCGCGGGCTTGCGCGCCTTTTGCATCATTGCCGCTTCCGTGCCGCATTTGTGACAGCCGCATTTATCCTCCCGGCGAGCGCGCAAGCGCATGGCATTTTGGGGGACCGGTTCTTTCCCGCCACCATTTCCTCCGACGATCCCTTCGCCGCCGACGAATTAGCGCTTCCCACGTTTACCGGCTTCGCTCATGAGCGCGACTATGAACTGGATTATTCGAAAACCATCTTCCGGGGCGTGGCGCTGGAAATAGGGGCCGGCTATGTGGATGCCCATCCGCCCGGCGATGTGGCCCAGACGGGCTGGGGGAATTTTTCCATCCAGCCCTCCATCGAGCTGATCCGCGATCCGCAAAGCGAATTCATCCTCACCGGCGCCTTCGGCTGGGAGATCGGGGGCAGCGGGAGCCGGGCGGTGGCGGACCGCAATTCGACGTATTCGCCCATGCTCAAATACGGCAAGGGCTTCGGCGATCTTTCCGATGAGGCTTGGTTTCTCAGGCCCTTCGCCGTCACAGGCTCGGTTGATTATGCCTTTTCGGGGCAACATGGCGGCCCCAACGCCATCGAGTGGGCCGGCGCGGTCGAATACAGCCTGCTTTATCTTCAGAACAATGTGCGCGACCTGGGCCTGGGCAATTTCGCTGCCCATCTGACCCCCGTGGTCGAATACAGTTTCTCGGCCGCCTCGGGCGGCGGCACCACCGGTACCATCAATCCCGGGATCATCTGGTCGGGCCAGGACGTGCAGTTGGCCGTCGAAGCGGTCATCCCGGCCAACCGTGCGACGGGGGGTGCGGTGGGAATGATCGCCCAACTGCATTTCTATATCGACGACATTTTCCCAACCACCCTGGGACGTCCTGTCTTTGGAGGGGCTCGGTCATGAAAATTCCCGTCCTGATCGCATTGCTGTCGCTGACGGCGGGGTCGGCCTGGGCGCATGCCTTTTTGCGGCATGCCGATCCCGGCGCCGGCGCGCAACTGAAGGCCCCGCCCAAGCAATTGACGCTGACCTTCAGCGAAGCGCTGGAACCTGCCTTCAGCGGGGTTTCGGTGACGGACGCCGAAGGGCGCGACGTTGCGGCGAACGCCGTGCAGGTCTCTGCCGCGACCATGATTGTCGCGCTGAAGCCGCTTGCCCAGGGCACCTATCACGTGGCCTGGCATGCGGTCTCGCCGGACACGCACCGCACGGATGGCAAATACAGCTTCGCGATTAAGCCGTGACCGCGGCCTAGTCGAACAGGCTCGACACCGAAGCTTCGTTGTTGATGCGCCGCATGGCTTCGCCCAGCAGCGGCGCGATGGTGATGCTGCGGATATTGGGGCAGGCGCGCATTTCGTCGGTGGCGGCGATGGTATCGGTCACCACCAGCGATTTCAGCCGCGAATTCTTGATCCGCGCCACCGCCCCGCCCGACAGAACCCCATGCACAGCATAGGCATAGACTTCGGTGGCGCCATTCTTCAGCAGCGCTTCGGCGGCATTGCACAGCGTGCCGCCCGAATCCACAATATCGTCGATCAAGACGCAGGCCTGGCCTTCGACATCGCCGATGATGTTCATCACTTCGGATTCGCCCGCCTTTTCGCGGCGCTTGTCGACGATGGCCAGGTCGGTGCCCAGCCGCTTGGCCAAGGCGCGGGCGCGCAGCACGCCGCCGACATCGGGCGACACCACCATGGGCAGATTGTTGCCCAGGTAATCGGTGATGTCGCGGTGGATCACCGGCAAAGCGAACAGATTGTCGGTGGGAATATCGAAGAAACCCTGGATTTGCCCGGCATGCAGATCGATGGTGAGGACGCGGTTGGCGCCGGCCTGGGTGATCAGATTGGCCACCAGCTTGGCCGAGATGGGCGTGCGCGGGCCGACTTTGCGGTCCTGGCGGGCATAGCCGAAATAGGGAATGACCGCGGTGATGCGGCGCGCGCTGGCCCGGCGCAGCGCATCGATCATGATCAGCAATTCCATCAGATTGTCATTGGCCGGATAGGACGTGCTCTGGATCACGAACATGTCCTCGCCGCGCACATTTTCCTGCACCTCGACAAAGATTTCCATGTCGGAGAAGCGGCGCACCGCGGCTTTGACAAAAGGCAGCTTGAGGTAATGGCCGATGGCTTCGGCCAGGGGGCTGTTGGAATTGCCCGTGATCAGGCGCATGCCCCGCGATCCATTCAGATCCGTCATTGCGCCATCTACCCCCAATGAAGCTTTGATGACGCGGCTTGTAGCGGTCCGGCCTTGGTCTCGCAACTGACGATTCGTCGCGATTTATAAACGAGGGCCATGGCGCCGCTCAGGGATTCAGCACAATCACCGAGATTTCCCGCCCATAATCGCTTTCGCCGCGATGGGTGGTGCGGCGGAACGAGAAGAAACCGCCCTCCTGGGGATAAGTGCAGAGCCCCATTTTGGCGACATTGTGGATTCCCGCCTCGGCCAGGCGGGCGGCGGCAAAGCCCTCAAGATCGAAATGGAAATGTCCCGGCGACCGGCCGGGCACCAGGAACCGCGTCATGCCGGGCTTGCCGGCGAATTCCGGGCCGACTTCGTAATTTGCCTGGGAAATGCAGGGACCGATCGCCGCCCTGATGTCGCTGCGCCGCGCACCCAGGCCTTCCATCGCCGCGATGGTGGCCTCGAGCACGCCCCCAAGCGCCCCTTTCCACCCGGCATGGGCGGCGCCGATCACCCGCGCCCGCGCATCCGCAAACAGCACCGGGGCGCAATCGGCGGTGAGAATCCCCAGCATTCGCCGCGGGGTGGCGCTGACCATGGCATCGCCTTGCGGATAGGTATCCCAATCCTCGCCCACGACATGGACCACGGGGCTGTGAATCTGGGCCAGGGTGGCCAGTTGAGCGCCCGGGAGAATCGCGTCCACCACCCGGGCCCGATTTTCCGCCACCGCGGCCTTGTCGTCACGGCTGCCCGGCCCGCAATTGAGTGAGGCATAAATGCCTTGCGACACCCCGCCCTCGCGCCCAAAGAAACCATGGGCGATGCCGGGCAAGGCGAGCTTGGAACTGCGGTGAATGTTCAAACTCGCTTGAGGCGGCATCTTTAGAATCCGGGCGGTGTGACGCCGGGGGGAACAAAAGCCAGCGCCTGAAACAGCGTGCCCATCTGCACCGGATCGATCAAGCGCCGGGCGCTGGCGATCAATTGCGCCGCCTGGTCCGGATGGGCCTCGGCCAATTGCCCGGCGCGCTGCGCCAATCCCATGCTGGACAGGAACGCGCCCTGGCCACGCGGCCCGAATATGGCGGCGCCCCCCCGGCGGCCGGCCTCACCCAGGGCGGCGAAATCGACATGGGCGGACAGATCATGCGCGCCGGGCTGGGACAGCACCTCGGCGAAATCATTGGCGCCCACCGCCTGCAAGGTTTCGCCAAAGCCGGCCGCTTCGCCATAGCCGTAATCCAGCACCAAGGCGCCGCCGCCTTGGGCCGCGATGATGCGGGCAATTTCTTGTGCCAGGGCGGTGGCAGCCGCGGAGGATTCGTAAACGCCACCTTCGGGCGCGTCGGCGCGATCGGCCGGTACCAGCGCCGGCGGTGTCGCGCCGGGGGCCAGCGCAAAGGACAATTCGCCCGCTTTGCTCACCACCATGCGCTCATGCCAGCCCTGCGCGGTGCGGACATATTGGCGGATCGGCAAGGCGTCGAAAAATTCATTGGCGAGCAGGAACAGCGGCGCGTCGCCCAGGGTCTGGTCGAAATGGCTTTTCCACACGATGTCCAAGCCCGGCAGATTTTGCTGTTGGATTCCCCGCAGCACCGGACTTGATTCGACCAGCACGATCTGCGGCTTGAAATCCGGGGCCACGCGCATCGCCCGCAAGGCATCGGCCATCAGCGTGCCGCGACCCGGCCCCAGTTCCACCAGCCGGCACTGTTTGGGTTTGCCCTGGTCATGCCAAAGCTGCACGCACCATAGCCCCAGCAGCTCGCCGAAGATCTGGCTGATCTCGGGCGCGGTGATGAAATCGGCGCCCAGGGGATCGCGGGTGGCGTAATAGCCGGCCTGCGGGTCGTGCAGCGCCAGGGTCATATATTGAGCGATCGAGATCGGGCCCTGGGCCTCGATCAGGGCCGCGATGCGCGCCGAAAGGGATTCGCCCGCTGCGCTCATGCGCGCTTGCGCGCCGCCACCCAGAACAGCGCCGCCGCCGTCAGCCAGACGGGAATGGACAGCGCCATGCCCATGCTGATCGGACCGATGAATGGCGCGTCCGGCTCGCGGAAGAATTCGCAAATGAAGCGGAAGGTTCCATAGCCCAGAAAGAAACTGGCGGTGATCAGGCCGGGGCGGCGGTTGAGGCGAAAGACATGCAAACAGATCTGCAGGATGATCAGCAGCAACAGCCCCTCGGTCGCGGCCTCGTATAATTGGCTGGGATGGCGCGGCAGATCGCCGGCGGGACAGCCGCCATAGGCCGCGAAGATCCGGGCATTGCAGAAGACCATGCCCCAGGGAACATCGGTGACCCTTCCCCACAATTCGCCATTGACGAAATTGGCCAGCCGGCCGAAGAACAAGCCGATGGGCGCGAAGGCGGCGATCAAATCGGACACCGCCAGCAGGTTGAGCTTGTGGCGGCGGCAGAACAGAATCATCGCCACCACCACCCCGAACAATCCGCCATGGAAGGACATGCCCCCTTCCCAGGCGGCGATCAGCTTGATCGGATTGGTGACAAAAGCTTCAGGATAGCCGCGGCAGAACCCGGCATAGGGCGAAACCGAGCACAGGATGGTGCCATAGATCAGGTCCCAGCCCAGCCTTCCGCCCAGGATGACGCCGAAGGTGGCCCAGACCAGGAGGTCGCCGATCTGGTCCTCGGTGGCTGGGGGCTTGCCCGCGAAAGGCGCGCCGGTCCAGAGGCGCTTGCGGCGCAGGGCCCAGACCACCCCCCACCAGGCCAGCAGCAGGCCCACGATATAGGCCAGGGCGTACCAGCGGATCGGCAGCGGCCCCAGATGAACCAGGACCGGGTCGATATCCGGAAAGATCAGGGGCGTCGCCATGGCCTAGCTGGTGGGTCGCTTTGGGCGTCAAGTCAAGTAAAGTTAGCCCGAACATCAGCCGGAGACCACATGGCCCAGACCGACAACCCTTTTCTCGACGGCGTGGCCAAGGTCTTCACCGACGCCGCCGGCATGGCCCAAGGCGTGCGGGCCGAGATCGACACTTTTGTGAAGCAGCGGCTGGAACGCCTGGTCGCCGATATGGACTTCGTGCCGCGCGAGGAGTTCGAAGCGGTCAAGGCGATGGCAGCCAAGGCGCGGGCAGAGAACGAGGCGCTGGCGGCGCGGCTGTCCAAACTGGAAGAGGGCATGCTGGGCGCTAAGTCCAAGGACTGACTCATATTTCGAGTCTGTGGGTGAATCCCGTGTGGATGAATCGCCCGCCTTCGCGGGTGCTGCTCAAAGCTGTGGAATCTTTTTCGTGAGGCGGGATCAGGAGTCGCGGACTCTTGTGCCATCGCAAAATCTTGTGCCAGTTTGGGTCGCAACTGCTTCGCGTTGTGCCTGAACCCCGACAGGGCCAGGTTTTGGAGTCGCCATGACCGTCACTCACCAGGAAGAGTTTTCCGTCGAAGCCCATCCCATCGACCTGTTGGAACGCACCGTCGAGGACAATGGCTGGGCCTTTGAGCGATCGGGGCGGGACGAACTCAATCTTTCGGTGGCGGGGAAATGGAGCGACCATCATTTCAGCTTCTCCTGGCGCGACGACCTCAAATCGCTGCATCTGTCCTCGACCTTCGACATGCGGGTGACGGAAAGCGTGCGGCGCCAGAATATCGCCGACCTCTTGATGTATGTGAATGCGCGGCTGTGGATCGGGCATTTCGATCTGTGGCATGAAGACGGCACCATCGTTTTTCGCCATGCCATGATCTTTCCCGGCGCCGACGCCAGCGCCTCGCAATGCGAAGCCCTGCTCAATTTGGCGCTGGAAGCCTGCGAGCATTATTATCCGGCCTTCCAATATGTGCTGTGGGGTGGCAAGACCGCCGAGGATGCCGTCGCCGCCGCGGTGCTGGAGTGCGCGGGCCGGGCGTGAGCGCCCCCATTCTTTTGATCGGGGCGGGCCGGATGGGATCGGCCCTGCTCAAAGGTTGGCTGACGCGCGGGGTGAGGCCGATCATCGTGGTCGAGCCCAAGCCCTCGGCCGCGCTCAAGGCGCTGGCCAAGAAAAAAGCCATCACCCTGGTTGATGCGCCGTCGCGGGTTCTTGCGAAAAAACTGTCCGTCTGCGTCGTGGCGATCAAGCCGCAAGTGTTGAAAGGCGAAGCGCCGGTGTTGGCCGGATTCGCCAACAGCGGGGCCTTGATGATTTCCATCGCCGCCGGCACCCACACCAAATTCCTTTTCCAGGCCTGGGGCAACAAAGCACGTATCATCCGTGCCATGCCCAATACCCCCGGCGCCATCGGGCAGGGGATCAGCGGATTGTTTGCCGCCAAAACGGCTCATGCGGCTGACAAGAAGAAAGCGGACGCGCTGCTGTCCGCCCTGGGCGAAACCGTTTGGGTGGGCAAGGAAGATTTGATCGACGCCGTGACCGCCTTGTCCGGTTCGGGTCCCGCCTATCTGTTCCTGATGGCCGAAGCGATGACCGAGGCCGGTATGGCCGAAGGCTTGCCGCGCGTGCTGGCGGAAAAACTGGCCCGCGCCACCATTGCCGGCGCGGGCGCTTTGCTGGCGGCGGACAAATCCCCGGCCGCGGCGCTGCGCCAAGCCGTCACCAGCCCCGGCGGCACCACCGCGGCGGCGCTGTCCGTTTTGATGGCGCCGGATGGATTGGCGGCGCTGATGAAACGCGCGATCCATGCCGCGCGGGTGCGGGCGGAAGAGTTGGCCTAGCGGTGCGCGCAGCGCATGAGCAGGTCCGGTGGACCTGCGAAAGCGGCCAACGCCGCGAGCACGAGCGAGCGGCTGCGGATACCGCGCCGGTTTGCATTAAATTGGCAACCTTACAACTGCCTTCAATCCGCCCATCGCGCTTTTGCTCAAGACGATGTCCCCGCCATGGGCGCGGGCGATATCGCGGGCGATCGCCAGGCCCAGGCCCGAGCCGCCGCTTTGCAGATTGCGGCCCTGGTCCAGCCGGGTGAAAGGCCGGAAGGCTTCCTCATAGCGGCTTTCGGGAATGCCGGGCCCGTCATCCTCGATGGCGATTTCCGCGGCGCGATCATCGCGTCTCAGGCTGACCGCCACCTGCCGGCCGTGCTTGAGGGCGTTGTCCACCAGATTGGTCAGGCAGCGGCGCAGCGCCGCCCGCTTTCCGTTGAAGGGCAACTCCTCCGGCCCGCTCACCGGGACCGTCCTGGCTTGCGGCCGCGAGCGGACCGCTGCTGCCACCGTATCGCGCAGCAATTCGCCCAGATCGAGCGGCTCGGACTCCTCGCCGCCCTCGCCGCGGGCGAAAGCCAGATATTCGTCCAGCATATGCTCCATCTCATCGATATCGGCGCGCAGGGCGTGGATCTCGGCGTCTTCGCCCATCATCGCCAGCGCCAGCTTCATGCGGGTGAGGGGGGTCTTGAGGTCATGGCTGACCCCCGCCAGCATTTCGGTGCGCTGGCTGACATGGCGTTCGATGCGCTCGCGCATGGTGAGAAAGGCCTGGGCGGCGCGGCGCACTTCGGTGGCGCCGTAAGGCTTGTAATTGGCGACGGGGCGGCCCTTGCCGAAGGCTTCCGCCGCGCGCGCCAGCCGCTCGATCGGGCGCACCTGGTTGCGCAGGAACAGGATGGCGATGCCCAGCAGGATCAGCGCCGAACCCATCATCCACAGAATGAAAATGTCGGGCTGGGACACGGTCACGCGGTCGCGCGGCACCACGATCTCCAGCACGCCGTCCTTCACGTCTACCTTGATATCGAAATCAACCCCGACGCGGCCGGTGACGAAATGCTGGCCCACCCGGGTCTGCAGGATCTCGTCCAGCGCCTGGTCGATGGTGTTGATGGACGGGGTTTGCAGCGGCGTGACTTTTTCGCCCTCATGGAAGGTGATGCGATAGCGCAGTTGCCTGGCGGTCAGGGCGCGCAGCCCGTCGCGTTCCAAACTGGGGGTGGAATCCTCCAGCGCCGCCAGCAGCGCCACATCGGCGGCGACATCGCGCGCCAGCCGCCGCGTCGTGGTGTCGACGTCGTTCTCGAAAAACACATAGGTCATCACGCTCATCACCAGCACCATGGGCGCGACGATGATGATGAGCGAGCGGCCGAACAGCCCGCGCGGCAGAAAGCGCTTGATGGAGGCGCCGATATTCATGCGCGGTCCGGGACCAGCACATAACCCACGCCGCGCACGGTCTGCAGATAGAGCGGCAGCTTGGGATCGTCCTCGATCTTGCGGCGCAGGCGCGTCACCTGTACGTCGATCGAGCGTTCCAGCGCCACGCCCAGCCGGGCGCAAAGATCGCCACGGGAAAACGGGTGCCCGGCATGGGTGCTGAACAATTGCAGCAGCGCGCTTTCGGCGCTGGTCAGCCGCACCGGCTTACCATGTTTGGTCAGCCGTCCGGCGCCCGGATCGAACAGCGCCGTGCCCATCTTGACGGTCTGTCCGGTGGCTTCGGCCGGCGGGGCGGCCCGGCGCATCAGGGCGCCCAGCCGCAGCAGCAATTCGCGCGGCTCGAACGGCTTGGGCAGATAATCGTCCACCCCCAGTTCCAATCCGGCGATACGGTCGGACGCCTCGCCCCGCGCCGTCAGCATCAGGATCGGGACGGCCGATCCGGCCCGCACCGATTTGGCCAGCTCCAGCCCGGATTCACCCGGCATCATCACGTCCAACACCAGGGCGTCGAAAGCCATGCTTTTCATCAAGGCACGGGCCTCGGCGGCGTCGCGCGCGGCGCTGACGCGGAACCCGTTACCGGAAAGATAACGCTGCAGCAGCGCGCGCAACCGCTCGTCGTCATCAACTACCAGAAGATGCGGATCGGCCAGCCGGGGTTTCCCCTGGCTCATGGCAGCCCCGCTTAGAAAAGCGCCGCCGGCCCTTGCGGTTTTCGCGTCCGCCATGCTGACATAACTAGAACCGGACCGGGGAAGGGGCAAGGGCCCCCCCGGTGCGAAAAGACTGCGAAATTATCAGGAATACCGCCCATTTTGGCGGTTCGAGGAAGCCATGGCAAACGTGATCCCTTTCGACCAGCGCGACGGCAGCCTTTGGTATGACGGCGCCATGGTGCCTTGGAAGCAGGCCCAGACCCATGTCCTGACGCATGGGCTGCATTACGGCTCCTGCGTCTTCGAGGGCCAGCGGATCTATAACGGCACCATCTACAAGCTGAAGGAACATACCGAAAGGCTGTTCATGTCGGCCGAGACGCTGGGCATGAAGATTCCCTTTACCCGCGCCCAGATCGATGCCGCCTGTATCGAGGTCTGCAAAGCCCATGGCATCAGTGACGGCTATATCCGCCCGGTGGTGTTCCGCGGCTCCGAGATGATGGCCGTTTCGGCCCAGCATTCCACCATTCATGTCGCGGTGGCGGCCTGGACTTGGCCGTCCTATTTCAGCCCGGCCGAAAAGCTTAGAGGCATCCGCCTGGATTTCGCCAAATGGAAGCGCCCTTCGGCGGAGACCGAACCGGTGCATGCCAAGGCGGCTGGCCTCTATATGATCTGCACTCTCTCCAAGCATGAGGCCGAGGCCAAGGGTTATGCCGATGCCCTGATGCTGGATTATCGCGGCTATGTCGCGGAGGCCACCGGCGCCAATGTGTTTTTCATCAAGGACGGCACCCTGCACACGCCGATCCCCGATTGCTTCCTCAACGGGTTGACGCGCCAATCGGTGATCGCCATCGCCAAGGCGCGCAAGATCCCGGTGATCGAGCGCCACATCAAGCCGGAAGAGATGACCGGCTTCAGCGAATGTTTCCTCACCGGCTCCGCCGCCGAAGTCACCCCCGTGTCCGAGATCGGCCCGTACCGCTTCAAACCCGGCGCCCTGACCGAGACGCTGATGAACGCTTATGCGGATGAGGTTAGAGGCGTGGTGCCGGCAACGGTGTAGCGGAGTCGTAACTAGTCACGAAAACGTCCGGAGACTTTTGATGTGGGGGAATCGAGCTCTTCCAACAGGGAGTTCTTGATCTCAGCGATAATTTTGCGCTCTTCGCCTCCTTGCTCCCGCTCCAATGCTTGGGCGACGTGTCTGATAACATCCGAGAGCATGATACCCCAGGCGCGTGTTTCGTCCACGTCCTCGTCTTCATACATGCCCACTCTAATGGCACAATGAAGTCCCTGATTAGCGATCCAAACTCGTAGCATTTCGACGGAATCGGGGTCATCGACGGCAGCTGGTGGCATCGGTTGTTCGCGAGGCATGTTTCACCTGAGGAAGGGAGAGGCTGAATTAAAGCCCCATCATCATAGGGAATATTTAAACTGACAGTTAGTGGATGCGCGTCTTGGGAATGAGCTAGCCCGCCCAAACAATCATCACCGCGCCGGCCAGCAGCAGCACGATGCCGACCCCCTCCCGCAAGCTGGTGTTCTGTTTGAACAGGAAGCGGCTCACGCCTTGGGCGAACAGGACTTCGACCAAGGCCAAGGTGCGCACACTGGCGGCTGTGGCCAGCGCGAAGGCCAGGAACCAGCATTCCGATCCCGCCGCGCCTGCAAAGCCCGCCAATAGCGACGGCCGCCACAAGGCGAAGATCGCGCGCAAGGTCTCGCGCCGGAACACCAGCAGCCAGACCAACAGCAGCGCGGTCTGCAAACTGAGGCCGACCGCCAGGGAAAAGGTCGCCGCCATCACATAACCGGGCGCGTGCAGCGCCAGGATGGCGCCGCGATAGCCGATGGCCGAGGCCGCGAACAGCGCGCCGGACGACAGACCGAGCGCCGCCGGTCTCCAGCCCCCCTGTTCCAGCGTCTTGGGCTTGACCGAGATCAGCACCACGCCGGTGACTGCAAGAGCGATGGCGCCGGCCATGGCGGCGCTGACACGGTCTCCCAAAAAGACCAGGCCCATGATCGCCACAATCACCGGCTCGGTCTTTAGATACGCCACGGTGACGACAAAGCTGCGCCGCTCCATGGTCATCAGCATCAAGGCGGTGGCGGCGATCTGGGTCAGCGCGCCGACCACCGTCCAGCCGGCGAAGGCGAGATTGACGCGGGGCAGGCCGTCGCCGTGCAGCAGCAGGGCCCCGAGAAAAACCAGCGCAAAGGGAAAGCCGAACAGGAAGCGCACCAGGGTGGCGCCAGGCGCTCCCAGCTTGGGCGTCAATTCGCGCTGCATGGCGTTGCGCGCGGTCTGCCCGACGGCGCCCAGCAGGGTGAACACAACCCAGAGAAAATTCATTATTTGCGCCAGCGCGAAGCGGCTTCTTCGTCACTGCCGCGGGCCGCGACCCAGTGATGGTCGGCGCCGCGGGTTTCCTCTTTCCAGAAGGGCGCATGGGTCTTGAGGAAATCGATCAGGAATTCGCAGGTTTCGAAAGCCGCATGGCGATGACTGGCCGCCACGGCCACCAGCACGATGCGTTCGCCCGGCGCCAGGCTGCCCACCCGGTGCAGCACGGTCACACCCAACAGCGGCCAACGCATCGCCGCTTCGCCGATCAGCCGCGCGATCTCTTCTTCCGTCATGCGCGGATAATGTTCCAGGGTCAGGCGGGTCAGATCGCCCTCCTTGCGGACATGCCCGGTAAAGCTGCAGACCGCACCCGCATCGCTGCCGGCGGTCAAATCCGCCAACTCGGTGTTGAGGTCGAAATCCCCCGTCTGGATGGCGATGCGGATTTTCATCCGCCTGTCACCGGGGGAAAAAAGGCGACCTCATCGCCCTCGCCAATCGCCGCGTTGAGGCTGCCATGGCGCTGGTTCACCGCCACACGGATGCGCGACAAATCGGCAAAGGCCTCGGCATAGCCGCCGCTCAGGCTTTTGAGATACGCCACCAGGCCATCGACCGTGGCGATGCCGGCGGGAAGGATCATCTCTTCCTCCGCCTTGCCGATCTTCTGCCGCACCCAGGCGAAATAAAGCAGGGTCACGGCTCCTCGCTGGGGCCGGGGCGGATATGCGCCATGCCGTTCTTGAAATAGATCACCCCGGTATAAAGCGTCAGCGCCGCCGCGATCCACAGCAGCGCATAGGCGATGGCGGCATAGGACATGGCCGGCAAGCCGGGGAAAAACATATCGGCCAGGGGGGTGAGGATCATCGCCCCGATGGCGATCATCTGCACCGCGGTCTTGAATTTGGCGATGGCCGTGACGGGCACGCTGACCCGCGTGCCGGCCAGGAATTCGCGCAGGCCCGAGACCAAAATCTCCCGCGACAGGATGATCAGCGCCGGCACCAGCCGCAGCAGGGAATGCAGGCCGGCGGTGAGATTGAACTCGCGGATATCGCCTTCCGCCACCAGCATCATCAGCGCCACCCCCACCAGCACCTTGTCGGCGATGGGATCGAGCATGCGGCCGAAATCCGAACCGGCCTTGAGCTTGCGGGCGGCAAAACCGTCCAGCCAGTCGCTGATCCCCGCCAGGGCGAAAACCAAAAAGGCGATCATGCGGGCGGCGTCGCCGGGCATGACAAAGGCGACGGCAAAAACCGGCACCAGCACGATGCGCATGATGGTCAGGGCATTGGGCAGGGCGAACATGGCGGCAGTTTAGAAGAACTTGCGCCCTGCGGGAAATCGCTGATTTTGGAGGTCCGTCACCCGCCAGGGTGGAAAAAGTCGTAAACTTTCCTGGCCAGGGCGGCGCTGACCCCCGCCACCGCCTGCAGATCGGCCAGGCTGGCCGCCGCCACCGCCCGGGCCGAGCCGAAATGCTGCAACAGCGCTCTTTTGCGGCCCGCCCCGATGCCCGCGATCTCGTCCAGGGGATTGGCGCCGATCGCCATGCTGCGTTTCTTGCGATGACTGCCGATGACAAAGCGATGGGCTTCGTCCCGCAATCTTTGCAGATAATACAGGACGGGGCTTTTGGGTTCGAGGCGGAAGGGCTCCTTGCCCGGCAGGTAGAAATGCTCGCGCCCGGCGTCGCGGTCGGGGCCTTTGGAAATGCCCACCAGGGCGACATCCTCCACCCCCAGATCGGCGAAGACCTGGCAGGCCACGCCCAGCTGCCCCGGCCCGCCATCGATCAGCACCAGGTCGGGCCGGGCCCAGCGCGGATTGGGGGAGGCTTCGTTTTCCTCCTCGACCATGCGGGCGAAGCGGCGGCTCAGCACTTCGCGCATCATGGCATAGTCGTCGCCGGGTGTGAGCTCTTCGGATTTGATGTTGAATTTGCGGTATTGGTTTTTCTCGAACCCATCCGGGCCGGCGACGATGAAGGCGCCGATGGCATGCGCCCCCTGGATATGGGAATTGTCATAGACTTCGATCCGGCGCGGCGTTGTCTCCAGGCCAAACGCCTGCGCCACCCCGTCCAGCAATTGCGCTTGGGCGCTGTTCTCGGCCAGCCTTCGGCCCAGCTGTTCGCGCGCATTGGTCAGCGCCCGTTCCACGATCTCGCGCTTTTCGCCGCGCTGGGGATTGAGGATCTCCACCCGATGCCCGGCCCGCAGAGCCAGCGCCTCGGACAGCAATGCCTTGCCCGGTAGTTCTTCGGACACCAGCAAGAGCTTGGGAGCGGTGCGCTCGTCATAGAATTGGCCGATGAAGGATTCCAGGATGTCGGGCAGCTCCATATCGGCGGCGTGACGGGGGAAGTAAGGCCGGTTGCCCCAATTCTGACGGCTGCGGAAAAAGAACACCTGGATGCAGGTATGGCCGCCCTCGCAATGGGCGGCGAACAAATCGGCTTCCTCGAAGCTGCTGGGATTGACGCCCTGGCTGGCCTGGATCTGGCTCATCGCCTTGACCCGGTCGCGAAAGCGGGCGGCGGCTTCGAAATCCATGTTCTCGGACGCCGCGGTCATTTCCCGGACCAGCAGGTCCTGCACGGCGCGGCTCTTGCCATGCAGGAAGTCCTCCGCCTCGCGCACCAATTCGCCATAGGCGGCCTCGTCGAGGCGGCCGACACATGGGGCGCTGCAGCGCTTGATCTGGAACAGCAGGCAAGGGCGGGTGCGGGCGGCGAACACCGAATCCGAACAGGAGCGCAGCAGAAAGGCGCGCTGCAACGTGTTCAAGGTGCGGTTCACCGCCCCGGCACTGGCGAAGGGGCCGAAATAGACGCCTTTGGCGCTGCGCGCGCCGCGATGTTTCAAGAGCTGCGGGAAGGGATGATCCTGGCGTAGCAGGATGTTGGGAAAGCTTTTGTCGTCGCGATAGGAAACATTGTAGCGCGGTTTGAGCTGCTTGATCAGATTGCTTTCCAGCAGCAGCGCTTCGGTCTCCGAAGCGGTGGTGACGAACAGCATCTCCGCCGTCTCGGCGATCATGCGGCTGATGCGGTCATTGTGTCCGCCGCGCAGGGCATAGCTCGACACCCGCTTCTTCAGGCTCTTGGCCTTGCCCACATACAGCACATCGCCCGCCGTATTGAGCATGCGGTAGACCCCCGGCGCGTCGGGCAGGGTCTTCAGATAGGCGCCAATGCGCTCGGCGCCCTTCAGCGGGCGCGGGTCCAAGATCATGCCCCTATATATTCCCGATTTTTCAGGATGGAAGCGCCCGGCAGCTTGCGGACCGCAAACGACAGGCTATCATGGTCTGGCGGTTGGAAGTTCGGCATGGATCGCAAGCTGGTTTTTGTCCTGTTGGCGCTGTCTCTGCCCGTTACCGCGGCGCAGGCAGCTTCGCAATCTCCATTATATGTCGGCGTGCTGGAAATCGCCGGGGCAAGCGCCCAGGTTCCGCATGTCCGTGTCGCCTTTTACAAGGACGGCGACCGCTGGATGGCAATGAATACGAACGTCCATACGGTGGCGGAACTGGAACGCGTCAACAAAACTTATCCGCCACAGCTCGACTGGAGCGTGGTTTTCGACGGCAAAAAAATCGGCAATATCGCCAGCCGCCTTCCCGAACGCATTGGGTTCTATTCCGACATCGGTGTCGAAACGATAACCACGGGGCGTGACCGGATTCCGCTTGTGCGCACCGGGGCGGGTGATTTTTACTACCAGCCGGGAATTCCCCAAAAATTCCGCCCGCTTCTTTTGGTGTCGGCCGACAATTTTCGCGATCCCGACGGTTGGAAACCGGCCATGCTGTCCGCGCCGGAGAAGGCGGCCGGGATCAAAGCATTCCGCAAGCTGGTGCCGGCATCGGAACGATGCGACAGGCCTGAAGGAAACATGACAAAGGTGGCCTATCCGGACAGTCGCGTGACGGTTTTGAAGGCTTATCGGTCGAAAAACGGTGACGTGTTGTTTGGCCTTTACCTGCACGATCCCAAGGCGAATTGCGGTTTTTTCGATGATGAAATTTTTTACGATTATTGGTTTGTCGCCAAGCCGGGCAGCGGGCCGCGCAATCTGGGCAATCAGATGCAGCCTATGGAGGCGGCAGACCTGGACAATAGCGGAAAGTCCCAATGGCTTTTTCACACCTCACGGGGAGACAATTGGGGCGGCTATGCCATCTATTGGAACAATTTTTCCAAACACGCCGAATTTTCCTGGAACTATCATTGATCGCCCGCCGGCGCGTTCAGCGTGACCGCTCAATCTCAATTCCCACGCTTTCGGCGCCGGTCAGGGCGTGGAGCTTTTCCACCCGCACCCGTACCGTGCGCACCCGGTCGTCCTCGAAACAGGCGGTGGCGATGCGTTCGGCCAGGGTCTCGGCCAGCTTGACATGGCCCTCGGCAATGATGGCGCGGATGCGCTTTTCGATCACCGCGTAATCGACCACATTTTCCAGCATGTCGCGGGCATCGGCGATGTCCTGGGTCGCCAGATCGACATTGATGCGCACCGGCTGCATGCGGCCTTCTTCATGACGATAGACCCCGATATGGGCCAGCAGCTCCAGATTGCGGATGAAGACATGGCGCAGGCCGCGCGCGGCGCTGGCGATGCGGGGGACCTCGATCCGGCTCATTCGTTCACCCGCACATCCGGTGTCTGCCAGATCAAATGCTGGCCGCCATCCACCGCGATCATCTGACCGGTGACGGCCGGCGCGTCCAGAAGATAACGCACCGCGGCGCAGATATCGGCCGGGTCCGAACCGCGCTTCAGCACCGCGGCCTCGCGCTGGCGGTCGAAATCCTCCTGGCTTTGGCGGGCATTGCGCAGGGTGGGACCGGGGCCCACGGCATTGACCCGGATGCGCGGCGCCATGCCCTGGGCCAGGGTGGTGGTCAGCCAATAAAGGCCTGCCTTGGAGAGGCTGTAGGAGAGAAATTGCGGCGTGGGCTTGAGCACCCGCTGGTCGATGATATTGACGATGGCGCCATGCTCGCCTTGCGGCAACTGACAGGCGAAATCCTGGGACAGTTTCAGCGGCGCGCGCAAATTGGTCTCCATATGATCGTCCCAGCTTTGCCGCGTGGCGCTTTGCCAGTCGTCATTCTCGAACAGGGAGGCGGAATTGATCAGGGCGGTCAGCGGCCCCAGTTTCTCAGCCACCCACCCGATCAGTTGCGCGGTTTGCGCTTCCTGGGTGAAATCGGCGGCGAAAATCTCGGCCCTCACACCCAGCTTGCGCAGCTCGGCGGCCGTTGCCTCGGCATCCGGTTTGGAGCCGAAATAATGCACCGCCACATTCCAGCCGGCGCCGGCAAGGTCCAGGGCGATGGCGCGCCCCAGCCGTTTGGCGGCGCCGGTGACCAGTACTGTCTTGTTCATGCCAGGCTTATAGCAGAAGCAGCGGCCGCCGACAGATGCGGCTAAGGCTGCATCTGGATCATCTGGTCCATCGGCATCATATTCCCATTCAAATGGGCCATGATCCAGATCGAGCCCAGCACCACCAGGGCGACCACCAATATCCCGAAGGCCAGGGCCAGCACATTGTTGGTGTTGTCGGGGCCGGTGGTCACGTGCAAAAAGAACACCAGATGGACACCCATCTGCGCGATGGCCAACACCACCAGCGCGACGGGAAGGGCGGGACCCCAGATGGGATGTGCCGTCGCCGCCCAGAAGGAGGCGACCGTCAGCGCGCCGGCAAAGCCCAGGCCCATCAGATAACTGGCGATCCAATCGCCGGCGCCGGTTTCGTCCCCCGGCGCATGATCAACCCATTCCTCCGCATCATGTCCCGGGCGCCGGATTGGATTGCTCATGCGATCGTTCCCATCAAATAGACCAGGGTGAAGATGCCCACCCAGACGATGTCGAGGGCATGCCAGAACAGATTGAAGCAGATCAGCCGATGGACGATCTCCCGCCGGAAGCCTTTCACCTGGACCTGCGCCAGCATGGTTCCGAGCCACAGCAGGCCGGCGGTGACATGCAAACCGTGGCAACCCACCAGCGAAAAAAACGCCGTCAAAAAGCCGCTGCGCTGGGGAACGATGCCCTGATTGGAAAGATTGATGAACTCCTGCACTTCCAACAAGACGAATCCCAGACCGAGCGCCCCGGTGATGACCAGGCAAATCTGAGTCCAGAGAAGATTCTTGGCATTGGTCGCGGCAAAGGACAGGCCGCAGGTAAAGCTGGAGGCCAGCAGCAAGGCGGTCTCCCATTCCACCCGAGGAAGCTCGACGATCTGGCGAATAGTCGGCCCGCCGGCGGTGGCACCCCGCAACACCGCGAAAGTGGCGAAGAAACACGAGAACATGACAATGTCGCTGAGCAGGAAGATCCAGAAGCCGTAGCCGACAATGATCCGCTTGTTGGCCGGCCCGGTTTCGCCATGTCCGGCACCGGCAACAGGTTCGCCGCCATGGCCGTCATATCCGGGTTGGCGGGGATCTTCGCGGCGGCGGCGGATGGCTTCGACGCTGGCGGGAAAGGCAGCATTGCTCATGGGGCGGCGCCTTCTTCGCGCTCCAGCCGCTGCAGCCAGGCCGCGCGGGCCGCCCGCCTGGCGCGGTCGATTTGCGCCACAACTTCCGCCGGCACCTCGAATTCATGGACATCCCGCCAGGCCAGGACAACGAAGCCGGCAAAGGCACCGAACAATCCCAGCGCCGCCAGCCACCAGATGTGCCAGATCAAGGCGAAGCCGGTGAGGCTGGCGAAGAAAGCGGTGAAGAATCCGACACCGCTGTTCACCGGCATTTCAATCGGCTGGTAATCCGGCTCCGGCCCCACGCTTTGGCGTTCGATGGCGCGCTGCTTGATACCCCAATAGGCCTCTTCCCCTTCGACATTGGGCGTCACCGCGAAGTTGAAAAACGGGGCAGGTGACGCGGTCGCCCATTCCAGGGTGCGACCGTCCCAGGGATCGCCGGTCAGATCGCGCAGCTTCTCGCGCCGCTTGATGCTGACGACCAGTTGCGTCACCTGACAGATCGCGCCCAGGATCAGGATACCGACTCCCACCAGCGCTATCTGCATATAAGGCGCCCAGGGCGCGATATCGATATGTTGCAGCCGCCGGGTCATGCCCAGCAATCCGACGATATAAAGCGGCGTGAAGGTCACCCAAAAGCCGATCAAGCCGCACCAAAAGGCCGCCCGGCCCCAGCCTTCATGCAGGCGGAACCCGAAGGCCTTGGGAAACCAATATTCCAGGGCGGCGAACAGCGCGAACACCACGCCCCCGACAATGACATTGTGGAAATGGGCGACCAGGAACATGGAATTGTGGGTGAGGAAATCGGCCGGCGGCACGGCCAGCAAGACCCCGGTCATGCCGCCGATCACGAAGGTAAAGATGAAACCCATCGACCACAGCATGGGAACGCTGAAGCGCACCCGCCCGCCATACATGGTGAAAATCCAGTTGTAGATTTTCACGCCCGTCCCCACCGCGATGATGCTGGTGGAGATGCCGAAAGCGGTGTTGACCGCCGCACCGGCGCCCATGGTGAAGAAATGATGCAGCCAGACCATCATCGACACGACGCAAATGAACAGCGTCGCCGCGACCATGGAGCGGTAACCGAATAGCGGCTTGCCGGAAAAAGTCGAAAACACTTCGGAAAAAATGCCGAAAGCCGGCAGCACCAGGATGTAAACCTCCGGATGGCCCCAGGCCCAGATCAGGTTCACGAACATCATCGGATTGCCGCCGGCCGTGTTGGTGAAAAAGTGAAAGCCCAGATAGCGGTCCAAGGTCAGCATCGCCAGGGTCGCGGTCAGAATGGGAAACACCGCCACGATCAGCAGGCTGGCGGCAAAGGCGGTCCAGCAGAACATCGGCATGCGCATATAGCTCATGCCGGTGCAGCGCATTTTCAGAACCGTGGTGACGAAATTGACGCCGGTCAGCATGGTGCCGATGCCGGAGATCTGCACCGCCCAAAGATAATAATCCACGCCGACCCCGGGTGAATAGACCGTTTCGCTGAGCGGCGGATAAGGCAGCCAGCCGGTACGGGCGAATTCGCCCACGAACAGCGAAACATTGACCAGCAAGGCGCCCGAAGCGGTGAGCCAGAAACTGACCGAGTTCAGGGTGGGGAAGGCCACGTCCCGCACGCCCAGTTGCAGCGGCGTGACGAAATTCATCACGCCGATCACCAGCGGCATGGCGGCGAAGAAGATCATGATCGTGCCATGGGCGCTGAAGATTTGGTCGTAATGTTCCGGCGGCAGATAGCCCGGCGCTTCGATGGCGATGGCCTGCTGGGTGCGCATCATGATCGCATCGGCAAAACCTCGCAGCAGCATCAGCAGGCCTAGCAGGCAATACATGATGCCGATGCGCTTGTGGTCGACAGTGGTGATCCATTCGCGCCACAGATAAGGCCACCAGCCCTTGACGGCGGTGAAGATCAGCACGCCCAGAACCAGCGCGACCATGACCATAGAGGTGATCAGCGGGATCGGCTGATCGAGGGGGATGGCGGACCAGTCGAGCTTGCCGAACATCAAGGTCTCCCTGCGCCGGTGGTTTCACGCCCCGTACCGGTTGAGGTCTGCGGGCCTGGCGCAGGCGCGATTTTCTGGCTGGCGATGTCCTTGAACAGCGCCGGGTCCACCGTCTTGTAGCTGTAAGGCTTTATATGGCTGCTTTGGCGGGCCAGCACCGCATAGGCGGCGCGGTCCAGGCTTGGCCCCGCCCCACGCACCGTATTCAGCCAGGCCGCGAAGGCGTCCGCCGGCAGGCTGCGGACTTGGAAATTCATGTCGGAAAATCCGTCGCCGCTGAAATGCGCCGATTCGCCGAATAACGTGGCGGGATGGTCGGCCTGCAGATGGAGCTGCGAGGTCATGCCGGGCATGGCATAGACCATCGAGCCCAGTTGCGGAATGAAGAACGTGTTGAAGACGCTGGCGGAGGTGATCGAGAAATGGATCGGCACCCCGGCCGGAATCACCAGTTGATTGACGGCGGCGATGTTCTGCTGCGGATAGATGAACAGCCATTTCCAGTCCAGCGCCACCACTTGAACTTCCAAAGGCGCGGCTTTCGACGGCAGCGGCTTGAAGGGGTCCAGCTCATAAGAGCCGATCCAGATCACCCCGCCGATGAACATGATCACCAGAATGGGGACCGACCAGACCACGGCCTCGATCTTTCCCGAATAGGACCATAGCGGCAGATAGGTCGCCTTTGTGTTCGAGGCGCGGAAGTGCCAGGCGATGGCGAAGGCCAGCAGGATGGTGGGGACGACGATGACCAGCATGATCAGCAAGGCATCGATCAGGATGGCGCTGTCGCCGGCGCCCACGGGGCCTTGCGCATCCAGCACGCTGCCCTTGCAGGCGCATAGGCCAATCGCCGGGGCCAGGACGGCGATCCTGGTCAACCAGCGTGAGAGCATGGATGCAAACATGGCTCTGTCCCGGGCGGGCACGCACCATCAGTTCACGATTTGAGTGGAGGTGCAATCCCAATCGGGATGCTGCGACCACGCGTCAGCGCGCGGACATTACGCTAAGCAATGAAGCCGACGCGCTTTTTCACTTCGTCCATCACCGGCGTCGCGATGTCGCGGGCCTTGCGCGCACCCGACTTCAAGATGCGGTCGATCTCACCCGGATCCGCCAAGAGCCGGCGCATTTCCTTGGCCATGGGTTCCAGCTTCGCCACCGTCAAATCCGCAAGCGCGTGTTTGAATCCGGAAAATTGTTGACCGGCGAACTGGGCGATCACCGCGTCGCGCTCCTGATCGGCCAAGGCGGCATAGATGTTGAGCAGATTTTCCGCTTCCGGGCGGCCGGCCAATCCCTCCTTGCTGTCGGGCAGGGGATTGGGATCGGTCTTGGCGCGGCGGATCTTGCCCACGATGCTGTCCGCGTCGTCGGTCAGATTGATCCGCGACAAATCGCTTTCGTCGGATTTCGACATTTTCTTGGTGCCGTCGCGCAGGCTCATCACCCGCGTCGCCGTTCCCGTGATCACCGGTTCGGGCTGGGGAAAGAAATCCGGCACGCCGAAATCATTGTTGAACTTCTGGGCGATATCGCGGGCCAGCTCCAGATGCTGCTTCTGATCCTCCCCCACCGGCACGTGGGTCGCCTTGTAGACCAGGATGTCCGCCGCCATCAGCACGGGATAGGTATAGAGCCCGACACTGGCGCGTTCCTTGTGCTTGCCGGATTTTTCCTTGAACTGGGTCATGCGGTCCATCCAGCCCAGCCGCGCCACGCAGTTGAGCACCCAGGCCAGCTCGCCATGCTCGGGCACCTGCCCCTGGTTGAAGATGGGCGTCCGGTGCGCATCGACGCCGCCGGCGATATAGGCGGCGGTGACTTCGCGGGTGGCCTGCGCCAGCTCCTCCGGCTTGCCGTAACCGGCATCGGTGGTGATGGCATGCATATCCACCACGCAGAACAGGCACGGCATTTCGTTCTGCAGCTTCACCCAATTCTTCAGCGCGCCCAGGTAATTGCCCAGATGCAAGGTGTTGGTCGGCTGCATGCCGGAAAGAACAAGCGGTTTGTGCGTCATGCGCCGGTTATGCCCTGCGGCCCCGCGCGCTTCAAGCCACGCTGGCTTCCGCCGGGGCGAGCGCCGCCTTCAGCCGCGCTTCCACCGCCGCCAGCCGGTCGGGATGGCTGATCTTGTGGCCGAAACCATCGCGTACATAAAAGACGTCGACCGCCCGCTCGCCATAGGTGGCGATCATGGAGGTCGAGATCGACAGGCCGGATTCGAACAGCGCCTGGGTCATGTCGTAAAGCAGCCCCGGCCGGTCCAGGCATTCCACCTCCACCACCGTGGCGATCTGCGAGGCCTCATTGTCGAAATGCACTTTGGGCCGGATGGTGAAGGCATTGGCGCGGCCGCGCGGCGGGCGCCTGGTGCCCAGGGCGCGGCGCGGCCAGACTTCCCCGCGCAGGGTCTTCTCGATCGAGCGCTGCAGGCGCGCCAGCCGCTCCTTGTCGCCAAAGGCCTCGCCTTCCGCGTCCTGCACCGAGAACACATCGAGCGCGAAACCGTCCGAAGTGGTGAAGGCCTTGGCGTCGACGATCGAGCCCCCGGCCATGGCGATGGCGCCGGCCAGTTGCGAGAACAGCCCGGGATGGTCGGGCGTATAAAGCGCGATCTCGGTGACGGCGCGGAAATCATTGGTGGTGGCTTCCAGGGTCAGAAGCTCGCCATTGGCATCGGCCTTTGCCATCAATCTCGCATGGCGTTCCTGCTCGCCGGCTTCGAAGGCCAGCCAGTAATTGTCGTATTGCCGGCTCAAGCTGCGCTCGCGCTGCTCCGGCGTGAAATCGGCCAGCCGCGCTTCCAGCGCCGCCTTGGACGCGGCGACGCGCACGCTGCGGGCGGGTGCCTGGTCGCCGCCGGTCATCATATGTTCGCTGGCGTAATAAAGCTCGCGCAGCAATTGGCCTTTCCAGCCATTCCACACGCCGGGGCCCACGGCGCGGATATCGGCGACCGTCAGCACCAGCAGCAGGCGCAGCATCTCGGGCGACTGCACCGCTTTGACGAAATCGCGCACCGTCTTGGGATCGGAAACATCGCGGCGCTGCGAGGTGTCGCTCATCACCAGATGGTTCTTGACCAGCCAGGCGACGGCCTGGGTATCGGCCGGCGTCAGTCCCAGCCGCAGGCACAGGCTCTGCGCGATCTGCGCCCCCACCTCGCTGTGATCGCCGGGCAGGCCCTTGGCGATGTCATGCAGCAGGATGGCGCAATACAGCACCTCGCGCGATTGGATGCGCTTGACCACCTCTGTCGACAGCGGATTGCTGTCCTTCTGGTCGCCGCGCTCGATCGCTGCGACATTGCCGACGGCGCGGATCAGATGCTCGTCCACGGTGTAGTGGTGATACATGTTGAACTGCATCAATCCCACGGCATGGCCGAATTCCGGAATGAAGCGGCCCAGCACACCGGCTTCGTTCATCAGCCGCAGCGCCCGTTCGGGATTGCGCCGCGAGGTCAGCATGGCCAGGAAGGCCGCATTGGCCGCGGGATTGGCGCGCAGTTCGTCGGTGATCAGGTCCAGCGAGCGGGTGATGGTGCGCAGCGCAGCCGGATGGATATCGACGCTTTTCTCGTCCGCCTCCTGGAAGATGCGCAGCAGATTGATGGGATCCCGCCGGAAGATTTCCGGATCGGCGGTCAGCCGCCCATTCTCGACATAGAAATCATCGCCGCTGCTGCGGGCGCGCAGGAATCCGGGCAGGATGCGGCGCAGAGAGGGGCGGGTCTTGCGGTTCTGCTCCTCCAGGGCGGCGCAGAAGATGCGGGTCAGATCGCCGACATCCTTGGCGACCAAGAAATAGGCCCGCATAAAGGCTTCGACGCCGCGGCGCGGTTTTTCCGGGTCGTTATAACCCAGCGCCTTGGCCACAGCCGGCTGCACATCGAAGGACAGGCGTTCTTCCGCCCTTCCCACC
Organism: Alphaproteobacteria bacterium; assembly: GCA_025924715.1. Classification (GTDB taxonomy): domain Bacteria; phylum Pseudomonadota; class Alphaproteobacteria; order Micropepsales; family Micropepsaceae; genus Rhizomicrobium. The sequence goes on from JAICHV010000030.1 coordinate 25,694, forward strand.
AAATAATGCAGATGCACCCGCACATGCCACAGAAAGGCTTCGGCCTTGCGGAAGGTTTCGTATTCGTCCTGGGTGAAGACGCCATGGCCCACCAGGGCGGCGGCGTCATCGGTGCGATAGAGATATTTGCCGATCCAATACAGGGTCTGCAGATCGCGCAAGCCCCCCTTGCCTTCCTTGATATTGGGTTCGACCAGATAGCGGCTTTCGCCCTGGCGGCAATGGCGGGTGTCGCGTTCCGCCAGCTTGGCCTCGACAAAATCCTGGCCATTGCCGGAAGCGATCTCGCTCCAGAATTTCTTGCGCAATTCCTCATAGAGCGGCTGGTCGCCCCACAGATAGCGCGCTTCCAGCAGGGCGGTGCGGATGGTGATGTCCTGTTTGCCCAGGCGCACGCATTCGGCAAGGCTGCGGGTGGCATGGCCGACCTTCAGCCCCAGGTCCCACAGCATATAGAGAATGAATTCGATGACGCTTTCGCCCCAGGCGGTCTGTTTGAAGGGGCGCACGAACAGCAGGTCGATATCCGAACCCGGCGCCAGTTCGCCGCGGCCATAACCGCCGGTGGCGACGATCGACAGGCGCTCGGCGCTGGACGGATTTTGCGCGTAATAGACATGCTTGGTGGCGAAATCATAGATCACCTGGATGATGGCATCCTGCAGCGCCGACAAAGCGCGGGCGGCCTCCAAGCCATGCAGGCCTTGTTCGGTAACGGCGATCTGCACGGTTTCGCGCGCTTTGAGAAACGCCGACTTGATCAGCGCCAAGCCTTCCTTGCGCAAGGCGCCGCTTTCGCCCGAGCTCTGGGCCAGCGCGGTCAAATCCCGGCGCAAAGCATCGGCATCGAGCAGCGCGTTCAACGGCAGGGTGGAAAGGTTGGTCGGTTGCAGGCCCATGTGGCGAATATGATGTTGCGCCGCGATATTGTCAGGGACGCGGCTTGATAGCCACCGGGCGTTTGGGCCTTGGCGCCGGCCCCACCGTGCGAACCACCACGCCGCAACCGATGCGGCCGCCGGCATTGCCCAGCGGCTGGGTGCGGTAATCGTCGCCGCGCTGGTCCACGATCAGCGAAACCCCGTCGCGGTCGAAGATCGAGCGCTTGCCGTTGCCCAAAGCGAAGGCAGTTGTGATGACGCTGGCATGCAGATGGCCATCGGCGCCGGCGAATTGGTTGGGCAAATCGCCCGCTTCCGGCCCGCCTTCCGCCAGATAGCCATGCTGCTTGCCGGGCACCAGGGTCAGGATCGGCCCGGCGCTGGTGAAGCCGGTCTTGCGGTCGCAATTGCCGGCGACATGCAGATGCAGGGCATGGGGGCCGGGCGGCAGGCCGGAGAGATCGAACTCGATCAGCACGCCGCGGCTGACGGTGCGGAAATCGGCCGTGCCCATCGGCTTGCCGTCCAACCCGATCAGATGGGCGACGGCGCGCGGCCGAGTCGCGGCCTGCGCCTCTGCGGCCAGGGCCAGGATCAGAAAACTGAGGAAAAAGGGGCGCAGCATGGCGCCAGTTTAGGGAACTCGGCCGCCCAAAGGAACCGGCAAGCCCCCAGGATGGTTGTGGTTCCGACGCGTACAGGAGTTGCGCAAAATGCCCATGTCCAAACTCGCCTTGGGGATATCGCTGGCCGCCGGAACCGCCCTGGCCTGGCCGGCTTTGGTCGCTCCCGTGCAGGCCGTGCAGGACCAGCCCGTCACCATTGGCGGGGTGGAATCGGTTTGCACCGGCGTCGGCTCGGCCAAGGACAATCCGGCCTGGAGCGGCTATCCGGTGAAGCTGGTCTTCGCCAACACGGCCGGTGAGGATCTGGCCCAGGTGCATGTCGCCATCACCCAAGGAAACCGCACCGTGATGGAAACCGATTGCGACGCCCCCTGGCTGCTGATCAAGGCGCCCTCGGGCAGTTATGGCGTGCGCGCCACGGTCGGCGCCCGCACCGCCACCGCCAATTTCTCGGCGGCCGGCAGCGGACAAAAAACCGTCACCCTGATGTTCCCCAAACAGAGCGCCTCGGCGCAGTAAGCTGGCATTCCGCTTGTGTGAGGCCCCCTCACCCTAGCCCTCTCCCCCCAAGGGGGAGAGGAGAAATACGCGCAGCGTTTTCAATAACCACCGGAGCGGGTGAGGGGGCTTCTCGCGCCCAACTGCAAATCAAAGAAAAAGGCCGGTGCGTTGCCGCCCCGGCCTGAAATTAGTGCCCCTCAGAAATCCGTCTTAGACGGCCTTGAGGTTCGACGCCTTGGCGCCGCGCGCGTCCGGCACGATGTCGAAGGAGACCTTCTGGCCTTCCGTCAACGAGCGCATGCCGGCGGCTTCCACGGCGGTGGCGTGCACGAACACGTCCTTGCCGCCGCCTTCTGGCGCGATAAAGCCGAAGCCCTTGGAGGTATTGAAAAACTTCACGGTTCCGATCGTCATGTAACAGTCCTGCGTAAGATTCCGTCCGGCGAAATGCCGGGCGGGCGGGGAAGACGTCGGTCGCAGGGAAGGAAGGTAACTGTCTCGTCCAGGCGCGCAGCTTAAGGCGGGCAGGATTCTCTTACAGATGCGCTTCGTCTGTGACGGTGACGTCTCCTCGATGGCCGCGACAATACGCCCAAGCTGTCATAAAGGCAAGAATAAGGCCTTTCGCAGGTGCAAAAGCGCTGCCTGTGGACGGTGCGCCGGCCCGCTTGCACCCCGCCCCAGACCAGGCATTTTGGCCGCCGGCAGAAGGAGTTGGGCATGAGCGCACGGCTAGAGTTAATTGTCGGGCCGATGTTCGCGGGAAAGACCGAGCGGCTGATCGCCAAGCTCCACCGCGCCCAATATGCCCGCAAGCGGGTGCGCATTTTGAAGCCCGCTTTCGACACCCGCACCCAGGGCTCGATCGCCAGCCGCGCGGTGAACGCCGATGGCGGCACCGAGATCACCGCCACGCTGCCGGCGGTGCGGCTGCGCCACGCCGGCGATTTCGCGCGCCACACCCAAGGCGATGATTACGACGTGCTGGCGGTGGACGAAGCGCATTTCTTTCCGCTCGACGAACCGGCGGGCGATCTTTTGGGCTGGTTCGGCCGCTGTGTGCGCGATCTGCTCAGGGCGCGGGCGAAAAGCGATCTGCGCATCATCATCGCCGGATTGGAATTGGATTTCGCCGAAGCGCCTTTCGGTCCGGTGCCGGGTTTGATGGCGCTGGCCGACAGCATCGAAAAGCTCACCGGCGTCTGCATGATCTGTGGTTCGGATGCGGGTTATATCTCGCACCGCATCGTGCCGGGCGACGCGCAATTGGTGGTGGGCGACACCGGCGAATATCAGGTGCGCTGCCGCGCCTGTTACGAGCCGCCGGCGCAACGCGGCCGCGCCGCGCTGGTTGAAGTGAAAAAGGCGGTCGGTTAGCCCGCGCGCTTGGCGGTTTTGCGGGTCTTGGGCTTGGGCGGATTGGCCAGGTCGTAAGCGGCTTTTTCCGCCCGTTCCTGTTCTTCATGCGCCAGGCGCAGGGCCTTGAGCTTGGCGGTGCGCACGTCGAAAGAGGCGCGTTCCTTGGCGATTTCATCCTTGACCGCCTGGTCGCGCACGGCGCTGGCGGAAAAGGCAGTTTCGGCCCGGGTGCGGGCAGCGTTCTTGTCGGCCATGGTGATCTCTTCTCGTTTGGGCTGCCGTTTCGGCAGTCGTTCCCCCCGCTGGGCGCGGGACCGGCTCCTAAGATGAGCCTTGAGGGGGTTAATTACAACTGTTGCCGGAATGCTTGTGTCGCCAATGCGTTACAGCGGGCGCATATAAACCTGGTCTTGTTCTCGTAACCCAATTTGTTCTATGTGCGGAACATGACCGTCACCATTTACCATAGTGAGGAGCGGTCTGCCGAAGGCGGACGAAATCGTCCAGTGGACGATTTCGAGCGACGAACGCCCTGAGCCTAAGCGAAGGGCAGCGGCAACAAGGAAAACGCGATGGAAACGACAATCTACCACAATCCCAAATGCGGCACCTCGCGCAACGCGCTGGAGTTTATCCGTGAGCGGAACATCACCCCCATCGTGATCGAATATCTGAAGACGCCGCTGAACAAAGCGGAGCTGAAAGCGCTGATCGGCAAACTGGGCGTGCCCGCGAAAGAGGTGGTGCGCTGGAAGGAAAAAGAGGCGGTGGCGCAGGCCGGGATCGGCGAAAGCGACAGCGAAGCCGCCCTGATCGCGGCGATGGCCGCCCATCCCATCCTGCTCAACCGCCCCATCGTCATCACGCCCAAAGGCGCCAAACTCTGCCGGCCAAGTGAGACAGTGAAAGAGCTGCTGTAGCGAAGGGCTGTCATGGCCCGCAAATGCGGGCCACCCAGGTGAGAGCGGCCCGGACCCCGCCATGAAAGCGAGGTCCGGGCTGTCTCAAACGGGCAGAGGCGGATCAGACCGCCTTCAAATTCACGGCCTTGGCGCCCTTGGCATCCGGCTGGATGTCGAAGCTGACCTTCTGGCCTTCCGACAGGGTGCGCATGCCGGCCGCTTCCACGGCGCTGGCGTGCACGAACACATCCTTGGCGCCGCCTTCCGGCGCGATGAAGCCAAAACCCTTGGTCGAATTGAAGAATTTCACGGTGCCGATAGCCATGGTCGTTTCCTTAAGTCCTGGTTGTACGCCCGGCGGGATGCCGGTGCGGCGAGAAGAACAATCAGGTGGGGAAGTGTCTGGCCAGGCGCGCACAGGTGCGTCTTGGGTGCAGTGCGCTTCTTCTGGCAGGATGATCGCGGGGGGTTTTTACGCTGGAAGGAGGGGGCTTGCAATTTGGGGGGGCGTTGCGGCACGTCTGTGAAAGCAAGGCCGGGACAAGCTGGACTGGCTACGGTTGTGGCTCATGGCTAATCAAACTCCATATAGGCCAGAATACGATTCAAGCCACGCGCTTGTGGTCGGAATTAACACCTATGCGCACGTTAGCCCTCTCTCTTGCGCGGTTAACGACGCAACCGGTGTCGCCAATATATTGAAGAGTAAGTATGGCTTCCCTGAAAGCCATGTGACGCTTCTCTCCGACGGCCAAGCCACGAAGGCAAACATTCTCAGGGCGTTCTTAAAGTTTGCCGATGGCGGTACAGGCCCCGACGACCGCATTCTTTTTTTCTTTGCCGGTCACGGCCACACCGTGGGCGGACGCAGGGAAACTGGCTTCCTTATTCCACAGGACGGAAAGTTAGATGATTTATCAACATTTATTCGGTGGGACGAATTTACGCGTGACGCGGATTTGATAGCGGCAAAGCACATACTTTTCCTGATGGACGCATGTTATGGCGGGCTCGCGGTCCACCGCAAAGCTGCCCCGATCGGTAGCAAAAGGTTTATCAGCGATTTAATGCAGCGATTCGCCCGACAGGTATTGGCAGCGGGAAAGCCTGACCAGCCCGTGAGCGACGGCGGTGGGACGAGGTCAGGCCATTCTCTTTTCACTTCCCATCTACTTGATGGATTGGAAGGGGCGGCCGCAAGTGGTTACGGGTTGATAACCGGCAACTCTCTAATGTCATATGTTTATCAAAAAGTTGGTGCTGATCAATATTCTCAGCAGACTCCGCACTACGGTTCGTTTGATGGCGATGGAGATTTCGTATTCAACCCAAACGTAGTCGCGTCTAGCGGGAACCAAGAGGAAAAGGACTCAGGGGTAGGAGGGCAAGTGCTTGTTGAAGTTCCTGCGCTTCCCGAGGGCGAGCCGTCAGAGGTACAAACGCTGGGTCGAATGATAAAAGCGCTAATCCCGCGCCCAGACGATAGAATAAAATTCGACGATACAATTAATGGGATTTTGCGGAATACAATTTCAGAACTCAGAGTTTCAAATTTCCCGGTTCAGCAAGGGCAAGGCGCGGCCAGCGAATCGTTCGCCCTTCGAATAAATCGATATGATCAGGCAATTTTGGACATTGAGACTGTCGCTGTCTTAATTGCGCATTGGGGAGATCAATCTCAGCGGCAACTGCTTGGGAAAATTTTGACCAGACTTGCCGAAGCAGAACGGCCCACTGGTGGCCTCGTTGTTTGGCTCCATCTTACGGCCTATCCAGTGCTGGCCACAATGTACGCAGCCGGGATTGCGGCTCTCGCTGCTGATCGATACGACATGCTTTATACCGCGTTGCTTACTCCAGTCCGTTGGTCCCGCTCGTTGAATGGAGAGCTTTTACCAATAGTCGTTCCAATCGCGAGAGAGGTCACCGAAATTTTTGATAATTTCAAGACACTTCCCGGATACGAACGAAAATATGTTCCTCGTAGCGAGCATTTGCTGGTCACCCTCCAGCCAATAATTGAGGATCTATTGTTTCTGGGTCGCGGCTACGAGGAGCTTTTTGATCAGTTCGAGATTATGCTTGCGCTTGTATACGCGGATCAAAAGCCTGGGTTCACCTCGCGGTTCTGGGGGCCGCCCGGGCGATTTGCATATAAGGAGCGAAGTTTTCTCGGGGAAGGGAAGCCGTTCACTGGATTCGTCAATGCGGTATTGAAACAGGGTCAGAATTGGCCGGGGTTTTCCGCGGGATTCTTCAACGGTTCGCTCGATCGGTTTAAGGAAGTTGCACAGGGCTACGCTGAATTAATTGAAAAGGCCGGCCCCGTGTTCTAATCACTTCTCCAGGATCACTGGTGCAAGTGCTAGTCCACCTTTGTGGCGTTGCTTATCGCGAAAACTCCAATCTCCCCCAACGGCTCCGCCGCCTCGATTACGTCGCCCGCTCGCGCGCCCAGCACCGCCTGGGCCAGCGGGCTGCGGAAGCTGATCAGGCCCTTGGCCGGTTCGGCTTCATCGACTCCGACGATGCGGAAGGTTTGCTCCCGGTCCTTGCGTTTGATCGTCACCGTACTGCCGAAGGCGACGGTGTCTCCGTTGGCGGGCGGCACGATCTCGGCGGTGGATTTGCGGATGGTCCAATAGCGCAGGTCGCGGGCCAGGGTTTCGCGCAGCAACACATTGGCTTCGGTCTGCATCGCGGCTTCGATGCGGACGATGTGGGCGTCGATTTGGGCGAGACCTTCGGGCGTGACCAGGTTGGGGCCTTCGTCCACCATGCGTTCGGGCGGAGGGGCGGATTCCGCCGTTTCTTTTACAAAAGCTCGGGACATGACAGGAGAGTAACGCGCGACAACGGCAGTGTCTTCGCCCGGCACGGGGGCAGGCGGGGCCGGGCTCCTCGGTCGTCCGCTGTGTTTCGGCCCGGACCAATCCATGCAAAGGTCCGCTAATGGCCAAATGGCCGTGCCAAAGGGGAGAAAAATGAAGGCATTGCTCTCGTGCTTGCTTCTTGGTGCCCTGATGGGGATCGCTTCGCCAAGTGCTGATGCGCAGAAGGCCCATGGCGCGCTACCGGCCCCTACCGTCCGCCTGGCTATAGACGGAATATTGGCCGGCTTTCAAAGCCATCCCTTGGTCGCGATTGGAAACTACGAGGATATTGCACAGGAAGAGGATTTTTACGCAGCGTTGGTGCGAGATCCGCGTTTCGCCCGCGAAGTGGGCAATGTCGTCGTGGAGTTCGGGAGCGCCGCGCACCAGGACACCCTCGACCGGTATCTCAACGGAGGGGAGGTTTCCTTCGCGGACTTGCGCAAGGTCTGGTCTGACACCGTCGGGTTCAACATTCCTTATGCCCTGGGCTATGTGAATTTTTTTGTACAGGTGCGGGACGTAAATCGGACCCTTCCGCCTGCGCAACGCATCCATGTTTGGCTCGGGGAGCCGCCGATCGATTGGCCCAAGGTCAAGACCAAGGACGATTTCTTCCGCTTTATGGCGCAGCGCGATACCTACCCAGCCGGAATAATCGAACGGGAAATACTGGCAAGGAAGAAAAAGGCGATTGTGATTTATGGAAGTGGACACTTCTTTGCACTAGGCCAGTTCATGCCGGTTATTCCATTGCTCGAGCAGAAACATCCCAACTCGATTTTCAAGGTGCAATTGTACCAGGGCTATACCACGAAATCCTGCACTGCGGATTTTGAACGCGCTACCGACAGCTGGCCTGTTCCCGCGCTGGTAGCTCCCGTCAAAGGAAGCTCACTTGGCGGAAAGCTTTATCGGCCGAACTGCGATGTCCTGCCACGAAACGCAGGCACAATTATCGGGCCGTCCCCAGCGCAGATAAGACAGATCATAGAAGACAGCGAGCGGCGGGCGACTGGCGTGGACGCCGATGCCATATTATTTTTGGGGAAAGCCGCCACCCTTACGCAGTCGCCCTTCGAGCCCAGCATTTATCTTGATCCTGACTATCGCCGGGAGATGAACCGGCGAGCGACGCTTGGTCTCAATTTCAATATTGGATCGGCCCCGATGACGGATGCAATCGTGCGATCAAACCCTGTATCGCCGCAATACATGCACCACTATTAGGTTCTTTTGATAAACGAAGACGTCGGATGGGTTGCCGCCCCCCGGTGCCTTGCGATAATTTCGGCGGACTCAACCAGGCGGGACGCCGCATGCTCGAACAAAAAGTGGATGATCCCGTCGATTTTGAGTTGATCTTCAAGCTGACGCCGGGCATGTGCCTGATCCTGGACCCGAGCTTTCGTATTCTCGCGCAGAACGCCGACCATGCGAAGGCGACACTCTCGGCCGGCAAGGACATTATCGGAAAGCATCTCTTCGCGGTGTTCCCGGACAACCCGAACGACTCAAGCGCCGACGGCGTCTCCGCCGTCCGCCAGTCCCTTCTGAATGTCATGAAAACCCGCCAGCCCGACGCAATGCCTATCGTGCGATATGATGTTCGCCCCAAATCGGGCGCCTTCGAAGCGCGATATTGGGCGATCACCAACACCCCGGTTCTGGGGGACGACGGCTTTGTGCGATGGATCATCAACCGTGCCGAAGACGTGACGGATTCGGTTGAAGCCGGCAGGGCATTGCCCAAGCGCCCGTAGATTTTGCGGGTTTACCGCGCGCGGCTACCGAACGTCTTCGGCGCATTGGGGCGGCCGGCGCGTTGCATGCGTTTGCGCCCCGTTTGCTTGCCGGGTTTGGACGGTCTGGTCTCGTCCGACAGGGTCAGTTCGGCGTCGAAGGCGGCGCGTTCGACGTCGCTTTGCCGGGCAAAGGGATCGTCGGCGATGGTCAGGGCGGCCGATTGCAAGCGCTTGAGTTCGTCGCGCAGCCTTGCCGCGGTTTCGAATTCCAGATCGGCGGCGGCGGCGCGCATTTTCTTTTCCAGATCGGCGATGATGGCCTTGATATTGTGGCCGACAAATTCGCGCCCGCCCTCCGCCGCCTGCAGCATCCCGGTATCGACCATGACATGGTCGCGCTCATACATGCTGCCCATGATGTCGGAGATGTTCTTCTTGATGCTGGCCGGGGTGATGCCATGGGCCTTGTTGTATTCTTCCTGCTTGGCGCGGCGGCGGCTGGTCTCGGCCATCGCCCGCTCCATCGAGCCGGTGATCTTGTCGGCATAAAGCACCACCTTGCCGTCGACATTGCGGGCGGCGCGGCCGATGGTCTGGATCAGGCTGGTCTCGCTGCGCAGGAAACCTTCCTTGTCGGCATCCAAAATCGCCACCAGGGCGCATTCGGGAATGTCCAGGCCCTCGCGCAACAGGTTGATCCCGATCAGCACGTCGAAGGCGCCCAGGCGCAGGTCGCGGATGATCTCGATCCGCTCCAGGGTCTCGACATCGCTATGCATATAGCGCACGCGCAAACCCTGTTCGTGCATATATTCGGTGAGGTCTTCGGCCATCTTCTTGGTCAAAGTGGTGACCAGCACGCGATAGCCGCGCGCGGCCACTTCGCGGCTTTCGGCGATCAGGTCGTCGACTTGGCTTTCCACCGGGCGGATCTCCACGGGGGGATCGATCAATCCGGTGGGCCGGATCACCTGTTCGGTGAAGATACCGCCGGTGCGCTCCATCTCCCAGGGGCCGGGCGTGGCGGAGACGAACACGCTTTGGGGCCGCATCGCATCCCATTCCTCGAATTTGAGGGGGCGGTTGTCGATACAGCTTGGCAGGCGGAAGCCATATTCGCTGAGGGTGATCTTGCGGCGATAGTCGCCTTTGTACATGGCGCCGATCTGCGGCACCGAGACATGGCTTTCGTCGGCAAAGACCAGGGCATTGTCGGGAAGATATTCGAACAAGGTCGGCGGCGGCTCGCCGGGCTGGCGCCCGGTCAGCCAGCGCGAATAATTCTCGATGCCGGCGCAGCTTCCCGTCGCCTCGATCATTTCGAGGTCAAAGGTGGTGCGCTGTTCCAGCCGCTGCGCCTCCAGCAATTTTCCGTTGGCGCGGAAGTCGGCCAGCCTTGTGATCAGCTCGGCCTTGATGCCCTTCATCGCCTGCTGCAGCGTGGGGCGCGGCGTCACATAATGCGAATTGGCATAGACCTTGATGCTGTCCAGCTCGCCGGATTTGTGCCCCGTGAGGGGGTCGAACTCGCTGATCGAATCCACCACATCGCCGAACAATTCCACCCGCCAGGCGCGATCTTCGTAATGGGCGGGGAAAATATCGATGACATCGCCGCGCACCCGAAAGGCGCCGCGGGCGAAATTGTCGTCATTGCGCCGGTATTGCAGGGCCACCAAGGCTCCGATGGCGGCCTGGCGATCGACCTTGTCGCCTTTGCTGATCGACACCGCCGTGCCGGAATAGGTCTCGACCGAGCCGATGCCGTAAATGCAGGAGACGCTGGCGACGATGATGACATCGTCGCGTTCCAAAATCGCCCGCGTCGCCGAATGGCGCATGCGGTCGATCTCTTCATTCACCGAACTGTCCTTTTCGATATAGGTGTCGGTGCGCGGGATATAGGCTTCGGGCTGGTAGTAATCGTAATAGGAAACGAAATATTCCACCGCGTTTTCGGGGAAGAACTGCTTGAACTCGCTGTAAAGCTGCGCCGCCAGGGTCTTGTTGGGTGCCAGGATCAGCGCGGGGCGCTGGGTGCGCTCGATCACCTGGGCCATGGTGAAGGTCTTGCCGGACCCGGTGACGCCCAGCAGCACCTGGTCGCGCTCCTGCGCGTTCACGCCCGCCACCAGATCGGCGATGGCGGTGGGCTGGTCGCCGGCGGGCTGATAGTCCGACACCAGTTTGAATTTCTTGCCGCCTTCGGATTTGGCGGGGCGCGCCGGGCGATGCGGCACAAAAGCTTCGCCCGCCACCAGGGCGCTGACCGGAACCGCCAGATAAGCGGGATCGATGGCCGGGTCGGCGGCAATCGGCGCCGCCGCCTGGATGGCTGCCTGGAAACGCGCCGCGTTGTCGGAAACGCCCTTGCCGCGAGATTTTGCCCCCCGGCGGGGAACCATGCCGTTGTTGTGTGCCATTGCTACCAGATAGGAATTGCGGAGCCGCCCGCCAAGATAGCAGCCGCCCGGCGCGCGAGCGCAAAAAAATTGGGGCGGAGGAACGCGTCCCCCGCCCCAATCGCTCTTTTAGCCTGTTGCTATTTGGCGGCGGTGATCGCGGCCGAAGCCTCGGTCGCGGCCTTGCCGGCAGCGGCCATGTCGGTCAGCGCCAACCCGCTTTTAAGCTGGGCGGCGGCGGCCTGAAGCTTGGCCTTCTGCGCGGCATTGGCGGCATCGTTGATGGCGCCGCTGCCGTCCTTGGCGCAGGGATTGGCATTGGTCGAGTCGTAATCGGCGCCGCCCGTGCCTTCCAGACAATTGATCGCGTGATGCATATGCATATGCATCATGTCGATGGTGCCCGCCTTGGCGGCGAGACCGGCATGGGTGGAAGCGGTGTTGATCTCCGCCGTCACATCGGCGAAGGCGGTGGTGGCGAACAGCAGGCCCGCGCCGGCGATGGACGCGAGGAGAATCTTCTTCATGGGGAAACCTCCGGCAAAAAGGATTGGGGCGCCGCGGATATCCGCGGGGCGCCCCATCCTAACCTGTTACGGGCTCGCGCGGCACTAGAAAACTGAGGCCAGATTGCGCTGCAGCGCGACGGCTTCCGGGCCGGTGGCGGGGCTGGCGTTCTCGTCCTTGTCTTCCTTGATCACCGAGCCGTTGAAGGTCAGCCCGGCATAGGCGCCCGTACCGCTGGTCCAGACCACGATGGGACCGCCATGGGTTGTGGTCGCCCCTTCGGCGCCGGAGGAAAGATTGACCACCGTCAGCCCGGCGCCGGCGCCCAGCTTCACATTGCCTTTCTCGATCCCCTGCAGGGCGGCGTCGGAATTGATGATGAATATCAGCTCCGCCTGTTCCAACCCGGCCTGGAGGCCGAACGAAGCCGAGCCCATGCCGTAGAATTTGGGCGCGCTCCAGCCCCGGCCGGTGCGGCGCAGCAAGACGCCATCACCGCCTTCGGCGCCGAAAATGAAGCCGCCTTTGACCAGCTTGGGCACGATGTACACCGCGCGGGCGTTGCGCAGCATGGTACGGGCGGTGCTGAAGGCCGGATCCTTTTTCAGGTCATCGACGGCGTGATTGGCGTCGCGCAGCAATTTGGCGGTGTCGGCGGCCTGGGCCATTGGCGCGGCGCAAAAACTCAGGGCGATGGCGGCGGCGGCGAGAGTGGCTTTCATGGGGATTGGTCCTGAAGGGGCGACCACCAAATCCCGAACTCGCCGAAAAGTTCCCGAGAGGCTCGCCGAATTAATGCGCCCGCAGCGAGGCCGGCTTGCGGGCCTTGGCCTTGGTCACCGCCCGCTCGTCCTTGGCATGGTCGGTGAAGCCGCAGGTGAAATCGTGGAAAATGGCGGCCAATTCCTCGGCATCGATCAGCTTGGGAGCATTGCTGGGGAAGCGGTAGCGCCAGAAGCTGACGATATGGGAGATCGCGCCCATCTTCTCGCCCAGCTCCACGAACATATAGGGCGCGCTGAGCAGGAAGTCGCGGAACATCTTAGGCGCGCGGTGGGCCACCAGCTCGCTATAGGAATCGTCGTAGATCTGCAGCACTTTGGTGACGTCATTGCCGTTGTCGCGCACCATTTCGATGAGATTGCGCTTGGCCTGGGTGAGATAGGCGCGGGTCTCGATGTCGATAATGCCCTGGGGCTGGATCTGCTTGATCTCGCGCAGGATGTGCATCACATCCGGCCAGAAATTGCTGATCGACCATTTGTAATACAGAAAGCCGCGCCAGCTGAAGACGCCCTCGCGGAAATCCTTGGGCGTGAGGCCCAGGGTCTGGCGCAGCGGCTCCAGTTTCTCGTCGGTCTTGTTGGACAGCAGCGCCGCCACCATGCGGTTGGTGGAGGGTTCGGACGACGAGCCGCCGGTCGCCAGCACGATCAATTGCTGCAGGTGATCGGAGACATAAGCATGCATCCGCTCCTGATCGCCCGTCGAAATGTTGAAATAGCAGGGCGCGACGTCGACGCCGTGATTGCGCAGATGTTCGCGCAGCAGGAAGGGGTCGAGCGAGGGAATGGAGTTCAGCAGCCGCATCACGCCCAGATCGCGTTCCAACTGCTCCGGATTGTAGCTGCCGACCGAGCGCAGACTTTCGGCAAAGCCGCGCTGATCGACGAACACCGAGCGCCCGCCCGCCCTCAGATCGTTGGGATCGAAAGGGACGATGATCTTGGTCGCCACGGTGCGCGGGGTGCTGAACAGATAGGTCTCGTCGGCCCGCATCCGATGCTTGAGCACGAAGGAAGCGTTGATGACCGGCGAGCGGAACATCGGCTTGGCGCTATATTCGGGATTGTCGCGATGCTGCTTGGCGATCTGCACGAGATTGAGCACCCGGCTGGTGGATGAACGCCCCAAGGCATGCAGAAAGCGGACAGAACGGTCGGTAGCGGCCAAGAGATCAACCTATGGGCGAAGTCGGTTCGCTATTGTGCTGCGCGGGAGTAAAGATGCTCTTACCGCGGAACCGCCGACCGGCTCCGATTTGCCGGTTTCCCTGGGGCTTTTTTGGGACGGGAACCGTTCCTATGTGTTAACGCGGCTACACCAGGAGAGGGCATGACAGGCGAAAGGTCGGTACCGGACATTCGCGATGACCGCGAGCGGCTGGCGGTGCTGCTGGCCTATGGGCTTTACCTGCTGGCGATCACCAATGGGGTCACCGCCCTGGTCGGTTTCATTGTGGCCCTGGCCCGGCGCGATGCCGCCCGCGGGACCGTCTATGAGAGCCATTACCGCAATCTCATCACGGTTTTCCTGGTCCTGATGGCTTTTGCCGGCCTGGTGCTGGCCGCCGTCCTGGCGGGGGTGCTTGGCCTGTTTTCCTTGGCCTTCAGCCCGGCGCCCTGGGCGGCGCTATGGTGGTTTCCGGTGCCGGTGGTGATGGCGCCGCTTCTGGGGATCGGCTGGTTGATACTGGGGGTGTGGACCCTCTGGCGGGTCATCGGCGGCTTCATCCGGGCGCTGGAGGAAAGGCCTTATTGAGCGAATTGGCTTTCGACCGCTCGCTGGAACCGCGCTATGGCGTGGAAGAGCGGCTCAGTCCCCTGATCAGCCGGGTGCTGGCGCCCAATCCGGGTCCCTACACTTTCAAGGGCACGGGGGTTTATCTCATCGGGGCGGGGGACGCGGTCGCGGTGATCGATCCGGGTCCCGATCTGCCGGAGCATCTGGCCGCACTGGAACGGGTGCTGGGGACGCGGAAAGTGAGCCATATCCTGATCACCCATACCCACCGCGATCATTCTCCCGCCGCGGCCTGGCTGAAGCGCCATAGCGGCGCCAAGACCTATGGCTTCGGTCCCCATCCGCAGGGCGACGAAGATGTCGAAACCGGCGGCGATCGCGCTTTCGTTCCGGACGTGACGCTGCGCGATGGCGATGTGGTGCAAGGCGACGGCTTTACGCTTGAGGCGGTGCATACGCCGGGGCACATCTCCAACCATCTTTGCTATGGCCTGGCGCAGGAAGCCGCGCTGTTCAGCGGCGATCATGTGATGGGCTGGTCGACCTCGATCGTGGCGCCGCCTGACGGCAATATGGCCGATTATATGTGCAGCCTGGAAAAACTGATCGCGGCCGGGCACGCGGTGATCTATCCCACCCATGGTTCGCCGATCACCAATCCGGCCGCATTCTTGCGCGCCAGTCTCAGCCACCGGCGCATGCGCGAGCGCCAGATCCGTCAAAGCCTGGCGCAAGGACCGCAAGATATTGCGTCTCTGGTGGCGCGGCTTTATCCCGATCTGGCGCAGGCCTTGCGCAAGGGCGCGGGCCTGATGGTGCGGGCGCATCTGGAAAAACTGCGCGGCGAAGGGGCCGTGGTGGAAGAGGCCGGACGCTGGGCCCTTAGCGCCGATTGAGCTCGCGGAAATAATCTTTGAGCAGGGCCAGATTTCGGCCGAAATCCTTGTCGCCGGTTTCGCTTGCCGCCCGCACATCCAGCCGCGCCCCCAGAGCGCCGGCGCGCTCGATGCGGATGGCGATGTCACTCAGCTGGCCGAACCAGAAAGAGGCCGAGGTCGCTTCGATGCGTCCCTGCTGCTCGCTGGAATCCACGATGGTCCAACCCATCCGTTTTGCGGCTTCGAAGCTGCGCCAGAACATCTTGTTGGGCGTCATGATCAGCGCCACCGGCTTGGTGAGCTGCGGATAATATTCGTGCAGGATATAGGCGGTGGTGCCGGTCTCGCCGCGAAACGTGATCCGCCGCGTCGCATCGAAGGCGACGGGGTTCATGCCCGGCCGGCGCAGTTTGGCCAGGGCCACAAATTGCGGCGGGTCTTCCGGATCGGTGGCAACGTCGTGAAGTGGCGGCGAGGTCAAGCCGCCATAAAGCGTATGCAGCGGCGGCCATAGCAGCGCCAAGCTGCCCAGCAGCGCGATCAGGCCGGCGCGTCTGCCGCTGCCTTCATTGCGTTTCAGGGCTCGGGCCAGCCACGCCAGGGCGCAGATCAGGGCGATGACAGCCATGGCCACCGCCGGGGTCATCAGCGCGAGTCCGCTGGCAAAGGGCATCAGCTTCAGGCGCACGCCCGCCACCGCGGCGCCGGCCATCAGCGCGGCCAGCACCAGCGCGGCCAGCGCCAGCCGCGCGGCCAGAAGTTGAAAACGCATAGCAGGTCCCCAAAGCGTAAGGCGCATCATAAGAACTGGCGCATCAGATGCAAAAGGCTAGAATCCGTCGCCAAAACCGGTGACAAGATGCCGCTATCCAATGCCCAGGCGCGCGACATGAACGCGCTTTTCCATCCCTTCGCCATGCTGGGTCCGCTGGACGAAAACGGGCCCCTGATCATCGAACGCGGCCAGGGCGTGCGGGTCTATGACCAGTCGGGCAAGGACTATATCGAAGCGATGAGCGGGCTGTGGTCCACCGCCCTGGGATGGGGCGAGACCGAACTCGCCGATGCCGCCGCCGAGCAGATGCGCAAACTCTCTTTCGGCCATGTCTTTGCCGGCAAGAGCCATGAGCCCGCCATCGCTTTGGCCGAAGCGCTGAAGGCGCTGGTGCCGTTCCCGACCGGCAAGGTGTTCTTTGCCTGTTCCGGCTCGGAGGCCAATGACAGCCAGATCAAATTCGCCTGGTACGCCGCCAATGCGCGCGGCACGCCGCGCAAGAAAAAGATCATTGCCCGCCAGCGCGGCTATCATGGCGTCACCTTGGCCTCGGCCAGCCTGACCGGCCTGACTCCGGTGCACAAGAATTTCGACCTGCCGCTGGATTTCGCCCGCCACACCGACTGCCCGCATTATTATCGCGGCGCCGAGCCGGGCGAGAGCGAGCGCGATTTCTCCCTTCGCATGGCGGCCAATCTGGACAGCCTGATCCAGCGCGAAGATCCGGACACCGTGGCGGCGATGATCGTCGAGCCGGTGATGGGCGCCGGCGGCGCCATTCTGCCGCCGGAGGGTTATTTCGACGCCATCACCAAGGTGCTCGACAAATATGGCCTGCCGCTGATCGACGACGAAGTGATCACCGGATTCGGCCGCACCGGCGAATGGTTCGGCTGCGCCAAATATGGTTTCGAGCCGGACAGCATGTCGTTGGCCAAGGCCTTGTCCAGTTCCTACCTGCCGATCAGCGCGGTGATGCTCTCGCCCGAATTGAGCGACATCATCGATGCGGAGTCCAAAAAAATCGGCATGCTGGGCCATGGCTTCACTTATGGCGGTCATCCGGTGACCACCGCGGTGGCGCTCAAAACCATCGAAATCTACCAGCGCCGCGATATCGTCGGCCATGTCCGCCACGTTTCGGGCTCTTTCCAGAAACATCTGGCGGCGCTGGCGGAACATCCACTGGTGGGTGAAGCCAAAGGTGTCGGCCTGTTCGCCGGCGTCGAACTGGTCGAGGACAAGCTCAGCAAGCGGACCTTCGCACCCGAACGCGGCGTGATCCACCGCCTGGTCCGTTTCGCGCAAGCGCAAGGCCTGATCGTCCGGGCGCTGCCGGGCGAGCGCTTCGCCCTGTGTCCGCCGCTGGTGATCGAAGAATCCGATATCGACGAGCTGTTCGCCCGCCTGGGCAAGGCGCTGGATCAGACCCTGGAATGGACGCGCAAGATTTAATTGCCGCGCGATTTTACGGGTGAACCGCTGCACACTTCACCCGATCGCGCTTTAGCTGCGCCGCAGCATCTGTTCGCGCATGGGATGGGAATCGGAGGGGCGGGCATAGATCAAGGCCTCGCCCTGCCAGACTTCCAGCCGCTTGGCGCTGGGAAGTTTCATCGCATGGGCCAGGACCTTGGCGCGATTATGGTCGTCGCAGGTTGCGGCGAATTTGTACGTCAAGGATCCGTCGCAATCCAGATAGCAGATTTCATATGCGGGCATCGCTCGCCTCCAGGTCATCGCTTACCGCCCGCTTGTCACCAATTTGCGCGACATCCCGTTGACTGTCGAATGAAGTTTTTTTATTGCCCTTGCCGCAGGCCGGATCAATCGCCGGATTTGCGCGTTATCAAGTCGCCGCGCGGTTCCGGTTTGACCGCGGCCCATCCAATCATGGAGATCGTATGTCCGCTCCCTTCACTCTCGCTCCCTTGCCCTGGAATGAAAACGCCCTGGAGCCGACCATCTCGGCCAGGACCATCTCGTTCCACTACCACAAGCATCACCACGCCTATGTGGACACGCTCAACACCCTGGTGAAGGGCAGCAAGTTCGCGGACATGCAACTGGAAGAGATCGTCCGGGCCACGGCAAAATCCGCCGACGAGAAAGAAAAGAAAATCTTCAACAATGCCGCCCAAGTGTGGAATCACGATTTTTACTGGCGCAGCCTGACGCCATCCAAGACCGAGGTCTCAGGAAAGCTGGCCAGTGCGATCGCCCGCGATTTCGGCGAGGTTTCCACCCTGATCGCGCAACTTGCCGAGGCGGGAAAGACCCAATTCGGCTCGGGTTGGGCGTGGCTGGTGTCGCGGGACGGGAAATTGGCCATCGAGAAAACCGGCAATGCAATGACGCCGATGGCGCAAGGGGTCAATTGCCTCCTCACCGTCGATGTCTGGGAACATGCCTATTATCTGGATTACCAGAATGCGCGCCCCAAATATCTGGAAAGCGTGCTGGCCAATCTTCTCAACTGGGAATATGCGGCGCAGAATCTGGAGAAGGAAGACCGCGCGGTGCGCGCCGCGGCCGAGTAAGGGCTAGATCTTCATCAGGTGGGCTGCGAAGTTATCAAGCGCACTCAGAACGGATTGGCGATGGGGCCGCGCCCCGGCACCGGCGGTCCGGGCTGATAGAGGCGGCAGCCGTTGAAGCCGGTGCCCCAGCCGCTGTGATAGGCCGGGATGGTGCGATAGGCCTCTTCGTCGCGCACCAGGCTGGTGTCGCGCGGGTTGGCGCTGCCACTGGTGCTGGCCGACGCGCAGCCATCATTATAGCCCGCCTTGTAATCGGGAGAGTTGCGCATCGCCCGTTGGGCCCGGCTTTCGAACAAGCCGCAGCCTGTGAGCGACAAAAACAAGATCAGGCAACACAGCGCACGCATGAAAGTCCCATCGGTGGTCGCGTCCATGCGCCGATTAAGCGCCAGCCCGGCAAAATAGCAAAGGAAAAGGCGCGGACCTTAAGCCGCCGAAGGCAGCGTGATCGAGGCGGCGAAGCCTTCGCCGGAGATGCTTTCGATCTCCAAGCGCCCGCCATGCAGTTCGGCAAAGGACTTGACCAGGGTCAGGCCCAGGCCGGCGCCTTTGGCGTGATCGGCGACCCGCCCGGCATGTTCGAAAGGCTGCAGGATGCGGGTGAGGTCGGCGGGCGCCACCCCCGGACCATTGTCGGTCACGGCGATGCGGACGCCGTCCGGGGCCGCCGCCACCGAAAGCTTCACCGTCCCGCCCTGCTGGGTAAAGGTGACCGCGTTGTCGACCAGGGCATTGAGCATGCCGCTGAACACCACCTCATCGGCCATGACCATCAATCCGATCGGGCAATCATTGGCATCGATGGCGATGCTCTTGGCCTCGGCCCGGGCGGCGAAGGCCTCGCGCGCCAGCCAGACCATGCTGCCGGCATCCAGCGGCGTGAGGCGCAAGTCGTAACGCCCCGCCGAAATCTTGGTCAGGTCCATGATCTGGTTGAGCATCTTGAGCAGATTGGTGCCGCCCTGATGGATCAGCCCGGCATATTCGCGGATCTGCGCCGAGGAGAGATTGTCGGCCAGCGCTCCGATCAGATCGGAGAAACCCAGGATCGCATTCAGCGGCGTCTTGAGCTCGTGGCTCATGGTGCGCAGCAATGTGGTCTTGGCGTTGTTGGCCTGGGCGGTGGCGGAATCCAGCCGCTTGGTCAGATCGGCGAGATAGCCGGTCTGGCGCTGGGCGCTGTCGCGCGTGGATTCCAGCACCGTCTCGGTCTGCGCCAGCGCATTTTCGGCGCGGGTCTTTTCGGTGATATCGGTGAACACCACGGCGCGGCCGCCATCCGAAGTGGCGCAATCGCGCAGCAGATAGGCACGGCCGGACGCGGTTTGCAGGGTGTCGGCGGAAGCAGGGCTGCGATGGCCGCGCAGCCTTCGGGCCAGCCATTCTTCGGCCGAGACGTCCAGCGCCAGCATGCCGCCATATGCAAATTTGGTGACGATTTCCTCGAAGCTGAGGCCCTGCATGTCCTCGAGCTTGGTGTCGGTCAAGGCGGCGTAGAGGGAATTGCCGGCGACGAAGCGGTCCTGGGAATCATAGAAGGCGAAAGCGTCGGCCGACAATTTGATCGCTTCGCGCAACCGGGCGAATTGGTGTCGCGCCTCGGTGACGTCGTTCCACATCAAGGTTGCGTGGCCATTGCCGTCGCGCCGGGCCTTGACCTCGAGGACACGGCCATTGGCCAGGGCAATGTCCTGGGGTGCCCAGGCCTGCTCGCCAAGCTGGGCCAGGCAAGCGGCGATGAAGGTTTCGGTGCCCCCGTTCAGGGCCCCCGGCGCTATTTCGGGAAGCGCCAGCCGCAGGATCTCGTCATAGCCTTGGCCGAGCAGGTTTTGCACCCGCGGCAATCCGCGGAAGATGTAGTTGAAATGGCTATTGGCATAGACAAGCCGCCCTTCGGAATCGAAAACCGTGATCGCAACGCGCAGAGCGTTCAGCGAATCCAGCAAAA
Organism: Alphaproteobacteria bacterium; assembly: GCA_025924715.1. Taxonomy (GTDB): domain Bacteria; phylum Pseudomonadota; class Alphaproteobacteria; order Micropepsales; family Micropepsaceae; genus Rhizomicrobium. The sequence goes on from JAICHV010000030.1 coordinate 46,154, forward strand.
ACGCCGGCGCCGGATCGCGCAACTTCTGCACACTGGCACGCTGCAACAAGGCCCCCAAAGGTGCTGAGGACGCCAGTTTGCCAAGGTTGCAGTTGCGACTTCTTTAAACCCCTGCCCGCCGCCCGTGCGCCTGGGGTTTGGTCTTTGGGTGCATTGCGCGCAAAGGCGAGGGGGAATTGGCTCCCGAATCGCGCCATCATCCTTAGCAAATCCTTAAGTGTCACAATGCTTGTGGATTGGCGAAGACCTGCCGGGTTTCTTCAACTTTCGTTAGGGATTCTCCCGCGAAAGTCGGCGCCTCGCGGCAATGACAGGTTTGAAGGCTTAATGGCGGTTAAGGCAAAGCCCGGTTCGGCATCGCGCGGCGATCCGCGCGCCTTGCGCCGCCTGTTCATGGGCGTGCAGGCGGCCAAGGCGGTGGCGGGCGCCTTGCTGGGTCTGGCCTATGCCGGGCTGATCGGCCGCCCCGATGCGGCAGAGATGGTGGCCATCGCGGGGCTGGTGGCGCCGGCGCTGCTGGCCATGCTGGCGCTGACCGAAATTCCCCTGAACATTTTGGAACAGGCGGGACTGGCGCTGTTCGCGGCCCTGATCGGGTATCTGGCGGCGTTGACGGGTGGTCTGGCCTCGCCGCTGGTGGTTTGGTTTGCCTTGGTTCCGGCGGAAGCGGCCCTGGCGGGGGGACGGCCGGCCGTGGTGCGGGCCGGCGTTGCCGCCGCGGCGGCGCTGATGGTGGTGGCCGGATTGCAGGTTGTGGGCGCCTTGCCCGCCTCGCGGCTGAGCTTTTCCCTCTTCGGCGGAATCTGGGCGGTCTATGCGGTTTCGGTTCTGGCGGCGCTGGTCCAGGCCGTGCTGGTGGCATCGGCGGCCCAGGACCGCCAACGCGCCGCCGATGAGGCGGCGGCGGAAGGGGCGGCGATGTACCGCTTCCTGGCCGACAATGCGATGGACCTGATCACCCGTCATGGCGCGGATGTCCGCATCCGCTTCGCCAGCCCGGCCTCGGTGGCCCTGCTGGGACGTACCCCGGAAGAACTGCTGGGCCTGGCGCCCGCCGATCTGGTGCATCCCGACGATTTCGATGCGCTGGAGGCGGCGTTCCTGGAATCGGCCCAATCGGGGCGCGCCGCAACCGCCGAAGTGCGCATGCGTCATCCGTCCGGCCAGGATCGCTGGGTGGAAATGCGCTGCCGGCCGGCCAGCCTGGACGGCGATGCGCCGGCCGAAATCGTCGCGGTGACCCGCGACATCACCGAACGCAAGGCCCAGGAGCATGCCTTGGTCGAGGCGCGCGACGCGGCGATGGCCGCCAGCCGCGCCAAGACCGCCTTCCTGGCCAATATGAGCCATGAATTGCGCACGCCGCTGAACGCGATCATCGGCTTTTCCGAAGTGATGACGCGCGAAATCTTCGGTCCGGTGGGTAGCCCGCGCTATCAGGAATATTCGCGCCTAATCCATGAATCCGGCGGGCATTTGCTGGAGCTGATCAATGGCGTGCTCGACATGTCCAAAATCGAGGCCGGCAAATTCGATCTCTATCAAGAGATTTTCGACCTGGAAGAGGTCGCCGATCTGGCGGTGCGTTTCGTCAAGCTGCAGGCCGAGCGCGGCGGGGTGCGGATCGGGGTCGCCATCGCGCCCACGGCCAAGCGCATTTTCGCCGACAAGCGCGCCGTCAAGCAGATGCTGGTCAATCTCCTGACCAATGCGGTCAAGTTCACGCCCAGCGGCGGCGTGGTGCGGGTGGGGGCCTTTGCGAATAGCGAAGGTGTGGAGATCGCCGTGGGCGACACCGGCACCGGAATCTCCAAAGCCGATCTGGAAAAACTGGGCCGGCCCTTTCAACAGGTGGAAGGAGCGCAGACCCGCACCAAGGAGGGCACCGGGCTTGGCCTGGCTTTGGTCAAATCCCTGACGGGAATGCATGGCGGCGAGGCGATCGTGGAATCGGCGCTGGGCGAAGGCACCGTGGTGCGGCTGCGCCTTCCCTTCGCGGCCGTTGGCGAGGACGGAACGCGGCTGGTGCCCCAGCAGAGCAATTCGGCCGACGCCCCGATGGGCTCCAAAATCCTGCCGTTCAAGGCGGCGTCCTGATAGATTGCGATCATGAGCTTCGTGCCCCGACTGAAGGCCGGCATTTTCGTGCGCGCGTTGGTACGCCGGGCGGAA
>JAICHV010000031.1 GCA_025924715.1 Alphaproteobacteria bacterium
CCCGGTGGATACGGCCCGCTTCGAAAGCCAGACGCCGGGCATCTTCGCCATCGGCGACATCAACACCTATCCCGGCAAGTTGAAGCTGATCTTGTCGGGCTTCCATGAAGCCGCGCTGATGGCGCAGGCGGCCTTCCATATCGCGCGGCCGAACCAGAAACTGCGCTTCCAATACACCACCTCCTCGTCCAATCTGCAGAAGAAACTGGGTGTCAACGCATGAAGATCATCGCCACCGACCGCGAGGGCCAGGAACACACGCTGGAAGGCCGTGACGGCTGGAGCGTGATGGAAATCCTGCGCGATGGCGGGCTCGACATCGCGGCGGAATGCGGCGGCGCCTGTGCCTGCGCCACCTGCCATGTCTATGTGAAGGACGGCTGGTACGACAAACTGCCGCCGCCGTCCGATGCCGAGATCGACATGCTGGACATGGCGCTGGCGGTGGAGCCCGGCTCGTCCCGCCTCAGCTGCCAGATCGTCTGCAGCGACGCCACCGACGGCATCAAGGTCACCGTCGCGCCGGAGTAGCGGCTGGGCTTTGACGTATTGCCCCGCCGCTTTTAAGCTTTCGCGCGTCTTTGCGAGGGCTTTGCCGATGCTCGATCGCCGATCTGCTTTGAAATCGGGAGGGGCCGTGCTGGCGCTGTCCCTGCTGCCCGCCCAGGCCGCTCCCGCCAAAAGCCAGACGCTGAACGCCCTGTTCGATCAGTTCGTCAAGGAAGACCTGGATCTGTCGCCCACCGAGGCGACCTCGCTGGGATTGGATGTGGGCGCGCGCGCGCATCAACGCGGCGAGATCGACGATTCCTCGCTGGCCGGAATCGCCAAAGGCAAACAGATCACCGCCAGCCAACTCACGCGGCTGAAGGCCATCGACCGGGCATCGCTGAGCGGCGCCGATGCGGTCAATGCCGATGTGGTGCTGTATGGACTTCAGACTCAGGACGATGCCAATCGCCGGTTTTCTTATGGCCCGGGCGGAGCAGGGAATCCCTACATCGTCAGCCAGCTCAATGGCTCTTATCAGAATCTGCCGTCCTTCCTGGATTCCCAGCACCCGATCGAAACCAAGGCGGATGCCGATGCTTATCTGGCGCGGCTCTCCGGTTTCGCTACCGCCATGGATCAGGAAATCGAAGTGGCGCGGCACGACATCGCATTGGGGGTGGTGCCGCCGGACTTCGCGCTGAGCAAGACCTTGCTGCAGATGACTGAGTTGCGCAGCCCGGCGCCGGAAAAATCCACCCTGACGGATTCGCTGGCCCGGCGCGCCAAGGAAAAGCATCTTGCCGGCGACTATGCCGGGATGGCGGCGAAATTGGTCAAGAACAAAGTCTATCCCGCGCTGGACCGCCAGATCGCCCTGGTGGGCGACATGCGCAAACATGCGGTACATGACGCCGGGGTGTGGCGGCTGCCGGATGGGGCGGCCTATTACCGCGCCTCGCTGGCCTATTGGGCCACCACCGCCATGACACCGCAGGCCATCCACCAGACGGGTCTGGACATCGTCGCCGACCATACCGCCCGCATCGATACGCTGATGCGCAAGAACGGGCTGACGCGCGGCAGTGTGGGCGAGCGGCTGAAAGCGATGTATGCCGATCCGCGCTTTCGCTATCCCAACACCGACGCCGCCAAGGCGCAGCTGATCGCCGACCTGAACCAGAAAGTGAAGGTGGTGCGGGCCAAGCTGCCGCATTATTTCGGCACTTTGCCGAAGGCCGATGTCGTGATCCGGCGGGTGCCGCAATATATCGAGGCGTCGGAGCCCGGCGGCTATTACAACCCCCCATCGCTCGACGGCAAACGCCCCGGCATCTATTGGATCAATCTGCGCGACACCGCCGAAGTGCCGCGCTGGTCCCTGCCCACATTGACCTATCATGAATCCATTCCCGGCCATCATCTGCAACTGTCCCTGCAGAACGAGGCCGGGCTGCCCCTGATCCGCAAGATGTCGTTCTTCTCGGCCTATATCGAGGGCTGGGCGCTTTATGCCGAACAGTTGGCGGTGGAGATGGGGATGTATGAGGGCGATCCCTTTGGCGAGATCGGGCAATTGCATGATGCCCTGTTCCGCGGCGTGCGCCTGGTGGTGGACAGCGGCATGCATGCGATGAAATGGAGCCGCGAAAAGGCGGTGAAGTATTATACCGACGTTTTGGGGGATCCGGAGACCTCCGCGATCACGGAAGTCGAGCGCTATTGCGTTTGGCCGGGCCAGGCCTGCTCCTATATGCTGGGCAAGCTGGAATTCATCAAGATGCGCGACAAGGCCAAATCTGCCTTGGGCGCGAAATTCGATTTGCGCAAATTCCATGACGCCATGCTGCTGTCCGGCGCCGTGCCCTTGGCGGTGCTGGACCGGTTGGCCGACCGTTACATCGCCTCGGCGAAAACGTGAGCAGCGTTATCGCGGGCCGCAGGCAGGCGCGCACCGAGAGGCCGATAGCGCTGTTCCTGATCGGCATGCGGATCAACACGCTGTGGGGAATCGCCGGCTGGGGGCCGGTGGTGATGGCGATGCCGCGGATGCTGGCCGAGCTGAAGAACAAACCGGAGGCAGGCCTCTTATGGCACCGGCAATATTGGTCGGGCCGCAATCTCATGGCGGTGCAATATTGGGAGTCGATGGAAAAACTTTTCGCCTATGCCCATGACCGCCAGGGCGAACATTTCCCCGCCTGGGCGGCTTTTAACCGCCGCATCACCGCCAACAGCGCGGTCGGCATCTGGCATGAGACCTATATCATCGATCCTGCGACCGCGGAAAACATCTACACCAATATGCCGCCCTTCGGCTTGGGGGCGGTGGGCGTACTTGCACCAGCGCGGGGGCGCATGGGCGGGATTCGCGATCCCTTTGCGGGCTGAAACACTGCCTGCAATGCGGCGAAAAAAAGAATCTCTTTCGCTGCGACCTTTTACGGAACGATGAAAATGCTGTTCCCGCCAAGAATTTGGCCGCGGAACCGAACATGGCACATTTGAACCACAATCTGGTCCACAGCAACCAAGGCCCGGGTGCCGCGGTTGCCAGTTCGAAGCCCTGCGGGGAGATTTTCATGGACCAGTTGGTCGGAAGCGAAGAACGCAAGCGGGAAAAGGTCGAGCGCCTGCTGCGCGCCCTCGATGAGGGGATTTTTCTGGTGGACAGCCGGGGCGAGATTCTCTGCAGCTTGCAGGACGTCACCGCCAGCAAGGGACCGCAGAAAGGCCTGATCGCGGCGATAGAGGCGGTGATTGCGGATACTTCCGCCATGGGGCGGGCCATCGTAGAGAAATTCCAGTTGGGGCGGCGCGGCAACAATGCGGCGCAATCGGGACTGGACGAGCTCAGCGAGCGTGAGCGCGAAGTGCTGGGCCTGATCTGCCGCGGGCAGAACGATTACGAGATGAGCGCGGCGCTTGGGTTGTCGCGCAACACCATCCGCAACCATATCGCGTCCCTATATCGCAAAATCGGGGTCAATCGGCGCGGCGCGGCGATCATCTGGGCCCGCGAGCGCGGCATCAGCGCCGACGAGGCGCTGACGCCCCGCGCCCGCCGCCGGCCCCGCAGCATCATGACCCAGCACTGAGGGAGGCTACTAGTGCGGTTGGTATTTCTTGCTCTCTTGCGCGTCCCCGGCGGTGGTGATGGTGTTGCGGCATATGGGGCGCTATCGATTTTCTGCACGGAATTTTTTCCATTGGATGCCGATATGTGTGTCAGTCAGGGCCATCTCCTTGCGTCTGATGGGGCGCCATCGCGGATGCCGCGCTCATGATGTCCATGGCCAAGGACTGGATTGGCGCGGATGAATCCGCCGCCCGCCGGCTGGCGGCGATTGTGGAATCCTCCGACGATGCCATCATCAGCAAGACGGTCAACGGCACCATCGCGACCTGGAACGCGGGCGCATCGCGGGTCTTCGGCTATGATGCCGAAGAGGCGGTGGGCAAGCCGGTCACCATCCTGATTCCGTCGGACCGGCTGTTCGAGGAAGCCAATATCCTGGCCCGCATCCGGCGCGGCGAACGGATCGAACATTACGAGACGGTGCGGCAAAGGAAGGATGGTGGGCTGATCGATGTTTCCCTGACGGTTTCGCCCATTCTGGACGAAGCCGGAAATGTGGTCGGCGCCTCCAAGATCGCCCGCGACATCACGCAGCGCAAATCGGCCGAGCGCCAGGCGGCGCTGCAAGCCAAACGGCTGGAAAAGCTGGACGGCATCGCCAAGCTGATCGCCCGGGAGCTGGATCTGCCGCGCGTGGTGCAGACCGTGACCGACGCGGCCACCGAACTCAGCGGCGCGCAATTCGGCGCCTTTTTCTACAATATCGCCGACGAACGGGGCGAACGCTACACGCTCTATACTTTGTCGGGCGCGCCGCGCGAGGCCTTTGAGCGTTTCGGGATGCCGCGCAATACACAGGTTTTCGCGCCCACCTTCATGGGTTCGGGCGTGGTGCGCTCGGACGACATCCGCCAGGACCCGCGCTATGGCAAGAACGCGCCCTATCACGGGATGCCGGCGGGCCATCTGCCGGTGGTGAGCTATCTGGCGGTACCGGTGATCGGCCATGACGGCGAGGTGTTGGGCGGCTTGTTCTTCGGCCATGACCAGCCGGGGCGCTTTACCCAGGATTCGCAGGACAATGTGGTCGGCATCGCCGCCCATGCCGCCATCGCCATCAACAACGGCCGCGCGTTTCAGGCGGCGCAGCAGGAGATCGCGCGCCGGCGAAAGGCCGAAGAGGCCCAAGAGCTGTTGCTGCAGGAAATCAAGCATCGGGTGAAGAACACGCTGGGCATCGTGCAGGCGATCGCCAACCAAACCTTTGCCGGCGCGCCGGCGGCGGAACGCAGCGCTTTTGGCGCGCGCCTGCGGGCGCTGGGGGAGGCGCATGATCTGCTCACCCGCACGCAAGACGATGCCGCCGCGGTTCAAGACATCGTGAACACCTCGTTGGCGCCGTTCCAGGAGCACCGCCGCCAACGCTTCGACGTGGCCGGGCCGGCCGAAAATATCGGCACCAGCAACGCCATGCTGCTGGCCTTGGTGCTGCACGAATTGGCGACCAATGCGGTCAAATATGGCGCGCTGTCCAAGGATTTCGGCCATGTGACTTTGCGATGGGATCAGACCGGACCCGGCCGGCGGACCTTGCGCTTTGTCTGGCGCGAGGAAGGCGGTCCCAGCGTGATGCCGCCGTCGCATCGGGGCTTCGGCTCCAACCTGATCCAGCGGGCGCTGGCGGGCGCCAACAGCCAAGCCAGCATCGAATTCGCGCCGCGCGGCGTGATCTGCAGCTTCGATCTGGAGCCTTAGAGCTCATCGGTGGCCGAACACCATGATAGATTGGACGAATGATGAAGGCGCAGATTGGTATCATCACTCTAGGGGTCAACGATCTGGATCGGTCACTTGTGTTTTACCGTGACGGTCTCGGCTTGCCGACAAAGGGCATAACCGGTGACCAGTTCAAAGGAGATGATACGCATCCAGCGGGAGCTGTTGTGATGTTTCATATGAAGGGCGGTCTCATACTTGCCCTTTATCCCCGGAGCGAGCTTTCCAAGGACGCGCGCTGCACCAAAGGACCTCCAAGCCCCTCAGAGTTCAGCTTGGGATACATGGCGGTCGACAAGGATGAGGTCGATCAAATACTGAATCAGGCGAAAGCCGCTGGGGGTACGATCACCGATGCGGCTCACGACAGGCCATGGGGGATTTATTCGGGATATTTCGAAGATCCGGATGGTCATCTCTGGGAGGTCATTTGGAGTCCGTCGACACCATAGTAGTTTCCACACGCGAACCGGGTCTGGACGCGCCGCCGACGGGCGAAATTCTCGCCAAGTCCTTAAAAAATGCCCGAACCGAATACCAAATTTTAAGCAGCCCGGGCACAAGATGAAATCCCCAGATCGGATTCAATTTTAGGGCGCTGCCTTGATCGTGGATCGCAAAGCGCCGCACCGGCCGTCATGAAATTTGACAGCATATCGCCAACAAGAATCCGCGAATTCGACGGCCTGCGCGGCATGGCCGTTTTAATGGTCGTGTTTGGCCATTACTGCTCGGGAATATTTCGGGGTGTGCAGTTTTTCTCCTATGCGAGCACTGGGGTCGACATATTTTTTGTGCTCTCGGGATTTCTGATTGGCGGGATTATTTTGGATGGCCTGCATGAGCCGGGCTTTTTCATTCGGTTCTTTCGCCGCAGGGCAGCCCGCATTCTCCCGCTCTTTTACCTTGTCCTGACCGTCAGTGTCGTTCTTCGGCATTACATGGATCTGGTGCCTTGGGCCGGCGGCCACTTTCCCTATTGGACCTATGCCACCTTCACGATGAATATCTGGAGTGCCGTTCAAGCAAAGGAGCCCGGATTGCTCCTCGCCCCCATCTGGTCCCTGTCGGTGGAAGAAAAATTTTATCTGATTGCGCCATTTTTGATTCTGCTGACAACCAGGAGGCAGCTTCCCGCCATACTCCTTGCCTTGTGCGTCATGGCCATCGCTTTCCGCTACGCGTTTCGGCCGAATATCTACGCCATGGAATTGGTGCTGCCGGCCCGCATGGACTCCCTTGTAATCGGCATAGGCGTGGCGGTCATTCAACGCCGCGCGGGCCTGATGCGGTATAAGAATTGGTGGAAAGTCGCGCTTTTTGCACTGCCGGTTGTTTATCTGCCGATTCTGGTGGCGCTGCGCGGCCAAGATTTCCTATTGGCGCACACATTCTTTGCCCTGATAACGGCCGCCTATATGCTGTCCGTGTTGAGCTGTCCCGACGCCCGCAGCGCGTTTCGGGCAAGCTGGCTCGCATTCTTTGCCGAAATTTCCTATGGCATGTATCTCATTCACGAAATGGTGAACGTCCTTTTGACGCGCATCCTGTTGGGCAAGGCCATATATTCGCCCGGCTATGATCGCATATATGTGACCTTGTTGTCCTTTGCCGTCACGGTGGGTTTGGCGCTCCTGTCCAGGCGCTATTTTGAAAATCCTATCTTGCGATGGGAATCCGGCATGAACCGCGCCGCCCGAGGCTCGGTCGAACAATGTGCCGTCCCATAGGGTTGGGAAAGCGAACGAGCGTTTCTCTCGGAAAGGCTTCCTGTTAGGCTGCATCCGGGGAGGAACCATGAATACGGACGAGACCGACAACAGGAAATCCAAATCTTCAGTCCGTCAGCGTGCTGATGCGATCAAAGACTTTCGGTGCAAAAACCTCATCGCTGTTCTGGAATGCCCCACCGATGTCAAGAACATCGGATCGGTAATTCGGAATGCAAACGCTTTGGGGGTCGAGAAGGTTTATGTCGTCGATCCGCGCCACGCCTTGCCGGACGATTGGCAAGAACTGCGCGAGCGGGGGACAATTTCGAAACTTTCCGTCTCGGCCAGCAAATGGACCTTTGTTAAGCGCTTTAACAGCACTGACCAATGCTTCGATTATCTGGAGAGTAAAAATTTCAAGTCAATCGTGACGTCACCACATGTGAAGGGAAAAGCCAGCATTTTCCTTCACGAGGGTGATTACACGGTCCACGCCAAGCTCGCCGTCTGGTTCGGGAGTGAATCCGTGGGCATAAGTGATCGTGCGGTCGAGCGAAGCGATATGTGCGTTTCCATCCCAATGTTTGGAATGATCGAGAGTTTGAATCTCGGTACAAGTTCGGGAATTGTTTTGTATGAGGTCACAAAACAGCGGCGGGAATACCAGAGCAAGTATCGAAAGCGCGACAAGAGGGTGTCGAGGGAAAAGCCGTTGCCCACTGTTATGCCGCCAGACAATAGGCGGAAGCTGTATTAGGGCACGATCTATTGCTGGAAATCGCAACGTCTTGATGTTGCGATCTATATCTCCGGGGTCCGCCGGATGGCGCCACAGGTCCAGCCACCTCGCCGTTCAATTGGCGTATTGCACCAACTGAAACTTTGTCCCGCCGGATCCGTGGACGATGGCCCGGCAATTGGTCCAGCTCTTGGGCACATGCCATTCCGCCGCTTCCGAAACCTGGGATTCCACCGCCCGCTGCCGGCAACTGATAATGAGGCGATCCAGGGTCCCCGAGATATTCTGGAACGCGAAGCTCGGGCGGTAGAGGCCAATGGAAAATGTGTCCCCTTCGGAGCCCGTTGGAATTTCTCCGCTCACCGCAAAGACCGGCAAAGCATCCGCGTGCTCACGCATCTCGCTGACCTCCTTGACCAGCGGATCGCTGTCGTCCAAGGCGCGCATGGATTTGAGGCGGGTTTCCGTGTCCACGGCGTCGCCGACATCGCCAATACCCAGATCGGCCATCAGGCGGGTTTTATAAATGGCGCTTTTGATCGAGGAATCCAGATCGCCCGTCGCCCCCAGGAAGCCCGGGATTTCGATCAAGGTGCGGGCCTCAAGATAGTCCTTCTGCTGCAGGGACAGCAGGGCGAGCATGTTTGCGATGTAGCTGCGCTCATAGAAGTTCAGCAACGGCTCTGCCTGCGCGGCCACCAGCTTTTGCCTGGCTTCGTCGAACTTGCCCTCCTTCGCCAGGGAAACGGCGCTGTTATAAGCAGCGTGGATCGCGGGGCGGGCACCCTGCGGCACGTTTTGGACACGGAATCGCATCAATAGCGTGTGATCCTTTTCCACCGGCTGGCCATCCACCGTGGCAGGCTTGTAGATCCAATCCTTGACCGCATCTTGGGTGATCTGCGCGAATTTTTGCGGACCCACCAAATGGGTGACCATGATGTCGCCGACATGTCCGTCGGTGCCAATCATGTAATCGAGCTCGACCAGCCCCTCGACATAACCGCCATATTCATATCCGGTGAAACCGGCGGGATAGGTTGGCCGTGGCTCCTTGACGCCCACCGGATCGGTTTGCGCGCAAGGGGTCGCGCAGCTCAGCGGATGCACGGTGGGAAGCGCAGGGCTGCTGTCGTCCGCGAGCGACAGACTGGCGGTGCCGGCCCAAAGAAGAAAGAACACCGGCCAACCGATAGATCTGGCGCCATTCATCGCAAGGGCCCTCCCAGGCGGATGGATTTTACGGGGAAGGCGGACGTCTTTCAACCGATCGCGTGGGAATTGCCTCGCCGTTTGCGCGCTGGCGTGGTTTGCCTTTAGTTTCGCGCACCTGCGCACGCTTTAAAAAGGCCGCGGCAGCCGGGAGGGACTCATGAACCAGACACGGCGCGAATTCGGCAAGCTGTCGGTTGCAGCTTTGTCCCTTTCCCAAGGCTTGCTCTTACCCGGCCGTGCCATGGCACAGGCCAAGCCCAATTCGGTGGTCGCCGGCATCCAGATCGGCACCATGGTGCCCAACAGCCTGCGCGGGATACCGGTCGATCTTTATGCCTATCGCGATGCGCTGCTGAAAATCGGTCTGAGCGGCTGCGAGTGTCACAATGAGCCATTTGAAATGTTCGCGGGCGCCCCGATCGCGCCCGCTCCGATCTTTCCTGCCCCGGCTGGCGCGGGTGGCCCGGCAGGGGGCGGGCGGGGCGGCCGAAGCGCGCCATCACCGCAGCAGCTCGCCGCGCGAAAGACGCAACAAGAGGCCCTGACCCAGTGGCGGTTATCTGCGCCCGCCGACAAATTCCTTCAGGCCCGCAAAATCTGGAACGATGCCGGCATTCAATTATATGCCTTCAAGATTCCACTGAGCCTGGATATGCCGGATGCAGAGTTCGATTACGCCTTCAATACGGCAAGGCTGCTGGGCGCAAAATCCCTGACGATGGAATTGCCTGCCGATCCGGCTCTTTCCGCGCGCGCCGGTAAATTCGGCGAGAAGCATGGCATGCCCGTGGGCTATCATGCGGAACGGCCTGCCTCGCCCAACTATTGGGACGCCGCTTTGGCGCAATCGCCTTCCAACACTTTGAATTTGGACGTGGGCCATTATGTGGGAGCGGGAAACCCCGACGCGCTGGCCTTCATCGAAAAAATGCATGCGCGGATCAGCAGCATGCATTTAAAGGATTACAAGCTCGGCGGCGGCAGCATGCCCTGGGGCGAAGGCGATACGCCCACCATCCCCATCCTGCACCTGCTTCGAGAAAAGCAATGGGGCTTTCCGGTGACCATCGAACTGGACTATCGGGTGCCAGAGAACTCGACAATGCCAGACGAAGTCGCCAAGTGCTACGCTTACATAAAGTCGGCGTTGCTGAGCTGAGCGCCCGAAGCGTGCCTAATATCCAGCCACCACAAAATGGCGATGAATGACCGCTTCTGGCGCTAAGCAGGCATTCCTAGCTTTCCGTGCCGCCACCGGCGCTGTAAACAGTCTCAACCTTTGAAGTACTCGCTGGCGCCAGAACATGATTTTTGACGGCCTCATTATCGCGCCAGAGTACATTTTCATTGTCGCGTTCGGGCTCACTCTCGCATGTGGTCTTCTATTGGCGAGTGGCCGCAGATGGGCACCGCCCAAACTTCGTGCTTGCTTAAAGGCACTTCCACTGGGTTGCGCATTGCCTGTGTTGTTTCTTCTGGTGATCGTTGTCGGCCTTGGTTGGGTATTAAGGCCAGTTAAGCAACCAGAAAGCCTCAAAACCGCTGCGGCCTATTCAGTCCCACTTGCGTCTGAAAAAGATCGCAATGACTTTCTAGAAGTCTTGCGGGCCACCGCTCGTGGTCAAGGAATGCACGTTGACGCTGCCCCCCGCGAGTGGCTGGAAGCAACAGCGAAAGACGTTCCAGCCGCGAGCATGACGATTCACGCGGCGGTTTGGAAAGACCCCAATGATAAAGAGCCGGTTGCGGACGTCATGGACCTGGGTCATTCGAATGATGCGTGGCTTACGTTCTCAAAGGGAACGGACCCCAAATTCAACGCTCAATTTCGAAATCGTGTCATGCCGGAGATCATGCGCCGGTGGCCCGATACGTTATCCCTCCCCATCCTGCCCACCGACGGCCTTCCTCAGTATGAAGATTTGATTCGCACACCAGAGGGTTACAAGCTCAAGCCAGGTGCAGCATCCAAATATGCAGAACCAAAAAGGTGAAAACTAAAACTAGGGCGGACATGGCGGAACGTGGGCCATCCCCCTTTTGCCAGGTGCGGGGCCGATGTTAGGTTGCCCGCGGCTGGGGAATCTGCATGAGCGTGGCGCATATCTACACCGTCGCCTTTCAGGGCATCGAAGCCCGAGAAGTCGATGTGCAGGTGCATATCGGCCAGGGTGCGGGCGGGCAGTTCAACGTCGTGGGCCTGGCCGACAAGGCGGTGGCGGAAAGCCGCGAGCGGGTGCGCGCGGCCTTGGCCGCGATCGGATTGGCCCTGCCCTTTCAGCGGCTGACGGTCAACCTGGCGCCGGCCGACCTGCCCAAGGAAGGCTCGCATTACGATCTGCCCATCGCGCTGGGATTGCTGGCGGCCATGGGCGTGCTGCCGGCCAGCGAGATGGCCAATTATGTCGCTTTGGGGGAATTGTCGCTGGATGCGGCGGTGACGCCGGTGGCCGGGGTCTTGCCCGCGGCCTTGGCGGCCTCGGCGCAAGGGCGGGGTCTGATCTGTCCTGCGGCTTGCGGTGCGGAAGCCGCCTGGGCAGGCGCGCTTGAGATATTGGCGACACCGTCGCTGATCGCGCTGGTCAATCACATGAAGGGCACGGCGGTCCTCAATCCCCCGACGCCCAAAACCGCGCTGTCGCAACGCAGCGCGCCGGACCTCAAGGACGTGAAAGGCCAGGAAAGCGCCAAGCGTGCGTTGGAGATCGCCGCCGCCGGCGGACATAATCTGCTGATGATCGGGCCGCCCGGTTCGGGCAAGTCGATGCTGGCCCAGCGCCTGCCCGGATTGCTGCCGCCCTTGGACGCGCGCGAGGCGCTGGAGATTTCCATGGTGCGCAGCCTGGCCGGAGAATTGACCGATGGGGCGATCTCGCGCGACCGGCCCTTTCGCAATCCCCATCATTCCGCCTCGATGGCGGCGCTGATCGGCGGCGGCCTCAGGGTCAAGCCGGGGGAAGTGTCGCTGGCGCATCTGGGGGTGCTGTTCCTGGACGAGCTGCCGGAATTCCAGCGCGGCGTGCTGGATTCGCTGCGCCAGCCGATCGAAAGCGGCGAGGCGGTGGTGGCGCGGGCCAATGCCCATGTGCGCTATCCGGCGCGCTTTCAATTGGTGGCGGCGATGAACCCCTGCCGCTGCGGTTATCTGTCCGATCCGGCCCAGGCCTGTTCGCGCGCGCCCAAATGCGCCGGCGATTATCAGCAGCGCATTTCCGGACCGCTGTTCGACCGCATCGATCTGCATGTCGAAGTGCCCGGCGTGCTGGCCAGCGATCTGAGCCTGCCGCCGCCATCCGAAGGCAGCGCCGCGGTGGCGATGCGCGTCGCCGCCGCCCGGGCAATCCAGCGGGCGCGTTTTGAAAAGCAGGGCCTTCGCAGCAATGCCGAGGCCGAAGGCGAATTGCTGGACAGCGTGGCGGCGCCCGATGCGCCCGGCAAGAAGCTGCTCGCCGAAGCGGCCGAGCGCATGAAACTGTCGGCGCGCGGTTATCACCGGGTGCTGAAAGTGGCGCGTACCATCGCCGATCTGGCCGGCGCGGCCGAGGTGTCGCGGCCCCATATTGCCGAGGCGTTATCCTATCGCAGGCTGGTCCTGCAAAACTGACCGACGAACCGCTTCTACGCCTTCTTACTGCGCCGGCGCAGCGCCCAGGCCAGGCCGATAAATCCGGCACCGAACAAGGACAAGGTCATCGGTTCCGGGACTCTCTGCGTGTCCGCCACATTGAGGGAGATATCGTCGAAGGCCCAGTAGCCCGGATCGTTGCGCTCCAGGAAGGTCAAGACGTCACTGCCGGTCGAAACCAGGCTGAAGGTGTGCTCGATATAGCCGCTGGCGGCGGTATTGCTCATCGCGCTGCCGATGATTGTGGAACCATTCCAGTCGGCCTCGAAATAGCTGGGCGTGCCCCCGTCGGCCGCCAAATAATAATCCAGCTGGAGGGTCTGGCCGGGCGTATCGGCAATGGTTTGCGACAGGCTGCCATTGCCGTTCGTAGTCCCCAAGCCGGCAAAATAGGTGCCGGAGTTGGGGTTGAAGCCATTAAAGCCGGCCGTGTGGACACCGATAAAACTGCCCGCCGCCGTCCAGCCGGTCAAATCGCCGGTCTCGAAGCCGCCATTGGCGATATAATTGGCCTGCGCGGCGGGGATCGCCATCAACAAGCCGACAGCGGCAAAAGCCATGCGTTGCGCGAACATATAAACCCTCCTCGAAATGCGTTCTTCCGAAAAGGTTGCAAGCGCCGTGCCGAATATTTTTTTCTTTGGAGTCAGAGGATTGGGGGAACGAAAACTTTAAAGTGTAAATCCGGTTTCCCTCTTGAGCGGCTTCGGCCGGTCTCGCTGTCAACGCCGATGACAGGAAAAAGCGCCGGCATTTCTTGGGATGCGCGCTGACCGAGGTAGCGCCGTCAGGCTGCGGCGGCGACATCCGCGCGCAGCGGCAATTGCACCGTCACGGTGGTGCCCATTTTTTCCACGCTTTCGATGGCGAAGCTGCCGCCATGGCGTTCGACCAGGGCGCGCACCAGCGCCAGGCCAAGACCGGTGCCTTCGCGCACCGACATCGGATCGTTGGAGGCTTGTTCGAAGGCCCGCCCGATGCGCGGCAGCGCATCCGCCGGAATGCCGATGCCGTTGTCGCGCACCGCGATCCGCAGGCTTTCCCCGATATGCTCGCCGCTGAGTTCGACTTGGCCGCCTTCGCCGGTGAACTTCACCGCATTGGTGAGCAGATTGAGGAACACTTGCTTGAGGGCGCGGGGATCGGCGATCAATTTGGGGCAATCGGGCGGCAGTGAAACACGCATATCGATCCCGCGCTCGTCGGCGCGGCGTTTCACCATCTGGATGCATTGCGCGACGGTCTCGGGAAGGTTCACCTCGTGCAAGTCGAGAGTGAATTTCCCCGCCTCGATCTTGGCGACGTCGAGAATATCGGAAATCAGGTTCAACAGATGGTCCCCGGATTCATGGATCAGTTCGGCATATTCGCCATAGCGAGGGTTCAAAGGACCGAACAGTTTCTGCCGCATCATGTCCGAAAAGCCGATGATCGCGTTCAGCGGGGTGCGCAATTCATGGCTCATATTGGCCAGGAATTCGGATTTGACGCGGTTGGACGCCTCCGCCGTTTCGCGGGCGGTCTCGCTGCGCAACACTTCCAGTTGCAGGCGCTGGCGCTCCAGAGCGCTGTTGCGGAACAGGTTGAGCGCCCGGGCGAATTGCCCGATCTCGTCGCGGCGATGCTGCATGGGAATGCGCGCCTTCAAATCGCCGCCGGTGACGCTCTGCATGGTCAAGGTCATCAGCCGCAAGGGCTGGATGACCCGGGAAACGACATAGAAGATGGCGAAGCCGGCGATGGCGATGGCGACCACAATCATGGCGATGGCGGCGAGGAATTTCTGCCGGGCGAGGCTCGCCTGTTCGACGACATGTTCGCCGGCCAAGTCCAGGGCCGTTTTGGAAATCCCGGTGATGCTGGCAAGGCCCTTGTCGGAGGCCTTCATCCATTCCCGGGCCGACTGGCCGGGCTGCTGACCTTTTTCCAACTGGCCCACCACGGCGCCGCGGGTCCGCTGCAGATCCTTGAAATAGAGCTTTTCGGCGTTCTGGATGGCGCCGAGCAATTGCGGCGGCAAAGTAACCGAGCGGGTTTCGCCTTCGATGACGCTCCACGGGCCCTCGATCTTGGTCAGATTGGCGGTGAGCAATTGACGGTCGGCGGCGGTCAGCGGCCTGCCCGACGCGATCATCACCGCCACATCATGCCGGTCGAGCCCCGCCGGCGTGCGCACTGCCCAAACGACGGCGTCGATCTTGCGCATTTCGGTGAGATAGGTGTCCAGGCCCCCGAGCCGGATCATCGCGCCGTCCAACTGGCCGTCGAGCGCATTGACCACATTGGTGGTGGCGGCGCGCCAGGCGATGACATCTTCCGGACGATGATGTGGGGACAGCAACGCGGCCGTGATGCCGGGTTCCAATTGCGCCAGGCGGCGGCGGGCGGCTTGGACCTCGGCGCCATGCGGCATCCCCAGGCCCGCCGGCGCCAACTGGCCGGGGATCGCATCCAATATAGCCGTCGCACGGCTATTGAGCGCGGTGATTTCGCTCATCAGCTGCGGGTCCGCCGGTTTGGGCACCAGCAGCGCGGCGCTGACCAGACCTTGCCCGATCTTGAGTGCCTCCTTGGCCGAGGATAATTCGCGCGAGACTTTGACCACCTGCAGAACCCGGGCGGCCTGTTTCTGGTTGTCAAAAGCCTGGGAGGCGGATTGCGCCAGGGCGGCGACCAGCATCGTCACCAGCAAACCCGTGGCGATCGACAATACCGTGATGATGGAGTTGGAGTTCTTCATCGCATAGACCAAGCAGCGGCGGAATGCCGATTTTCTTGGGTCAACCCTATCAGCAGAGTGTTGCCCGAAGATTGAGCCGGCCGTGGCGGCGAAAACGGGGCTTTGCGGCAATTTCGAAGGTTAGCGAAAGCTTATAAAGGCATGGAACCAAAGTTCCTGCCCGCCCGTTGGGTCTCAAACGGAGGCTTGCATGAGACCGATCACGATATTGGGCGCCGTGTTGATTGTCGCCGGCGTGCTCGCCTTGTTCTTCGGCCATTTCAGCTTCAGCGAGACCAAGCCGCTGATTGAGGCCGGCCCGCTTCAGGTCAATACCCAGGAAGACCACACCGTGTGGATTCCGACCGCGGCGGGAATCGTGGTGGTTCTGGCCGGGCTGGGCCTGGTGCTTGCGGGACGCCGCAACGCTTAAATTGGCGCTTCCCCCTCGGCATGTTACATGGCGCTGGCACCCGGCTGGAGCTTGTGATGCATCGTTTTGGGCACCGTTTTTGCGCCCTGGCCTTGACCGGCTTGCTGGTGATTGCGAATTCTGCCGGCGCTTTTGCCGCCGATATCACCGTGTTCGGCGCCGCCTCGCTGGGCGATGCGCTGACCGAAATCGCCAAGGACTATCAAAAAGACAAGGGCAGAAGCGTCGCGGTGTCGCCGGCCGCCTCATCCGCTTTGGCGCATCAGATCGAAGCATCGGGCGGCGCCGATCTGTTCATCTCGGCCGATCTGGCCTGGATGGATTATCTCGATTCCAAGGGCCTGATCGCGCATGACAGCCGGGTCAATCTTCTGGGCAACCGCCTGGTGCTGATCGCGCCCCGGAACACGAACAGCAAGATCGTCATCCGTCCCGGTTTCGATCTTGCCGGCGCCTTGAAAGGCGGGCGCCTTGCGATGGCCGATCCGGATTCGGTGCCCGCCGGAAAATATGGCCGTGCCGCGCTGATGGCGCTTGGGGCTTGGAAGAACGTGGCCGGTCATTTGGTGGCTGCCGAAAATGTCCGGGTGGCGCTGGCCTATGTGGCGCGGGGCGAGGCGCCTTTGGGCATTGTGTATGAGACCGACGCCAAGGCCGAGCCGGGGGTGACGGTGGTCGGGGTCTTTCCCGAAAACAGCCATCCGCCGATCCTGTATCCCGCCGCCCTGACCAAGGATGCCGTGCCGGCGGCGAAGAGTTTCCTGGCTTATCTGTCCTCGCCCACCGCGCGGGCCGTGTTCGTCAAAGATGGCTTTACGGTTCTGACAAAGTAATCAGCCGAAGCTAAGCGCAGCGGATTTTGTCCGCTGGCTAGGAGCGAGGAGCGATGTGGGCACGACGCCCATGAGCGACGAGCGACGACGTCCAGGGGGCAAAGGACGCGCGCTTAGCCGAAGCGGCCGGTGATGTATTGTTCAGTTTTCTTGTTGTCGGGGGCGGTGAAGATTTTTTCCGTGGCGCCGAACTCGACCAGCTCGCCCAGATACATGAAAGCGGTGTAGTCGCTGGCGCGGCTGGCTTGTTGCATATTGTGCGTGACGATCACGATGGTGTAATCCGCCGCCAATTCGTCGATCAACTCTTCAATCTTGGCGGTGGAAATCGGATCCAGCGCCGAGCAGGGCTCGTCCAATAGGATCACTTCGGGCCTGGTCGCCACGGTGCGGGCGATGCAGAGCCGCTGCTGCTGGCCGCCGGAAAGCGAGAGGCCCGACGCGTTCAGCTTGTCCTTCACCTCATTCCACAATGCGGCGCGGCTGAGCGCGTCTTCCACCCGGCCGTCCATTTCCGAGCGCGGCAGACGCTCATACAGCTTTATGCCGAAAGCGACATTGTCGTAGATCGTCATCGGGAACGGCGTCGGCTTCTGGAATACCATACCGATCCGGGCGCGCAGCAGATTGAGATCCTTTATCGTCAGGATGTTTTCGCCATCCATGGTGATGGTGCCTTCGGCCCGCTGATTGGGATAAAGCGCATAGATGCGGTTGATGGCGCGCAGCAAAGTGGATTTGCCGCAACCCGAGGGTCCGATGAACGCCGTCACCTTGCGGTCGCGCAGGGGGAGGGAAATATCCTTCAGCGCCTTGGCGCCGCCATAGAAGAACGACAAGTTCTGGATGTCGATCTTGGTTTTTTCGGTGGCGTCCATGACTAATTCCGTTTGTTCTCGAGAAGCCGCGCGACGATGGAAAGTGTCAGCACGGCCCCCGTCACCAGCAGCGCCCCAGCCCAGGCCAGCCGGTGCCAATCTTCGTAAGGCGACAGGGCATATTGGAAGATCACCACCGGCAGCGAATACATCGGCTGGTTCAGATTGGTGGTGAAATTGGTGTTGGAAAGCGCGGTGAACAACAGGGGCGCGGTTTCGCCCGAGATGCGCGCGATCGCCAGCAGCACGCCTGTGATGATGCCGGCCTTGGCGGCACGCCAGGTGATGTAGCGGATCACCCAATTCCTTGGCGCACCCAGCGCGCTGGCGGCTTCGCGCAGGCCATTGGGCACCAGCAGCAGCATATTCTCGGTGGTGCGCACCACCACCGGAATGACGATCACCATCAAGGACAAGGCGCCTGCCCAGCCGGAGAAATGCCCCATCGGCAAGACCAGAATTTCATAAACGAACAGGCCGGTGACGATGGAGGGCGCGCTGAGCAGGATGTCGTTGATGAAACGCAGGGCAAAAGCCAGGCGGGTATGCTGACCATATTCGGCCAGATAGGTGCCGGCGAACAGCCCGATCGGGGTGCCGGCCAGCACCGCCAGCACACTCATCGTCACGCTGCCGACAATGGCGTTGAGAAGACCGCCCGGCGAGCCCGGCGGCGGTGTGGATTGGGTGAACAGGCTGGGGGAAAGACCGGCAACGCCTTCCTTGAGCAGATCGTAGAGAATGAGGCCCAGCCACATCATGCCGAACAGAGCCGCGGCAATGGACAGCGTCAGAAAGATGGCGTTGACCAGCCTGCGGCGGAAATAGAGCGTGCGGCTCGCGGTCATTTGCCCGACTTCTTTTCAATCTGCAGCAACAGAAATTTGGCCGCGGCCAGCACCAGGAAGGTGATCACCAACAGGATCAAGCCCAGTTCGATCAGTGAGGCCTTGTAAAGATCGGTGGTGGCTTCGGTGAATTCATTGGCGATGGTGGCGGATATGGTGGTGCCCGGCGCGAACAATGAAGGACTGATTTTGTGCGCATTGCCGATCACGAAAGTGACGGCCATGGTTTCGCCCAAGGCCCTGCCCAGCGCCAGCAAGGCGCCGCCGACCACGCCGGCGCGGGCATAAGGCAGCACCACCCGCCACATCACTTCCCAGGTGGTGCAGCCGAGTCCATAAGTGGCTTCTTTCAGCATGGCGGGGACCGTTTCGAAAACATCGCGCGTCACCGCCGAGATGAACGGTAGGATCATGATGGAAAGGATCACCGTGGCCGTCAGGGTACCGATGCCGTAGGCGGGACCGCCCAGAACATCGCGCAGCACGGGAATGTCCACCGTCGCGTCGACAATCGGCTGCTGCACATGAAGCTGAAACCAGGGGGCGAATTCGAACAGACCCCAGATGCCGTAAATGATCGAGGGGATGCCGGCCAACAGCTCGATGGCGATGCCGATGGGACGGCGCAGGGCCCGCGGGCACAATTGGGTGAGGAAGATGGCGATGCCGATGCCCACCGGCACCGCCAGCAACATCGCCATAAGCGAAGTGATGAGCGTTCCGTAGATGGCGGCCAATGCGCCAAAGTGGTCTTTGGTCGGGCTCCAGATTTCGGTGACCAGAAAGGTGAAGCCGAATTCGCGGATCGCCAGCATGGCGCCGATCAGCAGCGAGGCGATGACGCCGCAGAAGATGAGCAGCACCAGCATGGCCGCCAGCCAGGTCAGGCCATGGAAACGGGCGTCCCCCCGGCCTGCACGGCGGGTGGTTGCGGCCCTTCGATCGCGGGCGGAGGGAGTGGAGGCGTCGGTCAAGGCGATGTCGGCCATGCTGGGGTCTTTCGGCCCAGGGCGGGCTGGTTGCAGTTCACCCTGGTCCCGCGCCACGAACATCACAGTTCTGCAAAGCTTTTGTGACGATGGGGGCGGGTGCCGGAATCGGGCTTACCAACCAAGTGATTGAATTTGCTGATTTATTCTGCGCCGCTGAGATTTTGATCCGCCGGGGTGAAAGGCTGCAGAACCCAGCTTTTGCGCGGAACTTTAAGCTTTTTTATGGGGTGGGGCGCCACACTGGCCCCAAGAAAAAGGCATTGGGCATTGGGGTTTGGCGGCTTGACCATCGCACGGGTCATTCGGATCGTTTTTGGCGTTTTGGCGGGGCTGATGCTCGTCGCCGCGCTGGGCGATGTGTTGCTCGTCGGCCATCTGCGTATCCTCAGTCCGTTCAGCTTCGGCGCCTTGCTGGCGGTCGCGCTGGGCTTTCTGATCAACAATCTTGTCACGGCGCGCGAGCACCGCACGGCGCTGACGCGCCAGACCGTAGAGCTGAAGGCCTGGGCCCAGCGCCTGGAAGTCAGCCTGAAGAACGCCGCGGCGATGAACGCGCGGCTCTATCAAAGCGAGATGCGCTACAAGGGCCTGGTCGACGCCCAGGGCGACGCTATTTTCCGCCGCGATGCGTCTAGTCGTCTGACCTATGCCAATGAAGCCTTCCTGAAGATGTTTGGGCTGGATGCCAAGCGCGCGATCGGCTCCATTTTTTCCCCCGAGCTGCATCCGCAAAGCCGGGCGCCTTTGTTCGGCAGCTTCGCCGCCTTGGAAATCGGATCGGGCCGGGCGCGCTATGACCAGCATCTGCGCACCGCAAATGGCTATCGCTGGATCTCGTGGGAAGATTACGCCATCCGCGATTCCCGCGGCCGGCTGGTGGAAGTGCAAAGCGTCGGCCGCGACATCACCGAACGCAAGGGGCTGGAAGATGCGCTGACCCAGGCGCGCGACAGCGCCGAGGCTGCCAGCCTCGCCAAATCCGGCTTCCTCGCCACCATGAGCCATGAAATCCGCACGCCCATGAACGGCGTCTTGGGCATGGGGCGCTTGCTACTCGAAACCGATTTGTCGCCGGAGCAGCGCACTTATGCCAAGGCCATCACCGAATCCGGTGAAGCCCTGCTGGCGCTGATCGGCGACATTCTGGATTTCTCCAAGATCGAATCCGGCAGGCTGACGCTGGACGACGACGAAGTCGACTTGCGCACGCTGCTGAGCGGTGTCGCCGAGTTGTTGGGACCCCGGGCGCATGCCAAGGGCATCGAGATTGCCACCGCGGTAAACCGCGACGTACCCGCTTCCATCCGCGCCGACCAAGTGCGCTTCGGCCAGGTGCTCACCAATCTTTTGGGCAATGCCGTGAAATTCACCGAGAAAGGCGGCATCTGGGTCACCGTCAGCATGTCGGGGGCCGAGCGCGATGTCCTGCGCATCGAAGTGCGCGATACCGGCGTCGGCGTGCCCCTCGCCAAGCGCAGCGAGATCTTCCAGGAGTTCGTCCAGGCCGATACCGGCCATGCGCGCAAATTCGGCGGTTCGGGCCTGGGACTGGCGATTTCCAAGCGCCTGGTCGAGACCATGGGCGGTGAAATCGGCATCGAATCTCCGGCAGATGGCGGCAGCACATTCTGGTTCACCCTGCCGGTTTTGGCCGTCAGACCGGCGCCGCAACTGGACAGCGCGATTGTCGGCAAACGCATCGCCATCGTCACCCCCAACAAGATTCTGGCGCGCGGCATCGTGGCTCAGCTGGAACAGGCGGGCGCCGAGGCGGTCGATTTCGCCCATCTGACCGCCGGCGCACAGATCGATATGCTGCTGGTCGATGCCGGCACCGACAGCGAACCCAATCTTTCCATCAAACCGGCGGTCGATGTCCCGGCCCTGGTGTTGGTAACGCCGGCGGCGCGGGTGCGGCTGGAAGCGCTGAAGGCGATGGGCTTTGCCGGCTACCTGGTCAAGCCGGTGCGCGAGCCGTCCCTCGTCCAGCAATTGTCCGATTGCCTCAGTCTGGACGGCGCTCCCGATGCCGCGCCGGAATTGGAGGGGAGCGAACCTGCAGCCGTCGAGCCGCCCGCGCCGCTGCCGCAGGCTGGATCGGGCCTTAAAATTCTTCTGGCCGAGGACAATCCGGTCAATGCGCTGCTGATCCGCGAATTGCTGCGCCGGCGTGGGCATCGCATCCAGGAAGTCACCAGCGGGGCCGCCGCGGTCGCGGCCATGGAAAAGGACAGCTTCGATCTGCTTTTGACCGACATACATATGCCCGGCATGGACGGGATCGAGGCGACGCGCGCCATCCGTGCCCTGGAAGCGCAGGGCGCGCGCCCCCGCACGCCCATCGTGGCGCTGACCGCCGACGCGATGGAGGCGGGCAGACAGGCCTGCAAGGACGCGGGGATGGACGCCTTTCTCACCAAGCCGGTCGATCCGGCGGAGCTGGAAGAAATGTTTCTGACACTCTTTCCTTCCCAGGACGGTCTGCCCCACACTGCGGCGGCATGATCGCATCTGCTTCGCCGCGCAAGCGCTATATATTGGCCGATTATCTCAACCGCCGCGTCATGACGATGCTGGCGCTGGGCTTTTCATCCGGCCTGCCCTTCCTGCTGGTCGCCAACACGTTCGGCTATTGGCTGCGGGACGAGCATATCGCCCTTAGCGCGATCGGCTTTCTGTCCTGGGTTGGTTTCGCCTATACGCTCAAATTCCTTTGGGCGCCGCTGCTGGACCGGGTCAAACCGCCGGGCCTGGCAGTGCTGGGGCTTCGGCGCAGTTGGATCGCGCTGATGCAGATCGTCATCGCCCTGGGGCTGATCGCCATGGCGCTGACCGGCACGGCAAGCCTGGTCAAGCTGGGCGCCTGCGCATTGGTTGTGGCCTTTGCTTCCTCGACCCAGGACATCGCCATCGATGCCTGGCGCATCGAATCGGCGCGCGACAAGGACGAGCTGGGCCTTCTCACTTCCGGTTATACATTTGGCTATCGCGCCGCGCTGCTGACGAGTGAGGCAGTGATCCTGCCCATCGCCCAACGGATCGGCTGGAACAACTCCTACATTCTCTATGGCTGCGTGATGGCCTTGGCGGTGACCGCCACCTTGATGGCCGCCGAGCCTGTCGTCGCCGACCAGGCTTTGGCCGCCAAACACCGCGAGGCGCCGTCCTTCAGCGCCCGCAGCTTGTTCGACGCCATCGCGGGGCCCTTCATCGAATTTTTTCGCGCCCATGGCGGTCGGGCCTTGCCCATGCTGGTGGCGATCAGTCTTTTCCAACTGGGGTATTTCGTCAGCGGTCCGATGTACAATCCGATGTATGTCGATGTCGGCCTGTCGAAAGACATGGTGGGCGTGATGCGCGGCAGTTTCGGCTTGATCGGAATTTTCGCCGGAGTCGCGGTCGGTGGTTATCTGCCGCTGCGCCTGGGCCTGACCCCCGCGCTGCTGATAGGCGGCATTTGTTTAAACCTGGGCACCATGTTGTATGCGATTGTGCCCTATGCGCATGATCCGGTGACCTTCGCCGCGATCATGACCGCCGACCAGTTCGGCATCGCCATGGCCGGGATCACGCTGATCGCTTATATGTCGTCGCTCACCAGCCTGGGCTATACCGCGACGCAATATGCCCTGTTGTCCTCGGCCTATGCGCTGGCGGGAAAATTCCTGAAAGGTTTTTCAGGTTCCGCGGTTGAGGCTTTGACCCCTCATGTCGGACTGATGAATGCCTATGCCGTGTTTTTCGTGGGTTGCGGCTTGCTGGGCATTCCCGCTTTGCTGCTGTTCGCCCTGCTGGGACGCAAATTAACGCCGGTTCCCGCGCCCCAGGGGGTTTGATTGCGCCAAAGCCTTGGGGTAAAATAATAAATCTGTCGCAGAGAGGGCCTAAGCCATAGGCGGGCCGGGGAATCGCGGCGGTTTGTGCCGGGTCGGCACCTCAAGGAAAACATCGTGGTCAATATCTACGAAGCCGGACCGTTTGAAGGACGCCTGGAACAATGGCCGGTCTTGGCCACCTCCGGACCGCTGGAAGTGCGCCTGGCCGAGACCGAAGGCGAGGTCGAGCAGGCCCAGCGTTTGCGCTACACGGTGTTCTACGAAGAAATGAGCGCCATTCCTTCCGCGCAGATGCGCGATGCGGGGCGCGATTTCGACAAATTCGACGATGTCTGCGATCACTTGTTGGTGGTTGACCGTGACGCCCATGATGCCGACGGCCAGCCTTTGGTGGTCGGCACCTATCGGCTGACGCGCGAGCATGACGCGGCCCGGGTGGGCGGCTTCTACACCGCCGGCGAATATGACATCGCCCGGATGCTGAAAGGTCTGCCGGCGCAAACCAAATTGCTGGAGCTGGGCCGCTCCTGCATTCTCAAATCCTATCGCAGCCGGCCCGGCACCATGCAGCTGTTGTGGAAGGGTCTGCTGGCCTATGTCGCGCGGTTCGACATCGATTTGATGTTCGGCTGCGCCAGTCTGGCCGGGACTGATGCGCAGGCCCTTAGCCTGCCGCTTTCCTATCTGCATCACTTCCATTCCATGCCCCAGCATCTGATGGTGCGGGCGCGGCCCGAGCTCTATGTCGCGATGAACCGCATGCCGGCCCAGGCGGTGGCGCCGCGCGAAGGTTTGCGCAGCCTGCCGCCGCTGCTCAAAGGCTATGTGCGGGCGGGCTGCTGCGTCGGCGACGGCGCGGTGATCGACCGGCAATTCGGCACCACCGACGTCTTCATCTATTTCCCCATGTCGGGAATCGACGCGCGGTATAAATCGCGCTTCGGTTTGGTGAAGTGACCGCGCGTTAGCACCGCGATTATGCCAGATCGAACAGCAGCACTTCGGCGGGGCTGAGCGAACGGACCGCGATTTTTTCCTGGTCGGTGATGGCGGCGGCGTCGCCGGCTTTGAGCGCGTCATTGCCCAGCTTCACATGGCCCTTGACCACCTGCAGCCAGGCCTTGCGCCCTTGCGCCAAAGCATGGATCGCCTCGACCCCCTCGTCCAGCTTGGCGGCCCAGATTTCGGCGTCCTGCACCAGGCGCACTTCATTGCCTTGCGGGTCCGGGCCGGCGATGCGGGTGAAGTGATTGGCGACCGCTTTGGGATCGATCGCCTTTTGTTCATAGCCGGGCTCGATGCCGCGCTGGGACGGCATGATCCAGATCTGCAGCAGATGGCAGGGCTTTTCGGCACTGGCATTGAATTCGGCATGGACGATGCCGGTGCCGGCGCTCATGCGCTGGATTTCGCCCGGCCGGATGGTGCCGCCGCCGCCGGTGGAATCCTTGTGGCTGATCGCCCCTTCGATGATGTAGGTGACGATTTCCATATCGCGGTGCGGATGCGGCGGAAAGCCCGCCCCGCCCGCGATCCAATCTTCGTTGATCACCCGCAAGGCCCCGAAGCTTTCATTGGCGGGGTCGTAATATTCGCCGAAGGAAAAGCTGTGACGCGAATCCAGCCAGCCGATCTTGGTGGTGCCGCGTTCGTCGGATTTGCGGATGGTGATCATGCTTTGCGCCTTTCAATGGCGTCCCACACCAGGGCGGCAATATCGGCGCCACCGAAGTGCTTGACCTCATGGATGCCGGTGGGAGAGGTAACGTTTATCTCGGTCATATAGTCGCCGATCACGTCGATTCCCGTGAAAATCAGGCCGCGGCGCTTCAGTTCCGGGCCGATGGCGGCGCAGATATCGCGCTCGCGCGGCGTCAGCGCGGTTTTTTCCGGCCGCCCCCCGACATGCATATTGGAGCGCGCCTCGCCCGACGCCGGCACGCGATTGATGGCGCCGGCGAATTCCCCGTCCACCAGGATGATGCGTTTGTCGCCCTTGCGCACATCGGGAAGATAGCGCTGCACGATGACCGGTTCGCGATAGAACTGGGTGAACATCTCCAGCAGCGATCCCATATTTTCGTCCTCCGATTTGACCCGGAAGACGCCGGCCCCGCCATTGCCATAGAGCGGCTTCAAGATGATGTCGCGATGCGCCGCGCGGAATTCGGCAATCTCGGCCCGGTCGGAAGTGATCAGGGTCGGCGGGATGAAGTCGGCGAATTCGGTGACGAAGAGTTTTTCCGGTGCGTTGCGCACTTGCGCCGGATCGTTGACCACCAGGGTTTTGGGATGTAGCCGCTCCAGGATATGGGTGGCGGTGATATAGGCCATGTCGAAGGGCGGATCCTGGCGCATCAGGATCACATCGGCCGACGACAGATCATAGACGAAGGATTCGCCCAGCGCGAAATGATCGCCCTTGACCGCGCGCACATGCAGCGGGCGTACCCGCGCCGTCACGCGGTTCTCGCGGAAAGTGAGATCGCGCGGCCCGTAATAAAGCAGGCCATGCCCGCGCCCCTGCCCTTCCAGCGCCAGCGCAAAGGTGGAATCGCCGTTGATGTCGATCCGCTCGATCGGGTCCATCTGGATGGCGACAGTCAGGGGCATGGCGTATTTCCAATCCGTCTAATCATCGGGCCGTCTAATCATCGGGGCGCCAGACATCGCGCAAATGCAGGGGCGGACGGAACGGCGAAATGGCGATTATATCAAACCGCGCGCCCCGTTTGGCCAGCCCCGGCCGTGCCGCCAGATATAAGGAGGCGGCGCGGGCAATACGAGTCCGCTGCGACATCCCCACCGCCTCGGCTGCGGCGCGGCCCTCGCCGCGGGCTTTCACTTCGATGAAGCAGACCGGGCCGAAAGGGCAGAGCGCCGCCAGATCGATCTCGCCCGCATGGGTTTTGATGCGCCGGCCCAGCACGCGATACCCCTTCAGCCTTAACCACATGGCCGCCAGGGTTTCGCCGCGGCGGCCCCGCCGTTCGGCCTCCTGATAAGTGGTGGGGCGTCTAGCCATTCTTCTTCTCAAGTCCCCGGGCATAGACCGTCTTGCGGGAGGCGCCGGTGAGGCCGGCGATCATTTCGGCTGCCGCCTTGAGCGGCATGAAAGGCAGCGCCGCATCCAGGGCGGTATCGATGGCGGCGAAATCCGCTTGGGCGGCATGGGGCGGGCCGACTAGTAACGTGACTTCGCCCTTTGGCGTTTGCGCGGTGGCATAATGGGCGGCGAGATCGCTGAGGGTGCCGCGGCGGACTTCTTCATGCAGCTTGGTCATTTCCCGCGCCACCGTGGCCGGACGAGGTCCAAAACTATCCGCCATCGCCGACAGAGTTTCAGCCAGGCGCTGCGCCGACTCAAAGAAAATCAAGGTGGCGCGCAGATGTTTGAGCTCTTCCAGCACCGTGGCGCGCTCGCCGGCTTTGGCGGGAAGAAAGCCCGCGAACAAGAAACGGTCGGACGGAAGCGCCGACAGCGCCAGGCCCGTCAGCACCGCCGAGGCGCCGGGTATGGCATGCACGGCGATGCCTGCTTCCACCGCGGCCCGCACCAGTTTGAAACCGGGATCGGAAACCAGGGGCGTGCCGGCGTCGCTGACCAAGGCAATACGCGCGCCGGATTTGAGTTGGCCCAGCAGCCGCGGACGTTCCTCGGCCGCATTGTGATCGTTGTAAGCGCTGAGGGGCCGGGAGATGCCGTGAATGGCGAGCAGCTTGGCGGTGACGCGGGTATCTTCGGCGGCGATGCGGTCGCAGGCGCCTAGTACCTCCAGGGCCCGTAGGGTTATGTCGCGGGCATGACCGATGGGGGTCGCCACCACATAGAGGCCGGGCGCAAGATCCTGGCCGCCATCAGGTTGCGGTTTACCGGCCTGCGCGTTGCGCTTAGTGTCGCGCGCTTTTGCCTGGGAACTTTTTGATGCCATTACGCCCCCGTCTTTCCTCTCCCCGTCTGGCCCGTCCCCGCCTTGGTCGTCTATGTGCCATCGCTTTGTGCCTGAGCATAGCGGCCTGCGTCACACCCCCGCCCAAGCCGCCGGCGCCGCCGCCCCCCCCGGCCGTGGTGGTGCCGCCGGCGCCCCAGGCCGCCCATCCCCTGGACCAGAACCTTCCGACATTTTTGAACCTGCCCAATCTGCCGGCCGGCAAGGTACCGGTGCGGGTGGGCATCATCCTGCCCATCGGAGCGGGCGCGGCCGCCACCCGCAATCTGGCGACGGCGATGCTGAACGCGGCCGAACTCGCTTTGTTCGACTCCAAGAACAAGGCCATCGTGCTGATGGTGGCCGATGAGGGCAACAGCCCGGCCGAAACCTCTGCCGCTGCGAAAAAGCTGCTGGCCCAGGGCGCGGAAATACTGGTCGGGCCGCTGTTCGGCACCTCGGTCACGGCGGTGGCGCCCATCGCGCGCGATCGCGGCGTGCCGGTGCTGGCCTTCTCGACCGAGAAAAAAGTGGCCGGCAAGGGCGTCTATCTGCTGAGCTTCCTGCCGCAAACCGAAGTGGCGCGGGTGGTGTCTTATGCCGCCGCGCAAGATCACCATGCCTTCGCGGCGATGGTGCCCCAGACGGAGTATGGCGAGGTGGTGGCCGGCGCCTTTGGCGAGGCGGTCGCCGCCGCGGGCGCCAATTCCGTAGCCGTCGAAAAATTCATGCCCAATGCCGCTGCCGTGGTGGCGCCGTCGCAAGCCATCGCCAATAGCCATGCCGATGCGGTGCTGATTGCGCAGGGCGGCACGGTGCTCAAGGCCATCGCGCCCACCCTGGCCTTTGACGGGGTGGATCCGGCCAAGGTGAAGCTGCTGGGCACCGGGCTTTGGAATGAGCCGGGACTTGGGCGCGAGCAGACTTTGGTCGGCGGCTGGTTCGCCGCCCCCGATCCCAAAGCGGATGACGACTTCAACGCCAAATACAAAGACGTCTATGGCGCGGCGCCGCCGCAATTGGCATCGCTGGCCTATGACGCGATTGCGCTGGTGGCGCTGCTGGCGCCGGGGCCGGACTATCACCGCTTTACCCCGGCGGCGCTGATGGATCCCAATGGGTTTGCCGGCGTGGACGGCATTTTCCGCTTCGAACCCGACGGCACCTCGCAGCGCGGCCTGGCCGTTCTGGAAGTGACGCCGGATGGCTTCAGCGTGGTCAGCCCGGCGCCGAAGACGTTCCAGGCGCCGGCATTGTGATCCTCCAACTATAGCGCTTAGTTCAGCAGCGCTGCGATCACGGCATTGAGCACCAGGCGTCCCGCCGGCGTGGCGCGCAGCACGTCGTTTTGCAGCGACAGCAAGCCTTGTTCCGACAGTGTGGCGATTTTTGCCGCGTCGGGCCGTACGGCCCAGCGCATTTCGTAAGCCGCCAGATCGATGCCCTCGCTGAGGCGCAGATTCATCAGCAGATGTTCGCGCGCGGCGTCGCCGTCCGGAACCTCCAGAAAATCGGCGAAGGCGCGGCCGGTTTTGCGCACTTCATCTTGCCAGCGTTCCGGCTGGCGGATGGTGGCGGTGGCCATGCGTTTGCCCATCCACGACAGCCGCCCATGCGCGCCAGGGCCGACACCGGCATAATCGCCGTACCGCCAATAGATCAGATTGTGCCGGCTTTGCGACCCGGGGCGGGCATGGTTGGAGATTTCATAAGCGGGAAGGCCTGCGGCCTGCGTCATCTCTTGCGTCATCTCGTATAAATCCGCCGCCAGATCGTCGCCCGGGATTTGCAGCTTGCCGGTCTTGTGCAGCAAGGCGAAAGGGGTTTGCGGCTCGATGGTCAATTGATAGAGCGAAAGATGATCGGTGCCGAAGCCAAGCGCCTGTTGCAATTCTTCGCGCCACTGTGCCGGCGTTTGACCAGGGCGGGCATAAATCAAATCCAGCGAGACCCGCTCGAACAGGCCCATCGCCATGGCCAGCGCGGCCCGGGCCTCGTCCGCATCATGCAGCCGGCCCAGCATTTTGAGATCGGCATCGTTCAGCGCCTGCACCCCCAGCGAGACCCGGTTGACGCCTGCCGCCCGGTAATCGGCGAAGCGTGCTGCATCGGCGCTGGCCGGATTGGCTTCCAGGGTGATCTCCAAATCATTGGTCAGGCGCCAATTGCGGGAGATTTTTTCCAGCACCCGCGCCACGGTTTTGCCTTGCATCAGGGACGGCGTGCCGCCGCCAAAAAAAATCGTCTCGACGATAGGCCGCAGCGCACCTTGCGCGGCCGCGACTATATCCAACTCTTTTTCGATGGCGTCGGCCCAGCCGCTTTCATCCACGCTTGAGCGGACATGGCTGTTGAAATCGCAATAAGGACATTTGGCGGCGCAGAACGGCCAATGGACATAGATGCCGAAACTCATGCGGAGCGCCGGCCAGCAAAAGTGTGGAGCACGCGAAGCGTGCAAAACGGTTTTGCGAGTGGCGCCGGAAGCGCCCATCGTAAGATTGGGCGCGTCCGCGCGAATGGCGCCGGAGGCGCCCATTGTAAGATTGGGCGCGTCCGCGCCCAGGGACGCGCGACCATTAAAGACTCTCGGCGAAGGCACCGCTGTGCAAAAGCTTTTCGAAAGCCCGGGCGCGGTGGCTCATGGCGTGTTTCCTATGCGGCTCCATTTCGCCGAAGGTCAGGCTCTCGCCATCGGCGATGAAGATGGGATCATAGCCGAAGCCCTGCGTGCCGCGCGGCGGAAATACCAGCTTGCCATGCACCTCGCCTTCGAAAATCCGGCATTCGCCCTGCGGCATGGCGAGTGCCAGGGCGCAGACGAATTTGGCGGAGAGATCGCCGGCCTTTTTCTCGCGCAATTCTTTTTCCAGGCGCGCCATGGCGATGGAAAAATCCTTGGTCGGTCCCGCCCAGCGCGCCGAATAAATCCCGGGCGCACCGTCCAGCGCATTCACCCATAGACCGGAATCATCCGCCAAGGCGGGATGATGACCGCCATCGGCGGCGGCGCGCGCCTTCAATTGCGCATTGGCGGCGAAAGTGGCGCCGGTTTCTTCCGGCTCGGGCAGGCCAAACTCGCCGGCGCTGACGGGCTCGATGCCGTGGGGGCCCAGCAGGGCCTTGATCTCGCGCACCTTGCCCGGATTGTGGCTCGCCACCACCAGGATGGTGCCGCGCGGCAGTCTCACTGCAGCGCCTGTTTCTGCAGCGCGACCAATTCGCCGATGCCTTTGCGGGCCAAGCGCAACAGATCGGCCAGTTGTTCTTCGCTGAAAGGCGCGCCTTCCGCGGTGCCTTGAATCTCAACGAGGCCGCCGGCGCCCGTCAGAACGAAATTTGCGTCGGTCTCGGCGGTGGAATCCTCGCTGTAATCCAGATCGAGCATGGCCTCGCCCTTGACGATGCCGCAGGAAATCGCCGCCACATGATCCTTGATCACGGGGGCTTTGATCAGTCCGGTTTTTTGCATGAAGCCGACACATTGGGCGAGCGCGACAAAGCCGCCGGTGATGGCGGCGGTGCGGGTGCCGCCATCGGCCTGCAACACGTCGCAATCGATCACGATCTGCCTTTCGCCCAGGGCGGAAAAATCGCACACCGCGCGCAGCGAGCGCCCGACCAGGCGCTGGATTTCCTGGGTCCGCCCGGATTGTTTGCCCGCCGCGGCCTCGCGCCGCATGCGGTCATGGGTGGAGCGGGGCAGCATGCCGTATTCCGCCGTGACCCAGCCCTTGCCGCTCCCTTTGAGGAAGGGCGGCGCCTTTTCCTCCAGACTGGCGGTGACCAGGACATGGGTCATGCCGAATTTGACCAGGCAGGAGCCCTCGGCATGGGCGGCGACGCCCGGTTCCAGGGTCACGGCACGAAGCGCGTCGGCGGCGCGGTTGGAGAGGCGCATGGGGGTGTATATCTTGAAGAGCGTGGCTGGGCCGGTTACCTAGCGGCTTTGCCGCGCGCCGTCCAACCGGCCGGCCGGACTGTGAAATTATCGTTTCTGGACAAAGGCTTATATTGGACTCCCTGGCATCCCTGCTGAATCCTAGCGTCCTGGGCGAGCGCCCAAGGGAGGTTTTCCGCCATCTGGTCGAAGCTTTCCTGGCTTCCGGCGAGCCGGTGGGCTCGCGCACGCTGTCCCAGCGGCTGCCTTTGACCCTGTCGCCGGCCTCGATCCGCAATGTCATGGCCGATCTGGAAAGCCTGGGCCTTCTATACGCCCCCCATACCAGCGCAGGCCGGGTGCCGACCGAAAAAGGCCTGCGCCTGTTTGTCGATGGGCTGCTGGAGATCGGCGAACTCGCCCCCGACGAGCGGGTGGCGATCGAGGCGCGGATGAGCGGCAGCGGCAGACGGCTGGAAGACGTGCTGACCCAGGCGACCAGCCTGCTTTCGGGTCTGTCGCGCTGCGCCGGTCTGGTGGTGACCGCCAAGCAGGACGCCACCCTGAAACTGGTGGAATTCGTGTCGGTCGGGCCGGGCAAGGCCCTGGTGATCATGGTCAGCGAGGACGGCCAGGTCGAAAACCGGGTGATCGACATCCCCACCGGCCTGCCGGTTTCGGCCCTGACCGAGGCCTCCAATTATCTCAATGCCAGGCTACGCGGCCGCACCATCGACAACGCCCGGGCCGAGATCCTGCAGGAGCTGGAGGGCGAGCGGGCGGAGCTGGATTCCCTGACCGCTAAGGTGGTTGCGGAGGGCTTGGCGACTTTGAGCCAACCCGGCGGCGCGGACGACAAAGTGCTGATCGTGCGCGGCGCCTCGCATCTGCTGGACAGTGTGGAGGCCCAGGCCGACATCGAACGGGTGCGCACCCTGTTCGAGGATATCGAGCGCAAGGCCGATCTGATCCGCCTGTTGGAACTGGCCAAGGATGGCGACGGGGTGCGGATTTTCATCGGCTCCGAAAACCGGCTTTTCAGCCTTTCGGGATCGTCCATCGTCGCCGCGCCTTATGCCAATGCGGCCGGAAAGATCGTGGGCGTGATCGGCGTGCTTGGGCCCACCAGACTGAATTATGGGCGGATCATTCCGATGGTCGATCATACCGCCAAAGTCATTGGACGATTGCTGGCTTAGCGTTTAAGGAACTGTAGATGAACGACGAACAGAACGAACATATCCCGACCGATCCGGCCAACGACCAGACACCGGGCGCCGCCGAATTCGCGGTGCTGGAGGCGCTCAGGGCCGAGATCGAGAACCTCAAGGACCAGCGCCTGCGCGCCCTGGCCGAGGCGGAAAATATCCGCCGCCGTGCCGAACGCGAAAAGGCCGAGGCTTCGCAATATGCCGTCACCAAATTCGCCCGCGACATGCTGGGCATCGCCGACAATTTCGCCCGTGCCTTGGCGGCCTGCCCGCCATCCGTGCGCGAAACCGCCGATCCGCAAGTGAAAGCCGTGCTGGATGGCATCGAAGCCACCGACCGGCAATTGCTGGCGGCCCTGGAGCGTTATGGCGTCAAGCCGGTGGACACCGCAGACGGCAAATTCGATCCCAATCTGCATCAGGCGATCGCCGAGGTTCCGGGCAATGGCAAACCGGCGGGCAGCATCGTCGATGTGGTTCAGTCCGGCTATATGATCGGCGACCGCTTGCTGCGTCCCGCCATGGTGACAGTGGCGCGGCGCGGCGAAGCCGCATCGCAAACCGCATCCAGCTTCGATACGAAAGTCTGATCCATGACCGGGCTGAAAATCGTCGTCGCCGGGGCCTCGGGCCGGATGGGCCGCACCCTGGTGCGCGAGATCGCCCAGGGCCATGGCGTCACCCTGACGGGCGCGCTGGAGGCGGAAGGTCATCCCGATTTGGGCGTGGATGCCGGCACCCTCGCGGGACTGCAGCCCAACGGCATCACCCTGACCGCCGATCCCCTGCCTTTGATCGCCCACGCCCAGGCGGTGATCGATTTCACCCGCCCGATGGTCTCGATGATGCTGGCCGACCTCGCCGCCCAGGCGCGCATCGTCCATGTCATCGGCACCACCGGCTTCAGCGCCGAGAATGAAAATCGCATCCAGGCGGCCGCCCGTCATGCCGTGATCGTCAAATCCGGCAATATGAGCTTGGGGGTCAATCTGCTGGTGGCCCTGGTGGAACGCGCCGCCAAGGCTCTGCCGGATTACGATGTCGAAATTCTGGAAATGCATCACAAGATGAAAGTGGACGCGCCATCGGGTACCGCTTTGATGCTGGGCGCGGCGGCGGCCAAGGGACGCGATATTTCCCTGGACAAACATTCCATCCGCAGCCGCGACGGCAATATGGGACCGCGCGAGGACGGCGCCATCGGCTTTGCGACTTTGCGCGGCGGCACGGTGGTGGGCGAGCACCAGGTGATCCTGGCCGGATCGGGCGAGCGGCTGACGCTGACCCATGTGGCGGAAGATCGCTCGATCTTTGCCCGCGGCGCCATCGCCGCGGCGCGTTGGGGCCATGGCAAAAAGCCCGGATTATATGGAATGACGGACGTGCTGGGCCTGTAATGGTCAAGCTGCTCAAGCCGGCGGAGATCGAGGAATTTTTCGCGCGGCTGAAGAAGCAAAATCCTTCGCCCAAGACCGAGCTGGAATACACCAATCCCTATACGCTGCTGGTGGCTGTCGCGCTGTCGGCCCAGGCCACCGACAAATCCGTGAACAAGGCGACCGCGTCTTTGTTCAAGACCATCGACACGCCGCGCAAAATGCTCGCTTTGGGCGAAGAAAAGCTGGCCGATGCGATCAAGACCATCGGCCTTTATCGCGGCAAGGCCAAGAATGTGATCGCAGCGGCCAAAATCCTGATCGACAAACATGGCGGCCAAGTGCCCAAGGACCGCGCCGCGCTGGAAGAACTGCCGGGCGTGGGGCGCAAGACCGCCAATGTGGTTTTGAACGTGGCTTTTGGCGAACCGACCATTGCCGTCGACACGCATATTTTCCGGGTCTCAAACCGCACCGGGCTGGCGCCGGGCAAGGATGTTCTGGCGGTGGAATTGGCTTTGGAAAAACGCGTTCCCAAGAAATATCTCAGCCATGCGCATCATTGGCTGATTCTGCATGGCCGCTATACCTGCGTTGCCCGCAAGCCTTTGTGCCCGATCTGCGTGGTGCGCGACCTGTGTAACTTCCCGGATAAGACCAAGGAAGCGCCGCCGGTGAAGCCCAGACTCAAGATTTCTTCAAAGCGTTGAGACAGGCGGGATCGGCGGCTTGTCCCTGGCCGGCCGGCAAGGTTTCGATATGGCGCACCACTTGCTGCGTCCCGCTGCCGTAAAGGAAAAAATAGGCGTGGCAGCTGGGCGCATCATAGCGCCACATCTCCGCGCCGCTCCCTTTGTTGACAAAAGCGGGTGCGCCGAGCAGCGCGCGCAGTTGCGCCGCGGTGATGTTGCTGAAGCGGTCGGGCTCACCGCGCGGCGGCGGCGTCGGGATGGGAACGATGGGCGCCGCCGGAGGCCGAGGCGGCGCGGCGCAGCCCGCCAGGATCAGACCCGAGATCAAGATTGGAAACGCGCGGTTCATCGTCCGGTCCTTTGCAGATGTTTGAACAGATGCACCATCAGCGCGGTTCCGAACAGGGGCGCGAACAGATCAATTACCGGCACGACCGACAGCAGCGACACCGCCATGCCAGCCAAGCCGATGGACCAGCCATTGGCGCGGCGCATGCGGTCCGCTTCGGCAAGGCTGAGATGGCGCAGCGCCGTCAGCTCGAAATATTCGCGTCCGAGCAGCCAGCCATTGACCAACAGGCTGAGCAATTCCCCCACGCCCGGCAGGCCGATATCGATCGGCAACAGCACGATATCGGCCCCCAGCACCAAGCCCGTCAGCCTGAGCCCCGCTTTGAGCGCGGGCCCCCAGTGTCCGGCGGGAGCGGGCGGGTCCTGCGGGTAATCGCGCGCCTCGATGCTGGCGGCGAGCCGGTCCAAAAAAAACGTGCCGAAAAACGCCGCGACCGGCGCGCCCAGGGCGCCCAGCAGAAACACGAACAAGACCGGCGCCAGCAGCTCCAGCGCCCGGTTCACCGCCGGGCTCCCCAGCACCGGCAATTGCGCGATCAACATTTCCGCCGCCGCCAAGCCCAGCGCAAACAGCAGCACCGTCAGGCCCAAGGAGGCCAGCACCAAACCGCGCAAACGGGGATCGAAAATCACGCCCAGGGCGCGGCGCGCGCTTGCGAACATCAGGACGGTCCCTTATGGCAGGGGCGTTATAGAGCCTTTCCGCGATTCTTCGAATCGCGAAAATGCTCTATCTTTTGTTTTTTCGCGGTTCCGACGGAAAACCGCTCACACTTTTCCTGGAACCGCTTCTGACGCTGGGGACCCATGACGCAAAAATATGATGTGGCCGGGCTGGGCAATGCGATTGTCGACATCATCGCTTCGGTGGATGACCGCTTTCTGCTGACCCACAAGATCGCCAAGGGCGCGATGACCCTGATCGACGAGTACCGCGCCCAGGAATTGCACAAGGCCCTGGCGGATAATCGCCAGTCGCTGAGCGGGCTGAAAGAAATCGCCGGCGGCTCGGTGGCCAATTCCATGGCGGGCCTGGCATCGCTGGGCGGACGCGGCGTCTATGTCGGCAAGGTGTTCGACGACCGGCTGGGGGCAGTGTTCGGCGATTCCATGACCGCGACCGGTGTCGACTTCGCCACGCCGCGCGCCGACGCCGGCTCGCCGACGGCCTCCTGCATGATCGCGGTGACGCCGGACGGCCAGCGCAGCATGAGCACCTATCTGGGCGCCTGCCGTGAATTGACGCCGGGCGATGTCGACGAAAGCCTGCTTGCCGGCGCGCAGGTGCTTTATATCGAAGGCTATCTGTGGGACGAGGAAAGCGCCAAACAGGCCTCCCGCAAAGCCATCGCCGCGGTGAAGAACGCCGGCGGCCGCATCGCGCTATCGCTCTCCGATTCCTTTTGCGTCGGCCGCTTCCGCGAGGAATTTCTGGGATTGCTGCACAAGGACCTGAACATCATTTTCGCCAATGAGGACGAAGCCAAGGCCCTGTTCGAGGAAAGCAGCTTCGACGCCGTGGTCGCCCATGCCAAGGCCTGGGGCGGCATCGCTGCCCTCACCCGTTCGGCCAAAGGCTGCGTGATTGTCGAGGAAGGCGCCGTCTACGAAGTGCCGGCCGCCCCGATTTCCGGTTTGGTCGATACCACCGGCGCCGGCGACCAATTCGCGGCCGGGTTTCTGTATGGCCTCACCCGCGGCAAGGGCCTGGCCGATTGCGGACGCCTAGGTGCGCTGGCCGCGGCCGAAGTCATCACCCATTACGGCGCCCGCCCTGAAACGGCGCTGAAGGACCTGGCGGCCAAGGCGGGGCTCGCTTAATCCCCCAGGAAATGCAGCAGCACTTCGCGGCGGTGCGGGGCGTCGCGATGTTCGAAGACGTAAAGACCCTGCCAGGTACCCAGCGCCGCTTTGCCTCCGCGCACCGGAATGGCGATCGAGGTTTGCGTCAACGCCGAGCGGATATGCGAGGGCATGTCGTCCGGCCCTTCGGCAGTGTGCCGGTAATTCATACCGTTCGTAGCGAGATGGGCGAAGAAGCTCTGCAGATCCTTTTGCACATCGGGATCGGCATTTTCCTGAATCAGCAAGGAGGCGGAGGTGTGACGGATGAAACAGGTGACCAATCCATCCGACAGATTTTCCGAATTCAGAAATTTTTCCAGCTGAGGGGTGATCTCATAGAGACCGGGCCCCTTGGTGGAAACCGTAATGGTGTGGAAGGCCTGTTTCACCGGATTTTCCGCAGATAGACATAAAGCGCGCCGTCGCCGCCATGGCGACGATGGGCGGGGCCCGATCCGGCTATCAACGCGGCGAATTCTTTTTCGTTCAGCCAGCGAGGCACCATCTCTTTCAGCACGCCATGGCTGCGCATGGTCCAGGGGGCGCCCTCCTCATCCTTGGGATTGCCCTTGCCGGTGATCACCAGCGCCAGCTTGACGCCATCGCCCTGCGCGCGGCGCAGGAATGAGAGCAGCGCCTGATGGGCGCGATCTTCCGTCAGCCCGTGCAGATCGATGCGGGCGCCGGGCGCCAACTGCCCGCGCTTAAGTTTTTCCGAGGTATTGCCATCCAGGCCCTTTTTTAAGGGTCGCGCGGCCCCGGGCGCGGACGCGCCCAATTTTACAATGGGCGCCTCCGGCGCCGCTCGGAAAACCGCTTCACACTTTTCCTGGCCGCGCTCCACGCCGCCGGCCTTGGCGCTGGGTTTTTTGCGCGCCGCTGTTTTGACCACGACCTGGGGCCGCGAGGCTTCGATGGATTCGCGGAATAAGACACGTTCTTCGTCGGTGATTTTGCGCACGCTCATGGCGCGACGATTTTATCCGCTCCAAGTCGTGCGGCAACACTGTTTGGCAGCAAGACATAAAGCGCGCCGGGCGCCTTCATGGCGCCGGCCCGACGCGCACCTTCCGCGCCCCAGCCGAAGAAAATATCGCCCCGCGCGGCCCCCCGAATGGCGCCGCCGGTGTCCTCAGCCACCATCAGCGCCGTCACCGGATCGGGCCCCGCGGCCGCGACATAGACTGGAATGCCCAAGGGATGAATGCGCGCATCCACCGCCAGGCTGGCGAGCGGCGTCAGCGGCACGCCCAGGCTGCCGGTGGCGCCAAGCTGCGGATCGCCCAGCGGGGATTCCTGGAAGAACACAAAGGAGCGATCCAATTCCATCACCGCCTGGGCCTGATCGGGATGGGCTTTCAGCCAGTCGCGGATCGTCGCCATGGAGACCGTCTCGCGGCTGAGGGCGCCGCGCTGGATCAATGGTCCGCCGATGGCGGTGTAGGGGCGGCCATTGACGCCGGCAAAACCGACTCGGGCGCTGCTGCCATCATCGAAACTCACGCGCCCCGAGCCTTGGATCTGCAGGAAGAACAGCGATACGGGATCGTCGCACCAGAACAGGATTTTCGCAGCGGCCAATCCCTTGGCGTCGATCTCGGCGCGGTCGGGATAGGGCTCGAGTTTTTGTCCCTCCACGCGGCCGGAAATATGTTCGCCCTGCAGCTTGGGCAGAAATTGCCCCAGATCGACGCTGATCAGATCGGAGGGCAGGCCATAGACCGGCGTTTGATACGCATCGTGGCGGGTGCGGCTGCCGGAAATTTGCGGCTCATAATAGCCGGTGAACAGCGCCTCGCCGCTGACCGCATAAGGCGTGAAGCGCGATTGGAAGAACGCCCGCGCCGGATCGGATGCCGCGGCGCAGACGGCCTGCCAATCGCCCGCGGTGCCGGCATAGGCCATGGGCTGCTCGGGAGATTTCTTTGCGAGCGCCGTACAGCCGCGGCGGAAGGCGGCAAGCGCGGGCGCCGGATCGCCGCTTTGCCAGCCGGGTAGATCGTTGAAGCCGACGCGGATGAGATGCAGTCCCGATATCGGCGCCGGCGCGGTACAGCCCGCAACCAGCAGCGCGATCAGGATCAGAGCGCGCCGCAATGGCGTCAGGCGGCTTCGCCGGAGGTGGCGACCAGCAGCCAATTGGGATCGGCGGCGCCGACCCGGCGGGCGAAAGTCCAATTGTCGCTCACATCATGCTGCGCATTGCCAGCTGCGAATTGCGAGCGGAAACCCACGGTGATTTCGGCGGTGTCGTCATGCAGCCCGGCCGCGGTGATGCGCGCATCGGTGATCCCTGCCAATGTGCTGGCCGGCGGGCCGGCGCGAGAGGCGATTTCGGCGTCAAAGGCGGCATAGACCTCGTCCGACAGCAAGGGGCGTAGCGCCAAGCGGTCGCCGGCGGCAAAGGCTTTCTGGATCATTTCATAGGCGGCGCGCGCGCCTTGGAGGAAATGGGCCTTGTCGAATTTGCGGTCGGCCAGTTGAATGTCCATCAACCCCCGATCCAGAGGATTGGACGGTATCGGCGCGGCGCGCAGCTCGGGCGCGGCGGGCGCGGGACGCGTCTCCGGAGGTGAAGGCTCATGGCCGGTGCGCCGGCCCAGAACGGTATAGAGGCGGAAGGCCAAGACCGCGGCGACGGTGGCGGCGATGATGAGGCCCAGGGTCTGTGAATCCGGCATGGGGCCGATGCTAGACCTTGAGTGGGTCCCCGGTCCATCTTTACCAGCCCGGTTCGGCCCAGGAACGGCGCCTCGCGCTTGTCAGGCATGCGCGATCCGTGGTAGCGCGCGGGCCGCATCAGCAAATGGACCTGAAATGAGCAGCGGCGGAACGGATTTTCCCGGTAGCAGCGGGACGGGAAATGGCGGAACCGGCGGCCCGGGTCCCGAAGCCATGCCCAATCTTCAAATCGTGGCCCAGTACATCAAGGACCTCTCCTTCGAGAACCCCGGCGCCCCCGCCAATCTGACCAGCCGCCCGGCGATCGATTTCGGCGTCGACCTGCAGGCCCGGCGCGGCGATGCGGAACATTTCGAAGTGGAAATGAAAATCCGCGTCACCGCCACGGCCGATGACAAGCCGCTGTTCCTGCTGGAACTGGCTTATGCGGGCTTGTTCCGGCTGGTGAATATCCCGGAAAATGTGCTGCAGCAGGTCTTGCTGATCCAGGCGCCCTTCATGCTGTTCCCCTTCGCCCGCCGCATCATCGCCGATGTGGTGCGGGATGGCGGCATGCCGCCCTTGATGATCGAGCCGATCGATTTCGTCGCGCTCTATCAGGCCAAGATGGCGCAGGGCCAGGCCGGCACCGTCGGCAACGCCTGAGCCGCCGCTAAATACCAGTCCATAGCGTTTTGTCGCCAAGCTCTTTGGCGACAAACGCCGCATGCGCCGCCGCTTCTTCCGGCGTGATACGGGGCGGGAGCGATACGGGACGGATGCGGCAGGTTTCCACCATCACCACCGTACTCTCCACGATCTCGACCGGCGCCAGCGCCAAGCCGCGCTGACGGCCGCCGATCATCTCCAGATAGATCTGCGCCGTGAGATCGGCGTCCAGCAAGGCGCCATGCTTGGCGCGCCCCGAAAGATCGACGCCGAAGCGCTTGCACAATTCGTCCAGCGAATAGCGGGCGCCGGGAATCTTGCGCTTGGCGATTTCGATGGTGTCGATGGCGCGGGCCAGTGGAATGGCGGGTTTGTTCACCCGCGCCAGTTCCGCATTGATGAATTTGATGTCGAAGCTGGCATTGTGGATCACCAGCGGCGCATCGCCGATGAAGTCCAGAAATTCCTCCACCACCGACGAAAACAAAGGCTTGTCGCTGAGGAAGGCGCTGGAAAGCCCATGCACCCGCTGGGATTCGATCGGCACATCGCGTTCGGGATTGAGGTAGAATTGCAGCGTCCGGCCGGTCGGGAAATGATCGACCAGCTCGACACAGCCGATTTCAACGATCCTATGACCGTCGGCGGGCTCAAAGCCGGTCGTCTCCGTGTCGAAAACGATTTCGCGCATCAGGCTTTCAATCTGTCTCGAATGGTGGCCAGCACCATGCGCACCTGGCCCCGAGCGTGATCCAAGCCTTTGTCGGTGACAATCACAAAATGGGCCTTGGCGCGCTTGTCCACATCGGAGAGTTGGCGGGACAACAGGCCGGCAAATTTTTCTTCCGTCATGCCGGGGCGCGCCATCACCCTTTCGCGCTGCACTTGCGACGGTGCCGTGACCACCACCACCGCATCGACGGTTTTTTCAAGCCCGGTTTCCAGCAACAACGGAATATCCAGCAGCACGATGGGCGCATCCTTGTGATCGGCCAGGAAGCGGTCGCGGTCTGAGGCGACCAGCGGATGCACCAGCGTTTCCCGCCGCCCCCGCGCCCCGGGGCCCGCGGCAACCACCGCCGACAGGGTGGCGCGGTCGACCGCGCCGTCCTTCACCGCAGCGGGAAACAGGGCGGCGATTTTTTCCACGGCCGGGCCGCCCCTGGCATAAAGGCGATGCGTGGCGGCATCGGAGTCATGCACGGGCACGCCTTCGTCCGCAAACAATTTGGCGGTTTCGCTCTTGCCCATGCCGATCGAGCCCGTCAGTCCGATGACGAACGGCCTAGCCACGCGACAAAACCTGGGCCAAGGCCGCATGCAGGCCGGGCGAGACTTTTGGGCGCACCCCGAAAAAGGCTTCGAAGGCCGGAACGGCCTGATGCATCAGCATGCCCAGCCCGTCGATACAACGATGGCCCCGGGCGCGTGCCTGGGCCAGCAAGGGCGTTTCCAGCGGATTGTAGACAATGTCGCAGACCGCCGCCCCGACCGGCAGCGGCGTCAGATCGAGCTCCAGAGGCGCGCGTCCCGCCATGCCGGCGCTTGTGGCGTTGACCAAAAGGCTGGCGCCGCCGGCGACGGCTGCCCAATCGGTCAAAGCACCCGCGATCAGTTGGCTTTTCACCATGGGCTGAAGCTGGGCGGCCAGCGCCTGGGCGCGGTCTTCATGGCGATTGAGAATGTGAATGCGCGCGGCTCCCACGCCCTCCAGCGCCAGGACAGCGCCTCGGGCCGCCCCGCCTGCCCCCAGCAGCACGGCAGATTTGCCGGCAATCTCGCCGTCAATGCCTGCCGCCAGGCTTTCGCGCAGCCCCACCGCATCGGTGTTGCGACCTTCGATGCGGCCGTCCTCATGGAAGATCAGCAGATTGACGGCCCCCGCGGCCAGGGCGGCCGGATCGGAAATTTCGGCCAGGGCAAAGGCGGCCTGCTTGTGCGGCACGGTGACACTGACCCCCCGCACGCCGGCCTTGCGCAGTCCCGTCAGGACAGCCGAAAAATCCTCCGGCCGGGCCGCCACCGGCACCAGCGCGCCATCCATGTTCAATTCGCGCAGCCAATAGCCATGCAGCACCGGCGACAGCGATTGGCTGATCGGCCAGCCGATCACGCCGGCGATTTTTCCCGCACCCGTCAGGGTCATGACATCAAAATTCCCTGTGCCCGAAGCGCCGCCAGCACAGGCAGCAGCGGCAGTCCCAGCACCGTGAAGAAATCGCCCTCGACGGCGTCGAAAAGCTGGGCGCCGGGCCCCTCATAACGATATCCGCCGACACAGGAAAGAACCGTTTGGCCCTCCGCCGCCAGATAGGCATCCAGGAAAGCCGCGCTGAAGGGGCGCATGGTCAGGCGGGCATGGCCGGTATGATGCCAGAGCGGGATCCCGTCCCGCGCCAGGACGGCGGCCGAAATCAGTTCATGGGTCTGGCCGGAAAGACGCATCAGCAAGGCCCGCAGCGCCGCGAGGTCGGGACATTTTGAAACCAGCTCGGAGCCAAACCGGACGACAGAGTCCGCCCCCAGCACCATAGCGCCCGGCCGGTGCCGGGAAACCGAGAGGGCTTTGGCTTCCGCCAGTGCCAGCGCGATTGCCGAGGCCCCGGCCCCGGCGGCGCTGAGGTCCGCCATCAGGGCAGCCTCGGCAATATCGGCCGGCTGAACCTGGAAAGGCACGCCGGCCTCGCGCAACAGCTTTTGCCGGGAGAGACTGGCCGAGGCGAGCACCAGACTGGTCACGGCGCGGGCCCGGCACCTCGGCCGCTCTCTTGGCGCTCGGCCAAAAGATTGGTGACCGCGGCGGCGGTTTCCTCGATCGAGCGGCGCGACACGTCGATGGAAGGCCAATCGCGCTGTTCGAACAATTTGCGGGTGGCGGCGATCTCGGCCCGCACGGCGTCGAGATCGACATAGTCGGTATCGCGCGCCTCGCCCATGCTGGTCAGCCGGTTGCGGCGCACCTGCACCAGA
This sequence comes from Alphaproteobacteria bacterium, assembly GCA_025924715.1. GTDB lineage: Bacteria > Pseudomonadota > Alphaproteobacteria > Micropepsales > Micropepsaceae > Rhizomicrobium. The sequence goes on from JAICHV010000031.1 coordinate 42,759, forward strand.
CGGTCGGGCGATACCCATAACCCCACGATCAAGGGGCGTTTTTCGCGCAGCAGGACGGGGGGCAGCACCATCCCCGGAACCAGGGGAATATTGGCGGCGCGCACCCCGCGGATCGCCAGATAGACGCAGGTGGGTGTCTTGGAAGTGCGGCTGGCGCCCACCAGGATGACCTCGGCCTCGTCGATGGTATCGAGCGACTGGCCGTCGTCATGCTGGATGGTGAAATTCAGCGCCTCGATGCGGTTGAGATAGCGCTGATCGACTTCGTGCTGGCGGCCCACCCGATGGGTTTCGGCCTTCCCCAGAAACCGCCCCAGCGTCGCCACCGGACCTTCCAGAACGTCCAGGCAATCGATCAACAGGGCATCACAGCGGGCAATCAGTTTTTGCCGCAGGGCGATGCTGGCCAGGGTGAAGAAGACCAAGCCGGGCGCCATGGCGATATGATCCAGGGCGCGGGTGAGCTGGTGCTCGGTCCGCACCAGGGCATAGGAATGGAGCTGGACATCGACGCCTTCGAATTGCGCCAAGGCGGCATTGATCATGGCGTTGAGAGTCTCGCCGGTCGAATCCGACACCAGGTGAATATGCGATTTTCGATCCACAAACCGGCCCCATTCGTCCACCGTCCCGCGGGTTCTGCCCCCGGTTATCCCCGCAAGGGGCGCAAGCATGCGCGCTCTGTGCAGGACATGAGGTGACAAGTCTATCATTTCGGGACAGTTTGGCGACCGCCCCGAAGGATAAAAGCTTGAACCGGTTCATCACTTCGGCAAGCCTCACCGATGCGTCCACAGTCCACAGGCCTTACAACACTTACAACATTACTAAACTTAGGAGTCTTGTATTGAAGGTGTGGCTGTGAGGATAGGAATTGTTCTGTTCAACCTGGGTGGACCAGATAGTCCGCAAGCGGTTGAACCTTTTCTGCGCAATCTTTTTTCCGATCCGGCGATTATTCAACTCCCGAGTATTATTCGTGTTCCGCTGGCGTGGTGGATTGCACGCCGCCGCGCGCCCGTCGCACGAGCGATTTATGATCACATCGGTGGCGCCTCGCCGATCCTGGCGGAAACACAGAAACAGGCTCGCGCCCTGGAAAATTCTCTGTCGACTGGCGAAATCCAGGCCAAGGCTTTTGTCGCCATGCGCTGCTGGCATCCGTTCAGCGATGGCGCGGCGCAGGCGGTGAAGCAATTTGCGCCCGACAAAATCGTGTTGCTGCCGCTTTATCCCCAATTTTCCACCACCACCACCGCGTCGTCCTTGAAGGATTGGGATCGTGCGGCGCGCAAGGCCGGATTGACGGCACCGACCACGCGCATCTGCTGCTACCGCGCCAATACGGGTTTTGTGAAAGCCGCCGCGGCGCGGATCCGTGCCACCATGCAAAATCTTGATCCCGCTATTTCCTATCGGCTGCTGCTGTCGGCACATGGCTTGCCGAAACGGGTGGTGGAGCGCGGCGACCCCTATCAATGGCAGGTAGAACAGACCGCCGCCGCCCTTGTGGAGGAATTGGGGATTTCCGATGCTGTCGTCTGCTATCAAAGCCGGGTCGGGCCGCTCAAATGGCTGGAGCCATCGACGGACAGCGAAATCCGCCGCGCCGGCGAGGCTGGAAAAGGCGTGATCGTCGCCCCCATCGCCTTTGTCAGCGAGCATTCCGAAACCCTGGTGGAGCTGGACATCGAATATTCCAAGCTTGCGCGCGAGGCGGGGGTGCCGGATTATCGGCGCAGCCCCACGGTGGGGGCCGACCCGGCCTTCATCGACGGCCTGGCGGGACTGGTGCGCAAGGCCGTCGCCCCCACGGGCACCGTCAGCGATGGGGATATCTGCCCCGCGGGTCTGGGCAAATGCCTGAGGCGGGGCTGAACAGGGGACGAGATGGACGAGCTTCGCAACAATCTGGCCAATTACATCGACTGGTTCTTGGCCTTCCACATCATCGCGGTGATCGCCTGGATGAGCGGCATGCTCTATCTGCCGCGGCTGTTTGTCTATCACACCGAAACCGTACCGGGGTCGGAGGCCAGCGAACGGTTCAAGCTGATGGAGCGCCGGCTGCTGCGCGGGATCATCAATCCTGCGATGATCGCGGTGTGGATTTTGGGCCCCCTGCTGGCTTGGCTGACCGGCGCCTATCTGGACACCTGGCTGCAGATCAAATTCGCCCTGGTGGTGGTCATGAGCGGCATGCACGGCTTTTTTGTGCGCTGCTGGCGAGATTTCGAGGCCGACCGCAATACCCGCAGCGCCCGGTTCTACCGCATCGTTAACGAGGTTCCCGCCGTGTTGATGGTCCTGATCGTCATCCTGGTGGTGGTTAAACCCTTTGGCGGTTAGAGCGGGTCGCCCCCGCCCCGGACCGAGGCGGGAAAGCGCAAAAAGGCATATTTGCATCCGCCCGAAATGAGGTTATAAATTCCTTCGTCCCCATGACCTGCGAGGCATTTGCTCCCAAATGCCGGGCCCGGAAAAGCCGGTGCGGGTCGTCTTCCGATGAAACCTTGGTCTGGCCGGTTTGTTACCGGTTTGTCCCTGCTTCACCGGGCAAATCCCTAATCTTTCAGGTGTGACGTCCCATGACTGTTCAAGATGGCCTGCAAGCGATGAAGCTGCAGGATCTGAAAAACAAAAAGCCCGCCGATCTTCTGGCCTTTGCCGAAGAGCTGGAAATCGAGAACGCCTCGTCCATGCGCAAGCAGGACATGCTGTTCGCCATCCTCAAGGAATTGGCCGAGCGCAATGTCGAGATTACCGGCACCGGCGTGGTCGAGACCCTGCAGGACGGCTTTGGTTTTCTGCGCTCGCCGGAATCCAATTACCTGCCGGGCCCGGACGACATTTATGTTTCGCCATCGCAAATCCGCCGCTTCGGTCTTCGCACCGGCGACACCGACGAAGGGCCGATCCGCGCGCCGAAGGATGGCGAGCGCTATTTCGCCCTGCTCAAGGTCACCACGATCAATTTCGAGGATCCCGAGCAGATCAAGCACAAGGTCCATTTCGACAATCTGACGCCGCTCTACCCGACCCGCTGGCTCAAGATGGAGCTGGACGATCCCACCCTGAAGGACAAGACCGGCCGCGTCATCGATATCGTGGCGCCCCAGGGCATGGGTCAGCGCGCCTTGATCACCGCCCAGCCGCGCACCGGCAAGACCGTCATCCTGCAGAATATCGCCAAGGCGATTTCCGCCAATCATCCGGAAATCTTCCTGATCGTGCTTTTGATCGACGAGCGTCCGGAAGAAGTCACCGACATGCAGCGTTCGGTGAAGGGCGAAGTGATTTCCTCGACCTTCGACGAGCCGGCGACACGCCACGTCCAGGTCGCCGAAATGGTGATCGAAAAGGCCAAGCGCCTGGTCGAACACAAGCGCGACGTGGTGATCCTGCTCGACTCCATCACCCGGTTGGGCCGCGCCTATAACACCGTGGTGCCCTCTTCCGGCAAGGTCCTGACCGGCGGCGTCGATGCCAATGCTCTGCAGCGCCCCAAGCGCTTCTTCGGCGCAGCCCGCAATATCGAGGAAGGCGGCAG
>JAICHV010000032.1 GCA_025924715.1 Alphaproteobacteria bacterium
CGCGCTGGCCTCAGCCTTGGCGAACAGCTCCGGCCGCGATGCCGGCACGAAAAGCTTGCTGCGCATCAGCATCCTTGGCGCTCCGCGCCGGCGCATTCAACCGGCTTGGTCACGGCAGGGCAAATACGACAGTTTCTCCGGTCGCTCCGGCCGAGCCGCGGCCCCCTTCCGAGATGCCGACATATTGTTTGCCGTTGCGGCCCAGATAGGTGAAGGCGGTCGATCCGGCATTGGCATCCAGTTCGGTCGACCACAGCAGCTTGCCGGTCTTCGGATCGTAGGCGCGGAACATCTTGTCCTGGGTGGCGCCGATGAACAGCACCCCGCCCTTGGTGACGATCGGGGCGCCGCCGTTTTCGGTGCCCGGATTGGGGATGCCCTTGGCCATGAGGTCTTTGCGTTCTCCCAAGGTCTGGCGCCAGATCTTGTTGCCGGTGGCGGCATCGATGGCCATCAGCTCGCCCCAAGGCGCCGGGGTACAGGGATTGCCGTCCTTGTCGACAAAGGAAATTTTCGACTTGCCCATGGATTCGAACATGCCATCGGTAAGCTGCGGCGTGATCATGGCGATCTGGCCGGCATTCTTGGTGTTGACGAAGATCATATTGAGATTGGGATCGAAGGCGGCGCCGGCATACGTCGCCCCGCCGGTGGTGCCGGGATAGACCAGGGTTGGAACGGTCGAATAAGGCGTCTGCTGGCCGGCATTGAACACCTTGTCGTAAAGCGCCAGGCAATATTGATGGGCCGCGGGCGTGATGCCGCCCACTTCATCGCGCCTGAGACTGACACGGGCAATGGTGAGATCGGGATTGACCGGCACCGGCTGGGTCTTGGAGGTGTATTCGCCGGGCGCGTCGCTTTGCGGGACCGGCACTTCCTTGACCGGAAGGATGGGCTTGCCGGTGAGGCGATCCAGCACGAACAGATAACCCTGCTTGGTGGATTCCGCCACGGCGGCGACTTTCTTGCCGTCCTTGTCGGTCATATCGATCAGGGCGGGCGTGCCGTTCAAATCCCAATCGTAAATATCGTGATGGGTGGTCTGGAAATACCAGCGCACCTTGCCGGTATCGCCGTCGATCGCCACCAGGCTGGTGGCATAAAGATTGTCGCCCGGCCGCGAGCCGCCATAATCCTGGTCCGTGGCATTGCCCACCGCCATGAACACCAGGTGATTGGGGACATCGACGGTCATGGGAATCCAGCTTCCCGGACCGCGGCGATCCTGCCAGGCCTCGGAGCCCCAGGTGCCGTAATTGGGCTCGCCGGGATGGGGAATGGTGTGGAACGTCCAGACCTGCTTTCCGGTGTTGAGATCGAAGGCGCGGGCATCGCCCGGCGGGCCATAGCGGCCGTTCTCGCCGGTGCGCGGCGCGATGATGGCGAGATCCTTGTACACCGCCGCCAGCATGCCGGGGCGGTAATCGGAATAGCGGAATTTCTCCATCGCATTGAGACGCAGGTCGAGCGCACCATTGACGCCGAATTTCTTGTAGAGCGCGCCGGTCTTGGCATCGAGTTGAACCAGATAGCCCGAGCCCGTGGTCACCACGATGCGCGGCGCGATCTTCTTGCCGTCGCCGGCGTAATAGCTGACGCCATATTTGGCGCTGGCCCCCAACGCGAGGAATTTGGGCGGGCCAGCCGGGGCCGGCGTAGCCGGTGCGGCCGGAGCAGCAGCGGCGCCGCGACCACCTCCACCACCGCCCGCACGGCCCCCGGCGCCTGGCGCGCGCGCGGCGTTCTCAACCAACTCATGGGCATAAGGCACCAGGGCGTCGAGATCGACTTTCCACACTTCCTTGCCGGTGACGCCGTCCAGCGCATAGACGGTGTTGCCGCTGGGATAATACATCACCGAATTGATGATGATCGGCATCAATTCGGAACCACCGGCCGGATAGGACCAGGCCTTGGTCAGCCTTGTGACATTGGCGGGCGTGATCTGATCCAGCGTGGAATATTTCGATTGGCCGGGATCGCCGCCCACCGTCGGCCAGTCCCTGCCCGCGGAGCCTGCATCGGCGGCGGTGAAAGCGAGAGCGGCGAAGGAAGCGGTGAGAAGCGAAGCCTTGGTGACCCTGTTCATCTGAGACGTCCTTAAAATCCGAGACCACGGCCGCCTGCTGCCGGAGCGGGCGTGGGCGTTTGTGCGGGGCGTGCCGGCGCGGGATCCAGCACCGATGCATCCGGGCCCATGCCGGGACGCGGATAGCGCGCGACAAGATAGGCGGGGCGGGCAATATCGAAATCCCAGCCGCCGGCGAACAGGCCTGCTTCGATGGTGAGACGTTCGCGCTTGATCAGTCCCAGCACCTGCTCCGGCGGCGCCGTCAGGGTGGTGGCGCCGGTTTCCGCGCCGCCCAGCGGCCAGTTGATCTGAATCTCGATCGGGCCATTGAAGCCGATTTCCTTGAGCGTCCGGCCGATCAAGGTCAGATCGATCATCCCCGTGCCGACCCGCTTGGGATGAAAGCGATAAGGCAAGGTCCGCCCCCCGCCGCCAATGGCCAGCATGTCGCCCTTGTCCGTGCCGGTATTGTCGCCGGCATTGGTGGGGGGGATCGGCCCGGTGCCGGTAAAATAGCCCTGGTCATAGGCCGGCAACTCCAGGTCGATCGCGGCGTCATTGAGGGCAATGCCGCCGATATAAGCGCCGCCCAGCCGCATATGAATGACGAAGACCTCGCGCATGGGCTGAAGCAGCGCGGCGGTGTCGTATTGGACGCCGATATAACGCGGATCGTAGGGCTTGATGAGATCGAGCAGATCCAGGAAGGCGGCCCCGACATTGCCCGCGCCCGCCCGCGGTTGGTAAAGCCCCTTGATCTTGTATTTTTCGTTCAGCGCCGCCAGCTTCTGTACCCGCGGCTTTAGCGCCTCCATCTGCGGACCATAGGGCGCGGCCTGGTCGTAAGTGAGGCCGCCCCAGACATAATATTGGATGCCGGCACGCGAGGCCGCGTCCAGGATCGCTTCGGCACCCGGAGTTTGCGCATCGACAATCGGCGTGGTGATGGTGGTGACACTGACGCCGGCGGCTTTCAAAGCGTTCACGAAGGCGGGCAAATCCTCGCGCACCCGCGCGATGTCGACATGCGCAGGCGGCGGTCCCACGGTGAGGTCGAGACGATCCAGCGCGATATCGGTACAGGCCTTGGCGACCTGCGCCGGACTGCGCAGCCATTGCAGCGCCCGCGAGGAAAGCACCAGCCCCGATTTGGTGGCCGGCGCCGCCGGCGCGGGTTGGGCGTGGAGCGATGCCGGCAGTGCCACCAAAGCGGTACTGCAGCCAAGAAAAACGCGTCTGTCCATTACCATCATCCGATACTGAAGCTGCGTGGCACCGATTTGGCGCTCCGCAGGATAGAGCTACCAGCCCAGCGCTTCCATGCGTGCGAGCGTGCAATTGCGCATGATTTCAATGTAGCGGCGGGTGCGGTCCGCGCCATAGAGCAAGGGATTGTTGGCCGGCGGATAGTGGTCGTTGACATACCGGGTGCGGGCCAGAAGGTTCATATTGGTGTTGGGGTGAACCTGATAGACGCCTTCCACCTTGGCCTTGATGCCTTCGTCCCAGATATGTTCATAGCCGCCCACAAAAGCTTCGCGATTGTGGACATCGGTGGCGGCGGTGACCAGCAGGATGGGATGTTCCTTGCCCTGATATTTGACGGGCACGATCATGCCGATCGAGCCCGGGGTATGGCCGGTCATCTCATAGATGGTGGCGGTGACGTCGCCGACCGTGATGGTCATGCCATCCTTGCCATCTTCGCCGCGGGTCATCGGCACCTTGTCGTCCAGGGTGCGCGGGCCGGGCGGCGCGCTGGCCTGTTGTTCCATGGTGCGGAAATAAATCTCCCAATCGTCGCGTCCCATGATCGCGACGGGATGGAAATTGGACTGGATGTAATGGCCGCCGCCGGTGTGGTCCAGATGGTTGTGGCCGAACACCACATATTTGATCTTGGCCGGATCCAAACCGACTTTGCGCATGCCGCCGACGATGATGTCGCGAGCTTCGTGCATATTGTCCATGGTGTCGAACAGGATGTAGCCGTCATTGGAGGTGATCAGCCAGGCGCCGACGCCGGTATTTCCGAACCACCAGAAATTGTCGAACATGTGCTGGGGCGGCATCACTTGGGCGGGGCTGGGGGCGCCGAAGGGCTGTTCGAAGGCCGCCTCATTGGGGGGAACGCCGATGGCGGCGCGATCCGGACCGCTGGAGCCGCCGGTGGCCTTGCAGAAGACGCCGAGGTCGAATTTCAGGGTGACGTCGTTGCCGGCCGCCTCCGTCGCCTTGGCGACATAGGCTTTGCCCAGCGCGTTCATGTTGTTCCATTGCTCTTCCGTCGGCGTGTAATTGAGCACGCCGCCGCCGGCGCGGCCGCCGCGCGCGGCGCGCCCCGGCGCCGCCGCATCTTGCGCATAGGACAGGGTCGCGGCCAGGGCGCAAAGGCTCGCGCCGATCAGAACCTTCTTCAACATGCTACGCTCCTCGAATAAGCGGATTAAAACTTCTTGCGGATGGAAAGCTGGACGATGCGGCCGACCGGGCTGGCATTGTCGGGGTCATAGCCCAGGCCGTTGTTATAAAAGGGCGGCTTCTGGTCGAGCAGATTGTTGATCGTGAGCGACAGGCTCGTGCCCGTCGTCCATGCGCTCCAGTCGTTCGGTATGGTGTAACCGACATGCAAGTCGATCGGGTAGGAGGCGTGGATGTGCTGGAAGGTCAGCTTACCCTGAACCGGATCGGTGACGCTGAACTTCAAGGCCGGATTGCTGAAGTAATTGCCGGTCTGGAACATGTAGGGATTGACGAAATTCACGGCCAGGCTGGCGGTGAACGGATCCAGGGCCCAAGTCAGGCCAAGACGAGCGCTCAACGCCAGCGAGCTGAAGGTGGTATTGACGTTGTAGCCGTTCAGGAAGCGCGTGGTGAGGGTGTCGCCATAGGCCGTCTCGTCGAAGCGCAGCTTGTCGGAACCGGCCAGGTCCAGCGTGAAGCTCCCGGCCGTGTCGGTCACAAAGGCATAATTGACGTCGAAATCGATGCCGTCTGCCAGGATGTTGAAGGCGTTTTGCTGCAGGTTGCGATAGATGTACCAAATGGTCGGTTGCAGAATTCCGGTTTGCTGCGCGCCGTCGATCGCCGCCAATACTGCAGGCGAGGTCGGGGTCCAGCCGCCCGGAGGCGCCAATTGCAATTCGTGCTGCAGCCCCGGAACCTGGGCTTCATTGGCCAGGGTCGGGGTCGTGATCAGGCCCTTGGACTTGTTGTCCCAATATCCGACCTGGATGGTGAGCCCGTTCAAGGCCGGAACGAACCGTCCGGGATTGAGCTGAATGCCGAACGTATGTGTCAGCGCGGTTTCGGCATTGCTGTTCTGGGCGCCGCCCAGGGTGATGCCGGTATGGCTGGCGTCAAGCAGGCAGCCCGCGGCACACCAGGAACCCGGTGCGTTGACATGGCTCGCCAAAACAGCCTGGCCGCCGCCATTGCTGTTGCCGGAAACCGTGAGCGCGCCAAAGGCGGCCGGCAGGGCGGTCAGAGCAGGCGCCACGAACGAGGTGCCATAGGAGCCGGTGAACTTCAGGCCATCCGTCACCACCCAACTGAAGCTGACCTTGGGATTCTGGGTGTCGCCGAAGGTGCTGTAATGGTCGGCACGGCCGGCGAGGTCCAGATCGAAGCTCTGGATAAGCGGGAAATTCATGTCGGCGCTGACGACCGGAATGCGCAGCTCCAGAAATTCCGCCCAGTTGGTGCGGTTCGCCTTGAAGGCCGTGGCATTGGCGTTGACCAAGCCAAAAATGGGATCGGCGACGGCACCGGTGACGAAATTGTTCATCAGGTATTCCATGCCGAAGGCGGTCTTGAGGTCGCCGGCCGGCAGGCTGAACAGGGTGCCGGTGAACACCAATTTCAGATTATTCATTTCCTGCTGGGTCAGCCGGGCGGCGGGATTGTCCAGCAGCTGCTTGAGAATCGCCGCAGACGTCTTGTTCGAGCCCGCCGGATCCCAAACGTCCAGAGCATTGGCGGTGGTCAGCGGCACCCGGGAAACCGCGATGGTTTCGCCAAGTCCGTACTGATCGACCTGGGGACTGGTGCTGCCGCTGGTTGTCGGTGTGCCGTTGATCGCCAGGGCGGCGGCGGCGGTGTTCACCACGCCCCTGGATTTGGTGGTGCTGTTGTCCAGACCGGCGGTGGCGTTCAGGGTCGCCACCCAGTCACCGAACAGCTTGACGTCGATGCTGCCCGCCATGAAGACGTCAAGCTGGCCGCCCTTGGTGTAGGCGCCCGGACCGAACAGATCGTTGAAATCGTAACGCACACCCTGGCTGGTGGTCAGGCCGGAGGTGCCGGATTGATAGAAGGGGTTGGCCTGGGCGCCCAGCAGCAGCGCCGACTTCAAGGCCGCCGAGGAAGCCTGGGTGACACTGCTCGCGGTAATCTGCGGCTGTCCGTTGGCCGCCGCCACCGTATTGTAACTGGCGACCGCGGCAGCCGACAGCGGCTCCAGCGAAGCGTTGGCGGCGCTTCCGGGGCCGTAAGCGATCGTAGTGATCGTGCCGCGCGACACCGGCGTGGCGACGATATGGTTGGAAAAACCCAAATCGACATTGACCGTGAGGCGGTCGCCAAAATCCTGCGTGAAGGACGCCAAGACATTGTGGCGAACTTCCGAAGGCAGGATCGCGGAGTATTTGGAATTGTCGCAGGGCGCGACCGAGTTGCCCCCCGAGGGCGTCGTGGTGCTGCCGATGGAAGCAGAGGTGTAGGGGTAGACATACACATTGCCGGTGGCACCGGTATTGCCGGTCGTGCCGCTGCCAATGATGGTGGCCGGCGAGCAGTTGAAGCTGGCGCCGTTGAAGCCGCCGCGCGAGGTCAGGTTGTTCGCGAGATAGGACCGGTCGGTGACCATCAGATTGCTGCTGGTCTGGTAGTCATAGGCGACCATCGCGGCGCCATCGTCCCAGGCCTTGCCGAACGACATGCCCACAGAGGCGCGGGTGAGGCCATCGGCCATGCCATAGCTGCCGCTGAATTCCAGGCCGCTATATTTCTTCTTGGTGATGATGTTGACGACACCGGCCGAAGCGTCGGAGCCGTAAATCGCCGACGTGCCGTCCGGCAGCACATCGACCCGCGCAATGGCGTCCGGGGCGATGATGCTGGGATCGACCAGGGTGTGGGTCAAGCCGCTCAAGGGAACGCGGTGGCCATCCACCAGCACCAGTGTGGTGGAGGATGAGCTGGCCCCCAATCCATGAATGTTCGGCGAGGACGAACCGCTGGCGTCGGCGGTGCCCAAGCCGCCGCGGGCGTCGGTGCCGGCGCCCTGATTGCCGAAACCGGTCAGCGAGGGAATATTGGTGAGCAGATCCTGGGTCGTCATCGCGCCGGTGGTTTCGATCGCCGCGGCATCCATGGTGATGACATTGGCACCGACGGGCGCGGCGCCGCGGATGGAGGTGCCGGTGACGACGACCGTTTCCGTGGTTTGACTGTTCTGGGCCTGCGCCGTGCCGGCACCGATAAGGGCCAAAACCGTCAGGGCGCTTCCCGCCAGGAATTTTGCCTTGGCTGTCCCCGTTTGCTTGCGCACAGAATTTTCCATGGTGTCGCTGCTCCCCTATGGGGCATGTGCGCGTCTTCGCAAGAAGGCTTGAACGCAACATGGCCCTGATTTTGTCTAATCACCGGACCAGCGAAGCGCGCGTCGCCAAGCGAGCGCGCAACCCCAATCCCTCGCGTCCTCCTGTGGCCTTCTTTTCGTCGAGGCCGAACCAATGCAACGACGCTGGAGCAAATTAACTGGTTCGTCAATTCGTTTGCGCGGGATTTCGCAACTTGCAAATCCGTGCGCGGCATTTTCCGTACGAAATGGCGTTTGGGCCCGGTTTTACGGCGCTTTTTGAGGGTGTTCGGTATACAAAGCCTGCATGCATCTCGGTATACAATGGGCCCGCGCGTACATGCCGGCTTGCAGCGATGGCGCGCGGATCGGGGCGCAGGGGTTCTCTATCCGTATACGGATATTCAGGACTGGCGCGGACCGGACAGGGTTGCCGTGGACCCGTTCTGGGCGGCAATGACATCCATTGCCACCTGCTGCACCAAGCCTGCGAGCAAATCGCGCAGCACGGCGACAAAGCGCGGCTTGTCGCCCGCCGCCACGGCCTCGGCCGCAACCGGGTTGACCAGGACCCGCTTGGCCATGGCGGCGTGGCCCCAGCTCAGGAAAATGGGAATGCCGCCGCCGATGCATTTGGCGATCAGATCCAGCAATTCGCCTTGCTCCAGCGCGGCGCGGTTCTCATCCAGCAACACGATCCGCAAGCCGCCTTTGTCGCCACTTGGGCCCATCTCGGGCGACAGCATGACATGCGACAGATCGGGCCGCATGGCGTCGCTCAGAGTGAGGAAGCGCCAGCCGCAATACCAGTTGCGGCAAGTCTTGGGCAGGCGATCATGGATGGCGCAGCCCTGCCCCTCGCGCATATGCATACACGCGACATGGTCGGGCTTTTGCAGCTCTGGATCGTCGATGGCGATTTCCACGCAGCAAGCGGTACAGGCGCCGCAGCCGCGCCCAGGGGTGGGATCGGGCAATCTCATCGCGCCAGCATGTCCCCGGCGGCCCCACCCGGCAAGCGGCTCAGAAGATGGCGCTGCCGTAGAACCTGCCGAAGACCGACTGTTCGGTCGGCTTGTCCTCGGGGATGGTGCGGCTCACCCAGGTGGTGTTCATGTAATGCTTGGTGGTGATGTTCTCGCTGATGATGTTGCCGCCCCAGGTGCCGCAGCCCAGGCTGGGGGTCATCGGCATGCCGTTGGTGAAGGAACCCGCATTGCCGTGGACATTGGGCTGGCGCACCATGATGCGGCTGACCGGCGCCATCAGGGCGAGGCGATTGATATGGTCGTCGTCGTACGAGGCGATGCCGCAGGAATGGCCTTTGCCGCCGACTTCGAAAATCTGGCGCACCATGTCCAGGGCGTTCTCGAAGCCCTTTTTGTATTTAAACACGGCCAGCACCGGCGAAAGCTTTTCGCCGGAAAAGACATGTTCCTTGCCGATCTTGTCTTGCTGCACGATCAGAAAGGTCTTGCCGGCGGGGATGGGAAACCCGGCCTTCTCGGCGATCACCGATGCGGCGCGCGCCACGGTGTCGAGCGTGCGGTGGCTTTCCGCATCCCACATCACCGCCTTGAGCTTGCGTTTTTCCTCCTCACTGCACAGATAGCCGCCTTCCTTCTGCAACTGATCCAGCATTTTGTCATAGATGGTTTCTTCGATGATCAGATTGCCGTCGCAGGAACAGCCCGATCCGTTGTTGTGAATCTTGCTGATGCGGGTGTTGCGGGCGGCTTCCTCGATATTGGCGGTTTCGTCCACCACCACGGTGGCGTTTCCGGCGCCCACGCCATAGGCCGGCTTGCCGGAGGAATAAGCCGACTTGACCATGGCCGGCCCGCCGGTGGCGATGGTGAGATCGCAGATCGACATCAACTCCTGCGCCAGGGGAATGGACGGTTTTTCGAAACATTGCAGCAGGTCTTCCGGGGCGCCGGCGGCTTTCAGCGCGGCGCGCAGGATACGGATGACCTCGAGCGCGCTGGCGCGGCTGGCGGGATGGGGCGAGAAGATCACCGCGTCGCGGCATTTGACGGCATTGATCGCCATGCCGACCATGGTGACCACCGGATTGGTCACCGGCAGCAATCCCGCGATCACCCCTGCGGGCTTGGCATATTTGACCAGGCCCTTGGCCTCGTCGGTCTCGATGACGCCGACGCTTTTCTGGCGCAGCGCATCGCGCAAGATGCCGATGATCTTGAAGCGGCGCGTGGCGGCGCCGTCGGCATTGCCCATCTTGCTTTCCGCCACCGCCATTTCGGTGAGGCGCACAAAGGTCTTCTCATTGGCGACAGACCAGCCCAAGGCCCGGGCGAGATCGTCGAGCTGTTCCTGGCTGTAACCCTGGATGGCATTCATCGCGGCGCGCGCCCTTTGCAGCATGTCCTGCGCCAGGGTCTTTTCTTCCGGGGTCAATTCTCTCGCCATCACGCGTCTCCTCAAGGCACGCCGGCGTGAAAAAGGCACCGGCCAAGCGGTGTCTCTTGCAGATCAGATGGGTGAATTCAAGCGCGCGACGATCAAAGTCGCGGTATGCGCAGCGGTATACAAAACCGCGGCGATCAGCCGGCTTTTTTCATACCCGGGAACTGCTGCGGCATGGTGGTCTGGCAGGTGCGTCGGATCACGTCGCAAACCCGCCGCGCCAGCATTTTGATCGCCAGGCTGTTGATGGGCTGGGCGAGCTGTTCGCTCTGCAGCTGTTTCAGCCGTTGCTCGATGGCGGATTCTCCGGCGCCGAATTCCATCGCCCGGATCAGGGCGCCGGCGCAGCCCTCAAGCTCGGACCGCGAGGTATCGGGGGGCAGGCTGAGATGCATCCAAAGCAGGCTCGCCACCACTTCGGAAAACACGTCTTGTCTGGCCTTGCTTGACATCCGCGTCGCGCCGTCCTTGTTGCGACCACGATAATAGGCCGGCGCGGCGAGTTCTTGGATCAAATCTTCGCAAGCATAGTGTAAACTTTGCGAAAAGGGTGCTGACAAAAGAGGTTCCCTTGAGCAGCATGCGGCAAAACATGACACATATTCTGCTGATCGATGACGACGCCGAGCTGAGCGGGATGCTGACCGAGTATCTCGCCGGCGAAGGCTTCACCACCACCACCGTGAACAATGGCGGCGATGGCGTCGCCGCGGCAACTTCCGACCGGTTCCAGGCGGTGATCCTGGATGTGATGCTTCCGGGCATGACCGGTATCGAGGCGCTGCGCGAGATCCGGCAGAAAAGCGCGGTTCCCATCATCATGCTGACTGCCAAGGACAGCGACATCGACCGCGTCGTCGGGCTGGAAATGGGCGCCGATGATTATATCGCCAAGCCTTATTACCCGCGCGAGCTGGTGGCGCGCCTGCGCGCGGTGCTGCGCCGCCAGACGCCGGAAAGTTCGGGGCGGGAGCGCAAACCCCAGATCGGCGGATTGTTGTTCAGCCGGGCGCGGCGCGAAGCCGCCTGGGAAGGCAAGCCGGTCGAGTTGACGGCCACCGAATTCAACATGCTGGGTTCGATGCTGGAAGCCGGCGACACCGTGATGACCAAGGACGAGCTGTCGCGCGAAGTGCTGGGCCGGGCGCGCGCGCCCTATGACCGCGGCATCGACGTTCATATCAGCAATCTGCGCCGCAAACTGGCCGCCGCCAGCGGTGGAGCGTTGGAGATCGAAACCATTCGCGGCGTCGGTTACCGACTGAAGGCGCAATCATGACACGAATGGTCTTCTGGAAATTGCTGCTGGGGTTCTGGGTCACCACGCTTTTGATTTCGCAAGGGGTGTGGCTGATGTTCACCCTGCTGCGCCCCGTGCCGCCGCCGGTCGACACCGTCAGCCTGGGCGATATCGCCGCCACCGCGGCCAAAAGCATTATCGAGAAGGATGGCGAGCAGGCCTTTGAACGCCAGCTCAAATCCTGGCCGGGGTTCCTGCGCGGTCAGATCCGCATCGTGCCCGGCGCCAATGTGGTGGGCGCTTCGGCGGTCGCCAAGGATCCCGGCGGGCAAAGCTATAGTCTGATGGCGCGCAGCCAGCGGCCGCGGCGTGAGCGCGCCGGCGTCAGTCGGGGAGGGCCCTTCGATATTCCGTGGGAAGTGCTGCTGTCGTCTTTGGTGGGGGGGCTTGGTTTCAGCGCCTTGTTGGCCTGGTATTTGACGTCCCCGGTCGGGCGCATCCGCGCCGGCTTCGAGCGGCTGGCGCGGGGGGATTTTTCGACGCGGCTGGGGCCTTCGATGGGACGCCGGCGCGACGAGATCGCCGATCTGGCGCGCGATTTCGACCTCATGGCCAAGCGGCTGGAGGAACTGGTCAGCGCCCGCGACCGTCTTTTGGCGGGCGTCAGCCATGAATTGCGCACGCCCTTGGCGCGGCTGCAATTGTCGATCGGTCTGGCCCGCCAGGATCCCAGCAAGGTGGAGACCTCGCTCGACCGGATCAGCCGCGAGGCCCAGCGGCTGGACGAGATGGTGGGCGAAATCCTGACGCTTTCGAAATTGGAAAGCGGCGTCAAACACACCGAGGATTATTTCGATTTTGCCGAAGTGGTGCGGCTGGTGACCGACGATGCCAAATTCGAGGGCGCGCCGCTGGGCGTGTCGGTCGACCATCGCATCGTCGCGCTGTCGGGAGAAAGCGATTGGATCGCGCTGGGCAGCGGCAGGCTGATCAGCCATGCGGTGGAGAACATCGTGCGCAACGCACTGCGCTATTCCAAGCGCGGCCAGTCGGTCGAGGTGATCCTGGACCGCGATACGGCCGGGCTGTTCCGCCTCACCGTCACCGACCAAGGGCCCGGCGTTCCCGATGCCATGCTGGAAACCGTGTTCAAGCCCTTTGTCCAAGGCGGCGGCGAGAATTCCGGCTATGGCTTGGGCCTTGCCATCGCCGAGCGCGCCATCACCGCCCATGGCGGCAGTATTTCCGCCCATAACCGCACCGCGGGCGGGCTTTGCGTGGTGGTCTGCCTGCCGCCGGCGGCGATCGACTCTGCCCCGGTGATGGAAATGACGATGTGATTATCGCAAGAGCGTGAGCGGAATGCGCGCCAGCCAGGTGTCGAGAATTTCCCCGCGCGGCGAATAGGGGAAGGCGACAAAGGCGTCGCGGTCATTGCCCTGGATCCAGGTCGTGAAATCGCCGCCGCCATTGCCGTTGCCGTAATTGCCGTCATAGGTCAAAGGCGGATATTCCGACAATTCGGCGCTGACTTTCACGGTGGGACCGAAACTGTCGCCGTTCAGCATGGCCGCGAAGGTGTTGAAAGCGCCGGGATTGCGGAACCCGCGCCAGGTCACCAGCACATGCCCATCGGTCGTGTAGCCGACGCCGACCTGGCTGACGCTGGCCACCGGGACGGTGGTGGGCCCCGGCTTGGGGCTGGTGCTTTTCCAGCTTTTCCCGCCGTCCTCGGTATAGAACAGCTTCACGGCGCGATGATCGGGCTGATAGGCGGCGACGGCGTAATGGCCCGGCGCGGCGGGACTGGCGGCGGCCACCGGATAGCGCACCGTACCGGTGGGGTTCCAATCACCGGCTTCCGCCACGACGGTTTCGTTCCAGTTTTTTCCTTTGTCGGCAGTGGTCGAGACCACCAGGCACGGGCATTTGGCGCCCGGCCGGGCGGCGACATTGCGCGCCGCTACGACGGTGCCAAACGCGGCCGAGGCCGTGCCCCTGCCCTCATAGACGGTCCCGAAGCTTTTGCCGTGATCGTCGGAAGCCGAGATATAGGCCCCGGCGGTGGAATAGAAGGTGCCGGTCTGCGGATCGACAAAGCCATTGGCGCCGTCCCAGGGCGTGTCTTCCTGGTTCATGCCGCCGCCAAGTCCCTTCATGCCCGGCATGAAGCGGTCGATCATGATGCCCGGCACCATCGGGCTCCAATGCGCGCCGCCATCGGTGGAGACGCTGACCCCGGCGCGGCCCGCCTTGGGCTCTTTCTGGACGACGCCGCCAGCGGTGAACAGCGCGCCCCCGAAATACATCGTGCCATCGCGCGCGATGGTGACCCAAGGCGCGTTGCAGCCCCACAAAAGCGGGCGGCCATCGCCGCCCGGGGTGCGCAGGACATCCATCATGTTGCGGTCGGAGAAATGCTTGCCGCCGTCCTTGGAGAGCGCCAAATGACATTCGGCGACGCGGTTTTCGCGCAGCGCATTGGTGTCGATGGGAAGGTTGTATTGCCGCCAGGCCACCGCCACCAGATCGGGATTGGCGCGGCTGACCGCGACCTGGGGAAACACCGAAGCGAATTTGGCCCGGTTCTTGGAGATATTGGTGAGTTCGATGCCGGGCGTTGCGCCCGGCTCGGGCGGGGTCTGTGCCACCACACCCGATGCGGTGAACACAAGCGCGGTGAGCGCGGCAAGCGTTTTTGCGGACAAGGAACCCTCCCTTGAAACCCCCTCACATGGGGCTGTTTTTTGGGAAAGTAACCCTTCCGCGCCCATCCGCAACGGCGATGTTGGTATACAAAGCGTAAAGCTGAGAGGCTTTGCGATACTTCTTACACTGCGCTTGCGATCATCTTACCCACACTTTGCAACGCCATCACTAGGGTGAGGATGCACACAGCAAGGAATATCCCATGAAGTCCATTCAATCCCCGGTCCGCTCGCAATTCGATGAATTGGCCAGCAATATGTTTCACGCCCTGGTCGCCGGCCTGTTCGGCGTGGTCACCCTGGCGGCCGTGGTGCATATCGCTTTGTCGCTGGCCTGAACGCACTATCGCCGGTGCGAAACCCTTCTTAGAATGCGCGAGAGAGATCGCGCGAGGGTTCTTCATGCAGGCCGAAGTGAGAATGTTTCTGGCCGGCGCCTTTCTGGCGGCAATGACCGCTGCGGCGCCGGCCGGGGTGATGATCCCGATTTCCGGCGACCCCCTCTCGATCGATGCGGGCAAAGTGTCGGGAACGCTTCTGCCCAGCGGCATCCATGCCTATTTCGGGATTCCCTTTGCCGCCCCGCCGATCCGGGAAAACCGCTGGCGCGCACCCCAGCCGGTCAGCGCCTGGAGCGGCATCTACAATGCCGACAAGAAACAGCCCGAATGCGTCCAGCCGCTGCGCTCGCCCAGCATCAATCATTATTTCGGCGACGAGCTGGCGGGCGAGGATTGCCTCTATCTGAATGTGTGGGCGCCGCCCTCCGCCAGAGCGGGGGCGAAACTGCCGGTGCTGGTATGGATCTATGGCGGCGCCTTCAATCTCGGTTCGGGCTCCAGCGCGATCTATGATGGGGAAGCCTTGGCCAAGAAAGGCGCGATCTATGTCGCGCTCAATTACCGGCTGGGGATATTCGGCTTTCTCGCCCATCCGGAGCTGACCCGCGAATCCGGACACAACGCCAGCGGCAATTGGGGCCTGCTGGATCAGATCGCCGCCCTCAAATGGGTGCACAAGAATATCGGCGCCTTCGGCGGCGATCCGGCCAATGTCACCTTGATCGGCCAGTCGGCGGGGGCGATGTCGATCACCGATCTTCAGGCCAGCCCCCTGACCCGGGGCCTGTTCTCCCGCGTGATCGGCTTTTCCGGCACCACACTGGCGGGCGGCATCGGCGGGGGAACGCCCTTGGCGGAGGCGGAGGCGCAAGGGGCCCGGCTGCAGGCCGCGCTCAAGGCTTCGAACCTGGCGGCGATGCGCAGCATCTCTTCCGACAAGGTGGTGGCTGCCGCGGCCGGCATCCGCGTCGGACCGGATATCGACGGCTATGTGTTGCCCGATACGCCGGACCGGATTTTCGCTGCCGGCAAGCAGAACGACGTGGCGGTGCTGACCGGATCCACCGCCAACGACATCGGCACCGAAGTGCCGATCCGCAAGGCCAGGACCGTGGCCGAATATGGCGATCTGGCCCGGCAAAGCTATGGCGACAAAGCAGGGGAATTCCTGACGCTTTATCCGGCCAAGAGCGATGCCGAAGTTCGCCGCCAGGCCGATGAGGTCGGCCGCAACAGCGGCTTTTCCATCGGAGCTCGCAATTGGGCCAAGGCGCAAACCAAGAGCGGCAAACAGCCGGCCTATCTTTATCTGCTGAGCCGGGTGCAGCCGTTCACGCCAGGCGCCACCTTCAGCGATTTCGATCCCGCCACCGCCGGCGCCTATCACATGGGTGACGTGCCCTATTGGCTGGGGACCTATGACGCCTTCAACCAATTCCGCACCACGCGCAACTGGACGGCCTGGGACCGCGAATTGTCCAACCAGATGCAGGACGTTGTCGTCGCGTTTGCCAAGACCGGCAATCCTTCGACCGCCAAGGTGAAATTCACGCCTTATGATCCGAACAGCGAAGTCCGGGTGGATTTCGGGGACAACGTCAAAACCGAAAAGCTTTATGGCAAGGGCATGGATTTTCTGGATCAGACGCCGCCCCGCGCCGCGCCGCGGACCAGTGACGGACGGCCGCGCCAGAGCTTTTGATCAACCGGCCTTGCGCTTGGGCTTGGCCTTGAGGCTTTTCTTCAAGGCTTCCATCAGGTCGATGACATTGTCCTCTTCGACCGGCTCGGCGGTGACCAGCTTTTCGCCTTTTTCCTTGCGGCGGATGACGTCGCGCAGCGCAGTTTCATAACGGTCTTCGAATTTGGCCGGCTCGAACGGACCTTCCTGCTGCTCGATGATCTTGCGGGCGATCTCGATCATCCGTTTGTCGGGCTTTTCCGACGGGATATCGTCAAACGCCTCTTTGGGGGAGATCACCTCATCGGCCATGCGAAGGGTATAGACGATGATGCCTTTGTCGCGTGGCTCCAGCGCCACCAGCCTTTCGCGGGTGTGCATGACGACACGCCCCAGCGCGATGCGGCCGGCCTCGGTCAGGGCCTCGCGGATCACGGTATAGGCTTCGGTACCCGACTTTTCCCCCGGCACCAGATAATAGGGATCGTTCCAATAGAGCCGGTCGATATCTTTTTCGTCGACAAAGCGTTCGATCTCGATGGTCCGGGTAGTCTCGAGCTTGACGGCATCGAGCTCGTCCTTGCTGAGAATGACGTAATGGTTCTTGGAGATCTCGTAGCCCTTGACCAGATCGGCGCGTTCCACCGGCCCGGTGTCGGGATCGGTGGGGATCATGCGGATGCGATTGTTGGTTTCGGGATTGAGCAGATGGAACGAGATGTCGGCGCTGCGGCTGGTGGCGCCATAAAGGGCCACCGGGCAGGACACCAGCGACAGCCGCAGATCGCCCTGCCAGACCGGGCGCTTGGACAAAGACGGCTCATTGGAATTGGCCGGCTTGTGGGTTCCATGATGGTGCACCGCTTTATGATGTGTCTTTGCGTGTTTGCGGACGGTTTTTTTGCGGGCGGCCATGGATATTCCCTTCCAAACTCGGAACGGAAACGCCTTGCGGGAACTATGTTTCCGCCATGCCCGTGAAGAAGAAAACCAAGAGCAAAACGGCCAAAACCGCACGCAAATCGCTTTTGGCCAAATACCAGGCGATGCGGGATTTCAAAAAGACCGCCGAGCCCAGCGGCGCCAGGCCCGTGGCAACTGGGAAGCGGCTGCGCTTTGTCATCCAGAAACATGCCGCCACCCGCCTGCATTATGATTTTCGCCTGGAGTGGCAGGGCGTGTTCAAATCCTGGGCGGTGACGCGAGGTCCCTCGCTCGATCCGGCGGAAAAGCGCCTGGCGGTCGAGGTCGAGGACCATCCGCTGGATTACGGCGATTTCGAAGGCACCATTCCCAAGGGCCAATATGGTGGCGGCACCGTGCTCTTATGGGACCGCGGCTATTGGGAGCCGGACGGCGATGTCGACGCCATGCTGCGCAAGGGCGATCTCAAATTCACTTTGGACGGCGAAAAGCTGCAGGGCTCCTGGGTTCTGGTGCGCATGCGCAGCGACAAATTCAAAAGCAAACATAACAACTGGCTGCTGATCAAACATAAGGACGAATATGCCAAGAAAGGCCATGGCGAGACCATCCTGAAGCAGGACCATTCGGTGGCTTCGGGCCGCGAAATGGAAGCCATCGCTGCCGGCAAGGGCAAGAAGCCCAAGCCCTTCATGCGGGCCAAAGCGTTCAATTCGGATGCGGTGTGGCAGTCCAAGCGGAGCGGAAGGGTGGAGGACACCGAGCCCGAGAAAGCACGCATGAACGCACCGAAGGGACGCAAGGTTTCCGCCCTGCCCCAATTCATCGCGCCGCAATTGTGCGAAGTCCTGGAACGCCCGCCGGCCGGTCCGGGCTGGGTGCATGAAGTGAAATTCGACGGCTATCGCATGCAGTTGCGGGTGTCCGGCGGCAAGGCGGCTTTGCGCACCCGCAAGGGACTGGACTGGACGCAAAAGTTTTCCGCCATCGCCCGGGCGGCGGGCAGATTTCCCGATTGCATCATCGATGGCGAAATCTGTGCCCTGGATCACAATGGCGCGCCCGATTTCGCCGGATTGCAGGCGGCGCTGTCGGACGGCAAGACCGACGCCCTGGTGTTCTTCGCTTTCGATCTGCTGTTTGCGGAAGGAGAGGATTTGCGGGCGCTGCCGCTAACCGATCGCAAGGCCCGCCTTGAAAGCCTGCTTCGCAAAGCCCCGCAAATTATTCGGTATGTGGAACATTTCAGCAGCGGAGGCGATGCGGTGCTGGAATCGGCTTGCCGGATGAACCTGGAAGGGATCATTTCCAAGCGGGCCGCCGCCCCCTATCGCTCGGGCCGGGGCGAGGATTGGAGCAAATCCAAATGCCGCGCCGGCCATGAAGTGGTGATCGGCGGCTGGAGCGACACCGCCGGCAAATTCCGCTCTCTGCTGGTGGGGGTGCACCGCGGCGATCACCTGGTCTATGTCGGCCGGGTCGGCACCGGCTATGGCGCCGACAAGCTCAAGCGCTTGCTGCCCCGGCTGAAGGAATTCGCGGCAACGGACAACCCTTTCGGGGGCCTGAACAAGCCCAAACACGAGCGTAACGTCCACTGGGTGAAGCCCCAATTGGTGGCCGAAATCGAATTCGCCGGCTTTACCGGCGACGGCATGGTGCGGCAGGCTGCCTTCAAGGGTTTGCGCGCCGACAAGCCGGCGGCGGAGGTGGAGGCCGAGACGCCCAAGAAAAACGTCAAATTGCGGGAGCCAAAACCGGCCCCCAAACGGGCGGGAAAACCCGGCGCGGCCAAAGGCGGCGCGGTAGTGATGAATGTGCCGATCAGCCATCCCGACAAGCCGCTATGGCCCGATGCGGGCGATGGAAAACCCGTCACCAAACTGGAACTGGCGCGCTATTACGAGAGCGTCGGCGCCTGGATGATCCCCCATATCCAAGGCCGTCCCTGCTCGCTGGTACGCGCGCCCGACGGCATTGGGGGCGAACATTTTTTCCAGCGCCATGCCATGGCCGGAAAATCCAATCTGCTGGACGAAATGCGCGTTTCCGGCGACCGCAAGCCCTATCTGGTGATCAATCGGGTGGAAGCGCTGGCGGCGGTGGCCCAGATCGGGGCGCTGGAACTGCATCCGTGGAATTGCGCGCCGGGCAAGCCGGATGTGCCGGAGCGTTTCGTCTTCGATCTGGATCCAGCGCCCGATGTCGCATTCGAAGCGGTGATCGCGGCGGCGAAAGAACTGAAAGACCGGCTGGAGGCGCTGGGACTGGTGACCTTCGCCAAGACTACCGGCGGCAAGGGCCTGCATGTGGTGACGCCGTTCCTGGTGCCACGAGGCTTCGGCTGGACTGAGGCCAAGGCGATGGCGCGGGAGATCTGCGCCCAAATGGCGGCGGATTCGCCGGACAAATACCTGGTCAATATGTCCAAGGAAAAACGCAAGGGCCGCATTTTCCTGGATTACTTGCGCAACGACCGGATGTCGACGGCGGTGGCGCCGCTTTCGCCGCGTGCCCGCGAGGGTGCGACCGTGTCGATGCCGCTGGAGTGGGGCCAGGTGAAAAAGGGGCTCGATCCCAAGCGCTTCACCGTCCGTACTGCGCCGGCACTGCTGCGCAAAGGGCCGTGGAAGGGCTATGCGAAGGCATCGCGCCCCTTGAAGCCGCTGGACTGAACGCGCCGCAAATTATTTGGACGGCTTCTCCCCTTCCAGGCTTTCGATCATCTTCAGATGATCTTCCACCTTGGGCAGGGTTTCGGCGGCGAATTGCTTGATCGCGGCGTTGTCGCCGCTTTTGGCATAGCCGCGCATCAGGATCTGCGCTTCTTTGTGGGCGGCCTCCTGCTGCTCGAGATAGCGGTGGTCGAAATCTTCCGCCTTGGCGCCGCGCAGGGAGTCGATCAGGCTCTGGCGCCGGTCGTCGAGATGGGCCGGCGGCGTCACCGCCACATTGTTGCTGGCCAATATCTTTTTCAGCGCCGCGGTGGTGGCGGTATGGGCCTTGACCATTTGGGCGCCGAAATCCTTCACCTTGGCGGACCGGGCGCGGTCCTGGGCGATTTTGCCGGCTTCGACTTCGTACATGTCGCTGGTGGCCGCTGCCGTGACAAAGCCTTTGGTGGTGGTGGTCATTTCCGCCGAAACCACGCCCACCGCGCCCATGGCGGCGTCTTTCATGGCGCTCATCGCCGCGTTGCTGCTGCCGGGTGCCGGGCTCTTATGGCCGGGCTGGTCGGCTTTCTGGGCCATAGCGGTACCCGCGGCGATCAAGGACAAGGCACAGACCGCGCCGAGCAGCTGCGTTTTCATGTAAGACTCCTGGGTGGGAACCCTCTTCCTGCAAGAACACATGCGGCGGATTTTTGGTTTCGCCTCGACCGTACCGACGGGTTTTTTGCCTTGGGAACCGGCGGTCGTGATCGGCTTCGTCACCGTTACGAATTCTTTTGGATCTAGAGGAACGTCGCGGGTCGCAGCCCGTTTTCTTCCATGCGATATTTTCTCCGCAAGGATGGAAAAATCGCAAAGGGCGACGGGAACGGCGAGAGCCGGATTCCGTCGCCCTCGTATCGGGCCCCGTCCAACATGGAGAGTTTCATGACAACCAGCAGCGGCCACACTTCGGCCATTCTTGCCTCGAAGGTCAAAGGCACCGCCGTCTACAATGACGCCGGCGACAAAATCGGCACGGTGGAAGACATCGTTCTCGACAAACAGTCCAACCGGATCATGTTCGCCGCGCTGGGCTTCGGCGGCTTCTTGGGCGCCGGCGAGAAATATTATCCGGTGCCGTGGTCGATGCTGGATTATGACGAAAACAAAGGCGGTTATGTGGTCCCGCTGGACAAGAATCGGATCGAGAAGGCGCCGGCCTATGACCTCAAGGATCTGACCAAGCACGACGGCAGCATGGGCAATATCCGCGAAGAGACCTACAACTACTACAACATCAATCGCGACTGGCAGTAGAGCTTTGCTCCTCCCGCGCGGGGGAGCGTAAGGCTTCGCTTCATTGGCGGAACACTGAGACCGCCGCCGGGTTACACCGGCGGCGGCTTTCTTTTGAAGGACAACATATGCGCAAATTGCTTCTGGTGGGCATCGCACTCTGCGCATTCGGGGCCCTTTGGAAAGCCGAGGAGGAAGAAGATGGCGCTGCGGTAGCGCTGTCGCCATTCCTGGCCGCGCTTGCCATCGAGGCCGGCATTTTCCTGCTGCGCCGGCACCAGACCGGACTGCTCAAGCTGAGGCCCGCGGATCGCTAGCGCTGCGGATGGGGCTGCTTGGCGGCCGCTCCACCGTCCCTCTCTTTAGTGCGGCTTGCGCCAGAATTTCTTGAGCGGTCCGGCCGCGCCATAGACCGGATCCGCCGCCGGTACGCGCAGCTTGGCGATGCGGGCACGGGCCTTTTCGGGGTCGACCTCGCCCGGTGCGGGTTCGTCATAGGCACCTTGGGCGGGATAGGCGCCCACCACCAATAAATCGCGGGATTTGGATAGGCGCTGATGGCCGGTGCCGGCGGGCAGCACGATCACATCGCCCGCCCGCAACTCCACCACCCTGCCCGTGGCGCCGCCCAGCCGCACCCGGGCACGCCCTTTGGCGATCCCCAGAACCTCGTGCGTGCCCGTATGGAAGTGGTTGAAATCATAGATGGCGTCACGCCAGGAGGATTTCCAGCCATGGGCGGCGAACAGCACCTCGAACAGCGCGGCCGGATCGCAATCCTTTTCGAGTTTCACCGGCGAGCGATAAAGCAGAAGGGGGAAAAACGGATTGTTGGGCGTGGCGCCGTCATCGGCGAAGCGCAGCAGATGGGCCTTTCGCGGGCGGGGAACGACACGGCGCGGTCGCCCCAGGCCGGTGAGTTTTTCTCCGATCGCTTTCAGTCCCTCGAACGACATATCCGGCCGCCCTTGCTGGAACAGGTTGGCAGTTCAGACCTTGACTCTTTTCTTGGCCGCTTCGAATTCGCGGTTCATCTGGGCGCGGTCTTCGGCGGAGAAATTCTCCCGCAGCCTCGCCCAGATATTGCGTTCTTCCTCGCCGATATGATGATTGATCAATTCGCGCAGCACTTTGGCGGTGGCGGAGAATTCCGGCGACATCGGGCCGCGCATCTTGGCCAGCTTGGCCAGGGTCTCGCTGGCCAGGGAATGTTCCAGATAGCCTTCATGCCCGTCGATCTTGGCGTCCTTGCCGGCCAGGCCCAGCACGCGGTCATAGACGGTCTTCTCTTCGGCTTTGGTATGGGGGATCAGGGCTTTCTTGATTCGATTGACCAGCGAATGGCGCTCGCGCGCATTGTCGCTGTCGACCAGCTTTGAAAGCAGCGACTGAACTTCATCATGTTCCGCCTCGAGGGTCTCGAGGATGTCGGTTTCCGCCGGCTCTTTCCTGCCGCCGAGGGCGCCGAGTACCGTCTTGCCGGCATTTTCCAGGCTGGTCCTGATCGTCATGGGTGGTCCCCGCTATGTTTCAAGCAGGGAACGCATGGTCGCTCACGCGGTTGCGCAAAGGCAGCCGCGGCCAGGGAACCCGATAAGGCTCAGCTCAGGGAAGCGCGAAGACCACGATCTGGTTGGTGCCGGGGGTGGCGACTTTGGGGAAATTGAAATTGTCCAGTCCCGAGGAAACCACCGCGGCGACATATTCCTTGCCGTTCTTGCCCTGATAGACCATCGGGGTATCGACCGAATTGTTGCTGAGTTCGGTGGACCAAAGTTCCTTGCCGGTCTTGGCGTCGATGGCGCGAAACATCTTGTCGGAGGTGGCGCCAATGAACAGCAACCCGCTGGCCGTGACCGCCGGGCCGCCGGCATTGGGCGTGCCGGTCTTGGGTACACCGCGCGCGGTCAGTTCCTTGTATTCGCCCAGCGGCTCGCGCCAGATCACATCGGCGGTATTGGCGTCGATCGCCATTAGCTCGCCCCAGGGGGGCGCTGAGCAGGGATAGCCGGCCGGATCATCGAACGGAATCTTCCGCTTGGCGTAGGAATCGAACAGGTTCGAAGAGCGCGACGGCTGGAGTACGCCCATGGTGCCCAGGCTGCGGGTGTTGACATAGATCACCCCCGCCTTGGGGTCATAGGAGGCGCCGGCCCAACCGCCGCCGCCTTCCGAGCTGGGGAACACCAGGCTTGGGACCATCAGATAGGGCGTATCGGGTCCTTCCTGGACCGCCTTGTCATATTGCGCCTGGCAGGACTTCATCGCTTCGGGCGTGGTGCGGTTGACTTCCGACCGGGTCATTTCCACCCGGCTGATGGGACCGGGCTTGAGCGGGAAAGGCTGGGTGGGAGAGGCAACTTCGCCGGGGGCATCGCTGCGCGGCACCGGGCGTTCCTCATAACCGAATACCGGCTTGCCGGTGTCACGGTCGAGAATCCACAGATACCCGACCTTGGTGGATTGGGCGACGGCGGGAATGGTCCGGCCGTCTTTCTTCACTTCGATCAGGGTCGGAGGGGCGTTGACGTCCCAGTCGAAAATGTCGTGATGGGTGATGGCCCAGCTCCATTTGAGCTTTCCCGTCACCGCGTCCAGCGCGATCACGCTGGTGGCATAGGAATTGTTGCCGGGCCGGTTGCCGCCGTAGTTCTGATCGGTGGCATTGCCGAGCGCGATGAACACCGTGCCGGTCTTGTCGTCCACCGTCATCGGCACCCAACTGCCGGGGCCGCGGCGGTCCTGCCAACCATTGGGGCCCCAGTCGCCGAAATTGGGCTCGCCCGGTTGCGGCACGGTGTGGAAGCGCCACAATTCCTTGCCGGTGATCAGATCGAAGGCGCGCGGATCGCCCGGCACGCCATAGCGTCCCTGCTCGCCCGAAGTGGGGGAGATGATGGCGATATTCTTGTAGATCGCCGGCGTGGCGCCCGGGGTGTAATTGCCGCCGAATTTTTCCATGATTCCGGCGGCCAGATTGACCAGCCCGTTCTTGCCGAAATTCTTGTAGAGCGCGCCGGTCTTGGCATCCAATTGCAGCAGGAAGCCGTCATTGGTCGCCACCACAATGCGCGGTGCGGTCTTGCCCTGCCCCGGCCAATAGGAGACGCCATATTTGGCGCCCGGCCCTTTGACACCCAAAGTGGTGAGATCGGTGTTCCAGACCACCGCGCCGGTCTCGGCATTGAGGGCGGTGATCTTTCCCCGGGCGGTGGGGAAATACATCAGATTGCCCACCACGATGGGGGTGATTTCCCAGCCGCGGAAACCGCCGGCCGGATCGCCCGTGTCATAGCTCCAGGCCTTTTGCAGCCGCGCCACATTGGCCGGGGTGATCTGGGTAAGCGGCGAATATTTCATGCCGCCGGGATCGTTGCCGACGCCGGGCCAGTCGGAGGCGGTGGTGGCATAAGCCGTGCCGGCCAGCAGCAGCGAAAGCAGCGCGGCGGAAGTTCCGATTTTCATGATGTCCTCGCTTAGATCAAGCCGGCGGGCCCGAGCACCGCGCGCAAGGTGAGAAGATCGCGTTTCATCGCCCCCAGCACCTGGGCGCGGGGCAAGGTAATGGTGGTGCCTGCATTGTCGGCGCCCCCATTGGGATATTCGGCCTGGATCTCCACCGGTCCGTTGAACTGAATGTCCTTCATCACCTGGGCGAGACGGGGCAGATCGACCATGCCCATGCCCAGGGGCACCGCATGGGAGCGCCAGGGATTGGGCTGGCCGCCGCCGCCGCGCGAAAGCGGCTCGCCTCGTCCGCCGCGGCCACCACGACCGGCAGCGCCCGGGGCGCCGCGGCCGGCATTGGCCTGCGGCGCGGCTGGTGGTGGAGGTGGAGGCGGAGGCGCCGCCTGGGCCGGGGCACCGGGGGCGCCTGGAGCGCCAGGACCACCGCGGCCGCGGCCGCCACCGCCGCCGCCGCCGCCACCACGGCCGCCGGCCGCGAGCACCTCTGGGGTGCCGGTAAAGGGGCCGCCTTGGTCGATCGGCAGGTCCAGGGTGATCGCGTAATCCTTGAATGAGATGCCGCCGATATAGGGGCCAGCGGCGCGCATGCCCAATTCCCAGGTGCCGTTGGCGCCGGCTTCCACCGCATGACCGGTATCGTAATGAAAGCTGACAAAGCGCGGATCGAAATTGCGCAGCACTTCGAGCAGATCGAAGATCATGTCGCCGACCGTGCCGGGGCCGGAATAATTGTGATACATCGCCTTCATGCCGTATTTTTCGTTGAGCTTGGAGAGCTTCTCCACGCGCGGCTTCAAGGCATCGATCTGGGGCTGGATCGGCTTGGTGAGATCGTAGCGGTAGGTGCCCCACCAGTAATGCTTGATCCCGAGCTGCGAGGCGGCATCGAGAATGGCCTCGGCATTGGGCGAGTCCGCATCCGAGATGTTGGTGGTGATGGCGTCGACCAAGACGCCATGGCTCCGCACCGCGTTCACGAAGACCGGCAGATCGGTTTTGACCCGGGCGGGATCGACATGGCCGCCCTGGCTGCGCACGGTGATGTCGAGGCCGTCAAAGGCCATCTCGATCACCGCCTCGGCGACATCGTTCGGATCCTTGAGCCAGAGCAGATGGCGCGAATAGGCATCGATCTTGAGCTTGGCGGGCGCACCCTGCGCCAGCACCGGCCCGAACCCGGCGGCGTTGACGGCCAGTGAAGCCGCGCCGGCCTGAAGCAATTGACGTCTATCCATCCCCATTATCCTTCGCTTGTCCTTCGCTCGGGCCTTGGCGCCAGTTTGCACCCGCCCAGGACCTTGTCCACCACCGCGTCAAGAAGTCCCTGCCCGGAATATCCGGGCAGGGGCAGCTTGGGGGAAATCAGAACTTCTTCTTCAGCCCGATAGTGACCAAGCGGCCGATCGGGTTGCCGTTCGTATAGCCATTGGCGCTGGTCGGGCTGAAGGATGGATTGGTGTCCGTGATATCGTCGATATTCAGCGAAACCGACATGCCGTCGGTGGCCATGACGGGCAGCCCCAGCACGCCGGTCGGCAGGATATAGTTCATCGCCAGGTTGAACTGGACGAAACCGGGAGTGTGGACGGTGCCGCCCGAGGTGAACACCTCCGCGTTTTCTGGGCCTTGCAGGAAGCCGCGATCGGCACCCGGCAGATTGTAGGGATAGGTCGAGAACGTCCCGTTGGAAGGATGCTGGTAGTTGATGGACAATGTGGAAGAGAACGCGTCGATGGCCCAGCCCAAAGACAGGCGCGCCTGCATTTCCGCGCTGGGATAGCGCGGCGCGTTCTTGCCGTACCTGGTGTCCAGCAGCGGCCCGGTATTGCCGCCCTGGGTGGTGTAGCGCAGCAGCTCTGTACCGCTCAGACCGAAGCGGAACGTGCCCAGATCGTCGGTGCGCAGGGCATAGTTGACGGCGAAGTCGATGCCATTTTCCCAGATGTTGAAGGCGTTCTGGAGGCGCTGATCGAACAAATACCAGATCTTGGTCGGCATCGCGATGGTCAGCGGCCGGTGGGCGATAAAGGACTGGATCGCCGGATCGGTGGGATTCCAGCCGCCGATCGGCGCGAAGGTCGACAATTGCGGAACATTGTTTTGCGTCTGCTGATTGGTGATCAAGCCGCGATAATTGATGTCCCAGTAAGTGAGGTTGACGATCAGGCCGTCGAGACCCATCAGCCGGCCGAAATCCAAATCGACACCGAACTCATCGGAACGGCCGGTGGCGGGATGCAGAGTATTGTTGCCACCCGGGATGGAAAAGCCCGCGCTGGTGTTGTTGGTATTCTGCGCGCCGAAATTGACTTTGCAGCCGAAGGCGCCCGTGAAGGCCGGACCCGTGACTGTGCCGCCCGTCGCATTCACCACCGTGCCATTGCCCGCCGCGCAAGAGCTGGGCGTGGAAACCCAGGTGCCACTAAGACCCGCGCCGCCATTAAAGGGACGGGTATCGCCGAAGGGAATGATCGGATTGGCGAAATTGCCTGCCGCGTTAATATTGGATTGGGAGTTGAATTGCTGGGTGTCATGCACGGTCGGCGCCACGAAGGAGGTGCCATGCGAACCGCGGAACTTGAGGCCGTCGGTGACCACCCAGTCGAACGCGATCTTGGGGTTCTTGGTATCGCCGACATCGCTGTATTTGTCGTAGCGGCCCGACATGTCGATCGAGAAGCTTTGCATCAGGGGAACGCCCATCTGCTCGCCCACGATCGGCGCGTTGATTTCCAGGAAGGCAGATTCGACCGTGCGGCCTTCGCGATAATAATAGGCGTTGCTGTTGGAGAAGGTCGGACCGGCGGCATTCACGCTGGTGCCGTATTCGTCCATGGTGGCGTGCATGTATTCGGCGCCGACCGCCATCTTCATGTCGCCCGCCGGCAGGGTGAAGACCGGGCCGTCAAACTTGCCGACCAGATCCTGCAGGCCCTGATTGGCATTGGTGAAGACCTGATTGCTCGCCAGAGAATTGATCACTTGCTGCGAGGTACGGTTGGTCGGTCCGGCCGGATTCCAAACGTCAAGCGCGTTGCTGGTGTTGAGAACGCGCGAGACCGGATAGGAGGTACCCAGGCCAAACACGTCCTGAGTGCCGATGGTCCCCGGCACACCGCCGCCGGTGGGCGTACCGTCCAGCGCCAGGAAGGCTTCCGCCGGGCTGACCGTGCCGGACACATGCTGGCCGTTGAAATTGTCGCCGACCGTGCCGCTGAGAGTGATTTCCTGGTTGTTGCCCAGGTCCCAGGTCAGGCCCGCGGTCACAAAGGTGTTGGTGTCCAATTCCTTTTGATAGGCGCCCGGCCCCAACAGGGCGTCGAAACTATAGCCGCGAACCAACTCGGTGGCCTGGCCGGTGGCGGCATTGCCGACGTAAAAGGGATTGACTTCGCCCGCCGCGGCGGCAGCGATGGTGGAGGCAGTGGAGCCCGCCCCAGCGGCCGCGTTCGGTCCGAAGACCGTGGCATTGGACACGGTGCCGCGCGAATTGTGATCGAAGGTGATGCGCGAGGCATAGACCGCTTCCAGGTCGAAGGAGACCGAATCGGTGATTTCCTGGTTGAGGGTGATCAACCCACTGTTGCGAGTCGAACTGGGCAGGAGGGTGGTGGCGCTGTTGGTATCGCAGAATCCCTGGCTGGGTACATTGGCCGTGGCGGTATAGTAGGGCCGGCCGCCATAGCCGCCATTGGGTTGATAATAATAGGCCGCATTGGTGCCCGAAGGCGAAATGGTCGCCACCGGGCAGTTGAAGTTCTGGAAGTTCACGCCGTCCGACAGAGGGGGGATGGCCACGCCGCCGGGAGCGGTGGTGCCAGGTCCGGTGTCGGGCGTCACGGTGGCGGCGGGGATGACGGTGGAAACGCCGGCAATGGTCACGGTCTGGGAAGGCGCGGTGGTCGCATTTGCGCCCGTAAAGTTCGACGTATCGGTGACCGGGCCGCGGCGGATATCTTGACGCGAGCTGTTAAAAGCGCGTTGGCCGAAAAACAGATTGGATTGCGTCGAGACGTCGACCGCAACCAGCACCGAGCCGCCGGTCCAGGATTTTCCGAACACGCCGCTGACATTGGAAGTGCTGTAGTGATCGGCAACCCCATAGGAGGTGGCGAATTCGGCGCCATTGAAATTCCGGCGGGTGATGAAGTTGAGCACACCGGCCACGGCGTCCGAACCATAGGTGGATGACGCGCCGTCCGGCAGAACTTCGACCCGCTCCAGCGCCGAGGCGGGGATCGCGGTCGGATCGGCCTGGGCTTCGGTCAGACCCTGGGTGGGGAAGCGATGGCCGTTGATCAGCACCAGGGTGGCCGAGGAGGACCCGCCGCCGATATTGTGGATGGCGGGGGCGAAGCCGCCGGCACCGTCGGAATTGCCGCCCGTGGCGGCGGCGTTGCCGAAATTGGTGATGCCGGGAACGTTGGCCATCAATTGCACGACGTTCTGTGCGCCGGTGGCTTCGATGGCCGAGCGGTCGACGGTGATCAGGTTGGAGCCGGTCGGTTGGGCGCCGCGAATATTGGTGCCGGTGACGACCACGGTTTCGACCGCGGTGGAGGACTGGGCCCAAGCGCCGCCGAGGGCCACCGCGCTGAAGGCGGTGCCGAGCATCAGCCGGGCGATCAGGGAGGAATGGATGGAGGATGTGCGCGCGACGTTCATGTGAGCTCCCTAGCGAATGCAGGTTCTGTGACTCTGCAATTCTGGTTAGTCTGCACCGAGGCGCAGCAGAGCCGGATAAAAACCTGCCGGATCGTCAAAGATCAATAATTATGTGAGTATACAAAGGGATATACTGTCTTGCTGTGTCTAATATACAGACTGGTTACCATGAGCCCCGGCCTCCCTCCGACCAGTCTGAGCCCCGCGTGAAGCGATGAGCGGCGATCCACATCGCGAGCAGTTGGCTGCCAGTGTGGCCGCCATCGGCAAAGGCGATTTCGCCGCCGCGCAAACCTTATTGCAGCGTGTGCTGGCCGCCGGGCCGCATCCGATTGCGTTTTATCTGCTGGGACGGGTGCATGCCGAGCGCGGCGCCTGGGGGGAGGCCGAGGCGCTTTACCGCCGCGCCCTGGCGATCAGTCCCGGACAACCGCAAGTGCTGGTCGACCTTGCCCATGCCTTGCGCGCGCTGCTTCGCCCCTCCGAGGCGGTGGAGATATGCCGCCAGGCGCTGGCGGCGGCACCGCATGACACAGGGTGCGAACTGGAGCTGGGTAAGGCGCTGGAAGAATGCGGCGATGCGGCTGCGGCGGAGACGGTGTATCGCCGCCTCGTGGCGCAGGGCGGCGAGCCGCGAGAGCATCGCGAGGTCGCGCTGACCAGTCTTAGCGCCATTTTGGGGCGCAGCGGCCGCGCCGGCGAAGCCGAAGCCATGCTGCGCCTGGCGCAGGCCGATGCCAAGGACGATGCGGCGCGCGCCGGCTTGGCGCATGCCCTGGGCCTGGCGCTGAAACTGCAGCGCCGCCCGGCCGAAGCCCTGATGGCCATGCAGCGGGCCCGCGCTTTGGTGCCGGAGCGGCGCGATTGGGCGCTGGACCGGGCCAATATGCTGCGCCATCTGGGCCGCGCCGATGAAGCCGCGCAAGTCTATGACGCGCTGCTGGAGCGCGCGCCTCTGGATCTGGAGGTGCATCGCCTGCGGGGCGAAATGCAGGGCGGGGATGGGCTGGGCTCTTACGACAAGGCGATGGCGCGCGCGCCGGAGGCCGTGTCGCTGCCTCTGGCCAAGGGCAATATGCTGCTTAAGCGGGGCAAGTGTGATGAAGCGGCTGAGATGTTTCGCCGGGCGCTGGCGCTGGTCGGCGATCATCCTGCCGCGCTCACCGGCTTGGCGCTGGCGTTCGAGGCCAGTGGTGAACCCGGCCAGGCGCGCACCGCCCATGCCAAAAGCGTGGCGCTGGCGCCGGAAGCCGGCGAGGCGCTGGAAGCCTATGCCGGTTTTCTGCTGCGTCAGGAGGAAGCCCGGGAGGCTGAAGCCCATGCCTGGCGGGCGCATCAGGCGCGCCCCAATAGCCAAAGCGCGCTGGCCATAGTCGGCCTGTGCTGGCGTGCGCTGGGCGATGCGCGCGAAGCGTGGCTCAACGACTATCAGGCGCATGTGCGGATTTTCGATTTGGCGCCCCCTGACGGGCATGGCGATATGGAGAGCTTCAATCGCCTGCTCGGCGCCTATCTGGGGCCGCTGCATGCCGACGCCCAGGAATATTTCACGCAGACGCTGCGCGGCGGCACGCAATTGCACGACGACATGTTTCACAATGGGCATCTGCTGGTCGATGCGCTGCAGCCGCGCATCGATGAGGCGGTGCGGCGCTATGCGATGGAATTGAAGGAGGATGCGGCGCATCCTCTCGTCCGGCGGCGCGGCCGGGGTTTTCGCTATGCCGGCTCCTGGTCGTCGCGGCTTGTGGACCGCGGCTTTCACGTCAATCACGTGCACCAGCAGGGCTGGATCAGCTCTTGTTACTATGTCGCGGTGCCGGAGGCTTGCGAAGACAGCGTCGCGCAACAAGGCTGGCTGAAATTCGGCGAGCCTTCGCAGGATTATGGAACGCGCTTCCCCGCGCGCCGCACGGTCCAGCCGCGCCCGGGGCGCCTGGTGCTGTTTCCCTCTTACATGTGGCACGGCACGGTTCCATTCCACGCCGATCAGGCCCGCATCACCATCGCTTTCGACGCGGTGCCGGGTTGAGCGGTGCACCTGTTCCCGCGGCGCAGTTCGCGATGGAACCGCGATGCCGGAACGCCCGCCGCACCCATACGTTTTTTTCTTATCAGGGGCGTGCCTAATTGGAGAAGAGCCATGAAACATCTTGCCCTGATCGCCGCTTCCGCGGCCTTCACTTTCGCCGGCGTCGGAGCGGCGGCGGCTGATGACTGCAGCGGCCGCAGCCATGAAACCGGAACCGTGCTGGGCGCCGCGGGCGGTGCCGCCATTGGCGGTCTCGCCTCGCATAGCGTTGCCGGCGCTTTGCTGGGCGGCGTGGTCGGCGGTGTCGCCGGCAACGCGATCGATCGTTCCCAGGATTGCCGCAGACAGGCGGCCATCGAGGATCGCTCCAATGAGCGCGCCTATGAGGAAGGCCGAGCGGACGCCGCGGCGCGGGCTTACGACGAAGGCCGCGCCGATGCCAGCGCGCAAGCTTATGACCAAGGCCGCGCCGATGCCAGCGCCCAAGCTTACAATGATGGCTATGCAGACCGTGCCGCGGAAGACCGCGTGGCGCGCGACTCCCGTTATCCCGATTAAGCCTTGAAGGGCGTTCGGATGAAAAAGGCCGCCGCCACCCGGCGGCCTTTTTTTCTCCCTCACCGACTTCAGGCGGAACCTGCAGGGTTTGTCCCTGGGCGTTTTTCGGCTAGGTTCGCGCCAACAAAAACCGGGCGGGATTATCATGCCGATTCAGCAATCTACGTGGATGCGCTTGCTGCTGCTTGCCTTGTTCGCCGGCAGCGGCTGTTCGGCCCTGATCTATGAAATCGTCTGGTATCAATTGCTGCAATTTGCCATCGGATCGACCGCGGTCTCGCTGGGCATCTTGCTGGCCACGTTCATGGGCGGGCTTTGCCTGGGTTCGCTGCTGCTGCCCCCTCTGTTGCCGCGGCTGGGCAGGCTCGCCGTCTATCCCTTGCGGCTTTATGCCGTGCTGGAAGCTTGCATTGCGCTGTTCGGACTGGCGGCGCTGAAATTGATTCCGGCGATCGAAGGCGTCTATGTCGCGGGCGTGCAGCATGGCATGCCGGGCATGTTGCTGCGCGGCGCCATCTGCGTGATCTGCCTGTTGCCGC
This sequence comes from Alphaproteobacteria bacterium, assembly GCA_025924715.1. GTDB lineage: Bacteria > Pseudomonadota > Alphaproteobacteria > Micropepsales > Micropepsaceae > Rhizomicrobium. Next base: position 32,192 of record JAICHV010000032.1, read on the forward strand.
CGACCATGTTGATGGGTGCCTCTTTGCCGGCCATCGTGCGATGGGGGACAAGCGGCAGCGCGGCGTGGTGGGCGGTGCTGTATGGCGCCAACACTTTGGGCGCCGTATCGGGTGCTTTGCTGGCCGGGTTCTACCTGCTTCGCGTCTATGACCTTGCCACCGCGACCATTGCCGCCGCCGCGATTAATCTGGTGGCCGCGGCGATCAGTTACGCGGTTGCGACACCGCAAGAGACGCCCGCGCAAACGCCCGCGCCTGCCACGCTGCCCGATTGGAGTGTGTATCTCGCCGTCGGATTGTCCGGCGCCGCGGCGCTGGGCGCCGAAGTGGTGTGGACGCGACTGATGGGCCTGATGCTGGGCGCCACGGTCTATGCCTTTTCCATCATCCTGGCGGTGTTTCTGGCGGGCCTGGCGCTCGGCACCGCCATGGGCTCGGCCCTGGTCAAGAAACTGGATGCGCGCTTGGCGCTGGGATGGTGCCAGGTGCTGGCGGCGCTGGAAATCGTCTGGACCGCTTATGTGATCGCCGATGCCCTGCCCTATTGGCCGATCAATCCGCTGCTGTCGCCGCGGCCGCGTTTTATTTTCGAGCTCGATCTGCTGCGCAGCCTGGTCGCCATGCTGCCGCCCTGTCTGTTTTGGGGTGCGAGTTTTCCCCTGGCCTTTGCCGCGTTGGGGGCGCGCGACCGCGGACGGGTGGTGAGCGGCATCTATGCCGCCAATACCTTCGGCGCCATCATCGGCGCCCTGGCGGTGAGCCTGGTGCTGGTGCCCTGGATCGGAACCCGCAACACCGAACGCGTGCTGATCGCAGTTTCGCTGGGCGGCGCCCTGGTGATGCTGCTGCCGCGCGCCTTGCGCGACAATGCACTGGCCGTGGCAGTGCCGACCGTGACGGCGGTTATTGTCCTGTTGGCTTGGCGGGTGGACGCGGTGCCGGACGAATTGATCGCCTATGGCCGGCGCATGCCGATCAACGCCGGCTATTCCACCGTGCTGCTCACCGCCGAGGGGCGCGATTCCTCCATCGCGGTATCGCGTTGGCATAGCGACAACTCGCTGCAATTTCATGTCGCGGGCAAGGTCGAAGCCTCCAGCAACGGCACCGACATGAAGCTGCAGCGCATGCTGGGTCACCTGGCGGCGCTGCCGCAACCCGCGCCCCATTCGGTGCTGATTGTCGGCTTCGGGGCTGGGGTCACCGCAGGCTCCTTCACCACCTATCCCAGCATCAAACGCATCGTGATCTGCGAGATGGAGCCTTTGATCCCGCCGACTTCGACCCGTTTTTTCGCGGCCCAGAATTATGGCGTGGCTAAGGACAAGCGCACGCAGATTGTGTTCGACGACGCCCGCCATTTCGTTTTGACCACGCCCGAGAAATTCGACATGATCACTTCCGATCCCATTCATCCCTTCGTGCGCGGCAGCGCGGCGCTTTATTCCAAGGAATATTTCGAGGCGGAAAAAGCCCATCTCACCGAGCACGGCATGGTGACCCAATGGGTGCCGCTGTATGAAAGCGACGAAGCCACCGTGAAAAGCGAAATCGCCACTTTTCTGTCGGTGTTTCCGGACGGCCTGGTGTTCGCCAATACCGACAACGGCACCGGATATGACCTGGCCATGGTGGGGATGAACCATCCCACGCCGATCGATCTGGACGCGGTGGAAAGCCGCCTGCGCAGCGCCGCCTATGCGCCGGTGCGGGCCTCGCTGGCCAATGTGGGATTCTATTCCGGTGCGGCGCTGCTGGGCACTTATGCCGGGGATGGCCGCGATCTCGCGCCCTGGCTGAAAGACGCCCAGATCAATCATGACGGCGATTTGAGGCTGCAATATCTGGCCGGACTTGCGCTCAATGTCAGCCAGGAAGATGTCATCTACAAAGCGATCGTGGCGCATCGCAAGATTCCCAGCGCCGGATTTCGCGGCAGCCCGGGCGCGCTGCAAAATCTCTATCAGGCGATGAACATGCCGGCGGGGGGCGGCCAAGGCGATTAACAGGCTTGACGAAGCATATCCCGGCGGTTATGTATTTGATCGATAACCATTGGGTTATGTGTTTATGGCGACCGCCCGCGACCTTCTTTTCCGCACCCTTGCCGATCCGACCCGGCGGGGAATTTTCGAGCGCCTATGCCGCGAAGGCGAGCAGACGGTGGGCGCCCTGACGGCGCGGTCGGGGGTTTCGCAGCCCGCGGTTTCCAAGCATCTGGGGATTCTCAAACAGGCCAGGCTGGTGCGCGATCGTCAGGACGGCCGCCAGATCCATTACAGCGCCCAGCTCGCTGCCCTGGCGCCGCTGATCGACTGGACCAGCCAGATGACTGGATTCTGGCAGAACCGTTTCGACAAGCTCGAAGACCTGCTCAAAAGGATGGACCAATGACCGATACCGCCACCCAAACCCGCTCCGTCGTCGTCGAACGCGAGCTTCCCTATCCGCCGGAAAAACTGTGGCGGGCGCTGACGCAGCCGCATCTGATCGCCGAATGGCTGATGCAGAACGACTTCGCGCCGGTGCCGGGCCATGAATTCCAGTTTCGCGGCGATTGGGGCTCGGTGGACTGCCGGGTCATGGTGGTCGAGCCGAACAAGGCCTTGTCCTATAGCTGGGCGGCCCTTGGTTTGGAGAGCGTGGTCACCTGGACCCTCACCCCGACCGCCAAAGGCACCCATCTGCGCATGGAACAAGCCGGTTTCCGGGGCGATCAGCAACAGGCCTATCAAGGCGCCCAGTTCGGCTGGAAGAAATTCTTCGGCGCGCTTGAGCAGGTTTTGGCCCGGCCCGAATGACGCCCCCTCCCGAAAAGATCGACAAATTGATCGCCGGCCTGAGCGATTGGCGCGGCAAGACGTTCGCCGCCGTCCGCCGGGCCATTCTGGCGGCGGACCGCCAGATCGTCGAGGAATGGAAATGGATGGGAAGCCCGGTATGGTCGCGGGACGGCATGATCGCCGTCGCCAATGCGCATAAGGGCAAGGTGAAACTGACCTTTGCCCATGGCGCCCAATTGGCGGATCCGAAAAAGCTGTTCAATGACGGGCTGGACGGCAATGCCAGGCGCTCGATCGATTTTTTCGAGAACGACAAAGTCGATGCGCCGGGGCTGAAAGCGCTGGTGCGCGCGGCCATTGCCTATAATCAGCGCGACCGCAAGAAATCGTCCACCGCGAAAAACCGCAAGAAGCGCTGAGGTGCCCGGTTACGGGGTGCCCTTGGCGCCCCATTTGCGGATCGCCGCCGAGGCCGCCTTCACCGCCTGCAGCGGCGTGGCGATCTGATTGCTTTGCAGCACCGCGAAGAAGCGCGGCTGGTTGCCCCCGGCAATGGGGGAGGACCAGGCGAAGGCCCGCGCCGCGCTGGGATGGTTTTTCAGATCGAAGACATGGACCATGCCGTCCCACTCGGCGGGTTTGGCACCCCGATGGACACGAACGGTTCTGGCGAAACTGGCGGCCGCGCCGTGCTGGGCTTGTATCACCCGTTGAAGTTGGGCGTTTTGCGCGTCATCCATTCCGGCGACCTTTCTGGTCTTGCAGTTCCCGCCACCTAAGCGCCGAAAATCTAACAAAGGGACAAGGCCGGCGATTAGTCGTCATCTTGGTGAACAATTCGCAAATCCGGTTGCCACCATGAACATCGCGGCAAGGGTTTTGGTAAAGTGTTCATTTACCATGCCGTGCTACAGCCGGATGGGATCAACGGGTTTTCGCGATGTCGGCCGTCCTCGACAACAATGCCATTCAGGCGGTCTTCGCGCAGCCGCAGCCCAATGGCACCTTCAGCGATGAGGTGCTGGCTTATCTGCGGGATCTGGGAGCGCGCCGCTCCGTGCTGATGCTCGCTTTTGCGCCCAAGGCCGCGGGCACCTTCTTCCGCCAGGCCGCGGCTTATGCCATCGGCGGCGATCTTTTTCGCGTCGCCCATGCGCAAGGCGGCCGCGATGCGACGCCCTATCTGCCCAACCTCATCGCCTGGTATCTGGATTCCAGCCTGCCCCAGATCATTGTGCATGGTCATATGCAGGCGCTGCCGGCCAATCGCCGCATTCTGGGCGCCTTCGGCATTCGCCCCGTGATCATGCTGCGCAACGTCGCCGATATGCTGGCGTCGTTCTGGGACATGCTGGAAAGCGATCCTATCGCCCGCGACGAGGGATTGAACTGTGTCGTGCCGCCGGATTTGCTTTCCCGCGGTCAGGGCGAGAAGGCCGATTTCCTGGTCGATATCGTCGCCCCCTGGTATGCGAGCTATTTCGCCAGCTGGAAGAGCTTCGTCGATGAGGAGCCCAAACAGGTCTGCGTCTTGCGCTATCGGCATTTCCGCGCCGATCCGGTGGAATCCTTTCATGCCGCGCTGACCCATGCCGGCTTCACGGTATCGCGCTCCGCCGCCAAATCCGCCCTCGACCGGGCCTGGGCGGACCGCGCCTCTTTCCGCTTCAACAAGGGCACCGAAGGGCGCGCCGCGCAGTATTTCTCGCCCCGCCACCTGGAGGAGATCGCGCGAAAGCTGTCGCACTATCCCCAATTGAAAGCCTGGATGAGCGAATTGACCGCGGGCGAATTGCAATCGGCCCCACGGGTGCGCCCGGCGATGGCCGCGATCTAAGCGCTTGCAGACATCGTTATTCCTGCGGCGCGTTGACGTCTTGTTAAGGGGCTGAACGCGGCGCCGCGCCGCCTCTTGAAGGTGAAGGCAGCGGCCCGCTTAACCTTAAATCAATCGGTCAGATCATAAGTTCCTTGGGAGAGGGCATTCCAGGCTGGGGCGTCTTCGCTTTGAAGAAATCAAAAAACGGCGGCGCTCATGTCCATATCCAATCTGTCGACTGCTCAGATCAGTCTGCTGTCGACCACGGCAATCGAGAACCTTAGCGCCACCGATATTCAATCGCTGAGTTCGTCGCAGGTCGCTGCGATCAACACCAGCGGCATCGCGGTGATCGATCAAACCCAGCTTTCCGCGCTGTCGGCGACGCAGATCAAGGGACTCACGTCCACCCAGCTTCCCAGACTGACAAGCTCCCTGGTATTCGACACCACCCAGCTTCTGGCGCTGAGCAATTCGCAGTTCAGCTCGCTGACCCCGACCCAGATCGAGAATTTCGACGCCACCCATATCGCGGTGATCACCGCCTCGCAGATCGGCGCGCTCACCGCCACCAATTTCTCCGCCCTGGACGGCACGACCGTGGGCGTGCTCAACGCCACCCAGCTTGCCGGCATCACCACCACCGAAATCAAGGGTCTCACCGCCACGGGCCTGAGCAATTTCCAGGACACCCAGATCGCGCTGTTGACCTCCACGCAAATCAGCCAGCTCTCGGCGACCAATTTCTCCAACCTGGACGCCACCGCCATCGGCGCGCTCGATGCGACTCAATTGAAGGGCGTCACCACCACCCAGTTGGCCGCGTTGACTGCGACCGCCCTGGGCAATTTGCAGGACACACAGGTCGCGCTGTTGGCCTCGACCCAGGTCGCGGCCCTGACCGCCACCAATTTCTCGGCTCTTGACGTCACCGCCATCGGCGGCTTGACCGCCACGCAGCTCAAAGGCGTCACCACCGCACAAATCTCCGGTCTTAACGGCACCGGCCTGTCGGCATTGAGCTCGACCCAGCTCGGCAATCTTGCCACCACCCAGCTGAGCGCGCTGAACACCACGAATCTGTCCAATCTCGCGGACACTCAGGTCAGCGGTTTGACCACGACCCAGATATCTTCGCTCAGCGCCACAAATTTCTCGGCATTGAATGGCACTGCGGTCGGTTCGCTGACCACCACCCAGATCGGTGGTCTCACGGCCGCCCAGCTCAGCGCGCTGAACGCCACCGGCTTCGGCAATCTGCAGGACACCCAGATCGCCGCGTTCAATGCCACCCAGATCAAGGCGCTGTCCGCCACCAATTTCTCGGGCATGGACGCGACCGCCATCGGCGCGCTGAACGCCACCCAGCTTGCCGGCGTCACCACCACCGAATTGGCCGGCCTCTCCGCCACCGCGCTGGGCAATCTTCAGGATACCCAGATCGCGCTTCTGGCCTCGACGCAAGTCGCGGCCTTGTCATCCACCAATCTGTCGGCGATCGACGCCACCGCGCTGGGGGCCTTGACCGCGACGCAGCTCAAGGGTCTCAACACCACGCAGCTGGGGGGCCTCACGGCCACCGCGCTGTCGGATTTGACCTCCACGCAGATCGGTACTCTGGCCACCACCCAATTGGCGGCGCTGGGCGTCACCAATCTGGCCAATCTGGCCGACACCCAGGTCAGCGGCCTGACCACGACCCAGATCGCCTCGCTCACCGCCACCAATTTCGCGGCCCTGAACGCCACCGCGGTCGGCGTCCTCACCACCACCCAGATCGGTGGGCTGACCGCCGCGCAGCTGTCCAGCCTGAACGCCACCAATCTGGCCGAGCTGCAGGATACCCAGATCGCGGCCTTCACCTCGACCCAGATCAAGGCGCTGTCGGCGACCAATTTCTCCGCTCTCGACGCCACCGCCCTGGGGGCGCTGAACGCCACCCAGCTGGCCGGCGTCACCACCTCGCAGATCGCGGGTCTGGATGCCACCGCGCTGAGCAACCTTCAGGATACCCAGGTCGCGCTGCTGGCTTCGACCCAGATCGGCGCTCTCTCGGCCACCAATTTCTCGGCCCTGGACGCCACCGCCATTGGTGCGCTGAATGCGACGCAGCTGAAGGGCGTCACCACCACTCAGATCAAGGCTCTTACCGCGACCGCCCTGAGTGAACTGCAGGATACCCAGATCGCGCTGCTGGCCTCGACCCAGATCGGCGCCCTGTCGGCCACCAATTTCTCGGCGCTGGACGCGACCGCGATCAATGCCCTCAATGCGACTCAGCTGAAGGGCGTCACCACCACCCAGATGGCGGGCCTGAACGACACCGGCTTGGCCGCCTTGACCTCGACCCAGCTCGGCAATCTTGCCACCACCCAACTGGGCGCGCTGAACACCACGAACCTGTCGAATCTGGCGGACACCCAGGTCAGCGGCCTGACCACGACCCAGATCGCCTCTCTCAGCACCACAAATTTCGCGGCGCTGAGCGCCACCGCGGTCGGATCGCTCACCACCACCCAGATCGGCGGCGTGACGGGCGCGCAATTGGCTTCGCTCAATGCCACCAACATGGCGGAGCTGCAGGACACCCAAATCGCCGCTTTCAATGCGACCCAGATCAAGGCGCTGTCGGCGACCAACTTCTCCGGCCTTGACGCCACCGCCATGGGCGCGCTGAACGCCACCCAGCTGGCCGGCGTCACCAGCACCGAATTGGCGGGCTTGACCGCCACGGCGCTGGGCGAATTCCAGGATACCCAGATCGCGCTTCTGGCCTCGACGCAGGTCGCGGCCTTGTCATCCACCAATCTGTCGGCGATCGACGCCACGGCGCTGGGGGCCTTGACCGCAACGCAGCTCAAGGGGCTCAACAGCACGCAGCTCGCCGGCCTCACCGCCACCGCGCTGTCGGATTTGACCTCCACGCAGATCGGCAGCCTCGCCACCACCCAATTGGCGGCGCTGGGCGTCACCAATCTGGCCAATCTGGCCGACACCCAGGTCAGCGGCCTGACCACGACCCAGATCGCTTCGCTCACCGCCACCAATTTCGCGGCCTTGAGTGCGACCGCGGTTGGCGTGCTGACTACTACCCAGATCGGTGGGCTTACCACGGCACAGCTCTCCGCGATCAACGCCACGAATCTGTCCGAGCTGCAGGACACCCAGATCGCCGCCTTCACCTCGACCCAGATCAAGGCGCTGTCGGCGACCAACTTCTCTGCGCTCGACGCCACCGCCCTGGGCGCGCTGAACGCCACCCAACTGGCTGGCGTCACCACCTCGCAAATCGCGGGCTTGAATGCCACCGCTTTGGGCAATCTGCAGGATACCCAGGTCGCGCTGTTGGCCTCGACTCAGATCGGCGCGCTGAATGCCACCAATTTCTCGGCCCTGGATGCCACCGCCATCGGTGCGCTTGACGCAACCCAGCTCAAGGGCGTCACCACCACCCAGATCAAGGGCCTGACAGCCACCGCTTTGGGCGAATTGCAGGATACCCAAATCGCGCTGCTGGCCTCGACCCAGATCGGCGCCCTGTCGGCCACCAATTTCTCGGCGCTGGACGCGACCGCGATCAATGCCCTGAACGCCACGCAGCTCAAGGGCGTCACCACCACCCAGATGGCGGGCCTGAACGACACCGGCTTGGCCGCCTTGACCTCGACCCAGCTCGGCAATCTTGCCACCACCCAACTGGGCGCTCTCAACACCACGAATCTGTCCAATCTGGCGGATACGCAAGTCAGCGGCCTGACCACGACCCAGATCGCCTCTCTCAGCACCACAAATTTCGCGGCGCTGAATGCCACCGCGGTCGGTTCGCTCACCACCACCCAGATCGCCGGCATAACCGCCGGTCAGTTGGGTGCGCTGAACGCGACCGATTTCACGGAGATCCAGGACACCCAGATCGCCGTCTTCACGGCCACCCAGATCAAGTCGCTCTCGGCGACCAATTTCTCGGGCATGGACGCCACCGCCATGGGCGCGCTCAACGCGACGCAACTGGCCGGCGTCACCGCCACCGAAATGGCCGGCCTAACCGCCACGGCGCTGGGCGAACTCCAGGATACCCAGATCGCGCTTCTGGCTTCGACGCAGGTCGCGGCTTTGTCGTCCACCAATCTGTCGGCGATCGACGCTACCGCGCTGGGGGCCTTGACCGCGACGCAGCTCAAGGGTGTCACCACCACGCAGCTGGCCGGCCTCACCGCCACCGCGCTGTCGGATTTGACCTCGACGCAGATCGGTGCTCTGGCGACCACGCAATTGGCGGCGCTGGGCGTCACCAATCTGGCCAATCTGGCGGATACCCAGGTCAGCGGCTTGACCACGACGCAGATCGCTTCGCTCACGGCCACAAATTTCGCGGCCCTGAACGCCACCGCGGTCGGCGTGCTCACCACCACGCAGATCGGCGGACTGACCGCCGCGCAGCTGTCCAGCGTGAATGCCACCAATCTGGCGGAATTGCAGGACACCCAGATCGCCGCCTTCACCTCGACCCAGATCAAGGCGCTGTCGGCGACCAACTTCTCCGCGCTTGACGCCACCGCCTTGGGTGCGCTCAACGCCACGCAGCTCAGCGGGGTTACCACCACGCAGCTGAGCGGCTTGACCGCCACGGCGCTGAGCAGCCTGCAGGATACCCAGGTCGGGCTTCTGGCCTCGACCCAGATCGGCGCCCTGACCGCCACCAACTTCTCGGCGCTGGATGCCACGGCCATCGGGGCCCTGAATGCCACGCAGCTGAAGGGCGTCACCACGGCGCAGATCGCCGGCCTGACCGCCACCGCCCTGGGTGAATTGCAGGACACCCAGGTCGCCTTGCTGGCCTCGACCCAGATTGGCGCGCTGACCGCGACCAACTTCTCGGCCCTGGACGCGACCGCCATCAACGCCCTCAATGCGACTCAGCTGAAGGGCGTCACCACCACGCAGATGGCCGGTCTGAACGACACCGGCCTGGCGGCGCTGACCTCGACCCAGCTCGGCAACCTTGCCACCACGCAGCTGGGCGCGCTGAACACCACCAATCTGAGCAATCTGGCGGACACCCAGGTCAGCGGTTTGACCACGACGCAGATTGCCTCGCTGTCGGCCACCAATTTCGGTGCCCTCAACGCCACCGCGGTCGGTTCGCTCACCACCACCCAGATCGGCGGCGTGACCGCCGGTCAGCTTGGCGCGCTGAACGCGACCGACTTCGCGGAGATCCAGGATACCCAGCTCGCCGCCTTCACCGCGACCCAGATCAAGGCGCTGTCGGCGACGAATTTCTCGGGCATGGATGCAACGGCGATCGGCGCCCTGAACACCACACAGCTTGGCGGCGTCACCACCACCCAGCTGAGCGGGCTTTCCGCCACGGCGCTGGGCAATCTGCAAGACACCCAGGTCGCGTTGCTGAATTCCAGCCAGATCGGCGCGCTGTCGGCGACCAATCTGTCTGCGATCGACGCCACCGCGCTGGGCGCGTTGACCGCCACGCAGCTCAAGGGCGTCACCACCACGCAGCTGGCGGGCCTCACCGCCACCGCGCTGTCGGATTTGACCTCCACCCAGATCGGCAATCTCGCCACCACGCAATTGGCGGCGCTGGGCGTCACCAACCTGGCCAATCTTGCGGACACCCAGGTTAGCGGGCTGAGCTCGACCCAGATCGCCTCGCTCTCGGCCACCAATTTTGCGGCCCTGAACGCCACCGCGGTCGGCGTCCTCACCACCACCCAGATCGGCGGACTGACGTCGGCCCAGCTGGGCGCAGTCAATGCCACCGACTTCGCGGAGCTGCAGGACACCCAGCTGGCGGCCTTCAACGCCACCCAGATCAAGGCCCTGTCGGCGACCAATTTCTC
>JAICHV010000033.1 GCA_025924715.1 Alphaproteobacteria bacterium
CGCTTTCGACCTTGATCGCACCCCCCATCATTTCGACCAGCCTGCGGGTGATCGCCAGACCCAGTCCCGAGCCCCCGCGGGCCCGCGTCATGCTGCCATCGACCTGATGGAACGAGCCGAACACAAGCTGGCGCTGCTCGGCGGTGATGCCGATGCCGCTGTCCTGGACAGTGAAGGCGAGCACGGCATGGCCGTCTTCGTAACCTTGCAGCGTCACCTCGACCAGAATTTCGCCCCGCTCGGTGAATTTGACCGCATTGTCGACCAGGTTCACCAGGATCTGGCGCAATCTTGCCGGATCGCCGCGCAGATGCGCGGGAATGTTTTCCGCGATGAAATAAACGAATTCCAGGCCCTTGGCGGCGCAGCGTTCGCCATAGAGATCGCTGATTTCCGCCATCACTTCGCGCAAGTCGAAATCGACCTCGAACAGATCCATCCGTCCGGCCTCGATCTTGGAAAAATCGAGAATGTCGTTGATGACCCCCAGCAGGCTCTGTCCGGAATGCAGCAGGCTTTCCACCAGCTTGGACTGCCGCGCATTCAGCGCCGTCATCGACAGAAGATTGGCCATTCCCAGCACGCCGTTCATCGGCGTGCGGATTTCATGGCTCATGGTGGCAAGAAATTGCGATTTGGCGACGCTGGCGTCCTCCGCCTGGCGGCGGGCGGCGATCAGATCGGCTTCGTTCTGCTTGCGGCGGGTGATGTCGCGGGCGATCCCGGTGATAAAGCGTTCGCCGTTCTGCAGCCCCTCCTTGAGAGTGAACTCGATGGGAAACATCTTGCCGCCCTTATGGACGGCGATCATCTCGCGGCTGGCGCCCTGGGGCGGCTGGCCCGCGTCCAGCATCCCCTGCAAGGCGCGTTCGGTCTGGGCCCGGTGCGAAAGGGGCGCGAGCAATGCGATCGACTTGCCGATCATCTCATGCGCGGCATAGCCGAAAATACGTTCGGCGCCGGCGTTCCATTGCCCAATCCTGCCCGCGGGATCGAAAATGACGATGGCATCGGCAACCGAATCCAGCATGGACTGGAGCCGCGAATCCTCGGCCCGTGCCGCCACGGCCGGCGCGACTTGCCCCAATATTTGAACCCGATGTCCCATCGCTCAGACGCCCCTGTGCTGCAACCATAGGGCGGTGGAATGAAACCCACGTTAAGGAATCCCTTAACGGGCGGTAAAAATGGAACCGGCGGCGCGAAAGACCCGCAGGATCAAGGCGGCCCGGCTGCCGCGCCGCCAGGTGTGGCCTTGGACCAAGCCCCCTTGAAGCCCCCCTTCGGGGTGCGACGAAAAAGTCTGGACAGCGCCCGGCGCTCCCCCGAGATTGCGGTTCCACCTTCGCCCGCCTGGGCCATCCGGACCGCAAAATGACCCTTGCCTCGCCGCGCATCATTAATATCGCCGATCTGCGTGCCGCCGCCCGGGCCCGGCTGCCCAATGTGGTGTTCGATTACCTGGATGGCGCGGCGGAGAAGGAAACCACCCTGCGGGACAATGAGGCCGCCTTCGACGAGGTTTTTTTTCGCCCCCGGCTGGCGCTCAAGATTCCGAAAGTCGATCTCAGCACAAGGGTTCTGGGTGTCGATGTCGCGCTGCCGCTCCTGCTCGCCCCTATCGGCCTCAGCCGCATGATGCATCCGCGCGGCGAGCTGGCGGCGGCAGCCGGCGCGGCGCGGGCAGGAACCGGCTATATCCTTTCCACCGTTTCGGGCTATCCGCTCGAGGCGGTGATCGGCGAAAATCAAAACAGTTTTTTCCAGCTCTATCTGATGGGCGGGCGCGAGGTTTCCGAACGCACCATCGCGCGGGCAAAAAAGGCCGGATATAAAGGCCTGTTCGTGACCATCGACACCCCTGTCGCGGGACTGCGGGAAAAGGATTTCCGCAATGGCATGGCGGCGCTGATGGGGCGCAATCCCTTGCCCAAGCTGAAATATCTGCCGGAGATTCTCAGCCATCCTCGCTGGCTCGCCGGTTTTCTGATGGATGGTGGCATGCCCAGCATGCCCAATGCGGTCGGCGATAGCGGTCCGCTGCGCACCACCGATGTCTCGACGGCGCTGGAAAGCGCGGCGGTGTGCTGGGACGATCTTGGCTGGATACGCCAGGCCTGGGGCGGCCCGATCGTAATCAAGGGTATCCATGCCGCCGACGATGCCCGCCGCGCCGTCGATGAAGGTTGCGCCGGCGTGGTGGTCTCCAACCATGGCGGCCGCCAGCTCGATGGCGTGGCCGGGTCGTTGCGCGTATTGCCGTCGGTGGTCGCCGCGGTCGGCGGCCAATGCGAAGTGCTGTGCGACGGCGGCATCCGGCGCGGCGCCGACATCGCCAAAGCGCTGGCCCTGGGCGCCAAAGCGGTGCTGATCGGCCGGGCCTATGCCTATGGCATGGCGGCGGTGGGCGACGCCGGCGTGGACCGGGCGCTGGAAATCCTCAAAAGTGATCTGGTCCGTACGCTCAAGCTGCTGGGCTGCGACAGTGTGCGCAAGCTGGACAGGTCCAATGTGAGTTTGCGGCCAGGTTTCGCCGTGGATTAGCCCTTCGCCCGGCGCATTTCCCCCAGCGCTCCCCACTGGTATAAGCCCCTCCGCAACCCCATATCGCGTCCTAGGATATCTTCATGCCGTTGACCGGAAACATGCCGATTGGTAGCCGCAGCGTTCGTGGCGCGGGCGCCCCTATTCACGCCTATAATCCGGCCAACGGAGAAAAGCTGCCGCCCGATTTCGCCGGTGCGACGCAGGCCGATCTGAAAACCGCCTGCGCCTTGGCCCAGGCCGCCTTTCGCCCTTACCGATTGGCGCCCTTGGCGCGCCGCGCCGAATTTCTGGAGGCGATCGCCATCGCCATCGAAGGTTTGGGCGATGAATTGATCGAGCGGGCCATGGCCGAAACCGGCCTTCCCCGTCCCAGGCTGGAAGGGGAACGCGGCCGCACCTGCGGACAATTGCGGCTGTTCGCGCAAGTGGTGCGCGATGGCTGGTTCCTGGACGCGCGCATCGATCCGGAAATCTCGCATCGCAAACCGGCCCGCCGGCCCGATATTCGCGAACAGCATATCGGCCTTGGTCCGGTCGCGGTGTTCGGCGCCAGCAATTTCCCCCTGGCCTTTTCGGTTGCCGGCGGCGACACCGCCTCGGCGCTGGCGGCGGGTTGCCCGGTGATCGTCAAGGCCCATTCCGCCCATCCCGGCACCTCCGAACTGGTCGGCCGCGCGGTGCAGTCGGCCGTGGCGCAAATGGGCCTGCCCGAAGGCGTGTTCTCGATGCTGCATGGCAGCGGCACAACGATCGGGGCGGCGCTGGTGGCGGCGCCGGAAATCAAGGCGGTTGGATTCACCGGTTCGCGGGGCGGCGGCATGGCGCTGTTCAAGATCGCGCGCGAACGCGCCGAGCCGATTCCGTTTTATGGCGAGATGAGCAGCATCAATCCGGTGGTCCTGCTGCCGGGCGCCCTGAAAGCCCGCGCCGCTGCCATCGCGGCGGAGTATGTCGCCTCCTTGACCTTGGGCGCCGGGCAGTTCTGCACCAATCCCGGCCTGGTGCTGGCGCTGCAAGGTGCCGAGACCGAGGAATTCGCAAACGCGGCCGCCGCCGCTTTGAATAAAACCACGGCGCAGCCGATGCTGACCGCCGGCATCCGCTCGGCCTATGTCGAAGGCGTGGCGCGCCTCAGCCAACATCCGGCGGTGGAAAAGCTGGCGAACGATGCCAGCGATCATCCGCATCATGCGCGGGGCGCGCTGTTCGCAACTAGCGCCAAATCCTTCGCCAGCCATCGCGAACTGGGCGAAGAAGTGTTCGGCGCCGCATCGCTGGTGGTGCGCTGCGCCAACCTTGAGGAATTGATCGGCCTTCTGGAAGGGCTGGAGGGCCAACTCACCGCCGCCGTTCACATGAGCGAGGGCGACGACGCGGCGATGGAGAAATTGCTGCCGGTGCTGGAGGAAAAAGTCGGCCGCATCCTGGTCAATGGCTTCGGCACCGGCGTGGAAGTAAGCCATGCCATGGTGCATGGCGGCCCCTTCCCCGCGACTTCGGATTCGCGCACCACTTCGGTGGGCTCGATGGCGATCCAGCGCTTTTTGCGCCCCGTCGCTTATCAGGATCTGCCGGACGCATTGCGGCCCGCCCCGCTCAAAGAAGCCAATCCGCTGGGCCTGGCGCGGCTGGTGAACGGCAAATTGACCTTGCCCTGATAACCTAGCGGGTGGTCAGGGAAAAAACGGCGCCGTCCAGTCATAAGGAAAGCCGGCTTCGGTCCAATTGCCGAAATGCACCAGCACGTGGCGCAGCAGCAGGTCTTTCCATTCGCCGCGGTTTTCGAACAAAGCCGGGCCTTGGCCATGGCTGGTGGTGATATTGCTGCTGAATTCCGCCTGGCGCAGCAGCGGCACGACGCAGAGCCAGTTTTTCACGGTCCGGTCGGTGACATGGTTCTCGCGGACAATGGCATGGCTGGCGCCGATATCGATCTTGATCTCGCAGGCGCCTTCGGTGCGTCCCTCGAAATAATTCTTCTCGATATAGGCGCTGCGCGCGGACGAATAAATATAGGCCCCCACGCCCGTTCTGGGGATCAGAATATCGTTGTGGGTGACCAGATCGCCATTGCCGAAGGTGCCATGGCTGACCAGCTTGATCGGATAATCGCCCGAGGTGGTGATGCGGTTGGTGCCGGCATCGCCGATATTCATCCAGTCCGAGCCTTCGATGTCGAAGGCATGACGGTCCTGATTGAAGAAAGTGCCGAGTGAAAAATCGCCGTCGAAACATTTGGAACATTGAATGGCGATCTGGCCACCCGAGACGATCACCCGCTGGACGATCGGCCGCATCATGTAATTCTGGGTGCTGGCGGTATCGGTGAAGCCGCCGGCGATGCTGTTATATTGGATGATCACGCTGGGGGACTGGGCGCCGACGGCGGCGGTAAAGTTCACGTCATAGATTTGCGGCGCCTGGACCGCAGCGGTGCCGATTTTGTTCTGGAACAGGAAACAGGGGCGCCCGGGCTTCATGGTGCAGGTGACGGTGCTGGCATCCATCCCGGAGCATTTGAAGATCACCCCGGCAAAGCGGGCCGGTTCCACCGTCGTTCCGACATTGCCCCTGCCGCCGGGGCAGGACACGGCCAAGCCCGCCCCCGAGGCGGCGGTGAAAGCGGCGCTGATCGCGCCGGCATCGTCGGTGTTGTTGTCCCATTTGGCGCCGCACATGGTGACGTCCAGCACATTGCCCAGGCGCCGGATCCACCGGCCCAGATTTCGATCATCGGCGAAAACCGTGCAGCCGTCGGGCACCGCGCGGCTGCCGGCTTGAAAGACGAAATCACCGCCGCCACGAAGACTGCCGGCATAAAATCCGGTGACGGTGACATGCGAATATTTACCGCCGTCCAAACCCTGCATCGCCGCGATGGAATCCACCGCCACCACCGGGACAGGCGCTGCCGCTGCATTGCGCCCCAGCACAGTCAGCGTGATCAACACAGCGGCGATGAAAAAGCCTTGGATTCTCGGCATGTCCTCAGACCACCTTGCCGATCAGGGCGCCGATCCCCGCCGTCACCGCCATGGCGAAGGCGCCCCAAAATGTCACCCGGATGGTGGGACGAAGAATGCCGGCGCCGCCCGCCCGTGCCCCGACCGCGCCCAGTATGGCCAGATACACCAGGGAGGCCGCCGAGACCGCCGGGATCAGATAGGCGGATGGACCCAGCACCACCACCAGCAGCGGCAGAATCGCCCCAACAGCAAAGCTGCCCGCCGAAGCCATCGCCGCTTGAACCGGGCGTGCCACCGTGATTTGCGAAATGCCCAATTCATCGCGGGCATGCGCCGCCAAGGCATCTTTGGCCATCAATTGCCGGGCGACCCGCTCGGCCAGTTCGACGTCCAAGCCACGCTTGACATAGATGCCGCGCAATTCGGCTTCCTCGGCCTCGGGACTGGTGCGCAGCTCTTCGCGCTCACGGGCAAGATCGGCGTTTTCGGCATCGGCCTGGGAACTCACCGAGACATATTCTCCGGCCGCCATCGACATGGCGCCCGCCACCAGGCCGGCAATGCCGCTCAAAAGGATGTCGTTCTTGGCCGCGGCCGCCGCCGCGACCCCGACAATCAAACTGGCGGTCGAGACGATCCCATCATTGGCGCCAAGCACGGACGCCCGCAGCCAGCCGATGCGATCGACCAGGTGATGCTCGCGATGACGCTTGCTTCGCATAATGGCTCTCCCAAGCCGGCAGAAGGGCGCTCACCGGCGAACCCGGCTCGACATCGCATGAGGGAAAATGGTGGGCGGTATAGGGATCGAACCTATGGCCCCTACCATGTCAAGGTAGTGCTCTCCCGCTGAGCTAACCGCCCGATGCCATTGGCGGTTCGTATAGCCTTCCGGTTCGCACCAAGGCAAGTCACGGCGCCCATGGTTGTCAGCGCCGAATACAGCCACAGCAGGGCGGTGGCCCGCGCGTGTAAATCGGCTTTGCAATAGGACGGGGACTCCCACGTAATATATTGAAATACCTCGGTATTTTTCGTGGCACAGGCTTTGCGGAAGTCTGCGCGGGGGCACGGAAACACGCATGCCCAAAACCCCGCTCGCTGCCCTGGTCTTGCCCGCCTTGGGCTGCTTTTTCTCCGCCGCCTCGGCGGAGCCGGCAGCAGAGCCTCCGCCCGGGGCGATCAGCTTTTGCCTGCGCAATCCTTCCTTTTGCAACGGCCAAGGGACCGCGACCGCGCCGGCTTCGGCCATGGCGGCCCTGATCAGCATCAACCGCCGGGTGAATGCGGGAATATCGCCGGGCCGGCTGGACACGGCAGAACAAGCGCGGGAGGAGAACCGCAATTGGCGCGTCGTCGCGCCGGAGGGAGAAGGCGACTGCAACGAATATGCCTGGACAAAATTCATGCTCCTGGCCTGGTCCGGCATTCCGATGGGCGCCATGCGGGTCGCCGAAGTGCGCCTTCCGCAGACCGGCGCTCTGCACGTCGTCCTGCTGGTGCGGACGGACGAAAAGGTTTTGGTGCTGGATAACCTGACCCCCACCATTTGGCCCACCAGCGCGACCAATTATGAGTGGCTGGCGGTCCAGGACGAGCACACCCGCATGCAATGGATCAAACCGAATGGGCCGCCGCGGTAAAAAGCCAAGTCTGACGCTCTAGCTGTTCCGACACGGCCGCGATACTGTGTGCCGGGGCTTTTCGGCATGGCCATGACAGGTTTTTCCCGTCCGCGACGGTCGGTTTTGCAGAGTCTTGGCGCCGCGGCTGTCGGATTGAGCTTCGCCCCCTTGCTGGAAAGCTGCGGCCGTAGCGGCGCGCCGGCCGGCGGGGAGGACGCCAAGCTCAATTTCTACAATTGGGATACCTATATCGGCAAAACCACGCTGGGCGATTTCAAAAAGGCGTCCGGTATCGACGTCGCCATGACTCTGTTCGCCAGCAATGACGAGTTGTTCGCCAAACTGCGCGGCGGCAATGCCGGCTATGACGTGATCGTGCCGTCGAATGAAACCGTCACCCGCATGGCGCAGGCGGGGCTGCTGATGCCGCTCGACCACGCCAAGCTTCCCAATATGGCCAATCTGGAACCCCCATTCCGCGATGCGGTGTTCGACCCGGGGCGCAAATATTCCATGCCCTATACCTGGGGCATTGTCGGCATCGGCTATCGCAAATCCAAAGTGAAGGCGCCTCCGACCAGTTGGAAAGCGCTGTTCGAATCCGATCAATATAAAGGCCGCATCGCGCTGTTGTCGGAATCGGCCGATCTGCTGCGCCTCGCCGCCAAATATCAAGGCCATTCGGTGGTCGGGGTGACGCCGCCGATGATTGCCAAGGCCGAGGCGCTGCTGATCAAACAAAAGCCCAACATCAAGACCTTTCATGACGACAATGGCCAGGACCTGCTCCTGGCCGGCGATGTCGATCTGGTGATGGAATATAACGGCGACATCGCCCAGGTGATGCGCGAGGACAAGGATCTGGATTTCATCGTTCCCCTGGAAGGCAGCCTGCTCAATCAGGACACCCTGTGCATTCCCGCCGGCTCCAAGCAGCCCGGCAACGCCCATCGCTTCATCAATTATCTGCTGGACGGGGCGGCGGGCGCGGAAATCTCGCGCACCATTCTTTATCCCACGCCCAATGCGGCGGCCAAGAAACGCATGCCGGCGGATTACCAGACCAATCCGGTGATCTTCCCCAAAGGTCCCGGCATGGACAAAAGCGAATATGGCCTGTTTGAAGGCGCCGAGCAGGCGCGCCAATTCGAAGATGCCATGACCCGGATTCGCGCCGCCTGATGCGCCGCGGCCCCTTCTGGCTGGCTTTCGGACCCGCCGCCTCCTGGCTGGCAATGTTCTTCCTGCTGCCGATGGGGGTGATATGGGCCTACAGCTTCGGCGCCAATCAGGGGCCGACCGAAATCGCCATCACCTTCACGCCCGCCAATTACGCCCGCACCCTGGAACCGCTTTATCTGGCCATCATCGCCAAATCGGCCTGGTTGGCCGCACTGACGACGCTGCTTTGTCTGGTGATCGGTTTTCCCGTGGCCTTCGCCATCGCCTTTGCCGGACCGCGCCTCAGACCCTGGCTGCTTCTGGGCATCATGCTGCCGTTCTGGACCAATCTGCTCGTGCGCACCTATGCGCTGATCGCGGTGCTGCGCGATGAAGGCCTGATCAATTCGGTTTTGTCGTGGATGGCATTGCCGCCGCTGCAACTGCTTTACAACAATGCTGCGGTGCTGTTCGGGCTGGTCTATGTCCAGCTGCCTTTCATGGTGCTGCCGCTCTATGCCAGCCTGGACCGGCTGGACCGCTCGCTGCTGGAGGCCAGCCTGGATCTGGGCGCTTCGCAGGCCGCCACCTTGCGGCGCATCGTCATTCCCCTGGCCATGCCCGGAATCTTGTCGGGCCTGGTGCTGACCTTCATTCCCACTTTGGGCGCCTATTTGACACCGGATCTGCTGGGCGGCCCCGACAGTCAGATGATCGCCAATGTGATCGAGCGTCAGTTCAAGCGCGCCAATGATTGGCCCTTCGGCGCGGCGCTGTCGTTCCTCCTGATGTATCTCACCTTCGCCGCCATGGCGGCGCAAAGCGTGCTGGCGCGCACCAAAGAGAAACGCGCATGACGGGGCCGCTGGATTACCTGGCGCGCTGGCCGCTGCGCCTTTGGCTGGCAGCGGTCGGACTGTTTCTGTATGTGCCGATGGCGGCGCTGGTGGTGTTCAGTTTCAACGATAGCCGCCGCACCGCGGTGTGGCGCGGGTTCACCTTGGACTGGTACGGCGCGGCGCTTGGCGACGACAGCCTGCTCACTGCTTTCGGCAATTCCCTCACCATCGCTTTTGTCGCCACCCTGATCAGCCTGGTGCTGGGAACCGGGGCGGCAATCGCCTTGTGGCGCTTCCGCTTTCCCTTCCAGGGCGCCTTCGAGGGCGCGCTCAGCCTTCCCATCGTGGTGCCGGAAATCTCCATGGGCGTGGCCATGATGGTGTTTTTCGCCAAACTGCTGCCCTGGCCTTCGGGACTAATCTGGCCGTTCGATCTGGGTGCCATCATCATCGCCCATGTGTCGTTCTGCTTTCCCTTTGTCGCGGTGGTGGTGCGGGCGCGGCTGGCCTCTTTCCCGCCGGAACTGGAAGAAGCCGCCCGCGATCTGGGCGCCGGCGAATGGCGCGTCTTCCGCGACATCCTGATCGCGCATATGAAGCCGGGGCTGTTGGCCGGCGGGTTGCTGGCTTTCACCATGAGCCTGGACGATTTCGTGATCACTTTCTTCACCGCCGGCCCGGATACCATCACCTTTCCGGTCAAGGTCTATTCCATGGTACGTTTTTCGGTGACGCCGGAAGTCAATGCCGCTTCGACCTTGCTGCTGGTGGTGACCATTGCGCTGACCGCGCTGCTTCTCAGGCTTCAGGGCCCGGGCGTGACGCGGGATATGGGGCGCTGATGGCGGGACCTATTATCCAATGCGAGAACGTCACCAAACGCTTTGGCGGTGTGACGGCGGTCGATGATGTCAGCCTCACCATCGCGCAAGGCGAGTTCTTTGCCCTGCTGGGCCCCTCGGGCTGCGGCAAGACCACGCTTCTGCGCATGCTGGCGGGGTTGGAAGTGCCGGATAGCGGACGCATCCTGATCGACGGCCGCGACATGGCGGGGATCCCCGCGAACCGCCGGCCTGTCAACATGGTGTTCCAATCCTATGCCGTGTTTCCCCACATGAATGTGGCGGACAATGTCGGTTATGGCCTGAAGGTGGAAGGCATCGCCGCATCCGAGCGCCGCGCCCGCGTGGCCGATGCCCTGGCCCTGGTGCAGCTCGGCGGGCTGGAAGCGCGCATGCCCGATCAATTGTCCGGCGGCCAGCGCCAGCGCGTCGCCTTGGCCCGCGCCTTGATCAAGCGCCCGCTGGTGCTGTTGCTGGATGAGCCGCTATCGGCGCTGGACGCCAAGCTGCGCGAACAGATGCGCAGCGAACTGGCGCAATTGCAGCACAAGGTGGGCATCTCGTTCGTCTTCGTCACCCATGACCAGGACGAGGCCCTCGCCATGGCCGGGCGCTGCGCCGTGATGGACAAGGGAAAGCTGGAACAAGTGGCGGCGCCCGCGGACCTTTATGAGCGCCCCGCCAGCCGCTTCGTCGCCGACTTCATCGGCTCGGTAAATCTGTTCCAGGGCACGCCGCGCCTCGAATCGGGCCGCGTGATCCTGGCCACAACCGAGCTCGGCGATGTCATCTGCGCCGGCGCCGCGCCATCGCCGCTGCCCAGCCAAGCCTGGGCCGCCCTCCGCCCCGAAAAAATGAGCCTTAGCGACAGCGGCGAGGGCATCCCGGGCACCCTGCGCCACATCGCCTATCTGGGCCGCGAATCCCTCTACGAAGTCGAACTGCCCGACGGAAAGCGCATCAAAATCCGCCGCCCCTCCGGCGACGCGATACGCGATTTTTCAGCCGGCGATAACGTGCAAGTGAGCTGGCCCGACGGCGCAGCGGTGCTGTTGCTGTCGTAACGGCGCCCCGTTACGCCGCCATCATCCGTTCCACTTCCGCCACGATCTCGCGCAGATGGAAGGGCTTGGACAGGACCTTGGCCTGTTTGGGGGCTTCGGAATTGGGGTGGAGGGCGACGGCGGCAAAGCCGGTGATGAACATGATCTTGAGGGTGGCGTTCAGCTCGGCGGCGCGCTTGGCCAGCTCGATTCCGTCCATCCCCGGCATCACGATATCGGTCAGCAGCAGGTCGAAGGTGAAGCCCTTGATGCATTCCCAGGCTTCGGCCCCGTCGCCGAAATCGGTGACGGCATGGCCGGCCTTGACCAGCGCCGCGGCAAGAAACTTGCGCAGCGATTCGTCATCTTCCGCCAACAGGATATGTGCCATGCCCAGTGCCGCCCGCTGTCCAATACTAGACCCTATTATCGTGAATCCGTAAACGCCCCTTAAAGTCGGCTCCGCCGGGGCCCCTTGCCGCAGGCCGGGATGGATATGCAAACCGTGCAAACACCGCCCCGCGCCAAAGCACAGCTTGCGTCCGCGGCAGGCATAGGATTTCCTTCAAGACTTAAGAGGAACCTGCACCAATGGTCCGCCAGGGCAGACATGACAGCGGCGATGCCGCCCTTGCCCTGCTTTATGCCGAGCCGTTCCGCCTCGCCCGCCCGGCGCGCCAGACCCTTCCCTTTGTCTTCGCCTCCCCCCATTCCGGCGCGCTTTATCCGCCCAGCCTGCTCCATGCCAGCCGCCTCGATGCCTTGACCCTGCGCCGCTCCGAAGACGCCTTTGTCGATGAGTTGTTCGCGCCGGTCACTGAGTTGGGCGCGCCGTTGCTGGCGGCCCGTTTCCCCCGCGCCTATTGCGACGTCAACCGCGGGCCGGGCGAATTGGATGCCGGCATGTTTGCCGGCCCGCTCGATCTTGCCGTCGACAGCCCCAGCACCCGCGTCGCCGCCGGCTTGGGCGTGATCCCGCGCATCGTGCGCGACGGGGCGGAAATTTATGCCAGGAAGCTCGACCCCAGTGAGGCGCAGACGCGGCTGCGGCTGTTGCACCGGCCCTATCACGCAGCGCTTGCCGATCTGGTGGCCCAAACCATTACGCAGTTTGGAATCGCCATCGTGGTGGATTGCCATTCCATGCCGTCGGCTCTGTCGGTGCCCGATATGGTGCTCGGCGATCGGCACGGCGCCTCCGCGCCGGCCTGGCTCAGCGCCCATGCCCAGAGCGCATTCGCCCATGCCGGCTTCAGCCTGACTCGCAACACGCCCTATGCCGGCGGCTATACGACCATGCTATATGGCAGCGCCCCGGGCACTTACGCGCTGCAGATCGAGATCAACCGCAAGCTTTATCTCGACGAAGAATCCATCACCCGCCGCGCCAATTTCCAAAACGTCAAAACAAGGCTGACCCAAGCCCTATCCAAGCTGGTCGCCATAGACGTGACCCAACTGCGCCCGAACGCCCAAGCCGCGGAATAATCGAAAACTAAGGGCGGTTTGCGCGAGGAAATTTGTGGCCTGGGCAGGAGCGCGGGAGCGATGTGGGCCCATGAGCGACCGCGCGACAAACCCAGGACGCAAAAGGCCCACGCAAAAAAATGGCCGCCCAGTGTTGGGCGGCCAAGTTCAGGGAGGAAACGCCCAGGAAGGGCGGCGGCTTCGCAATCGAAGATCGCAATACCGCGCTGCAGCAATATGCCGAAACGCAATTCTGCGTGCAAGCGCAAAAGGCGAGACACTGCCATGCAAAATTTCGCGGAAATCCTGACATTTCTTAAGGCAATTTTGCCTGAATTTTGGCCAAAATCTCGCCCCTGACGCAATTTTGCGCCGCAATATAATGCAATTGGACCCCTTGGTCCGGGCGTCATGGCGCCGACATCCGCTTGCAACAAGAGGTTCGCGCCAAGCAGCCGGCCCTGGCCTTAGCGAAAAAATATCCATACCCGAGCCGGTTAGGGCGCTGATCGATGGCGAATGCGAGCATTTTCCCGCGCGCCGGCGCAGACGCCAGGCCTGGGTTGAAAGCCGCAGGCCCCTTGCCGAAGATGCCGATGGAAATCTGGAGATTCCGCGCTGGATACTCGACTGCCCTCAGCCTGTTCCTGCGCCTGCTTGAGCCGCAGCGCGTCCGGTGCAAGCCGCGTCTATTCCTGCCCAGGGCCGTGCCGCTTCAGCCCGGACCTATTCCCGGCGTGGCGGCGCGGGTGAAAATCCTGATCGTCACCGATGCCTGGCATCCCCAGGTCAATGGCGTGGTACGCACCCTCGAAGTGCTGGGCCAGGATCTGACCGCGCTGGGCCATACGGTGCGCTATGCGACGCCCGAGGGACGGCTCGCCATTGGCCTTCCCACCTACCGCGAGATTCGCTTGGCGCTGTTTGCCGGGCGCGTGCTGGCGCGGGAGATCCGGGATTTCGCGCCCGATGCGGTCCATATCGCCACCGAGGGGACACTGGGCCATGCGGCGCGCGCCATTTGCCTGAAACACGGCATCGAATTCTCCACCTCCTTTCACACCCGCTTTCCCGACTATGTGAAGGCCCGTGCACCTTTCGTGCCGGAGGAATGGGTGTGGCGCTGGCTGCGCTGGTTTCACGGCCCCGCCACCGCGATGATGGTGGCGACGGAAAGGTTGCGGCGCGAAATGTCGGCGCACGGCTTTCACAATCTGCGCATCTGGTCGCGCGGGGTCGATGTGGAGGAATTCCATCCCCTGCCCGGCGCACGCCTGCCCTTTGAAGGGCCGATCTTCCTCTATGTCGGGCGGGTGGCGGTGGAAAAGAACATCGAGCTTTTCCTTAAGCTGGATCTGCCCGGCACCAAGGTGGTGGTCGGCGACGGCCCCGCCCGACCCGCTCTGGAAAAGAAATATCCCAGCGCGCGGTTTCTGGGGACGCTCAGCGGCCGTCCCCTGGTCGAGGCTTATGCCGGCAGCGATGTCTTTGTCTTCCCCAGCCATACCGACACTTTCGGCCTGGTGCTGCTGGAAGCCCTGGCCTGCGGCGTTCCGGTGGCGGCCTATCCGGTTCAGGGGCCGCTGGATGTGGTGGGCCCCGATATCCCGGGCGCCGCCCAGGTGGCCGCCCTGGACCAGGACCTGGGCAAGGCCTGCCTCAACGCCCTGGCCCTGGCCGGCACCCCCGCCCCCCGCGCCTTCGCCCTGGAGCGGTCCTGGCGCGCCTGCACCTTGCAATTTTTGCGCAACATCATGGTCGAACCGGACCCGGATTAAGGCTGGTGGGAAAAGGCCTTATGTCGGGGCCGCGTCTGGGCTAGAACCCTCCAAAGCCCGCCGAAGGTTCCCATGTCCGCCCCCGCGCGCCCTGTTTTTGGGCTCACCGCCAAAGAGCTGCTGTTCCTGGGGCTGGTGATCCTGTTCTGGGGCGCTTTCGTCATCGTGCTGGGCAAGGACACCAGCTGGGATTTCCGCAACTATCATTGGTACGCGCCCTATGCCTTCCTGAACCACCGCATGGGCATCGACGTCGCGGTCGCGCATCTGGCGAGCTATTACAATCCCTCTCTCGACATACCTTTTTACCTGCTGGCCACCCATACCCGTTCCTGGATCGCGCTGGGGGTGCTGGGCATGGTGCAGGGTGCCAATGTGGTGCCGCTCTACCTGATCGGACGGCACGCGCTGCGCATTCCCGACAACCGGCTATGGGCCGGCGCCCTGGCCGTGGCCGGACAGTTCGGCGCCCTTACCCTGACCGAGATGGGCACCACATATTACGACAACATCATGAGCGTGTTGGTGCTCAGCGGATTGGCGATGGTGATCGTCCATCGCGAGACTTTGCGCGCCGGACCGCTTTCCCGGACGGCGGGGATCGCCTTTCTGGCGGGGCTGATCACCGGCAGCGCCATGGGACTGAAACTGCCGGAGATGCCGTTCTGCCTCGGCTTCGGCGCCGTCCTGATCGTGCTGGGAGGGAATTTCAAGCATCTCACCACCCGGTTGATCGCCGGCGGCCTAGGCGGCCTATTGGGCGCTGCGCTGTTCGCGGCCTGGTGGATGCTGCACATCAAAGCGCTGACCGGAAATCCGCTTTTTCCCTATTTCAATGAATATTGGCGCTCACCCCTGGTGTTGCCGACTTCTTATCGCGACATGCGTTTTCTGCCGCCCAGCTTCTGGCGCGCCTTGCTCTTCCCCGTACTGTTTTCGATCGATTATCACGTCGCTGACGATCTGAGCTTTCAGGACATTCGCATCCTGGTGGCCTATCTGACCGTCATACCGGCGCTGTTGTTCTGGCTGCTGCGCCGCCAGAACCGCGATCCGCTCATCCAAAATGATGTCGCCCTGCCGCTATTCGCTTTCGCGGGCGTTTCCTATTTCGCCTGGCTGAAATTCTTCGCCATCTATCGCTACATCATTCTGCTGGAGATGCTCAGCCCGCTCTTGATCGTGGCGGCGGTGGGCCTGTTTCCCCTGGCGCGGCGGACGCGCTATCTGGCCTTGGCCGGGGTCGCCTTCTGCATCCTGGTGACGGCTCGCACCGATTTCCTGGACCGGGCGCCGCTGGACGATCCCTACATCCAGGTGGCCTTGCCGCCCATTCCCCGTCCCGACCACACCATGGTGCTGATGACCGGCGACGCCCCCATGGGATTCATCACCCCGTCCCTGCCGCCGCAAATCCCGGTGCTGCGGGTCGATGGCTGGATGGTGCGGCCGCGCGACGGCACCAGGATGACCGCCCAGATGAAAGCCCGCGTGCAGCAGGAGCTGCGGGCCGGCGGCGATCTCTATCTCATCGCCGATGCCGGCGACATGGACCGGGCCCGCAAGGCACTGCGCGAATATCAGCTTGCCATCCGCTGGACCGAATGCCAGCAATTCGACACCAATCTGATCGGCACCTATCAATGGTGCCCGCTGGCGAAACTATCATGATGCCCCGCATCGCCGTGCTGGTGCCCTGCTACAATGAAGAGGCGACCATCGCCCAGGTGGTCCGCGATTTCCGCAGCGTCCTGCCCCAGGCGACCGTCTATGTTTATGACAACAATTCCGCCGATCGGACGGCGGCGCGGGCAATCGAGGCCGGCGCCGTGCTGCGGCTGGAGGCCCGCCAGGGCAAGGGCCATGTGGTGCGCCGGATGTTCGCCGATATCGAAGCGGATATTTATGTCCTGGTCGATGGCGACGATACCTATGATGCCGCCGCCGCGCCCGCCATGGTGGAGGCGGTTTTGACTGAGGGCGCCGATCTTCTCACCGCCAAGCGCGTCCATACCGAGGCGGCCGCCTTCCGCCGCGGCCACGTCTTCGGCAATCGCCTGCTGACCGGCCTTACCGCCTGGTTGTTCCATGTGCGCATCGCCGACATGCTGAGCGGCTATCGGGTGTTTTCGCGCCGCTTCGTCAAAAGCTTTCCGTTCACCGCCTCGGGCTTCGGCATCGAGACCGAGCTGACCGTCCATGCGGTGCGGCTGATGATGCCGATGATCGACATGGAGACCCGCTATAAGGAGCGGCCCGAAGGCTCGGTCTCCAAGCTCAACACCTGGCGCGACGGTTTTCGCATCCTGGGCACCATTGTCCATCTGGCGCGCGAGGAACGGCCGCTGGTGTTTTTCGCCTCGTTCTTTTTCCTGTTTGCCCTGGCGTCGCTGGTGGTGGTCACGCCGGTGGTGCTCGATTATCTCCATACCGGATTGGTGCCGCGCCTGCCCACCGCGGTACTGGCCACCGGCTTGATGCTGCTGGCCTTTCTGGCGCTTCTGGCCGGGCTGATCCTGGACACGGTGACACGCGGCCGTTGGGAACAAAAGCGCATGGCCTATCTGGCCATCCCCGGACCTCAGGATTTGCGCGGCCGGGATGATTAAAAAACTGGCCCTCTATCTTCTGCAACATCCGTTTATTCGGTTCGGGATGGTCGGGACCGCCGGCTATGTGGTCGACCTCAGTGTCTTGGCGATCGACACCGGCGTTTTTCATATGGATTTGCCCCCGGCCGCGCGGTCTCGATCTTCGTTGCTCTGTGCTTTACGTGGTTCGGCAACCGCAACCTCACCTTTCCCCTAAGACGCGCGCATGGTTTTTCGAAGATCGTCGAGGAGTGGCTGAAATTCGTCGGCGCCAACGCGGTGGGAGCGACCGTGAACTATCTTTCGTCGGTCGTTCTCGTCCATTTTGCCTCCGCGCCATTTAACAACAAATTTGTCGCCCAGGCGTGCGGCGTGATTATCGGCCTGTTGTTCAACTTCACGCTGTCCAGCAAGCTGGTGTTCAAGGGACCGCTTTAGAACTTTGCCTCAATCCGGTCCCGGCCGGTCCACCGCCACCGATTTGATCACGGCAAAGACCTCCATCCCCGCCTGCAACGCCAGCCGCTGGGCCGACGCCGCAGTGATGTGCGCCACCAGGCGGGCCGATCCCGCCTCCAACGCGATATCGGCAAGACCGCCGGCGATGTGCACCGAGGAGATCTTGACCCGCAGCACATTGTTGGCGCTGATCGCCCCGGGTTCGCCCAGCGCTATCAGAATATCGTCGGCGGCGATTCGCAGCCGCAGGTGCTGGCCGGCCGGTGCTTCCAACGCCAGCAACAAGACGCCGCCCTCGAACACAAGTTCGGTCAGGCCGTCGCCGCGCCGTCCCGACACCACCGCCGTGATCAAACCGCCGAGCTTGCCGCCGGCCGGATTGGCGAGCCCGGTGAGGATATCGCCGGTCCCGCCTTGGGCACGGACCTTGCCGTCCTCGAGCAGCACGACGGTATCGGCCAGCCGCGCCACTTCCGTCACCGAATGGCTGACATAGATCATCGGCAGCCGGAGATGGTCGCGCAGCTTTTCCAGCCAGGGCAGAATCTCATCACGCCGCGCCGCATCCAGGCTGGCCAAAGGTTCGTCCAGCAACAACAGACGCGGCGAGGACAGCAAGGCCCGGCCCAGCGCCACCCGCGCCTTTTCGCCGCCCGATAGCCGGCGCGGGCTGCGCGCCAGCAAATTCTCCAGTCCCAGAAGCCGCACCAGGGCGGCGATCTCGTCCGGACCGGCCTGATCGGCGCTGCGCCGCCAGCCGAACAGCAGATTGTTCTCCACACTCATATGGGGAAACAGCCGCGCATCCTGAAACACCAGGCCGGCGCGGCGCCGTTCCGCCGGCACGAAAATATTCTGATCCGTGTCCAGCACGGTCTCGCCGCCGATGACGATGCGCCCCTGATCGGGCCGTGTCAGCCCCGCCAGGGCATGGACGATGCTGGTCTTGCCCGCGCCCGAAGGCCCGAACAGCGCGGTGATGCCGATATCGGACACGGCGAATTCCACATCCAGCCGGAAAGCGCCGGCACGGTGGCGGATGCGGGCCTGAAGGCTCATTCCCGCGCGCCCGACCGGCGCATCAAAAATTGCGCGGCCACCATGAACAGCAGCGCCAGCATGATCGACAGCGCGGAGAGGCGGGCAGCCTCGGCCTCGCCGCCGGGCGTCTGCAGGGCGGTATAGATCGCCAGCGGCAGGGTGCGGGTCTCACCGGGGATGTTCGAAACGAAGGTGATGATGGCGCCGAACTCGCCCAGGCTGGCGGCAAAGGCGGTGATGGCGCCGGCAGCCAGGCCCGGCAGCGCCAGGGGCAAGGTGATATTGAACAGCCGGTCCCACCATCCGGCGCCCAGCGTGCGGGCGGCTTCGCCCAGGCCCTGGTCCTGCGCCTCCAGCCCCAAGCGGATGGCGCGGACCTGGAACGGAAAAGTGATCACCGCGCTGGCCAGCGCCGCCCCGGTCCAGTGAAACACCAGGCGGATGCCCAAAGTTTGCCACAGCGCCGCCCCCAGGCCGGCCCGGGTGCCGAACAGGGTGAGAAGGATGAACCCCACCGCCACCGGCGGCAGCACCAGCGGCAAATGCACGATCCCATCCAGCAGCGTCTTGCCGGCAAAGCTGCGGCTGAGCAGCAGCGCCGCCGCCAGCGCCAGGGGCAGCGACAAACCCACCGCCACGCTGGATATTTTCAGCGACAAAAGCAGCGCCTCGACTTCGTCCGCGGTCAAAAGATTCATCCCCGCCTCCGGTGCCGTTATAGCCCATCCCGGGGCGGTTCGCGCTTTGCCGTCCCCCCAGGGGCAAACGACGGCGCAAACGAAAACGGCCGCCCGTCGCCGGGCGGCCGTTTCCATCCGTATTTTGCGCAGCCTATTTGCGGGCGTAAAGCGTCCACAGATGGGCAATCATCACCGATTTGTCGCCCTTGGGGCCGGTGACGCTTTCCAGCGTCTTGATCGCGTCAGCCTTCTGCCCGGCGCTGATCTCAGCCATTCCCAGATGGATAGCGGCGGAGTTCTTGTCGGCCAGCGGCTTCTTCATGCCGGCTTGGATGGTGGCCACCGCGTCCTTGGCCTTGCCTTGGCCCCATAGATCCTGGCCGATCTTGACCAAGGCATCGCCCTGCGGCGCGGCATTGGCGGCGGCAAGGTTCTTAGGCATGGCGGCGGCGTCGGCGGCAGCTTGGCTCTTGGCGAGGTTGAGCAGCTTGGTTGTACGTTCGTCGGCCAGAACCTTGGCGGCTTGGCCTTTTTCGAGCACACTCTGGGCCTCGGCATAGAAGCCCAGCTGCAGCGCAAGCTGCGCCAGGGTGATGTAATCATCCTTGCCGCTGAGAGTCCCCGTGGCCAGCTTGAGACGATAGACGTCCAGGGTGTCGGGGTCGCGCATGCCCTGGGCATGTTCGCTGAGCTTGAGCAGGATGTTCCAATATTCCGCCTTCTGGGTATGGGCGACCAGGGTTTCCAGGGCGGTACGCTGGGTTTCGTCGTCGCCGGCGTCATAAGCGCAGCGCATCAGCAGTTCCAGCACCGAATCGCCAGGATTCGCCCCGAAATTGCTCTTGATGTAGCGCTCGCAGCCCGCCTTGTCGCCGGAGCGATAATAGGCCTGGGCGATGATCTGCTGGTTCTTGCCGTCGAGCCTTCCCACTTTGCGCAGCATTTCCGCGTCGGCGATCACCTCCTTGAAGCGGCCCGCATTGTAGTCATTGGTGAATTTCGCTTCGGCGCCGGCCGGGGTCGAGGGATCGCCGGAAGCCACCGCGATGGCGTTCTTCATCTGCTCGATGGCCTTGGATTCCTCGGCGGTCTTGCCGGAGATGGCTTCCGCTTCGTTCACCTTCGCCATGGCGCCTTTGTAGTTTTTCGCGTTGTAGAGCGCGATGGCTTCCTGCAGCGGCTTGCCGACCGAGGCGCGCAAGGCTGCCGCAGCGGGGGTGGAAGACAGGACGGCGGCGCCCGCCATTGCGGCGGCGCCCAGGAGAAGCGCCGTGGCGACAGCGCGCAGATTACGGACAGTCATGACGAAGACCTCTTTCGATCGCTAAAAAATGGAAAGCGTGCGGGGCCGCCGCACGCTTGCTCCACGCGGCCATGTCCCTCACGGCCTAATTATACTGATCAATCCCGCTAAAACCAATATGGGTGGCGCCGAGGCGCTGCGCGTCCGCCAGAACCCTGGCAACCGCGTCATATTTGGCCAAACGGTTGGGATTGACATGAATTTCCGGCTGCGGGGTCTTCCCGGCCGCGTCCAGGAAATAGGAATCCATGGTCTGGCGGTCGACCGGAGTTCCGTTCCAGGTCACGGTTCCGTCGAAGTCCACCCCAAGATCGACGGTTTCGGGCGTGATCAGCGGCGGCGGCGCATTGGTGTTCTGCGGCATATCCAGCTTCACCGCATGGGTCTGGATCGGCAGGGTGATGATAAGCAGGGTCAGAAGAACGAGCATCACGTCGATCAGCGGCGTGGTGTTCATTTCCACCATCACCTCGCCGTCGGCCGTACTGGTACTCATTGCCATGGGAAAATACCTTCTATGCTGTCAAACGATCAGTAGGTGCTGGCGTCGAGCTTGTGCGGCTCGGTGATGAAGCCGACCTTCTGGATGCCGGCTTGCTGGCACGCCAGAATGACACGGCCCACCGCTTCGAAACGCACATTCTTGTCGGCGCGGATATGCACTTCGGGAAGCGACTTGTGGGCCGCCACCGCTGCCCGCAATGCGTTCACCAGATTGGTGCGGATTGTCGGCATGTCGGTGGGCTTCTCATCGCGGTTGTAATAGACGCTCTCGTCCGCAGTGACGAATATCGAAATATTTTCCGGCTTGGTCACCGTCACGATATTGCGATAGGTCGGCAAGGTCAGAGGCACGCTCTTCACGATCACCGGAATGGTGACCAGGAAGATGATGAGCATCACCAACATCACATCCACCAGAGGCGTGGTGTTGATGGACACGTTCAGTGCCGCCTCGTCGTCTTCGACCGCGTGTTGGACGTCGATCGCCATTATGTCATCTCCGCTTGGAAGCTACAGATTGCGGCTTCTACTACTTGCTCTTGCTGATCAGATAGGCCTGCAGGTCGCCGGCGAAGGCGCGCAGCTTCTCGGTGATCACCTTGTTGCGGCGGACCAGATAGTTATAGCAAAGCACGGCGGGCACCGCGACCATCAGACCGATGGCGGTCATGATCAGCGCCTCACCCACCGGGCCGGCGACCTTGTCGATCGAGGCCTGGCCGGCGACACCGATGCCGATCAGCGCGTTCAAGATACCCATGACGGTTCCGAGCAGACCGACGAAGGGCGAGACCGAGCCGACCGAACCCAGGAAGGCGATACCGCCCTGGATGCGGCCATTGGCGTCTTCCAGCTGGCGGGTCAGGGTCATGCCGATCCAGTCATTCAGACCGACCAGGCTGGTTCCGCCGGTGGAGGCCTTGAGGCCGGCTTCGGCGATGCCGCGGAACATCGACCCCTTGGGGAGCTTGTCGACGCCCTCATTGAGGGTGGCGGAAGTCCAGAACTTCTTCTCGACCATTTTGGCTTGGCCGAGAATGCGCTGCTGGTCGATCCATTTGGTGAAGAAAATATACCAGCTGCCCGCCGACATGATCACGAGCACGATCAGAATCGAGCGCGACACCAGATTGCCCTCGTTCCACATATGGACCGGACCATAGGGGGTGGACTGATCGGCGGCGTTGGCGGTGGCGGCAGCATTGGCCGGCTTGGCCGCGTCCTGCGCCATGGCCGGAGCGACGGGGGCCAGAGTGGCAACCGGCGCGATCGGCGACAGGCTGGACATAAAGACGACGGCAAGCGCAATCGCCAGTTTCTTCAAGGTCATTGTCTTACTCCGTAGGTAACAGATGGATTGGTTGCAAAAAAACTACTGTGCGTCTTTCAAGTCCCATTTGACCTCGACCCCGGTATTGGCCGTAACCGGTTTGCCCATTTGGGTCGGCGGCTGCCACTTCCAGTGCGACTTCACATAGTCGCAAGCTGCCGTATCCAGGCGCTCCGAGCCGCTGGATTTGGTGACCTTGCAATCGGTGACGCTGCCTTCGGTGCTGATGGCGACTTGCATTAACGTCGTGCCCTGTTCGCCCAGGCGCTGGCTGATGGTGGGATAGGGCGGCAAGGTGTGGGTGCGCGGGATCGACTTAAGTTCGGTCGGCGGCGGCGGCGGCGGCGCTTCGGCCTGCTTGGGCGGGGCCGGCGGCGGCTTGGGTACGGTGGTCACCGGCGGCGGCGCTTCGGGCGCGACCTGGAACAAGGGCACAATGGCGACCGGCGGCGGCGGCTTGATCTCATCGGGCGGCGGCGGCGGCGGCGCCTTGGGCGGCAGCTTGGTGCGGTCGATGGTCGCCTGGATGTTTTGAATCTGTTTGAGGATCTGGCCCGACGCCAGAGCCGTGATCAGGCCCATGATCGCCACCACGTGAATGGCGATGACGATGACCAGCCCCGTCAGCTTGGAAGAAGCTGTTTGGTTCGAGGAATGCAAATGATTAGGACGTTCCATGGCTTTCACTCGCTAAACAAAACAAACCCGGCGCGTCTACGCCGGGGATCATTATACCGAAACCGGATCGAGACCACACTTCCCATCCCGGCGTCATTGGCTGACGCTCTTGCGGTGTGCCGTTAAAGCAATCGTAATCGAGCTTTGCAAGAGGGGCCAGCCAATTCGGAATGAAAGAATCGCCGCGATTGCGCGAAAGGCGATAGCGTCGCAGCCACCCAAACGTTCCGCCCATTCTTCTTCGCAGTCGCAGCATGGAACGGAAATTTGCGCTAAGCGCAAATAGTGCCTGGACAAAATCCACGCTCCGGCGGCGCGTCGCGGAACTTGGCGGCGCGAAATTGGCCTTACGGGATTACTTTTGATGGGGTTTCGTTGCTGTGCATCTTGCGTTTTGCCGCAGCGAAATCCTCCAATACCGGCCGGCCATGCACCGGTATACAGCACAAGGAGACTCCATGCGGTATCTGCACAGTATGGTGAGGGTCGCCGATCTCGATGCGGCGCTGGATTTTTACTGCGGCAAATTGGGGCTGATGGAAATCCGCCGCGTCCGCAACGAAAAAGGCCGGTTCACGCTGGTTTTCCTGGCGGCGCCGGACGACGCGGCGAGCCACGAAACCGGCGCCTCGCAGGAGCGGCGCAGTCCGCTGCTGGAGCTCACCCACAACTGGGACAGCCAGACTTATGGCGGTGGGCGCAATTTCGGGCATCTTGCTTACGAGGTGCGCGACATCCACGCCCTTTGCCGCAAGCTGATGGAGGGGGGCGTGACCATCAACCGCCCGCCGCGCGACGGCCATATGGCCTTTGTGCGTTCACCCGATGGGATCTCGATCGAATTGCTGCAGGCCGGCGAACCGCTGACGCCGCAAGAGCCGTGGCTGTCCATGCCGAACACGGGAAGCTGGTGAAGCCCACGATGCCCGCACGCGGCGCGGGTTAGATACGTCCCAGCAGAGTGAGCATGCCCACCTGCGTCGTCGACGCATTGTTGCCCCGCAGCCAATCGTAATGCACGCCCAGCGACCAGGTGTCGGTGCTGGCCGAAAAGCTGGCGCCGGCCAGGATATTGCCGGTGTCCGGATCGGGGCCGACAAAGGTTAGCGCATTGCCCGGCACCGAAAGGCCGCCGGTCGAGATGAAACCGGCCCGCAGCTTCACCGGCGTGGAGACGAAATCATAGCGATAACCCAGCCGGACTTCGGGAATCAGATCGACGCCGAAGATGTTGAATTGCGAACGGAAATCATTGCCCACGAACACCCGCAGCGAATTGGCGTAATAAGGCGCGACCTGCAGGTTCAAGCCGTCGCCGCCGCTGGCCTCGCTATAGCCTTCCTCGCGCATGCTCATGGCATCCAGGCTGATATTCGGGACGAATTGCAGGCCGCCATAATTGAGTAACACGCCGGTCTTGCCGCCCAGCGATCCCAGCAAGGCGGCGCGCTTGCCCACCGCCTCGCGGGATTGGTCGCCGACCACCAAGGTGCGATTGCCGTCCAGACTGCCATAGCCGATGTTGAAAGCGGTATCGACGAACACGTGGCGGCCGCGCCAATCGGTATAGCCGGTGAACAAATACCATTGCTCATGCACGATGCTGGCGCGCGGCGAAGTCTCGCTGACATCGCCCGAATAATAGGTCAGGGCGCCGCCATACCAGCCGCCCCGTGCCGAACCCGCATCGCCACCCAGGGTAAAGCCCCAGCCGTGATCCTTATATGCGGTGAGCGTGCCGCCGGCATCGACCTTGCCCTTGTTGCTGATCATGGCGCCGAATTCCTCGCCCCAAAGCGTGAGTTCGCCCGCCTGGTTGGCGTAATTGCGCAGCAGCCGCTGGCGGGCCGCAACCGGGCCGGTGGCCTGATCGGTGAGCAGGATCGCAATCTGCTTGCTGCCGCCCGACACATCCGGCGTGAATTGCGAGAAGACCTGCTGCGCCTTGAGCTGGGAGGCGGCGATGTTGAGGGTGGGATTGCCCGCGCCATTGGTGACCGAGAGGCTGCTGGCGATCGCCGCCCCAAGGGTGGGATCATTGGCCAGCGCCTGGGCGGTAAAGGGAAACAGATTATAGGCATCGCCGGACAAGCCCAGACCGGCGGTGCCGTCGGCGTTCGTCAGGCCCGGGGAGCGCGGCAGGAAGCTGAGCAGCAGGGTCTGGTTGCCGCCCGATGAACCCAGCGACAGGGGCTGGGGCGCGGCCGAGCCGCTTTCGCCGGGCGATTCGAACAGAAAGGGAATGGCCTGGGCCAGCAGGGAATTGTCGTTCGACAAGGTGCTGGACGAAACATTCAAGCTGCCGGCCGGGGCGCTGATCAGGGTAATGGTTTGCAGCGTCGGATGGACCACGCTTTGCGCGCTGGTGCCCGAGGAGAAGAAGGTGCCGAATTGCACGCCGATGCGCGCGCTGGGCGAGAGCGTGGCTTCGTTGCTGGCCTGAACCACCGGCGTGCTCGACGAGGTGCCTTGCGAGATCGACAGGCCCAACACTCCGCCATTAACGTCGAAATTCTTGGCGAAGAGCGGACCGCTGACCGCCGTATTGGCGACGAAAAGCTGGCCATTGGGATCGACGGTGACGTTCAGCGCGCCGGCCTGAGCCAGGATCACGCTGTTGACATATCCGAAGGAGCCGACATGCAGGGTCTGGTTGCTGCCGGTGCCGAAGCTGATGGTGTTGGATTCGGCCGTGGGGGGCAGGCCGGTGGAGGTGCCCAGGATGCGCCCCGACACCGAGGCATAGGCGAAGGGCGTGTTGGTCAGCCCGGTGGCGGGATTGGCCGAGCCCGAGGCGGTGTTGCCCACATTCAAGGTGTCATTGCCGCCGGCCGCACCGAAGAAGACGTCGCCCTGAATGTTGCCGCTGTTGTTGATGGTGACGCCGCCCAGCGTATTGGCCAGAAGATTGATCGCCTGCTGGGTGTTCGTGGCGATCGCACCGGTGCCGGGGGTCAGCGGCGTGTTGATCGCGCTGATGGTACCGGCATTGTTGATGGCGGTGAGGGTGCCCGACTGATCGACGATGGCGCTGGCAAATTCCTGAAACGGCGTCTTGCTGTTGGCGAAATCGGCGGTCGGGGACGGCGAGCTGGTGGCGACCGTGGCCGTAATACTGGCGTGCTGCAGCACGTCGATTTCGGGTACGGTCGCGAATTGCGCGATGGCAATGGCTGCGGCACTGCCGCCGCCGGGGCCGGAAACCGCCGCCTGAATGCTGCCGGGTGTCACGCTGGTGCCGGCGGTGGACTCCGAACTGACCACGATGCGCGGCACGGTGGCGTAACCGCCAATGGTCAGGGCATTGGCGATCACGCTGGAGGTGGTATTTTCCTTGCTCACCGCCTGCGCCGTAATCGTGCCGGTGTTGAGCAGGCCGCCGACAGGAAGCCCGCCGACTGTGGTCACGCAGGAGGCGCTGGAGCCGGACAGGCAGGTGGTGTTGGCGGCGCTCTGGCCCTGGATCACCATGGCGGTGGCGCCGACATCGGTATCCATCGGCTGGGCGGCGATGACGCCGTGGTTGATCAGCGAATAGCCGCCATTCTGACCGCTGATGCCGTCGGCGGTATCGATCACGGTCTGCACCGGGCCGATGACGATCGGCGTCACCAGACCCAGATTGATCGCCGAAACCGACTGGCCCGGATCGATCAGCAGCACGGGATTGGTATTGGTGCCGCTCGAGGGACCATTGCCGCTGAGCACGCCGCTGGCGATCTGGGAATTGGCGGTCTTGGGTCCGTTGATCAGAACGCCGCCGGCGATGCTGGAGCCGATCACCAGGACCGAGCCGCCCTCGGGATTGCCGCCCTTGATATTGGGGGTCTGGGTGCCGGTCACCTGAACCGTGCCGTTGATCGCCACCGCGCCCGTGCTGCCTGTCCCGCAGCTGAGCCCAACGGCGCTCATGGCCGCGGAATCGCAAGCCGCGATCGGCGCGAGCAAGGCGATGCCACGGCCGCCGGGCCCGATATTGGTAAAGCTCGCACCGCTGGCGACGACGAAATTGCCGAACAGATTGCCTTCCAGATCGGCCAGCGTGCCGCCGGTCGCGCTCGAGTCCTTGGCGTTGGACAAGGTGATCGGACCGCCCAGCGCCATATCGCCATACACATTGGTGAATTGGGAGAGCGACACTGCGGTCGAGCTGTCGCCGACCACCAGCACCGAACTGCCGGTGGTGGTCACCTGGCCGGTGCTGTCCGCGACCAGGACCGTGTTGAAATTGATATTGCCGAAATAGCTATGGCCGCCCGAGATCAGCAGGCCGGTCTTGCCTGTGCCGGTCCCTGACAGGTCGATCCCGCCGGCATTGGAGAAGCCCGCGCTGGGCGCCACAATGTCGCCGCCGGAGGTGTCGATCGAGACGCCGAGCGCGCTGGCGGTGTCGACATTGGAGATCGAGCCGTTGTTGACCACCGAATTGTTGGAATTGAGGGTCACCACGGGCCCAGCATTCTTGATCACGATGCTGCCGGTGGTATCGATAAGGATATTGCCGTCGGTCTTGGTGCTGAGCGCCGTCTTGGTGGCGGTGGTGACAGTGGTGTCGGCGCGCGCCGAACCCGGCAGAACCGGGGCGACCAGCAATGCGGCCGTCGCGGCGGAAAGCATCAAGCGGTGCTTCGTCAAAATCCAGTTCTCCAGTATCTTGGCGGCCGTCCGGGCGGGATTGCCGCCCCGATCTTCGGCTCTGCCTCTTCGGACCCGCGCCGGCCGGTCCTTCTCAAACTTTCGTGGTCCCGTCCCATTCCGGGGGCATTGGGCCGACAGCTTGGCCCGGACCGCTTCCCAGACCGCCTTTGTACCCACTCGGGGCCGGCGTTCAACAGCAAATTTTCACGTTTTAATCAGGTGTTAGCCGCCATCCCGCCAGAATGGGAGGTGAAAAAGCATTAACGAGCCCCGTTTCCATGAAAGAGGCCCGCCATAGCGGCTCAGCCCGGCTCACCCAGGCTGACGTCGCGGCCGCCCTTGCCCGGCATGAAATGCTGTATTCCGGACGGATCGGCGGCGCGCGCGCGACTTTCGCCTTTTGCGACCTGTCGGGCCTGGACCTGTCGGGACGCAATCTTTGTGACGCCGATTTCACCGGGGCGGTGCTCGAGGACACCAATTTCGTCAGCGCCCGGCTGGATGCCGCCAGCTTCTTCGGAGCCGATCTGAGGCGGGCCAATCTGTCGAACGCCTCCATGCGGCGGGCCGATCTGCGGGGCGCCTCGCTGCGCGGCGCCAATCTGATCGGCACCGATCTTTACGAAGCCGATTTTCGCGAAGGCACCATTGCCGAAAAAGACCGCTATGGAAATCTGAAGGTCATCCAGCACGATCTGGGACCGTCCGAACTGCCCTCGGCGATGCTCAACAGTGCCAATCTCGAGCGCGCCAAGCTGACCGGCGCGATCGCGGTGCAGGCCGATTTCACCGACGCGATCATGAAGGGCTGCCGCCTGACCCGCGCCAATCTGCGCCAGGCAAGGCTGAACGGCGCCAATCTGGAGAATGCCGATCTGTCGGGCTGCAATTTGACCGGCGCCGATCTGGCCGGCGCCATCCTGATCGGGGCGCGGCTGGATCTGGCCACCACGCATGGCGCCGATCTTTCCAAGACCTTGACCGAGGAGGCCCAGCCCAATCCGGACGAGACCAAGCGGATCGAGGAAATGCTGGAAAGCCATATCCGCTGGACCGAGACCGATGGCCGGGAAGGCCGGCCCGCCGATCTGTCGGGCCGCGACTTGCGCAAAGTGCGACGGCTCGCCCACCGCCAATTGACCGCGCTGATCGCGCCCGGGGCCATTCTGTATGGCGTCAACCTGGAAGGCGCCTCACTTCAGGGCAGCAATCTGACGGGCTGCGATTTGCGCTCGGCGAAGTTCGGCGGCGCCGATCTGCGCGGGGTCAATCTTTCCGGCGCCAAGCTCAACCACGCCGACCTGCACAACGCCAAATTGGGGCCGCTGCTGCTGTCGGGCGAGCGCCTGCTGGTGGCGCGGCTGGACAATGCCGAAGCGCGCTATGCCGATTTCCATGGCGCCGATTTGCGCCGGGTGCGGCTGAACGGCAGCG
Organism: Alphaproteobacteria bacterium; assembly: GCA_025924715.1. Lineage (GTDB taxonomy): Bacteria > Pseudomonadota > Alphaproteobacteria > Micropepsales > Micropepsaceae > Rhizomicrobium. Next base: position 28,927 of record JAICHV010000033.1, read on the forward strand.
ACCTGTCCTACGCCAATCTCACGGACGCGGACGTGCGCGACACAGATTTGACCGGCGTGGAAATGGCGGGCGCCAAGCTCCCCATGCATTATGCGGAAGCCTATTACGCGTCCGCGTAATAGGCTTCCGCCTTATTGCTTTCCCCCCTTCGCACGCGACAGCCGCAAGCGCCTGCGTGCTACGGGTACTCCCCCGTCGGCGCGCTTTCGCGCGCACGGGGGAGCCGGGCCTGAGCAAAGGTGGACCCGGTTTATCAGGCCGACGCCTGCTGCATCGGCACTTTCGTCTTGGTACGGATGAACTGTCCCAGCCGGGCCAGCGAGACTTTGGCCTCGCCGCCGTTTTCGGCCTGGAAGAGATGGCCCATGCCGTCATAGATCTCCACGCTCACCGGCACGGCGGCGTCGGCGGCGCGGTCGCCCAGCTTGGAGGCGTCGTCGCGCAGAATTTCCTGGGCTCCGGCATGGACCATGATGGGGGGAAAGTCCTTGAGGCTGGCGAATGCCGGCGAGGCATAGGCATCGGCGGGATTGGACTTGCGCAAATAATGCCGCGCGCATTGGAAGAGAATCTCCCAATGCAGCGCATTGTCGGCCCGCAAATTCTGCAGCATCGACCAGCCCGACAGTGACAAGTCCGCCCAGGGCGACATCGCCACGACACCGGCGGGCATTTCCAGCCCCGCATTGCGTATCGCCAAGGCGACGGAAAAGGCCAGCCCGCCGCCGGAGCCGTCTCCGGCCAGGATCACGCCGGAGGGCGCGACGCCGGACCCCGCCAGGGCGCGATAGGCATCGATGCCGTCGCGCACCGCGGCGGGAAAGACGCATTCGGGCGCCAGCCGATAGCGCACGGCAAAAACATCCGCTTCGCCCGCCTCGGCCAATCTCGCGATCAAGCCGCGATGGCTTTCCGGCGAGCCGGCAAGATAACCGCCGCCATGGAAATACAAGATCAGCCGTCCCACCGCGCTGCGCCGGCCGCGGGCCCATTCGCCCGATATCGGACCGAGCTGGCCGGGCTCAAAGCGAATCTCCGGCGAAGGCGGCGCAAACCGCCGGAACAGGCCTTCAAAATAGGCCTTCAGATCGGCGACATCGCTGACCGTGCCGGCACCGACAATGGGTTTGCGTGAGGAAGCCCAAAGGGCCATGAAAACCACCGACCGGCGCGCCGCGGTGCAAACAGTACCAAAACCGGCGGAATACGAAAGCGGGGCGGCCCGCTTGGACGGCCCCGCTCGCTTTTTTGCGTTTAAGCCCGGCGTCAGCCGCTTAGGCGGCCTTGGCCCCGCCGATGGTCTTAAGCTCCGGGCCGCCGTTGATGGCGATCTTGCGAGGCTTCTTTTCCTCGGGCACGACGCGCTCCAGATCGATATGGAGCAGCCCGTTTTCGAGGCGGGCGCCGCGAACCTCGACATGCTCGGCCAGTTGGAAGCTGCGCTCGAAGGCGCGGCCGGCAATGCCCTGATGCAGGTACGAGGCCCGCTGCGCGTCTTCGCGCTTGCCGGTGACGGTGAGCACGCCGTCCTTGACCTCGATCGACAGGTCGTTCTCGCCGAAGCCGGCGACCGCGACGGTGACGCGGTAATGATTTTCGTCGGCCCGCTCGATGTTATAGGGGGGATAGCCTTCGCGGACATCGGCCGATTCGAGAAGTTCGAACAGCCGGTCAAAGCCCACGGTGGAACGGAAGAATGGGGAATAATCCAGACGCATGGTGACAACCTCCTAAAAGCGTTGCGGTCAGCCCCGCCGACTAAAGGCGCGCGGGGACAAAGTTCCGGCGCCAAAGCCACCGGACGACGCAGATTTAGGATCGAAAAAAGCCCCTTCAAGCCCTTAAGACCGTAAAAAACGCACCAAAGCCACGGCCCAGAAGCTGCCCATGGAAAAATAGATCACCAGGTCCATCTGGCGCTTGCTGAGGGCCAGGCCGGACACCCTTCGCAGCAGGGTTCTGAGCCAGGCGCCCTCTTCGGCATTGGTTTCCGGTGCCCGCCAGCGCCGGTGACGCAGCCAGTTCTCGGCATTGTTGAGGACGCAGGCGTCCCGGTTGATGCGCCATTGTCCAATCACCAGCGGCAGAAAGATCAGATAGACCAGCAAGACCCCGTGCCAGGGAAGGGCCCAGCCGCCGGCGATGAAGGCCAAGACTGCCATATGCAGCCAAAAACAGAAGCGGCCGAGGCCATCGCGCCCCGCCGCTTTGGCGGATTGATCCATGCCCTGTTCCAATAAAAGGCGCAGAGATTGACCTGTTCGCGCCCGCCCTGCAAACCTGCAAGCGCGAATGGGGGAGTTCATCGATGCGCCCGGCGGCGGAAAATTTCGCGCCGTTCTTCATCCAGAGCGGCAGCGCCGCGCGCCCCATTCGCTTGCGGGCGGCGCGGTTCGAGGCTGAGCCTGCGCGCGCGGTTTGCGTGCTTCTCGCCGGGCAAACCGAATTCATCGAAAAATATTTCGAGGTGATCGACGAGCTTGTGGTGCGCGGCTTTTGCGTCGTCACCATGGATTGGCGCGGCCAGGGCGGCTCCGACCGCATCTTGGCCGACCCGCGCAAGGCCCATATCGAGAATTTCTCGCAATATGACGAAGATCTGGCCGCTCTCATGTCGCAAGTGGTGCAGCCGATGCTGGGCACGGGCAAAGCGATCGCGCTGGCGCATTCTATGGGCGGACACATCCTGCTGCGGCGCCTCCATGATCGGCCGGGCGAATTTCAAGCGGTGACACTCTGCGCGCCGATGATCGGCATCCAACCGCGCGGCGTGCCATGGTGGATGGTGGAGCTGGTGACCAAATCGCTCAACCGCGCGGGTCCATCGGAAGACTTCGTCTGGGGGATGGCGGCCCGCGATCAGTTGAAGCTGCCCTTTTCCATGCAGATCGTGACCTCCGATCCGGCGCGCTATCGCCGGACCCAGCTAAGATTGGCGGCCAATCCGGAGTTGCGGCTGAACGGTCCGACCTGGGGCTGGTTGGCGGCGGCGCTGAAATCGATCATGCAATTGCATGCCCCGGGCTATGCCGAGGCGATCCATACGCCGGCCCTGGTGTTCGGCGCCGGCCATGACCGTGTCTGCAACACAGCGGCCCTGACCGCCTTCGTCTCGCGCATGCCCAATGCACAATGCCGCGTGATCGCCGGCGCCGGACACGAGCTGTTGATGGAGCGCGATATCTATCGCGATCAGGTCTGGGAAGGTTTTGACCGTTTCATGGACGAGAAAATGCCGCGCCCCTGAGGGACGCGGCATTCTCCACGCCTGCCGTCAAACCGTCACTGAGCAGGAGCCTGGTCAGGCGGCGGCACGGCCGGGGTAGATTCGGGCGCCGGCGCGGCCGCCTGCGGGGCTTCCGGGGCCGGGGCCGGGGCCGATGCGTCCGGAGCCGGAGCCACCTGATCCGGCGCACTCAAGGCCGGCTGCGGATTGGGGTTCGCGGCCAAGGAAGAGGCCGGCGGCGTGGGAGAAACCGGCTCGACCGGCGGTGTCGCCAGGCTTGCGGTTGCCGAAGTTGACGACGTCGCGGAAGGTGACGACGAAGCCGTAGCGGTTTCTTCCGCCCGTGCCCGCGCCGTTCTGCGAGCACTGCGGACGACCGGCTGGCTGGTCGGCGCCGGGGCGGGTGCCGCAGCGGTTTTGGAGGCCGGCGCAGGCATGGTGGTGCTGGAATTGTCGCTCGCGGCCGAAGGTGCGGATGGCGGCGGCGTCATCGCCGGGGCGGGCGCCGGCGTGTTCGACGCCGTCTGTGTCACCGCCACCTTGCTCGAATGCGACGACGAAATTTCATAGCCGTAAATCGCCGCGGCGCCGATGAGCAGCGCGACGGCGAAGGCGCCGGCGATTTTGATCGTATTGCTGCCGGGTTCTTCTTCCTCGACGACATGGAATTGATTCAAGGGCTCGCCGCCAACGGATTCGTCGAAAGCCGCGGGCCGATCGATAAGGACACCCTCTTGCGAAAGAGGGATGGCGGGATCGCCAATTGGAGAATTGCCAAGCGTGGCATTGGACGATGCATTGAAGTCGCGAAGATCGCTCATGTTGGCTCCTGCTGATATGTTGTCCTGCTATGAGACAACGTATGCGCGAGCGCCTGGTTGCGGCACAGCCGAAGATGGGCAGGATTGCGGCCAGACTTTGAAACGGCGCGAAAAGCCAATGTTTTCCGAAGCGAAATCGTCGCGCTTTTCGCCGCCTTCTCGCCGCATTGCGCGGCGACTGTCTACATAAGAGGAAACTTCAGCCCGAAAGCAGCGCCATAGCGGCTTGATGCAGGCGCTTATCGCCGCTGGCGAGAATGGTTTTTCCATCGCGGCAATCGCCGCCGGTCCAACTGGTGATCACACCGCCGGCGCCTTCCACCAGGGGAATCAAGGCGGCGATATCCCAGGCTTGAAATCCCGCCTCGATGACCAGATCGACAAATCCCAAGGCCAGCGCCGCGAACAAATAACAATCGCCGCCATAACGGGTCATGCGCGCCGCCGATGCGACGCGCCGAAACCCGACCTGCTGCTCTTGCGTGAAATATGCGCCCGGATCGGTGGCGCAGAGGATGGCGTCTTTCAAGGCGCCGCAGGCGCGCGTCTTAAGCGGGCTGCGCGTTCCATTCTGCAGGAGCCAGGCGGCGCCATCGGCGCCGATGAAGCGTTCGCCCAGCACCGGCTGGTCGAGCAGGCCCAGCACGGGATAACCGTCTTTCTCCAGCGCAATCAGCGAACCCCATTCATGGCGGCCGGTGACGAAGGCGCGGGTGCCGTCGAGCGGATCGAGCACCCAGCGCCAGCCGGAAGAGCCGTCCTGGGCGCCGAATTCCTCGCCCAGAATCGCGTCCTGCGGCCGTTCTTTCTCGATCAGCGCCCGGATCGCGCGCTCGGCGCCCTTGTCGGCCTCGGTCACGGGATCGAAGGCATGCAGGCCCGGCTTGTGGCTGACCGCAATGCGCTGACGGAAAAAAGGCCGGATCACCGCCCCCGAGGCATCGGCAAGACGATTGGCGAAAGCGATGGTCTCGGGATCGACGGTCATGGCGCCGTTTTACAGCGCCAATCCCTGCGTAGCGAGGAATTTTGTTCGCTAGCTAGGAGGATATCGAACCGAAAGGCTGCGCGCATTTAGGCGCGGGGGATTTTGTGGCGTGGGCAGGAGCGCCGAGCGACGTGTACAAGACGTACACGAGCGAAGGCGCGACGCACTCACGACGCAAAAGACCCGCGCCTAAGCGTCTACCTTTGCCCGCTTGCGCAAGTGGGGCTTCAACATCCGCTTGCGAAGCCGAATGCTTTGCGGCGTCACTTCGACCAGCTCGTCGTCCTCGATATAGGCCATCGCCTGCTCCAGGGTCATCGGCACGATCGGGGTCAGGCGCACCGCCTCGTCTTTCGAGGTGGTGCGGATATTGGTGAGCTGCTTGGTCTTGGTGGGGTTGACGTCCAGGTCGTTGTCCTTGGCGTTCTGGCCCACGATCATGCCTTCATAGACCTTGGTGCCGGGTGTCACGAACAGCTTGCCGCGCTCTTCCAGATACCAAAGGCCATAGGCCACGGCCTCGCCATCCTCGGTGGAAATCAGCACGCCATTGGTGCGTCCGCCCACCGAACCCTTATGCGGCGCATAGTCCAGGAACATGCGGTTCATCACCCCGGTGCCGCGGGTGTCGGTGAGGAATTCGCCGTGATAGCCGATCAAGCCCCGCGCCGGCGCGTGAAAGACCACGCGGGTCTTGCCCGCGCCGGTGGGGCGCATATCGACCATCTCGCCCTTGCGATTCGAGACTTTCTCGATCACCACGCCGGTATAGGCATCATCGACATCGATGGTGACTTCCTCGATCGGCTCCAGCCGCTCGCCATTCTCGGTCTTGAACAGCACCCGCGGCCGGCTGATCGACAATTCGAACCCTTCGCGGCGCATGCTTTCGATCAAGACGCCGAGCTGCAATTCGCCGCGCCCCGCCACTTCGAAGGCGCCCTCGCCGGTTTCCTGCATCTTCAGCGCGACATTGCCTTCGGCTTCCCGCACCAGTCTTTCGCGGATGACGCGGCTCTGCACCTTGCTGCCTTCGCGGCCCGCCAGGGGCGAATCATTGACCGAGATGGTCATCGCCAGGGTCGGCGGATCGATCGGATGGCTGGGAATCGGCTCTTCGACGGAAGGGTCGCACAGCGTATCGGCCACCGTGGCATCTTCCAGCCCGGCGATGGCGACGATGTCGCCGGCTTCGGCCCGATCGACCGGCACCCGCGCCAGTCCCCGAAACGCCAGGAGCTTGGTGACGCGGGCCCGTTCCAGCACCTCGCCGGTGCGCGACAGGGCTTTGATCTGGCGGTTGGTGGTGATGACGCCCGATTCGATGCGGCCGGTGAGAATGCGGCCCAGGAAATTGTCGGCCTCGAGCGTGGTGACCAGCATCTTGAACGGATGGGCTTCGCCGGCCAGGGCCTGGGGCTTCGGCGCCGGCACATCCTTGACGATCAATTCGAACAGCGGCGACAGATCCTTGCGCTCGTCTTCCAATTCACGCACCGCCCAGCCGCTGCGGCCGGAGGCGTAGAGATGGTGGAAGTCGAGCTGGCTGTCATTGGCTTCCAGCGCCAGGAAAAGATCGAAAATGGATTCCAGGGTCTCGCGCGGCTGGGCGTCGTGCCGATCGATCTTGTTGACCACCACGATCGGCTTGAGGCCCAGTTTTAAAGCCTTGCTGAGAACGAATTTGGTCTGCGGCATGACGCTTTCGGCGGCATCCACCAAGAGCACCACCCCATCCACCATGGACAGGATGCGCTCGACCTCGCCCCCGAAATCGGCATGGCCGGGGGTATCGACGATGTTCAGCCGGCAGCCCTGCCATTCGACGCTGGTGCATTTGGCCAGAATGGTGATGCCGCGCTCGCGCTCCTGGTCGTTGGAATCCATGGCGCGCTCGTCCATATGCTGGTTCTCGCGCACCGAGCCGGATTGCTTGAGAAGCTGATCCACCAGCGTGGTCTTGCCGTGATCGACATGCGCGATGATCGCGATATTGCGGATTTCCATGGAGTCCAATGCCTAGAGCGAGGAGGGGGCTTATAGACGTGCCCGGCAGGGAACCGCAACGCAGCTGCAAAATGTTCCGGGCGGGTCACAGTAAATTCAAATATTTCAAGAGTTTAATGGAGCCTGCGGCCGCGTTTCCCTGGGCAAAAACTGCGTTCTGGGACATTTATGAGAAACTTTTGTCTTACAAAGTGGGACGAAAACCGCCGGAAAGACACGCAATCTGTTGAATCTCGAAGGTTTTTAAGTCGGGCCCGCTGGTGGCGAAAGCGCCCGCCACTCCGACCGAGCTGCTACGGTTCCGGACTATTTCGTGGCCGGACCAGCTCAGCTGGGTTATTCACGGTTTTTCTCAAGGCCCCGAATGGGGCGGCCAAAGGTTGTCAGTCGAATGAATGTGCAGATTTCTCCCCGCGAAGCGGACACCAAACTCACGCTGGGGGGCAGACAGAGCGGGCAATCGGCGAAGCGCTTTGTCCTGGCGGCTATCGGCTTGGCCGCGATTCTAGGCGGTTATTACTATTACACCCATACCGGTGCCGCGCCCGCGCGGGTGCGCGGTGGCGGGGCGGCGCCCGTCAAGGTGGCCCCTGTCCAGCAGCGCGATATGCAGGTGATCGAGCACACCATCGGAACGGTGGTCGCCAATTCCGTGGTGTCGGTGACGGCGCGGGTCCAGGGCCAGCTCGTCTCCGTCCATTTCAAGGAAGGTCAACTGGTCAAAAAAGGCGATCTGCTGTTCGAGATCGATCCCGCGCCTTATCAAGCCGCCTATGACAGCGCCATGGCGGTGCTGCTGGGGGCTAAGACCAATGCCGACCGCTCTGCCAGCCTTTTGCGGCAAAACGCCATCGCACCCCAGGCCAATGACAATGCGCAGGCCACCTATCTGCAAGCCAAGGCCAATGCCGAGGCGGCCAAGCTGAATCTGGATTTCACCAAAATACACTCCCCGATCGACGGCAAGACCGGCCCCATTCTGCTGCAACCCGGCAATCTGGTTTCCGTCAACGGCACCACCGCGCCGCTGGTCACCATCACCCAGATCCAGCCGATCAAGGTTTCCTTCGCCCTGCCCCAGGCCGATCTGCCGCGCATCCAGGCGCGCGCGCATGGCAAGGACCTGGTGGCGCGCATCAATCTTCATGGCGCCGGCGGCGATGCCGATATATCGGCGCCGGTCGACTTCATCAGCAACGCGGTCAATGCCACGTCCGGCACGATCGAATTGCGGGCGACCTTCCCCAATCTCGACGCCAGCCTGGTTCCAGGCCAGCTGGTGGATGTGACGGTGCAGCTCAGCGACATTCCCGGCGCCCTGGTGGTGCCGCGCGAGGCGGTCAACAATGGCGCCGACGATCAATTCGTCTATGTCGTGACGCCTGACATGATCGCGCAAATACGCACGGTCAAAGTCCTGTTCGACGACGGTACCAATGACGCGGTCCAGGGCAATCTGCAGCCGGGCGAGTCCGTGATCGTCGATGGTCAGCTCCGGGTTCTGCCCGATGGCAAGGTCACGATCGGCCGCGGCGGCGCCGGTGCGGCGGCGGTTGGCGGGGGTCGAGGCGGACGCCGTGGTGGCCGCCGAGGGCGGGGCAATGCGGAAGGCGGCCCGCCCCCGGGTTGAAGCTCAGATGAATCTCTCCAAGGCTTTCATTGAACGTCCCGTCATGACCACCCTGGCCATGGCGGCCATGATCATATTCGGCATTTTCGGCTATCTGTCGCTGCCGGTTTCCGACCTGCCCAATTTCGACTTCCCCACCATCACTGTGAGCGCAAGCCTGCCCGGCGCCGATCCGGAAACCATGGCCAGCGCCGTGGCCGCGCCGCTGGAAAACCAGTTCTCGACCATCAACGGCGTCGATTCGATGACCTCGTCGAGCAGCCAGGGCAGCACCCAGATCACCCTGCAGTTCAACCTGGATCGCAACATCGACGCCGCCGCCCAGGACGTGCAGACCGCGATCTCGGCGGCGACGCGCCAATTGCCACGGGCGATGCCGCAGCCGCCCACTTTCCGCAAACAGAATCCCGCCGACCTGCCCATCATGTTCATGGCGCTGTCATCCAAGACCCTGTCGCCGTCCAAGCTTGACGAGTATGCCGAAACCCTGCTGGCGCGGCAGCTTTCCACCATCGAGGGCGTCGCCCAGGTCAGGGTCGCCGGCTCGACCAAATATGCCGTGCGGATCCAGGCCGATCCCGCCGCCCTGGCCAGCCGCCAGATCGGCATCGACTTGCTGACCAGCGCGATCGTCAGTGCCAATGTCAATCAGGCGACGGGCGCGCTGAATGGCTCGACTCGCTCGGCGATCATCCATGCCGATGGCCAGCTTAACGACGCCGATGCCTTCCGGCGCCAGATCATTACCTATCGCAATGGCGCGCCGGTGCGCATTGGTGACGTGGCCAATGTGCTGGATGGGGTTCAGAACCCCAATTCCAAGAGCTGGGTTTCGGGGCAGCCGGCGATCAGCCTCAGCATCACCAAACAACCGGGTTCCAACGTCGTCAAGACCATCGACGCGGTCAGGGCGGTGCTGCCCCAATTCCAGGCGACCCTGCCGCCCTCGGTGAAATTGGATATCCTTTACGACCGCAGCGAGACCATCAAGGCGGCGATCGACGACGTGCAAGTCACCTTGCTGGTCGCCGGCATTCTGGTGGTGTTGGTGATCTTCGTCTTCCTGCGCCGGTTGTCGGCGACGCTGATCCCGTCCCTGGCGCTGCCCATCGCGGTGATCGGCACCTTTGCCGGTATGGCGGCAATGGGTTTCAACCTGGACAATCTGTCCTTGATGGCGCTGACCTTGTCGGTCGGCTTTGTGGTCGACGACGCCATCGTCATGCTGGAAAACATCGTCCGCCACATCGAAGAAGGCATGCAGCCTTACGAGGCGGCGCTCAAAGGCGCGAGCGAGATCGGCTTCACCATTCTGTCGATGACGGTCAGCTTGGCGGCGGTGTTCATCCCCATCGTTTTCATGGGCGGTGTGGTGGGACGGTTGCTGCACGAATTCGCCGTGACCATCATCCTGGCGATCATGGCGTCGGGCATTATTTCGGTGACGCTGACGCCGATGCTCTGCGCCCGCATTCTCAAAAGCGAGCATGGCCAGAAGCACAACGCGTTCTACAATTTGAGCGAAAAGGCCTTCAACGGCCTGCATGCCACCTATGACCGCACCTTGAAATGGAGCTTGGGCCATCCCCGCGTCATTTTGGTTGTCTTCGTCCTCAGCGTCGTGACCAGCGTCGGCCTGTTCTCGATCATGCAGCAGGACTTCCTGCCCTCTGACGACGTCAACCGCATCCAGGCCTCGATCCAGGCGGCCAATGGCACGTCCTTCGACCAGATGACGGGCTATGTGAAGCAGGTGGAGTCCATCGTCGATCACGATCCGAATATTCTGGCCACCTCGGCCCAGATGGATGGCAATAACGGCGATGCCGGTTCCAACAGTGCCCGGCTTCAGCTGATCGTTCTCAAGCCCGCGAGCGAGCGCAAGCTCAACGCCGACCAGGTGATCGCCGAGCTCCGCCCCAAGGTCAGCCACATTCCCGGCGTCAGCGTGTTCCTCTCCAATCCACCCAGCGTGCGGCTGGGCGGACGCTACGGCCGCTCCAACTACCAATACACGCTGCAGGGGCTTGATCTGGAGGAACTGCGCCAGGTGTCGGACAAGCTGATGGCGGCAATGCAGGCCAATCCCGATTTCGTCGACGTCAACAGCGACCTGGACAAGGCGATGCCCTCGGTCCAGGTCAAGATCGACCGCGACCGGGCGGCGGCGATGGGCGTCACCACCCAGCAGATCGAAAGCGCGCTGGGCTCGTCATTCAGCGGCAGCCAGGTCTCCCAGATTAACCGCTCTTCCGATCAATATCAGGTGATCCTGGAATTGCTGCCGCAATATCAGCGCGATCCGTCATCGCTGTCGCGCATCTACATCACCGCGTCCAATGTGCCCGGCAATGCCGCCAGCCCGACAGCGGGGGCCGTGGCAGCCGCCAACCCGACTGCCACCGGGCTACCGGTGGCTGGCGGCGGCGGTAATGGCGGCGTGCCCAATTTGGTGCCGCTCAGCGCCGTCACCCAGATCACCAGCAGCACCATGCCGCTCAGCGTCAACCATGCCGGCCAAGTGCCCGCCGTGACGCTGTCCTTCGACATGGCGCCCGGCAAGACCCTCAGCGACGCGGTGACCGGCATCAAGAAAGCCACCGAGGAAGCCCAGGTCCCGGCGACCATCACCGGCAGCTTCCAAGGCACCGCAGCGGCGTTTCAGCAATCGACCCAGAATATGGGGCTGTTGCTCGTCATCGCCATGCTCGTCGTCTACATCATCCTGGGCGTGCTGTATGAAAGCTTCATCCATCCGCTCACCATCCTGTCGGGTCTTCCCTCGGCGGCGGTGGGCGCCTTGTTGACGCTTTATGTCTTCGGCGTGCCGCTCAGCCTTTACGCCTTTGTCGGGATGATGATGCTGATCGGCATCGTCAAGAAGAACGCGATCATGATGATCGACTTTGCGCTTCAGACACAGCGCGCCAATGACGGCATTCCGCCGGAGCGCGCGATCTACGAGGCGGCGATGATCCGCTTCCGTCCGATCATGATGACCACCATGGCGGCGATGATGGGCACTATGCCGATCGCGCTGGGCATGGGGGCGGGCGCGGCCTCGCGCCGGCCGCTGGGCATGTGCGTGGCGGGCGGCCTGCTGCTGTCGCAACTGCTGACGCTTTACATCACGCCGGTGATCTATGTGTATCTCGACCGGCTGGGCGGACATTTCCAGCTCTTCCGCAAGCGCCCCAAAGTCGTCGCCCAACCTGCCCCGGCGGAATAAGAACCGCGGCCGGTGATTTTCCCGGCTCTATAGCCGGTCGAGGTGCAATCCCACCGGCTTGGGCCGCAGGTGGTCGAAGGGTCCGGCCAGCAGCATGCCCGCGATGAAGCCGCCCAGATGCGCCTGCCAGGCAATCAGGGCGGTCTCGCCCCCCAGCCCGATTCCTGTCACCCCAACGATCACATTCATCCCGATCCAGACCAGGGCGAACAGCAGGAATTGACGCGACAGCAGCGGGATCAGGTTCGCCTCGCCCGGCCCTGCCCGCATGGTCGGCAACAATCGCAGGCCTGCCGCCATCAGGCCGGAAATGGCGCCCGATGCACCGATCACCGGATTGGTCGACCCCCAGTTCAGCGCCAGATGGGTCGCCGCCCCCGCCACGCCGCACACCACGAAAAAGACCAGGAACAGCAGCGTCCCATAGCGGCGCGCAACAATCGGGGCGAAAGCCAGCAGCCAGACCGAATTGATCGCCAGATGGATCAGGTCGTTGTGGAGGGCCATATAAGAGACAAAGGGGACCGCTCTTTCCCACCACGCTCCCGGATCGATATGATTGGCGGCAAGGAAGCCCGGGCTGTAAAGCGCCGGAATGAAGGCATAGCGGATAATCCATTCGGCGGATTGCTGGGGCGAGGCCAGGACGCGGGCCAGATGCGCCGCCGCTAAGCCGGCAATCAGCCAGATCACCACAGCCGGAGCGCGGAAGATAGGCTGGCGGGGAGGGGCGGGCTGCAGAAAGGCCATGGCTTAGTATCTAGGGCTTAGGCCTGCGCTGGCAACTGCACCCAATTGGCGCAGGCTTCCACATCGCCAGCAGCGTTTTGCCTTTTGGGACGGTTCGCGGTAAGTGGCGGCGATGACCGACTTGCCCATCGATCTGGAGGCTTTTGCCGCCGCGCCGCTGATCCGCGCCCCTTTCCCTTACGCGATGGTGCCGCGCTTCGTCCGGCCCGGAGCCATGGCGGCGATCAATGCCGATTATCCGGCTGTTCGTCACCCCGGCTCCTTCCCCCTGCCGACGCTGAAATACGGGCCGGCCTTTGGCAGGTTCATGCAGGCGATCCAGGGGCCGGATTTCACGCGCGCGGTGGAGAGAAAACTGGATGTCGATCTTACGGGGCGTCCCACCAAGGTGACGGCGCGCGGCGTATCGGCGGCACGCGACGGCCAGATCCACACCGACAGCCGCACCAAGCTGATCACCGTGCTGATCTACATGAACAATGAGTGGGAGGCGAAGACCGGCCGCCTGCGGCTGCTGCGCGGGCCGGACAATCTTGAGGACGTGATCGCCGAAGTGCCGCCGGACGAAGGCACCATGCTGATCTTCCGCAAC